>JAFWFZ010000008.1 GCA_017515345.1 Oscillospiraceae bacterium | reverse complement strand
TCACATCCTTCAGCGCCTGTACGCCGGGAAACGACTTCCCTACGCCTTTGAATGCCAGATACTTTTCCACCTGCTCACCTCCTGTTTTCTTCCCCCGCTCCCTGCGGGGCGCACGTGTCCCTTCCCGGCACACGCCTCTCTTCTCCCTTTTTATTCGCGGTTGACCTTTTTATTATCTCTCTTTCCTTCCCCCTGTCAATCTCTGCCCTGCCTTTGTCCATTTTCTCTACTTGACATTTCTCCTTGGCAATTTCCGCGCCCCGCATCGGGTCGCATGAAACGGACAAAGCGCCGGACACAAACCGCCTGGATGGCCAAAACCCGTCCGGTTTTTCAAATATCAAACAGCCTCTTTATTTTTTCGCAGAACCCTGCTATACTTAATCATACCATACATGTCAATCATTACGCCAAAAGGTCCGTACCATGAACAATAACGATCAAAACAACAAAAAGAACTCATCCAACGATGCGGTGGAATGGGTGCTCATCATCATCGCCTTTGCCGTCTTCTGGCCGGTGGGGCTGGCGCTGCTCATCCGCAAACTGAAGGACTACTATAACGAGTATCAAAGCGGCAAGAAAAACTCCGCGTCCTTCGTCCGGTCCATCAACAGGCCGGACACGGCGCCGCGCACCACCAGCTCGCGCATCGCTGCGCGGGAGGGGGTGCCGGTGGAGCAGATCAAGCCCACACCCGCAAAAAAGGACCGAAAAAGCATGGAATCCGTGCTGCCCACGGTGCTCCTCATCCTGGGGGCTATTCTGTTCTTCATCGGCGCAGCCAACCTGACCGACTTTTTCAGCGCCCTTTCCGGCGGAACTGTCCGCAGCGCCATCGTGGAGCTGGTCCAGTCCCTGTTCTATCTGGCCGGCGGCGGCGTTTCGCTGTTCTTCCGGGGCAAGATCACCCGCAAGCGCCGCAGGAAAAAACAGTACCTCTCCATAATCGGCGAACGCAGCGTCGTCCGCATATCCGAGATCGCGGAGCAGACCGGCTACACAGAGCGGATGATCAAGGACGATCTGGGCGAAATGATAGAGGACGGCGCGTTTGGGGAAAATGCGTTCATCGATATCGGGCTCGACAGCCTTGTCCGCTCCTACGACGATGCGGAGAACGAGCGCCAGCGCCGCTACGCCGCCGACAAGGCCGCGGAGACTGCCAACGCGCCAAAGAGCCGCTACAACTCCATCCTGGACGAGCTGCAGAATCTGAACGACTCCATTGAAGACGTGCCTATCTCCGAGAAGATCGACCGGATCCAGACCGTCACCGCGAAAATATTCAACGTGGTGGAGGAAAAGCCCGAAAAAGTATCGGAGATCCGCAAATTCATGGACTATTATCTGCCCACCACGCTGAAGCTCCTCCGCTCCTATGCCACGCTGGAGAGCCAGGGGATCGAGGGCGACAACATCAACTCCGCCAAGGGGGACATCGGCCGGATCCTGGACACCCTGAGCCATGGCTTCGAGCAGCAGCTCGATCAGCTTTTCAAGGCCGACGCCCTGGACATCTCCTCCGACATCGACGTGCTGGAATCCATGATGGAGCAGGACGGCCTTGCAGGCGAGAATCCCTTCGGGCAGCAGATGGGCGGACACTGACCGCGGCTTCTGATACCTACTATAAAGCTCCCCGGACCGGATAAGGATGTGATCCGGGGATGCCCGGCAAACAGCACACTGGAACGCAAACGGGGGAATGACTGTGAAAAACGCAAAATGGGGAAGCTGGGCCGATCCGCCGAAGGTCCATTCACCGGAGGAATTCAGCGAGATCCTGGAAACAGAGGTCCTTGTCATCGGCGCCGGGATCGCCGGCATGAGCTGCGCCTATCGCGCCGCCCAATCCGGGGTCAAGGTCACTGTGATGGAAAAGCTGGACAGGTACACGGCCCGCGGCTTCAACGTGGGCGCGGTAAACTCCTCCGTTCTGGAGAAATACGGCATTCACAACGATCCGGACGCTTTCGTCCGGGAGTGGGTCAAGCGCTGCGGTAACCGCTGCGACGAGCGGCTTGTCCACCTGTTCGCCTACCGCAGCCCGGAAGCGCTGGAGTGGGTCCTTGATCTGGTCACCCGTCCGGAGTACAACGTGCGCACCGCCATTTCCGGCAGCCGTTATATGGGCGAAACGTATCAGGAGATCTACGGCGCCCATTTCTTCCTTAACGGGCCCGTCTCCCGACAGGGGCGTCCCGGCGGCGTTTCCGATGTGCTTGAATGCATGTATCAGGAGATGCAGAAGCTGGGCGTTCGTTTTCTCTTCAACACGCCCATGGAGCAGCTCATCAAGGAAAACGGCCGGGTCACCGGCGCCGCCGCCGTAAAAGAGGACGGCAGCCTTATCGCCGTGAAGGCCGCCAGGGCCGTTGTTCTGGCCACCGGAGGAATCGGCGGAAACGATGAGATGTGCGAGGATCTGAGCCCGCTGGCCAACCGGACATCGGGTAAGGTCTGCTTCCCCAAGGGCAGCGACGTGGGAGACGGGCACCGTGCCGCGCTGTGGGCGGGCGCCGCCTTTGAGGATACGCCCTTCCCCACCATGATCCACCCGCAGCTCTATCTCCACAGCAGCTATTGCTTCCTGTTTGTGAAGAACGACGGAAAGCGCTTCATGAACGAGGACACCTACCTCCAGGCCAAGAGCCTGAACATCATTCAGCAGGGCGAGAAATACATCTGGTCTGTGTTCGACTCCGACTGGCCCGAGAAGATCCCGGCAACGCTGCCTTACGGCGGCGGGATATTCTGGGGGCAGGAGAATCCTCTGGGCGAGGAACAGTTCTCTGTGGAAAAGGAGCAGGCTGTGATCGACCGGGGCCTGAAAAGCGGGATCACCGTCATGGCGGACACGCCGGAGGAGCTGGCCGAAAAGATGGGCGTGGACCGGGACGGCTTCACGGCGACGCTGGCCCGTTACAACGAGATGTGCCGGAACGGACACGACGACGAGTTCGGCAAGCGGCCGGAGCTGATGATCCCCGTGGACAAGCCCCCCTACATTGCCCGCAAGATCGGTCCCGCTCTGCTGGCCGTGGTGGGCGGCGTCACTGTGGATCCGGACATGCGGGTCCTGGACGACGAAAAGAACCCCATCCCCGGCCTGTACGCCATCGGCAACGTGGCCGGCGGACGCTACGGCGTGGACTATCCCATGATCCTGCCGGGCAACAGCATCGGGTCCGGCTTGACCTTCGGTTACCTGCTGGGTACGGCGCTGGGAAACGACGCTTGAGCCTCAGATAAAACAGAAAGAAACGGCATAGCCTGCGTGCTCGCAAGCTATGCCGTATTCTGTTTCTGGGATCGGTTTTTCCCGATCGTCGCTCACACCATCCCGGCTTTTGGGGAGGATGCGGTGCTTGTGGGGAACAGGATCAGTTGAGGTCCGGGATCTGGCCGCCGCAGCGCTCCCTGAGATCGTCCCAGGTGTTGTAGATGCCGTTCTTATGCATCTCTTCCAGCTGCTCATCGGTGTAGCCCAGCTCGCGGAGGATCTCCTCACTGTGCTCGCCCAGGAACGGGGCGCGGACGTAAGGCAGCTTCTCCACACCCTCCAGGGTGACGGGAGGACGCACCATGGCGCGCTTGCCGCTGATGGGATAGTCCATTTCCTCAAAGGCGCCGATGGCCCAGGCCTGCTTATCCTCCAGCACCTCTTCCCAAACCTGGCAGAGGGAGCAGGGGATATCGTTGGCGGCAAAGATCTCAAGCCACTCGGCGGCGGTCTTCTTCAGGAAGGCCTCCTCCAGGATCTCGATGAACTCCCTGTGCAGGTGATTCTTCGTGATGCTGTCCATGGTGTAGCGGGTGTTGCCCACCAGATCCTCGCGCCCGATGAGGGGCATGAACTTGGGATAGAACACGTCGAAGGGAGGCATGGAGAGCTGGAGATAACGGTCGTCCTTCGTCTTGTAGGTGTTGTTGAAGGGGTTCTCGGCGTCCTTGCGGCTGATGGGGTAGGACTGGCCCAGATCCTTGTACTGGGCGGCCTGCATGGGGATGCCCTGGATAAAGATGGAGCTGTGGAGCAGGCTGGTGGAGACCTTGTCGCCCTTGCCGGTCTTGAGGGCCTTGTACAGGGCGATCATGATGCCGCTTGCCATGAAGTAGCCGGAGATGTGGTCGCCCATGCCGGGGACCAGGTTGATGGGCTCGGCGCCCTTCTGCATCAGGGAGCCCATGATGCCGCCGCGGGCCCAGAAAGCGGTGAAGTCATAGCCGGGCAGGTTGCAGTCGGGGCCGGTCTCACCGTAGCCGGTAAAGGCGCCGTAGACCAGCTTGGGATAGCGATCCTTGATGCTCTCATAGTCGAGGCCCAGCTTCGCCAGAGCCTGGGGACGCCAGTTCGTCAGGAACACGTCGGTGGTCTCCAGCAGCTTGAAGAGGATCTCCCGGCCTTCGGGGGCCTTCAGGTTGATGACAAGATCGCGCTTGTGGGCGTTCTCCAGGTCGTAAGTGGTGTTCTCATAGGGGCTGCCGAGACGGCCCTCGGAAACACCGTTGAAGCGGACGAGGTCGCCGCCCTTGGACTCGATCTTGATGACCTCAGCACCGAACTCCGCAAGGAGCCTGGCGCAGGCGGGCACGGCGATAAAGGTGCTCATGTCGATGACTTTGATACCGCTGAGGGGCTTATCCATAATAATGACCTCCGTTTTCTGAATTCTGCCTGTCGGGCAGCGGTGTGTTTGCCGTTTGACTATATATTACCTAGTCGCACGCGTTTTTGCAACAGAAAAATGTATTTTTCATATCAGTTAAGGATCAGCCGGACCATTCCATCCCATATCGCGGCAGATGAGCTCTGCCAGCTCCGCCGCGTCCTCCAGCCCCAGCACCGGGACGTCCGCCTCCACCTCCTCGTCGGTCACGACGGCAAAGCACTCCTCCGGCGGAAGCGGCAGGGGCTTCCCGTTTGCCCGCCTGCTCATGGCGATCTTTTTCCACGGGCCGTGCTTGTACCCCTCCGTCAGGATAATGTCCACATCCGTAATGCGGGCGATGAGCGTTTCCGGCGGGACATAGCGGTTCTCCATGAATGCCGAATGGGTCTCCGAGGCGACGACGGTGACGGCAGCTCCGGCCCTTGTCATGCGCCAGGAGTCCTTGCCCTCCCTGTCCACCTGGAATTCATGGGCATCGTGCTTGAATACCGCGGCCCGGAGTCCTCTGGCCGTCAGCTCAGGGAGCAGCTTTTCCAGAAAAGTGGTCTTGCCGGTGTTGGAGTAGGCCACCAGGGAGTAAATCGGGATGCTCATGGCCTGCCGTCCTCCCCTCCGTCATATTTGCTCTCAATGCAGGAAGCGAACTTCGCCACCGCCGGGTTCTCCTGATTCTCGAACCAGAAGCACTGGAGCTCCTCGTTCTTCCCGATGGGATAGCAGATGAGCTCGCTGTGGAGGCTCATGCGGGAGAGCATAGTGGAGACGAAGACTCCCTGGCCCAGTTCCGTAGCCATGTAGGCGGACTCGATGTTGGGGGCAATGATGATTTCCGACGGGGTGAAGCCCAGCTCCCGACACTGGCGCAGGGCGCGGTTCCGGGTCTCCGTACCGGTCTCATGGCTGGCGGCGGCCTTGATGAAGGGGTCCCCCTTGAAGTCGGCGACTGTGGCGCCTTCCCGCACCTTGGGATGGTCCGGGGAGACAAGGAGCACCAAAGGCGTCTCCAGAACCTTGGCCTTTTTTACGCCGGTCGCCCGGGGAGCGAATTCCCGGTAAGTGATGATAAGATCCAGCTTTCGGTTCATAAA
Organism: Oscillospiraceae bacterium; assembly: GCA_017515345.1. Taxonomy (GTDB): domain Bacteria; phylum Bacillota; class Clostridia; order Oscillospirales; family Oscillospiraceae; genus RGIG5705. Next base: position 198,469 of record JAFWFZ010000008.1, on the reverse strand, counting down.
CAGCTCGATCAGCTCGTGCTGGGGGTGCTTTTCCCCCACGGGACGGATATCGGGGAAATCGTCCTTCAGCACCTTCAGCGCGCCGGAGAGCTGACTTGTGATCTCCAGCATCTCCAGGTATCCGATGCGGATGGTGTTGTACATGTCGCTGTAGTACCGGCGCGTTTCCTCTGTGACCCGTGCGTAGTCTGCCATGAATTTGGAAAACAGCTCATAGAAGTTCTCGCCGGCCTTGGTGATCGCCACATAGTGGTGCGTCCGGATGAACAGCTTAAAGCCCAGGGACTCCTCCAGCTTTGCGATATACTTGCTGACAGACTGCTGGGTCATATACATATTCTTGGCCGTCTCGGTGAAGTTCAGCGTATTGGCGAGGGACAGAAAGCATCGGATCGCCATCTCGTTGAGCATTGCCGGCGCCTCCCTTCTGGTCGTTTTCTCCAGTATACTACCCTCGGGGGAAATAATCAATCGTTACAACCAAAAATGTGTAACGCCGGACATATTCGTCCCCGTCTGCTCATATGCTCAAATATCTCAAAGGGATCGAGAGGTAGAGCTATGGATGGATCGGTCAACAGCATGCTGCTCAGGGGCGTTCTCTGCGGCGCGCCGATGTTTTCGCATATGGGCGGCGGCGAGCGGTACTTTTTGTTCCCGGTGGAGGCGGAGAGGCTCTCCGGCCACCGGGATCGGCTGAATGTGATCGCCCGGGAATCGCTTCTGCGGGAGACGGAGATCTACACCGGCGGCAAGCTGGCCGTTTCCGGAGAGATCCGCTCCTACAACAACCGCAGCGGCGCGGGCAGCCGCCTTGTGATCACGGTGCTGGCACGGTCTTTGGAGATCTGCGACGGGCCGTTTGAAAACCGGGCCGCCCTCCGGGGCGTGCTGTGCAAGGCGCCGGTCCTGCGCTGCACGCCCATGGGCAGGCAGATCTGCGACATCCTGCTGGCGGTAAACCGCCCCTACGGCAGGAGCGATTATCTGCCTGTCATTGCCTGGGGCGGGGCCGCGCGGTATGCCTCCGGCCTTGCCGTGGGGGACCGGGTCGCATTGGAGGGACGGCTTCAGAGCCGGGATTACATCAAGCTCACCGACGGCGTGCCGCTCCGGCGTACCGCATTTGAGGTCTCCGCCGTGTCGCTGGAGCGGGAGGACAGCCCGTAAAAAGGCCGCGCCGCGATTTTTACCGCTCCGGCGCAGCCGTATTCCGAAAAAAACCGGGAAGGCGTTCGCGCGCCGTCCCGGTTCTCTATTGCCTGTCGTGGTCAAGTGAGCGCGCCGCCGCCCCTGATCCATTCGTCCAGGAACCGCATCTGCTCCTCCGTGTGGAACCAGTGCTCGCCGTTTTCCATCACGGTCAGGTCTGCCCCGTGCGATGCGGCAAAGGCCGCGACCGTCTCATAGGCGGTCAGCTCGTCCCGGCGCCCCCAGAGGATCCTGGTGGGGGCGTTCCACCGGACCGGATGTTCCCGGACCCAGCGCAGATATTCCCAGGACAGCACCTCGCCGAAGGAGGTGGGGATCGTACCCCTTCTCCTCAATTCGTCCTCCGTGACGCCGGCCCGTGACATCAAGCTGCGGATCAGCTTCTCCATATCGACGATCGGCGAGATAAAATACGCCCTGCAGATCATATCGTCGAGCCCCGCGTGCATGCTGAAGAAAGCGCCGATACTGACAGCGATCAGCGTGACGCGCGAAAAGCCCTCCGCCCGTTTTTCCACCGCCGGGCGGAGCTCCCGCCCGGCGTCCCATGGCGTATCAGCCCGGTACTCCAGCCCCTCCACGCGGGCGTTGGGGAACAGCGGCCGATAATGCGCCGCCTCCTCCGGGCAGCCGCCCCTTCCGTGGACATACAGTACCAGTTCCATAGAGTTCGCTCCTTTCATGCGCCCTGCGCAGCAAAGCCGGTACTCATGTCGGAGTACCGGCTCTGCGGTTATTGCGTACTTCAGACGAGCTGGCCCGGCAGCTTCCGCTTCACCTTGGGCGGAAAGCGCTTATCAAATTCCTCTACGTCCGCGTCGTCCACATAGTAGCCCTGAGGCGTCTGATAGACGCCGGAAATACCGTCCAGGTATTCCGGGATCAGCTCTTTGCAGAGGAAGAACGACGCGTCGGCGTCCTCCGGCAGATCATGATACCGGATCCCGAACCGACCGGCATAATCAAATCCGCTCTTGCCGTAAAAAGCGATGTTCCCCTCAAACAGGACCGCGCCGAAGCCCATCTCCGCCGCTTTTTCCAGAGAATGATCCAGCAGCTTTTTGCCGTATCCCAGGCGCTTCAGTTCGGGGATGATCCCGATCGGCCCCATGGTCAGAACGGGGACGACGCTGCCGTCGTCGGCCAGGATGACCGTTTTCATGAACATGTTTTGTCCGATGATCCTGCCGCCCTGCTCCATGACGAAGTCCAGCTCCTTCACGAAGGCAGGATCGTCCCGGAGCACGTGGATCACGTAATGCTCGCTGCAGCCGGGGCGGTAGACGTTCCAGAACGACTCCCGGACCAGGTTTTCGACCTCGCTGTGATCGTCCGGCGTCTCCAGACGAATGATACAGTCATTTGGCGTCATCGTTCAACCTCACAGTCATTCACCGGGCAGCTTGCAGACGTCCACCCACCCCAGGGCGTTGGAATAGCGGTACAGCTCCTCCAGATCCAGGTGGATCATGCTGCTGCCGCTGCCCGCGGCGGGGTAGACGGACTCAAACCGCTGCATGGACTCGTCCAGATATACCGGGATCCCGGCGTTGATGCCGAAGGGGCACACGCCGCCGACGGAGTGCCCGACCAGCCTGTCCACCTCCTCGGCGCTGAGCATCTTCGCCTTCATGGCGAACCGATCCTTGAACTTCCGGTTGTCCACCCGGGCGTCGCCCGCCGCCACCACCAGCAGACAGCCGTCTCCGTTTTTGAAGGAGAGCGTCTTGGCGATCCGCGCGGGCTCCACGCCGATGGCCCTGGCGGCCAGCTCCACGGTGGCGGAGGACTCGTCCAGCTCCTGCACCCGGTCCTCCATCCCGAACTGCCTGAAATAGGCCCTGACCTTTTCCACTGACACGTTATTTCTCCCCTGTCTGCGCCAGGCTTTCCGCCCAGGCGCCGTATTTTTCGATCCGCTCTCCCCGCTCATCCGCGCTCTCGCCGCGGGCAAGCACGTAGACCTTGATCTTCGGCTCCGTACCCGAGGGGCGCACCAGGATCACGGTGCCGTCCGCAAGGGCGTACCGCAGCACGTCGGAGCCGCTCAGCTCGCTTTTCGCCGTTCTGCCGGACGCGATGTCCGTGACCGTGCCGTCCAGATAATCGGTGATCTCCCCCACCGCCGTCCCGGCGATCTCACGCGGGATATCAGCCCGGAGCCCGGACATGAGCCGCGCCATCCGCTCCGGCCCGTCCAGACCGGGCATCATCAGGTTCACGGTGCGCTCGCCGTAGTAGCCGTATTTTTCAAACAGGCTTTCCAGGGCGTCGATCAGGGTCATGCCGCGGTTATGGTACCATACCGCCATCTCTGCCAGCAGCAGCGACGCTGTGACGGCGTCCTTGTCCCGGACAAAATCCCCGGCCATATAGCCGATGGACTCCTCAAAGGAGAAGATGACCTTTCCCTCGCCTGCGGCCTCCAGATTGTTCTTCTTCGCGGCCATGAACTTGAATCCGGTGAACGTATCCAGGCACCGGACGCCGTTTCGCTCGGCGGCGGCACGGGCCATCTCGGTGGTGACGATGGTTTTGAGCACCACCGGGTTTTCCGGCATCCGTCCGGTGCGCCGGAGCGCGCCGATGAGCCAGTCGATGAGCAGCACGCCCGCCTGGTTCCCCGTGAGGGCGGCATATTTCCCGGAGCGGTCCTTCGCCATCACGGCAACCCGGTCGGAGTCCGGATCGGTACCGATGATGAGGTCGGCGCCGACTTCGTTCGCCAGGTCCGCGGCAAGTGCAAAACCCTCCGGATTCTCCGGATTGGGGGAAGCCACTGTGGGGAAGTCCCCGTCCGGCACCATCTGCTTCGGCTCACAGACGATGTTTTTGAGCCCCAGCCGCCGCAGCGCCTCGGGCACCAGCTCCCGCCCCACGCCGTGGAACGGGGTATAGACCAGGGTGAAGCGATCCGCGGCCTTCCGTGCCTCCTCCGGCTCCAGAATCAGTCCGCAGACGTTTTGCAAAAACGCCTCGTCCGTCTCCGCGCCCATGACGGTGACGAGCCCTTTTTCCGCCGCTTCGTCAAAAGGCATGGTCCTGACGTCGGTGAAGAGATCGGCGGCGTCCATGCGCCGCTTCACCTCCGCGGCGGTATCGGGACCGAGCTGGGCGCCGTCCGCGCCGTAGACCTTGTAGCCGTTGTACTCCTTCGGGTTGTGGCTGGCGGTGATGTTGACGCCCCCGGCGCAGCCGTATTCCCGCACGGCGAAGCTCAGCTCCGGGGTGGGACGCATATCCTCGAAAATCCGCACGGGAATGCCGTTGGCGGCAAAGACGCAGGCGGCGGCCTCCGCAAATTCCCGGCTGTTATGGCGGCAGTCGTGGCACACGGCCGCGCCCTTGTCCGCTTCCCCGGCGGCAAGGATCGTCTCCGCAAACGCCTGGGTAGCGTGGCGGACGATGTAAATGTTCATCCGGTTCGTGCCCATGCCCATGACGCCCCGGAGCCCGGCGGTGCCGAATTCCAGCCCGCGGCCGAAACGGCTCTCCACCTCGTCGGGATCGTCCCGGATCGCCTCCAACTCTGCGCGCTCGCTCTCGGTCAGCGCGCCGGAGGCCAGCCAGCGGGCGTATTCATTTTCCGCTGTCATTTTCGTCCTCCTCCACGATGTCGGCGCTGAGGATATTCAGCGCGTCGTCTTTCATGGTCTCGGGCACGAAAATGTCGATGCCCGTGCCGGACATGCCCAGGATCACCTTGCCGAACTCCCCGTTGTTGGGGTATTGGGTGACTACGGGGATGCCGTAGGCCTCCAGCAGGTTGATGGTCAGCTCCGTATCCAGCGGTCCGCCGGACACATGCTGCAGGAAGACAGGCGGGATCGGCTCCCCGCGCTCATCCGACGGCCAGCTCTCCGTCACCGGCCTTTTTCTTTTGAAGCTCCAGTCTGACATAGCGCGCCTCCTTTTTGCTTGTACCCCTATCATAGCGCAGTTTTGCGGAAATGGAAAGGGAAAAGTTGTGTGCCGGGGGCTACAGACAATTCAGAGGGGAAGCAAAAGCAAGCCGACGGCGCCGCCGTCGGCTTGCTTTCAATCATTATTGACTCTGGTGACCCGCTTTACTCCTTGTCCCATTCCTCGCCGGTCATGAGGCCCCAGGTCTCATAGAGGATATCATAGATATGGGGCCGGGCGAAGTCCTCCGCCATGCCGGGATAGAAGGTGGTCCGGTCGCCGTGGGCGGCCTGGAGCTCCACGCCCTTGTAGAACTCCTCCTCCTTCTGCTTTGGCACGGTGAGGATGATATCGTCCTCCGGAGTCAGGGCCCGCTCGTACTCGCCGGGGTCCGGGATGGTGATGCGGTACTCCCCGTTCAGGATGGCGGGGATGGCGGCCCAGGTGCAGGAGTCCACGGGGGCGAAGCTGCTGGGGACCAACTCGTGGATCTGGGTGTCGATCGCCATGAGGAACACGCGGAGCTGATCGTTTTTGCAGTAGATCATGGTGATGTCCGGCTCAAAGTCCGCCTTGTTGAGGGGCGCGACCAGAATGCCCTTATACTCTCCCACGGGCAGGCTGGGGAAGCTGTCCACAAAGGCCAGGCTGGAGTCGGGGGGACGGTTGAACGCCCGCGCGATATTCCGGAAACCCTCCCTGGCCAGCTCCCTGTCGATGTAGCCATAGGTGATGATGGGGTTCCAGCACCAGTGGTCCTCCTTTTCCATAAAGATGATCTTTCCCTGGCGGCGGGCATAGGCAAAGGCCTGGCACAGGGCGATGTGCTTGCCCTTGTCCAGGTATGGCCGGTATGCGCCCTCCGGCAGGGGCTCCCCATCCTTCACCATCTTCAGGGCAACGGCAGGGAACCGGAGACCCACGAGCTTCTCCATGAGAGCGTGTTTCTCCTGATTTTGCTTCAACATATGCAACACCTCCAAATATTCATATTACTGTACCTCCACTATACGCCGCTTTCACCGTATTTTCAACTACAGCCTGTCAGAAAAAAGGAAATGATCGCAGGCTCTGCGACCGTGCTCCCTGTATCGTCGCTGCCGATCCGGAACGCTGTCATGCAAAAGCGCATTTTCCGTGTAAAACCATCACAGAGTTCCCGACATTCCGGGTCCGTCGATTGTATTTATAAGAGAGAAGACGGTGATGCGGTGCGGCCCGTCAGCTTGACATCCTGCGGGTGTTTTCTTATAATTGCACCAAAGAAAGCGGATGGAAAGGGTATCCGCCCGGTTGACCGGATGAAAGAGTTAGGAGGGTTTTTGATGAGAAAAAGAGTCTTCTGCGTGCTTCTGGCGCTCGTCCTGTGCATAGGGTTCCTGCCCGCGGCGGCGTCGGCGGAACAGCATACGGATACGGACGTGGCTTATCCCGTCGAGGGTGGCAGCCTCTGGTTCCGCCCGGAAACAGGGGAGATCGTGGAATGCGAAAAAACAGTGACAGAGGCGGTCATCCCCGCCGAGATCGACGGGACTCCCGTGACGGGCATCTGGAAAGACGCCTTTACCTTCTGCAACAGGCTCACCTCCGTGACGATCCCGGAGAGTGTGACGAGCTTCTATGAGGGGCCGGCGGGCGTATCGGATGAGTTCCCTGTGTTTCACGACTGCAGATATCTGGAGAGCATCACCGTGTCCCCGGATAATCCCGCGTTCGCCTCTCTGGACGGGGTCCTGTTCAGCAGGGATATGGCGACGCTGATCCGCTGCCCCGCCGCCAAGAGCGGCGATTACACGATCCCGGACGGCGTCACGGCCATCGGGAGCTGCGCGTTTTATGGCCGCAGCGATATCGCCGGCGTCACGATCCCGGAGAGCGTGATAAGTATTGGGAACAGAGCGTTTTACAACTGCGGGAAGCTCGTCAGCGCGGAGATCCCGGACAGCGTGACGCATATCGGGAGCTTCGCGTTCTACGGCTGCGAGTCGCTTGCGGCTGTGACGATCCCCGACGGCGTCACGGAGATCGGGGAAGGGACGTTCAGCCGCTGCAGCGCCGTCACCTCCATCACGATCCCGGATGGTGTGACAAGTATCGGGGCAAGCGCGTTTTCCGCCTGCGCGGGGCTGACGGAGGTGACGATCCCCGATAGTGTGACGGAAATCGGAAATGCCGCGTTTGCCCAGTGCTCCGCGCTCGCCTCCGTCACGATCCCGGACGGTGTGACGCACATCGGCGCGGATGCTTTTTCCCGCTGCGCAGCCCTGACCGAAATCAAGCTCCCGAACGGTGTAACGTCCGTTGAGAGGACGACGTTCTACGGCTGCAGCGCGCTCGCCTCCGTAACGATCCCGAAGGGTGTTGCCTGCGTCGACGACTATGCGTTTACCGAGTGCGGCTCGCTGACCGACGTATACTACGGCGGCACGGAGGCGGAGTGGGAGCAGATCGAATTCCGCAGCGGGAACGATCCCATCCTCAATGCCGCGATCCATTTCACCGAGCCCGTCGACCCCGGGCCTGTGGATCCCGGGCCTGTGGATCCCGGACCCCAGCCGGCGGTCAATCCGTTTGCAGACGTGCCGGACGGCACCTGGTTCACCGACGCGGTGCTGTGGGCGGTGGAGCACGAGATCACCAACGGCACTGGCGAGGCCGCCTTCAGCCCCGATCGGGGCTGTACCCGCGGCCAGGTGGCCACGTTCCTGTGGCGCGCCTACGGCAGCCCCTCGTTCAGCCTCGGTATGAACCCCTTTACCGACGTGGAAGAGGAGCAGTACTATTACGCCCCCGTCCTCTGGGCGGTGGAGAACGGCGTGACCAACGGGCTGAGTCCCGATTCCTTCGGTCCGGACAAAACCTGCACCCGGGGCCAGGTCGTGACCTTCCTGTGGCGGGCAGCCGGTTCCCCGGAGCCGGAAAGCGACGAGAACCCCTTCACTGATGTGAAGGAGAACGATTACTTCTATAAGCCCGTCCTCTGGGCAGTGGAGAACGGGATCACCAACGGCACCAGCGATACCTCCTTCAGCCCCGGCAATACATGTACCCGCGCCCATGTGGTCACGTTCCTGTATCGGAGCAGGTCGGCTGCGGACGGCGCGGCTCACTGGAAGAAGGCCTATCTGGATCTCATTGCCGAAAAAGAAGCCCAGGCAGAGTCCCTTGGCATCCGCCTGGTGTTCATTGATGGGGATGACGTTCCGGAGATGTTCGTTCGCGTCGGACAGAACGCGGTTTATGAGCAATTGCTCTGTACGTTCGACGGAAGCGCCGTGGTTGCCCATCCGTACGGAAAGCCCGATTTCAATTCGCAGATCGAATGGATCGAAGGCTCCGGCCTGTTTTGGGAGTATGACAGTGACGGAAAGGTCAGCTTCGATACCATATACTCCCTCAGCGGCGGGCAATTCGAAACGGTAGCATCCGGGTATAATCAGTTTGACCCCGAAACGATCTCCCGCCGCTTTTTCTGGAATGAGGAGGAGATCACGGAGGAGGAGTATCAGCGCGCGTTTGAAGCTGTATTTGATACAGATCAGGCGGTCATGCATTTCGGCGCCTATCAGGGAGGCGTTCTGCTGGAGAATGATGCCGCGCTCCGTTTCCTGAAGGCAGAGTTTTATATGCGTCCCACAGCGAACGCCTGATCCGGCGAGCCTTTCAACAATAAAAAACCCGCGCAGCGTCCATGGACGCTGCGCGGGTTCTGTTATTGGAATCACGTAGCTGTGATCTGTTTACAGCTGCTTCTGGGCGTTGATCTTGACGCCGGGGCCCATGGTGGAGGCGGTGACGCAGCTCCGGATATACTGGCCCTTGGCGGCGGCGGGCTTCGCCTTGATGATGGCGCCGATGAGAGCAGTGTAGTTGTCAACCAGCTTCTCCACGCCGAAGGAGACCTTGCCGATGGGGCAGTGGATGATGTTGGTCTTGTCCAGACGGTACTCGATCTTACCGGCCTTGACCTCGCTCACAGCCTGAGCGATGTTGGCGGAGACGGTGCCGGCCTTGGGGGTAGGCATCAGGCCCTTGGGGCCCAGGATCTTACCGAGGCGGCCGACCACGCCCATCATATCCGGGGTGGCGATGACCACGTCGTAATCGAAGAAGTTCTCCTTCTGGATGCGCTCGACCATGTCCTGCGCGCCCACGTAATCGGCGCCGGCGTCGAGAGCCTCCTGCTGGCGCTCCTCCTTGCAGAACACCAGGACCTTGCGGGTCTTGCCGGTGCCGTGGGGCAGCACGATGGCGCCGCGGACCTGCTGATCGGCGTGACGGGAGTCGACGCCCAGCTTCACGTGCAGCTCGACGGTCTCGTCGAACTTGGCCTTGGAGGCCTTGATGACCAGGTCAAACGCGTCGGCCGCGTCGTAGAGGGTCGCCCTGTCGATGAGCTTTGCGCTCTCTTTATAATTCTTTCCTCTGAACATGGCTTAGTCCTCCTCTACTACGATGCCCATGCTGCGGGCAGTGCCTTTAATCATGCTGTAGGCGGCCTCGATGCTGCCGGCGTTCAGGTCGGGCATCTTAGTCTCCGCGATCTTGCGGACCTCTTCCTTGCTGATCTTTGCGACCTTGTCGCGCTGGGGCACGCCGGAGGCCTTGTCGATGCCGCAGGCCTTCTTCAGAAGGACGGCGGCGGGAGGAGTCTTGGTAATGAAGGTGAAGCTCCTGTCGGCGTAGACGGTGATGACCACGGGGATGGTCATGCCCATGTCAGCCTTGGTGCGCTCGTTGAATTCCTTGGTGAACGCGCCGATGTTGACGCCGTGCTGGCCCAGTGCGGGGCCGACAGGGGGAGCCGGCGTTGCCTGGCCGGCTGGGATCTGAAGTTTGATGATACCTGTAACTTTCTGTGCCACTTTGTGAGCACCTCCTGATATTGATGTGGTGCCGCCCGTTCCGGAACGGAGCGGCTTTGGCGGAGCGTGACCGCTCCTCCCACTTTGCCGGTGAACCGGCGCAAACGGCTTTCGCCGAAAGCGTTACTTTTCCACCGCCTCGACCTGGTCGAAGTCCAGATCCACGGGGGTCTCGCGCCCGAACATGGATACCACCACGCGGACACGGCTCTTGTCCATCTCGATCTCCTCCACGGTACCGATGAATCCCTCCAGCGGGCCGTCGGTGACCTTGACGGTACTGCCGATCTCGTAGCTCATCACGACCTCGTGCTTGTCGATGCCGAGGGCGGCGATCTCCTCCTCCGTGAGGGGGATGGCCTTGTTGGCCGAGCCGACGAAGCCGGTGACGCCGCGGACATTGCGCACAAGGTGCCAGCTCTCGTCCGTCAGGATCATCTTGATCAGGACGTAGCCGGGGAAGACCTTGCGTTCCACGGTCTTTGTCTGGGAATCGGTGATTTCCGTCACCGTTTCCATGGGAATGTTGACCTCAAGGATGAGGTCCTGCATCTTGCGGTTCTCAGCGGCCTTTTCAATGGTGGTCGCCACTGCGTTTTCATAGCCGGAGTACGTATGGAGTACGTACCATTTCGCTTCTTCGGCCATCGTCAGCCTCCGAGTGAGATGAGAGCCCGCACGCCCTGAGCCGCGGCCTGGTCAAATGCCCAGATCACGACGGCGGCAACGACTATGACGACGAGGGCAACGACGGTGTTGTTGAGGATCTGCTTCGGCGTGGGCCAAACGATCTTCTTCAGCTCGCTCCTCATCTCGCGGAACCACTTGGCGATGCGATTGGAGCCCTTGACCTTTTTCTTGGCGGGCTTGCTGGTGGTCTGAGTGGTTTTTTCGTCAGCCATTTGAACAGTTCCTTTCGTCTTACTTCGTTTCCGTGTGGACCGTGTGCTTACGGCAGAAACGGCAGTACTTGTTCATCTCAAGACGTTCCGGCGTGTTCTTCTTGTTCTTCGTGGTGTTGTAGTTGCGCTGCTTGCACTCGTTGCAGCGGAGCACCACCTTGACTCTTGTATCAGCCATTTTTCTTACGGCACCTCCAATAATTGCCTCCCTGTTTTGGATTGGCCGATCGGGACAAATTTGCGCACAAACAAAGCCCGTCGGCCGACAGGTGATAGAAGTATACCACGGCGCCGGGACAAGGTCAACAGTTTTTTTGCCGAAAATACGCGGATTTCACCGCTGGAGGAGAGAGAAAATGACCGTTGCGTCCGCTGCGGCGATATAATATAATGTATCGGGTGATTATTATGCGGATCATGGCCATTGACTACGGCGACCGGCGCACCGGCATCGCCGTTTCCGACCTGTTGGGGACCCTGACGGGGGAGACCTGGGTCATCAGCGAGTGGAATGCACAGCGGCTCTCCCGGACGATCGCAGACGCGGCGCGGGATCGGGGGGTGGAGCGGCTGGTGCTCGGCCTGCCCAAAAACATGGACGGGACCGAGGGACCGCGGGCGGAGAAAAGCCGGGAGCTAGCGGAGCTTCTCCGCGCCGACAGCGGGCTGGAGGTGATCCTCTGGGACGAGCGGCGCACCACGGTGGACGCTCACCGGATCCTGACGGACGTGGGCAAGCACGGTAAAAAACGGAAAAACACGGTAGACGCCGTGGCGGCCTCCCTCATTCTGGAAGGGTATCTCCTGAGTCTGGGGAACGCGTGATTTTCCAGTTGACTTTTTCCCGTGCATCATTTATAATAACTCTCGCTTCAAAATTGCTGGTATAGCTCAGTCGGTAGAGCAGCTGATTCGTAATCAGCAGGTCGTGTGTTCGAGTCACATTACCAGCTCCAAAGCGTCGGACGAGACGTCCGGGAGTTTTAGCCCCGTTTTGCGGGGCTAAAATTTTTTTGTCGGGGCTCCGCGCGTAGGGGGGCAAGGCGAAAAAACACTGTACTTTTCTGTGGGATTTTGGTATGATAAGCTGAACAGCATCGAAGTGCAAAGGGGGCATAGACTTGTATTATTCATGGTGGACGATCACCTTCACCGTGGTGACAGTGATATGCATTCTTCTGTTTTTTGTCTATTACCGCAAGGCGTCCCTCCCGGCGGCAGGGACCACCGAGTGGATCACCCGCAAGCTGGAAAAGCGCCGCCTCAGCTTCCATCATCACCGCTATAGGCTGGAAAAGCGCGACATCATTCCCATCCTGGCCATCGCAGTGGCGGGCGCCGTGCTCAACTACCTGGTCCTGGGGGACACCACGGCTCCCCAGTCTTTCTTTCGCTTCACCGCTGAAATGCCCTCCGTGACGATCGAGCTTGAGGAGCCGCAGGAGATCGGCGAGTTCCGTTATTATACCGCCCTGTGGACGGGTGAGTATAAGCTGGAGTTCTCCTCCGACGGCGTGAACTGGCTCGAGCAGACAGGGGAGGGAGAGGACGAGCCCTCCATGGGGCAGGGACATGCGGACCTCTTCAAATGGCGCGTCGCCGCACTTTCCGACGGTCACAAGAATGTGCGCTATATCCGCATCACCTCCTCCGAGCAGCCCATGGAGCTGGGGGAGCTGGCGCTGTATGACGCCTCGGGCGCCATGATCCCCGCTTCCGGGATCATCAGCCCCGACTGCCGGGAGCTGTTCGACGAGCAGGAGCTGGTTCCCGAAACGCCGGGCTATATGAACAGCATGTACTTCGACGAGATCTATCATGGGCGCACAGCCTATGAGCATATCCACAATGTCAAGCCCTATGAGATATCCCACCCGCCTCTGGGCAAGATCATCATCTCCATCGGCATCCAGCTCTTCGGCATGACGGCCTTCGGCTGGCGCTTCATGGGGGCCACCTTCGGCTGGCTGATGCTCGTGGTGCTGTATATTTTCCTGAAAAACATGTTTGGGAAGACGGTTGTCGCCACCTGCGGGAGCTGCCTGTTCCTGTTCGACTTCATGCGATTTACCCAGACGCGGATCGCCACCATTGACACCTACGGCGTGTTCTTCATTATGCTGGCGTACTTCTTCATGTACCGCTATATCACCCAGCCGCCGGAGACGCGCCTGGGGAAGACGCTTCCCCCGCTCTTCCTCAGCGGACTGTTTTTCGGTGTGGGCTGTGCCTGCAAATGGATCGTCATCTACGCGGGCGCCGGGCTGGCCATCCTGTATGTGATCCACCAGGTGCTGAAATGGAGGTATTACAGCTCCGGGGACCGATACGGCTATGCGGGCTACCTCGTCGGTACCCTGGCCGCCTCCGTGGTTTGCTTTATTTTCATACCGGCAGTCATCTACTATCTCAGCTATATCCCCTACGGGCTGGCGGAGGGGATGACGGTCTCCGGCGGGATGCTCACCGATCCCCGGTACATGAAGATCATTATGGAGAATCAGAAATTCATGTTTACCTACCACGCCGGGCTGGAGGCCACCCATCCTTATTCCTCCGTCTGGTGGGAGTGGATCCTGGACCTGAAACCGATCCTCTATTTCCGCAGCTATTTGGAGAACGGGCAGAAATCGCTGTTTGCCGCATTCGGGAACCCCGTTGTGTGGTGGGGCGGGCTGCTCGCCATGATCGCCATGGCGGTGCGCGCGGTAAAATACCGGGACGGACGGGCGCTGTTCATCCTCATCGGCTACCTGATCCAGCTTATTCCCTGGATCATCATCTCCCGCATCGTCTTCATCTACCACTATTTCCCCTGCGTACTCTTTATGGTCATGGCCTTGTCCCATGTGTTCAACACCATCTGGGAGCGCAGACGCGGCCGCTATAAGCTGGCAGTGATCGGTTACACCGCGGCGAGCGCGCTGCTGTTCGCCCTGTTTTATCCCGTGCTCACCGGCGTGCCGGTGTCGGACACCTTCGCGCGGTACGTGCTCCGGTGGATTCCGCCTATCTGGCCGTTCTGACGGCGCGGTTCGCTATACATTATAATAATAAACAGGATGCATATACGGTACGTCCTGAGGCATAACAGATTCGGAGGTTTTAAAATGATCGCTCTCGGATGTGACCACGGCGGCTTCTCGCTCATGGTCGAGATCAAGAAATATCTGGAGGAGACAGGAAGAGAGTACAGGGATTTCGGCACCTTCTCCGCGGAGAGCTGCGACTATCCCACCTACGCGGAGGCCGCGTGCCGGGCCGTCGTTTCCGGCGAGTGCGAAAAGGCTATCCTGGTCTGCGGCACGGGCATCGGGATGTCCATGGCCGCCAACAAGATCCGCGGCATCCGCGCCGCCGTCTGCTCCGACTGCTTTTCCACGGAGATGACCCGCCGCCACAACGACGCGAACGCCATGTGCCTGGGGGAGCGGGTCATGGGCCCCGGGCTTGCCCTGAAGCTGGTGGAGATCTTCCTCACTACGGAGTTTGACGGCGGCCGCCACGCACGGCGGGTGGCCATGGTCAATGCGCTGGAGGGTGATCCCCGTGAGAAGTGACCGCCCCCGCGTCTACCGCAGGCGCCGGCCCTGGAGGGCGCTGGTCATCACGCTGATATGCCTGGTGCTGGCGGCTGTCATCGCCTATGTGGCGCTGTTCTTCGGCCTTAAAAAGCACATCGTCTATACCGATGACGGGCTCTATCTGGACGTGCCCTGGATCGCGGAGGAGATGGAGGAGCTGAGAAAGGCAAAGTCCGCCGCGTGAGGTGCTGAGCTGTTCCGCGAAGTGTCCCTTTCTCATTACACAGATATTGCCGGCGGCAGAGTTCCGTCCGCGGGCGTGAATCGGATCCGATGTTGTTGCCGCAGCTCTGCTGCGGCAACAACACGCTCAGACGGGCTGTGCCGTCCTCGCACGGCGCCGTCCCCGCCGGTCCCGCGCCGATCGTTCCGCCGTCATTTTCATTCCCCGGGGGATTTGTGCGGAATGACATAAAACGGAGCGGGAGCCCTCTTCGTGCCGGTGAAAAACGGGGTGCAAACAGAGTGCCCGCCGATGGACAAAATACAGTTTTTCCCCGGAAAAATGCCTCAATTGTGGGGAAATTATGTTACCCGTGGAGCCGTTTTTTTCTCGATGTGGGGAGAACGCGCCAAAAAAGAATGCCAGATAATGGAAGTCGAAAACTGGCTATATACAACAAAAACACGGCTCAAATGCGCTTTTAAACCTGCTGTTTACTGGTGCAATTGCCAAACTTTCGGAGACGGGCTCAAAAAAAGGTTTCATTTTGTAATCGTTTGGGCTATAATATTACATGCAAAGCATAATTTGTAACCTGTTTGTTACTCACAAGGGAGTGTAAACGCACCCGAATTTTTCGTTTCAGGTAAGGTGCCCGGCGCGTCCTGCGTCCGTCGAAAACGAAGCCGAGAGGGCGTGCGCTCCACAGACCGGCATGGGCGGCTGCGCTGCCCGGTCGGCGGCGGTGGCCGGCGAGCTGCTGAACAGCGCGGCCGTATCTCGGGGAAAGAGAGCCTGCTCTCGAGTTCCGATGTGCGGGCGCGGATATTTATCACTCCTGACGGCTTTCTGCCGGGGCAGGATCAAAACAGGCAAGATCGGGCGCTGCCCGTTTTGCATAAAACTTTGGAAACTCACAGCACGGCATTGTGGAATCCCGCCGTGCGGAAAGGACCAAAAATCATGAAGAAGATCGTGATAGGCGTGCTCATATGCGTGCTGGTCATCGGAGTTCTCGCTCCTACGGCGATGGCCGCCAGCTATGATGACTACAGACATGTGGGCACCTATATCAACGGTGAAAAGGTGGAGCTGGCGCGCGCGTCGCTGCTGATGAACAACACCACCTATGTGCCGCTGCGGGCCCTGTCCGTTGCTCTCGGCGCCACCGACGTGTCATGGGACGACGGCACAGCGACTGTTCTCGCCCCCGACCTGACGCTGATCGTGAACACAAAAAGCGACTATATCATCGCCAATGACCGGTACTTCTACTGCCCCGGCGTGGTGAAGAACATCTGCGGCAATCTGGTTCTCCCCGTGAGGATCTTTGCCAAGTTCTTCGGCGCTGAAGTGGAGTGGAACGGCGAAGAAAAATCCATCAACATCATCACCGGCAGCGAGACTATCACCTATGGCGACAATTATTACAATGCGGAGGATCTGTACTGGCTCAGCCGCATCATCCATGCCGAGGCCAACGGCCAGAGCCTGGAGGGCATGATCGCTGTGGGCACTGTCATCATGAACCGTGTGGAATCCAGCGAGTATCCCGACACCATCTATGACGTCATTTTCGACTTTAATTACGGCGTCCAGTTTACACCTGCCTATACCGGCTCCGTGTACCAGGAACCCGATGAGCAGAGCGTCATGGCGGCCAAGATGGTCCTCGACGGGGCGCGGGAGGCCGGGGAAGCGCTGTTCTTCGCCTCCACCCCCTACTGCTGGGCAGCTTACAACAGACCCTATATCACAAGCATTGGCGGCCATGACTTTTACGCGTAAAAACTGAATACGGGAATCAGGCTGCGGGCGGAAACGCCCGCAGTTTTTATTTGGCTTATGTGTCGAATTATGATATAATATCATTCACGCAAAAAAACAGCGGCTGCGAGGATGGCCGGGACGGAGGCGATCACATGGCGGAGACCACTCCCATGATGAAGCAATACCGGGAGATCAAAGAGAAAAACCAGGACGCGATCCTGTTTTTCCGCCTGGGCGATTTTTACGAAATGTTCGACGAGGACGCCAAAACCGCTTCCCGGGAGCTGGATCTGGTGCTGACCACCAGAGACCGCACGAAGGAGGACCCGGAGGAGCGGGTGCCTATGTGCGGCGTGCCCTATCACTCCGCGGAGGCGTACATCGCGAGGCTCATCTCCAAGGGATACAAGGTGGCCATCTGTGAGCAGATGGAGGATCCCGCAACGGCAAAGGGCCTGGTGGACCGTGATATCGTCCGGATCGTCACGCCGGGCACGCTCATCGACGCCTCCATGCTGGACGAGGGAAAGCCAAACTATATCTGCTCCGTCTTCGAGTGCGCCGGGCGGACTGCCCTGTGCTTTGCGGAGCTCTCCACCGGCGAGTTCGTCGTCTCCTTCTTCCCGTCGGAGGATACGGACCGGCTCTTCAGCGAGCTGGGCGCCTACGCTCCCGCGGAGGTCATCATGAACGCGGCGGCCTGGGGAGACAGTGGGTTGCGGGCGTTCCTGGAGCAGCGGCTCGCCTGCCTCGCCCAGTGCTGTGAGGAGCGGTTTGACTACATGCAGTCGGCCATGCGCGTCTGTGAGCAGTTCTCCGTGCCGGACACAGACTCCCTTGGGGTGGGGGACAGCCAGGAGGCGGTCTGCGCTGCCGGCGCGCTCCTCTCTTACATGGTGGATACGCAGAAAACAGACCTGAGCCATATCCATACGCTCACCGTCAACAGCGTCAGTGAGTGGATGGAGCTGGATATCCAGACGCTTAGGAATCTGGAGCTGGTGCAGTCCCTGAATACACAGGAGAAGAAGGGCAGCCTCCTCTGGGTGCTGGACAGGACGAAGACCCCGATGGGAAGACGCAAGATCCGCTCCTGGGTGCTGCGGCCGCTGCTGAACGCAGCGGCCATCAAGCGGCGGCAGGCGGCGGTGAATGAGCTGTTTTCCGCTACGGTGGCCAGGAACGAGATCATGCTTGCCCTCCGCAGCGTTGGGGATATGGAGCGGATCATCGCGAAAATCGTCTACGGCACGGCCAACTGCCGCGACCTGAAGGCCCTGGAGCTTTCCATCCGCGGCGCGGCGCCCGCCGCAGAGAACCTGAGCGGAATGAGGAGCGCCCTGCTCGAAAAGATCCGCAGCCTCGATCCCCTTGACGATATCGCGGATGCGATCCGGGACACGATCGTGGAGGATCCTCCCTTCTCCGTGAGAGAGGCCGGGATCATCCGCCCCGGCGTCAGCGAGGACGCCGACTACCTGCGGAATCTGCTGGAAAACAGCACCGGCGCTCTGGCGTCCATCGAGACCCGGGAGAGGGAGCGCACCGGAAAGAAGCTCAAGGTCGGCTATAACCGGGTGTTCGGTTACTACATCGAGATCCCCCGCTCCATGTCCGAGGATGTGCCCGACGATTATGTGCGGAAACAGACGCTGGTGAACTGCGAGCGGTTCATCACCCAGGAGCTCAAGGAACTGGAGAATACGCTGCTCACAGCGAAGGACCGGCTGGCGGAACTGGAATACGGCCTGTTCAGCGACCTGAGGGAGCGGATCGCCTCCCAGGTCGCCCGGGTGCAGGAGACTGCCGACCGGGTGGCGGAGCTGGACGCGCTCTGTTCCTTCGCCGAGTCCGCCGTGCAGAACAACTACTGCATGCCGGAGGTGGATGTATCCGGCACGGTAGATATCCGGGACGGCCGCCATCCGGTGGTGGAGGCCATGCAGCGGGATTCTCTCTTCGTGCCCAATGACGCCTATCTGGATGGGGGCGATTCCCGTGTGGCCATCATCACGGGACCCAATATGGCGGGCAAGTCCACCTATATGCGTCAAACGGCGCTGATCGTGCTCATGGCGCAGATGGGCGCCTTCGTCCCTGCCCGGTCCGCGCGGATCGGCATCGTGGACCGGGTATTCACCCGCATCGGCGCCTCCGACGATCTCTCTGCCGGAAAATCCACCTTCATGGTGGAGATGACCGAGGTGGCGGAGATCATGAAAAACGCCACCGCCCGAAGTCTCATCATCCTGGACGAGATCGGGCGCGGGACCTCCACCTATGACGGCATGTCCATCGCCCGGGCGGTGCTGGAGCACTGCGCCGACAAGCGGAAGCTGGGGGCGAAGACGCTGTTTTCCACCCACTATCACGAGCTGGCCGCGCTGGAGGGCGAGATACAGGGCGTCAGGAACTTCAATATTACTGCGAAAAAGCGGGGCGGGGAGGTCATCTTCCTTCGGAAGATCGTGCCGGGCGGCGCCGACGACAGCTACGGCATTGAGGTGGCCGGCCTGGCGGGCGTGCCGGAATCGGTGATCCGGCGTGCCAAGGCGGTGCTGAAGTCGTTTTCCGAGGGACATGGCCGCCGTGAAACAGAGCCTGCCCGGCAGGGGGAGCCGGAGGAGCAGATATCCTTCGGGGATGTTTCCGGCGGGGAGATCGCCGCGATCCTGCGGGAGACCGATCTCAACACGCTGACGCCCATTGAGGGGCTGAATCTGCTTTATGAGCTGAAAAAGAAGGTTAACAATGGATCTTAAGAAGAAAGTCCCGTTCAAATACCCCATGCTGAAGTCGGAGCGCATCGCGGGTTATATCTACCTGCCCATTCACGCGGTGGTGCTGATCTTCTTCATGCCTGCCGTCTGCGTGTGGCTGTTCGGGGACGGCATCACCACCGCGGAGATGAACCTCTGCCTGTACGCGCTGTCCTTCCTGGTGGTGCTCATCACCATGTTCCGCTTTCTGCGGGCGTCCTTCTCCGACTTTTTTGACAATGTCATCCGCTCGCTGCAGACGGTGGCCCTGGGCTATGTGTTCTACTATGTGATGATGTTCGCGGTATCCCTTGTGATCCTGTTGGCGGAATCGGGGATATCGAACCCCAACACGGAGGCCATCCTGCAGGAGACGCGGCTCAACAAAAACGTGATGATCGTGGTGGCGGTGCTTTTCGCGCCGATCGTGGAGGAGTCCCTGTTCCGGGGCGCGGTGTTCGGCAGCATCCGGCAGAAAAACCGGGCGGCGGCGTATATCGTCAGCACCCTGCTGTTTGCCGTCTACCACCTGTGGCAGTATTTCTATGTGGACGGATTCAGCTGGACCCTGGCGCTGTATCTGCTGCAATACATACCGCCCTCCATTGCCCTGGCGTGGAGCTATGAGCGCAGCAGCAGCATCTGGTCGCCGATCCTCATCCACGCATTCATCAATCTGCTGTCGATCACGGTGTCGCTCAATCTATGACCGCGGCGCCGAAAGGAAGTGCATTGATGGAAAAGAGAGGACTGATCCCGGAAAAGTACAAGTGCCTGAGCGGCAGCGTCCTGAAGCTCCTGGCCCTCATCTCCATGCTGGTCGATCACGCGGCAGTCGCCTTTCTGCGAAACGGGTCGCCGATCCTCCTGAGCATCGGGAGCCATACCCTGACACTGTACCGGGCGATGCGCTTCTTCGGTCGGCTGGCGTTCCCTCTCTACTGCTTCCTGCTGACAGAGGGCTTTTTCCACACCCGGGACCGGAGACGCTATGCCCTTCGTTTGGGGATCTTTGCCGTCCTCTCCGAGCTCCCCTGGAACCTTTTTCGGGCGGGGACGCTGACCTGCACCGACCAGAACGTGTTCTTCACGCTGCTGCTGGGCTTCCTGGGCATATGGGCCGCGGAGGCGTTCATGGCCGCGGAGCGCGGCCGCCTGAAATACGCTGCCGCGCTGTTGGGACTGCTGGTCATGTCCCTTGTCCTGCGGGGAGATTACGGCGCTGCCGGGTTCGGCTTTATCCTGATGCTCTGGGCCATGCGTGAGCGGCCTCTTGTCCGCGCGGCGGTGGGCTGCTGCCTCCTTCCCAGCCAGTGGAAGGCGGGACTTGCCTTTATCCCCATTGGCCTGTACAACGGTGAGCGCGGCTTTATCCGGGGAAGGATTGCCGGACTTGTCTTTTACGCGATCTATCCCCTGCACCTGCTGGCGTTTGCTCTCCTCCGGATCCATATGACGTGAGATCAAAAGGCTCTGTCCGCTGCCGGGCAGAGCCTTTCGATTTAATGAAACCTTAAGAAAACGGGAAGCCGGTTTTAAAAACTGTGTGGTATCCTCTCCCCATCAAAGGGAAAGGTGGGATACCGATGCTTCTCCATACGATCGCAGCAGTCGCTGCGGCTGCCGCGAAGCTGATCGCCCTGTGGCTGCTCATCACGTCGCTGTTCTTCTGGAAAAAGACGGAGAAGAGGCCGGCCTGCGCGCCAACCCTGCGCTTCGCATGTCTCATCCCTGCGCGGAACGAGGAGAGGGTGATCGCCTCGCTGATCGAAAGCCTGAAGGCGCAGCGCTACCCGGGAGAGCTCTTCGACATCTATGTTGCCGCCAACAACTGCACAGACGGGACGGAGGCTGCGGCCCGCGCCGCCGGGGCGCGGGTGATCCGCTGCCGGGGAACTGTGCGCTGCAAGGGGGACGCCCTGCGCCAGGCGATTTCACTGCTGATGCCCTGCGGGTACGACGCCTTCTGCGTTTTCGATGCGGACAACACGGCAAACGAGGGCTTCCTCTCCGCCATGAACGACGCGCTTCTCTCCGGCGCGGGCGTCGCCAAGGCGCGGACGGTGACAAAAAACGCCGGGGACACATGGGTCTCCGGCTGCTACGCGCTCTATTACGGGCTGTTCGACTCGTTTTACAACCCCTCCCGCCTGGCGCTGGGACTCTCGGCCAAGCTGGTGGGGACAGGCTTTGCCGTACATCGCCGCGTGCTGGAAAAAATGGGCGGCTGGCGCACGGAGACCATCGCGGAGGACGCAGAGCTTTCCGCCCGCTGCGCGCTCATGGGCGAGCGGGTCCTGTGGGCGCCGGAGGCGGTGACCTTTGACGAGGCGCCCCGCACGTTCGGGGTATCCCTCCGCCAGCGGCGGAGGTGGGTCAGCGGCGTCATGGACGTGGCGGACAGAACGGCGCCTGCTCTGGCCGCCTCCCTCGCGGGGCGGGACTGGGCACGCCGGGCGGATGTGCTGGCCTTTACCCTGACGCCCTATGCCCGGGCGCTCTCCGCCGTGGCCGCCGCGCTGCTGGCGCTGTCGGCATCCGGAAACAGCGGCTTTGGCGTGCTGCCGGCCGCCGCCGTCTCTGTCGCGCTGGGGTTCGCGGGGCTGGCCGCCCTGGGGGCGGTGCTCGCGCGGTGCGTCGGCCTGAGAGGATGGAGCGCGGTGAAGACGGTGCTGCTGTTCCCGGTTTTCATGGCCTCCTGGCTGCCGCTGCAGCTTTTTTCCTGCGTTCACCGGGTGGAGAGCTGGCAGACGGTGCGCCATGGCCTTTGCGGTGCGGCAGGTAAAACGCCCCGGCGTGCAGAGTAATCGAGAATAACGAAAGAGGAGCGGGTTGCCCGCTCCTCTTTCGCTTTTTGCTGTGAAGATCAGCCGCTGCCCACCGTGACCGCGTCAAATGGGTAGGGCAGGCGTCTCCCGCTGCGTGCTTTTTCTTTATAGAACAATGAAGAACTTTTTTGCCGAGGGAGAGGGAATGCGCACAGACCGGGGGCGGCGTCTATTTTGCGGTGACGAGCTCCTTTTCCCGGAAGTAGGCCCGGACGCCGTCCGCATCCCGGTTGATCTGGTCCTTCAGGTGGTCCACATCCGAGAACTTGATCTCCCCCCGCATGTGCTTCAGGAATTCGATGCGCACCTGATGGCCGTACAGATTGCCGCTGTAGTCAAGGATGTACGTCTCCGCCGTGACGGAGGCGGTATCCGCCACCGTGGGACGGGTGCCCACGTTGGTGACTCCGGCGTACACCGCGCCGTTTTCCAGGACGACTCGGGTGGCGTATACGCCGAAGGCGGGGATCAGCACGCCGGGCGCGAAGATCATATTGATGGTCGGCGTGCCCAGGGTACGGCCCAGTCGGTGGCCGGACCGGACCATATCGGTGAGCACATGGGGATGACCCAGGTATTCGTTGGCCTTTTCCATGGCCCCCTCAGAGATGAGCCGGCGGATATAGGTTGAGCTGCTGATGACGCCGTCGTAGATAACGGCGGGGATCACGTCGCACCCCAGACCCAGCTCCGCGCATTTGGCGGTGAGCTTTTCCGGCGTGCCCTCCCCCCGGTAGCCGAAGCGGAAGTCGTGCCCCACCACCAGGTGCATGGCGTCCCACTCCCGTACCAGATGATCCACGAACTCGTCCCAGGGCATCTGCATGGTGAGCTCATCGAAATGGATGAAGATCACGTCCTCGATGCCGAAGATGCGCCGGATGAGCCCTGCCCGGTCCTCGGGCGAGTTGATCAGGGGGATGGCCTTCCCGGTCACCATACTCATGGGGTGGGCGTCGAACGTCAGCACCGAGGGGGTAAGCCCGCGCTCCTTTGCGATCCGCAGCACCCGCTCCATCAGTGCGGAGTGGCCGATATGCACCCCGTCGAAAAAGCCGAGAGCGATCACGCGTTTAGTCCCTTCCATATCACACCTCGAAGAAGCTTTTGATTGTTGATAAAACGCCGGATGCCAGTCGGCCCAGCATCAGGAACCCGCCCGGCCCGTAAACACGGTATGTGCCGTCCTTGCCGGGATAGGGGAAGGCGACCCCGTTTCGTATCCTTTTCTCCCCTTCCTCCGTGACCGTCAGCCGGGGGAGCGCCGCGAACAGGGAGTCCACCGGGCGCAGGAGCAAGTCGGCCGTGCCGCTTTGCGAGGCGGCTTCGACCTCCTCCAGCGTGCGGGCGTCCGCCAGGGTGAAGGAGCCGGCGCGGGTGCGCCGCAGGGAAGACATGGCCGCCCCGCAGCCCAGGTCCTCGCCGATGTCGTGGATGAGAGTCCGCACATAGGTGCCCTTGGAGCAGACGACGCGCAGCAGCGCGTCTTTCCCGTCCCAACCGGTGAGCTCCAATGTACGGATGGTGACGGCGCGGGGCTTCCGTTCCGCCTCCATGCCCCTGCGGGCCAGCTCGTAGAGCTTTTTGCCCCCCACCTTGACCGCCGAGTACATGGGCGGGAGCTGCTCAAGCTCTCCGGTGAAGCGGGGGAGGACCGCCTCCAGTTCTCCGGCGGTCACGGAGCTTCCGCTCTCTGTCAGGACCCGGCCGGTGATGTCCTGGGTGTCGGTCGTGAGGCCGAAGCGCATGCCGGCCAGGTATTCCTTTTCAGCGGATTCGCAGAACTCCACCGCTCTCGTGGCCCGGCCGACAAAAACCGGCAGCACCCCCGTTGCCATGGGATCGAGAGTGCCGCCGTGGCCGATGCGCCTCTCGCGCAAAAGCCCCCGCAGCTTGCTGACCACATCGTGGCTTGTCCAGCCGGAGGGCTTGTCGATGATAATGATGCCGTTCATTGTGCAAATGTCTCGCCCAGCGCCTCCAGCAGCATCGCCTTCATGGAGGCCGCGTCTTTATCCATGGAGAGCCCTGCGGCCATCTTGTGGCCGCCCCCGCCGAAGCGGCTGCACAGGGCGTTTGAATCGAAATCGGGACCGGAGCGAACGGAGACCTTGCACCCGCCGCCGTTCAGCTCACGGATGGTGATGCCCACCAGCACATCCTCCACGGAGCCGGGGATGGCGGCGATATCGTCCATGTCGTTTTCCGTGACGCCGTAGTGGTCCATCATGGCGCGGGTAATGGAAATGACCGCCACCCGGTCGCCGAAATAGAACTCGATATGGGAGAAGATGTCCCCCTCCAGCAGCATGCGGCGCTTGGCCTTGGTGCGGAAGAGAATACGGTTCAGCTCTGCCTGGGGCGCGCCGGCGTCCACCAGCTCCGCGGCCACGCGGAGCGTGTTCGACGTGGTGTTGGCGAAGGCGAAGCAGCCCGTATCGGTAGAGAGAGCGATGTAGAGAGGGGCGGCGCTCTCTTTTGACACGCCGCAGGGCATTGCCGTCAGCAGCTCGTAGACGATCTCGCCGCAGGAGGCCATGGACCCGTCCAGACAGGTGTTTTTCGCGTAGAAGGTGTTGGAGGGGTGATGGTCGACGGCCAGGTCGATCCTGTCCGCAAAGGAGGCCGCCGCGGTATTCAGCATGCCCACGGAGGCGGTGTCCACGGAGAGTATGAACGCCGGGGCGAAATCATCCTCCGGGTCGGGGTAGTACTTATTCACCCAGGGGATATAGCGCTCCGTACTGTCGGGATTCGGGAGGATGTAGGCGGTCTTGCCGCACTCCCGGAGCCCCTGGCACAAGGCGGCGGCAGAGCCGTGGGCGTCCCCGTCGGGGCGCAGATGATTCGTGATCAGGAAGCTGTCCCTGCTCAGGAGCCAGGCGGCCGCCTCTTTAGCTGTCATGTTCATCGGACGCCTCCTCCGTATCGCTGAGCTCCAGCTCGTTGATGAGCTTTGAGATGTGCGCCCCATGCTCTATGGAGCGGTCCAGCTCGAAGATGAGCTCCGGCGTGTAGCGCAGGTCGAGCCGCGCGCCCAGCTCCCGCCGGAGATAGCCGGAGGCGGACTTAAGGCCCTTCATGAGGTCCTTTTCCGACTCGAGGCCAAGCACGCTCACATAGACCTTGCAGTATCTCAGGTCGCCGGTGGTGTGTACCCCGGTGATGCTGAGCATCCCCTGATTCACCCGGGGATCCTTGACGTTCGTGATGAGAGACGCCAGCGCGCGCTGGATGTCCTCGTTGATTCGTTCGATCTTAGGCATAGGATTTCCTTTCGCGGGCAATCAGTCGGTGATCTGTTCCATGACGAAGGCCTCGATCACGTCGCCCACCTTGATGTCGTTGAATCTCTCAACGGAGAGGCCGCACTCATAGCTCTGGGCGACCTCCTTCACGTCGTCCTTGAATCGGCGCAGGGAGGCCAGCTCGCCTTCGTGGATGACGATATTGTCCCGCAGCACCCGGACGGAGCAGTTGCGGACGACCTTGCCGTCTGTGACGTAGCAGCCGCAAACGGTGCCCACATGGCTGACCTTGTAGACCTGGCGCACCTCCACGTGGCCGATGACCGCCTCCCGGTACTTGGGGGCAAGCATGCCCTTCATGGCAGCCTCGATCTCGTTGATGCAGTCGTAGATGACCCGGTACATGCGGATGTCCACGTCCATGCGCTGGGCGTTGTCCCGGGCGGCGTTGTCGGGCCGCACGTTGAAGCCCACGATGATGGCGCCGCTGGTAGAGGCCAGCATCACGTCGGATTCGTTGATGGCGCCCACGCCGGAGTGGATGACCTTCACCCGCACCTCGTCGTTGGAGAGCTTCTCCAGGGACGATTTGATCGCCTCGGCGGAGCCCTGCACATCGGCCTTCACGATGATGTTCAGGTCTTTCATTTCGCCCTCCTGGATCCTGCTGAACAGATCGTCCAGGGTGACCTTCTTGTTGCCGGCGGCGGCCTTCTGCTTCTTCTCGTCCTTGCGCTGCTCCACCAGCTCGCGGGCCATGCGCTCATCGGCCACGGCGTTGAAGGTGTCGCCCGCGTCGGGGACCTCGGACATACCGGTGATCTCCACGGGGACGGAGGGGCCCGCCTCCGTAACGCGGCTGCCCTTGTCGTCCATCATGACGCGAACGCGGCCCACAGCCGTGCCGGCGATGATGATGTCGCCCGTGCGCAGGGTGCCGTTCTGGACGAGCACGGTCATCACGGGGCCGCGGCCCTTGTCGAGCCTTGCCTCGATGACGGTGCCTCTGGCGGCGCGGTTGGGATTGGCGCGCAGCTCGCACATCTCGGCCTGGAGGACGAGCATTTCCAGCAGCTCATCCACGCCCTGACCGGTCTTGGCGGAGATGGGGCACACGATGGTGTCGCCGCCCCACTCCTCGGGCACCAGCTCGTATTCCGTGAGCTGCTGCTTGATGCGGTCGGGGTTTGCGCCGTGCACATCCATTTTATTGATGGCTACGACAATGGGGATGCCCGCCGCTTTGGCGTGGTTGATGGATTCGATGGTCTGCGGCATGATGCCGTCGTCCGCGGCGACGATAAGGATAGCGATGTCGGTGACCATGGCGCCGCGGGCACGCATGGCGGTGAACGCCTCGTGGCCCGGGGTGTCCAGGAAGGTGATGGGACTGCCGTTGACCGTGACCCGGTAAGCGCCGATGTGCTGAGTGATGCCGCCGGCCTCGCCGGCCACCACGTTTGCCCGGCGGATGCGGTCCAGCAGGGAGGTCTTGCCGTGGTCCACGTGGCCCATGACGACGACGACGGGGGCGCGGGGCACCAGCTCCTCCTCACTGTCCTCCCGGTCGTCAATGAGCTTCTCCTCAATGGAGACGGTGACCTCGCGCTCCACCTTGCAGCCCATATCCAGGGCCACCAGCTCGGCGGTGTCATGGTCGATCACATCGGAGAGGGAGGCCATCACGCCCATCTTGATGAGACGCTTGACCACCTCGGCGCCGGTCTTCTTCATGCGGGAGGCCAGCTCGCCCACGCTGATCTCATCGGGGATCAGCACCTTGACGGGAGCTTTTTTGGCGATCTCGAACTGGAGACGCTGCATCTTTTCCCGCTCCTCCTGGCGGCGCTTGGCGCCGCTGGACTGGTTTTGCCCGCCGCCGCCCCGGCGGTTGCGGTTTGTGAATTTCTCCTTGCCGCGCTTCATGTTCTCGGCGCGCTCCGGCACCAGCTTGTCGAGCCGCTCGTCGTATTTCTCCAGATTGATGGTGGCGCCGGAGGTGTCGATGATGCGCTTTTCCGGCACTTTTTTCGGCACGAAGGGCTTGGCCTGCTTCTCCTGCTTCGGGGCAGGCTGGGAGCCGGGCCTGGCCTCCTGTTTTTGGGCGGGCTTCGCCTCCGGCTTCTTCTGGCCGGCGGGCGCTTTTTCCGCAGCATCCTCTTTGGGCGGCTTTTTCTCCGCCTTCGGCGCGCTGCTGGCGTAGATCTCTTCAATACTGGAGATCTGGTTGTGCTGGGTCATATATTCAAAGATGATCGACAGCTCCTCGTCCGTGAGGACCTGCATGTGGTTTTTTGGCGTGGAGGCATATTCCGTCAGGATCTCCGTGATGGCCTTTGTGGGGACCTTGAAATCCTTGGCTACCTCGTGGACTCGGTACTTGAACATCGTACTCATAATGAATTACCTCCTCTTACCGTTCCGTACGCCCCTGCCGGGCGATTGCTGTTTTTTCTTGTGCGCGGACGATGCGCGCTCCAGCGCTTCCGCGTATTCCCGAAAGCGGCCGTCCTCCTCCGCGAGGGCTTTCGCAAAGGCCGCCGCCAGGCCCGGGTCTGTGACCGCGACTGTCACGGGACAGCCCCTGCCGATGACGCCGCCCAGCTCCGCGCCCGTATAGGGGAGCGGGATGAAGACGGCGCCGCACCGCTCCGCCATGGCCATAGCCTGCCGCTGCGCGCGCTCCGACGCGTCCGACGCGGAGAGGATCATCGCTGCGCGCCCGGCATCGGCCGCGGCGGACGACGCGTCCGCGCCCGCCTCCAGCCTGCCGGCCTTTTTTGCGAGTCCCAGCAGTCTGAGGCTATTCTCCGGCACGCGACTTCAGCTCCTTTGCAAGCGTGTCATAGAGCTCCTCCGGCAGCTTGACGCCGAAGGCCCGCTCCAGCGAGCGTGATTTTACCGCCCGGGAGAGGCATTCCTCCCGAGGGCAGATATATGCGCCGCGCCCGGGCGATTTGCCGCGGAAGTCGATGGAGACGGCGCCCTCCGGCGAGCGGACGACCCGGATGAGCTCCTTCTTCGGCTTCATCTCGCGGCAGCCGAGGCACTGCCTCATGGGGATCTTTTTCTGCATGGCACTCCTTTCGCGGTCACTCGGCCGCGGGATCTTTTCCTTCCGCGGACAGGATGCTGTCCGCCTCGCTCAGGGGCTTGATATCGATCTTGAAGCCGGTGAGGCGCGCCGCCAGGCGGACGTTCTGTCCCTCTTTGCCGATGGCGAGGGAGAGCTGCCCGTCCGGCACGATGACCCGGCAGCTCTTTTTGTCGGGCTCCATCAGCACGGAGATGACCTCCGACGGGGCCAGGGCAGAGGCGATATACTCCTCGGGAACGTCGCTGTATTTCACGATGTCGATCTTCTCGCCCACGAGCTCGTCGACGATGGCGGCTACGCGCCCGCCCTTGGGGCCGACGCAGGCGCCGATGGGATCCACCTCGGGATCGTTGGACATGACGGCGATCTTGGTGCGGCTACCCGCCTCGCGGGCGATGCTGCGGATCTCCACCACGCCGTCAAAGATCTCGGGGACTTCCAGCTCGAACAGGCGCTTCACAAGGCCGGGATGGGTGCGGGAGATGAGCACCTGCGGCCCGCGGGTGGATTTGCGGACCTCCACCACGTAAACCTTGATCCGGTCGCCCTCCCGGAGCTGCTCGCCGGGTATGCGCTCACTGGCGGAGAGCATAGCCTCCGTATACTCGGAGTTGGAGCTGATCCGGATGGAGATACTGCCCGTGCGGGGCTCGATGCGGTTGACGATGCCGGTGAGGATCTCGTGCTCCTTGGAGGTGAACACGTCGTAGACGATGCCGCGCTCCGCCTCCCGGATGCCCTGGATGATGACCTGCTTCGCGGCCTGGGCGGCGATGCGGCCGAACTTCTTCGTCTCCACCGGCTCGCTGACGATATCGCCGAGCTGCGCGTCGGGGTCGGCCTCCCTGGCCTGCTCCAGGCTGATTTCGGCGCCGGGGTTCTCAACCTCCTCCACCACGGTGCGCTGGATGCACATGCTCACCGTTTTCTTCACGGGGTCCAGCTCCACCTTTGCGCAGTCGGCGGATTCCGGCCGGTCCTTTTTCAGCGCGGCCAGCAGCGCCTGCTCGATCTTCTCCAGCATATATTCCTGGGGGATCCCCTTTTCCTTCTCTATATCAGCGATGGCGGCGAAAAATTCTGCGTTCATTTCATGCTCCTCCAATGAGTGATTTTTATATCGTTTCAAACGGCGCTGCCGCTATATCCTGAGCCGCACGCCGGCGATCTCGCTTTTTTTGAATTCCATGTCTGCGCCTCCGACCTCGATGGCCACATCCCCGCTCTCGTAGGACTTCAGCGTGCCCACGTATTCCTTGCGCCCGTTTTTGGCGCTGTAGAGCCTGACCTCCACCTTGGAGCCCATGAACCGCTCAAAATCCCCGGGCCGGGTGAGCTTCCGCTCCGCGCCGGCGGAGGAAACTTCGAAGGTGTAGGCCCCCTCGATGGGGTCCCGCTCGTCAAGCAGCGGGTCGAGCTCACGGCTCACGGCTTCGCACTGGTCGATGCTGACGCCGCCGGGGCAGTCGATGTATACCCGGAGGTACCAGTTTCCCGCCTCCTTGACGTATTCCACGTCCCAGAGCTCACATCCGTGTTTTTCGGCCACCGGCGCGGCCATTTCGGCGACGATATCCGTGATTTTGCTCATTTATAGCACCGCCTTTTTATCATTTTTGACGAAGCAAAAGTGTGCAACAAAAAAGTGAGGAACGACCTCACTCACTCAACACTTATGCTTACGGAAGGATTATAACATTAATTATATATATTTGCAAGGCTTTTTCTGAATTTTTTAATTCAGCCGTTTTTCAGTCAAATGCGCAGGGACGGAAACAGGGTGTAACAAAACTGTAACATTGAAATAACAGGGAAACAATTGACAAAGAAAGCGGCTTCACTTATAATCTCAAACGTATACAGGCGCATAGCGTCCGTTTCGGCGTCCCCGGATCGGCGTTGTGCGCGCAAGCTGGACTGAAAATGGTATGTGGTGTGCCGCGTCAGAACCAGTCTTGGAGGTTACATGTACTGTAGGGGAGCAGGCGGTATTAGCCTGCCGCCTGTTCCCCTGCCTCCTTTCAGGGGGGCGAATCACACCACGCGGCTGACTCGGTACCACCGCCGGTCTCTGCAAGCCGAGCTGAGGGCGGCGATCGTACATACGCGGTCTATCGAATGTCCGGGTTTTTGAGATGACCTCGGGCGTCATATCACCACGCCGGGCGACCGGCATGAGCGTTCGGGGGTCTTCCCCGGAGCGTGGACGAATAATTCGGTGGTCCGCAACAATGCGCGAAAGCGTAAATCTTAAAAGGAGGCACCTACATGAAGAATCTCAAAAGAGTCCTCACCGTGGTTCTTGCTGTTGCTATGATGTTCAGCCTCGTAGCGGTTGCAAGCGCCACGACCATCGTGGGCGGCTATGATGAGACGGCCGGCAGCAAGGCCTATGCTGACTATGACAGCATTGCCAACAAGGAAGCTGTTGACGTTCTCACCGAGCTGACCGTTCTCGATGGCTTTGAGGACGGCAACTTCCACCCCGAGAAGAATCTCACCCGCGCTCAGATGGCGAAGATCATTGCCTACATCAAGGCTACCCCCGTGCTGGGCACCGATCTGACCCTGGAGAAGTTCAAGGCCGCTTTTGGCGCTTATTGCGATTTCCAGGATGTTTCTGCCGACGCTTGGTATGCAGGCGTTGTTGGCTTTGACAAGCATTCCGGCATCGTGGACGGCGTTGATGGCAAGAACTTCGTTCCCGATCGCAACGTTAAGATCGTTGAGGCTGCCAAAATGGCTCTCGTCGTTCTCGGCTACGACGCAGATGAAGCCGGCCTCGTCGGCCCCGACTGGGCTGGCAACACCCTGGCTCTGGGCCTTGTCAAGGGTCTGTTCGACGGCATCGATCTTGAGAATCAGAGTCCCTTCGATTACATCAGCCGCGATGATATGGCTCAGCTTGTTTACAACATGCTGCTCGCCACCATGGTCGGCTACATCGAGGTCGACGACGCTCTGATCGAGATCGATCAGGTCAATGGTCTGGCCCGCATCTATGGCAACAACTTCAACTTCTGGCGCAACAGCGATCTGTTTGTCGGCAAGCAGGCTATTCAGTACTACTTCGGCAAGAACATCGCTTTCACCACCGGTATCGTTGTGGCCAACGGCTATACCGACCTGGGTCTCACCGAGGATCAGATGGGCTTCCAGGGCTCCTATGATGTGAGCTTCGGCGGTCTGACCGCTACCTACGATCCCGCTTTTGAGACCGTTATCTACATCCCCGCCGGCACCTGCATCGGCACGGGCTACTGCATTGGCGCGCACAACATCCACAACGCCAACTGCCCCGCCAACACCCAGGCTGCTCAGCTGCTCGTCGTTCCGATCTACTCCTGCTATGAGGAGATCGGCCGCGAGGTCAAGCTGACCAACGTCGGCAACATCATCGACGTCGCTACCACCGATGTGATCGATCAGTTCACTTCCATGGTCGTGACCGCCAACAACCAGGCTGAGGTCGTCACCGCTACCGGTTATGTGAACGACAACGCGACCATCAAGCAGAACATCAACACCATCATCACCGGTATCTTCCCCTGCAAGGATGATCAGGGCTACGGCGCTTCCGCTGTGGACCACACCTCCTTCGAGATTCCCAGCATTGATGGCGTTTCCGCGACCTTCACCAGGCAGGTTGCGTTTGATCCGCTGTATACCACCGATCCCGAAGTCTACAACTATCCCGGACTGGTGCACTACAACATCGACAACAATGGCGACGGCATTGCTGAATTCTCCATCGTTGTTGAGGAGCTGCTCGCCAGCCCGACTCAGCCCAACGCTGATCTGCTCAGCCGCGACCTGAAGACTATCGTTGACACCGACGGTGTGATCCTCCACGGCGAGGCCCCCACCGCCCGCACCGTGTCCCTGTATCACTTCGGTATTGCTTACAACGAGCTGAATGACCAGGGTACTCCCAAGTGCGTCATCAACGACAACCTGGATATGAACACCGGCTTCGTGACCCGCTGGACCGGCAACTACATTGCCAACGACTACGTCTACAACCACGGTCTGTTTGACGGCGTTGACTATCCCATCAGCCAGCTCTGCACCAGAGAGCTTCTCCCGATGAACACCAAGTGGGAGCTCAACTGCGACATGAACTACTGGCTTGACCATGGCGGCAACATCGTGAGACTGGCTGAGATCGCTGCTCCCGCTCCGATCGAGACTCTGGTCTACGGTATCACCCGCAGCACTCATACCTACAGCGACACCGAGTATCAGGTCTACACCATCTACACCATCACCAAGGATGGCGAGAAGGCTGAGTACGATCTGATCCCCGAGCCCGCTATGGATGACGAGCTGGCCGCCGAAATCTTCGACAACACGGTTGCCAACTATTGCAAGCTGACCTTCGACCGCAACATGAACGTTGTCGCGCTCGAGGATCTGAGCAACATCAAGGATACCAGCTACACCAAGGGCACCCTGATCCTCGGCGACATCGCTCAGGAGTATGCTGACATCGTCAGCGTGCTGGAGGCCAATGACGTCCTCTTCGTCGGCATTGACGACGTTGACGCCTATGTGACCGACGAGACCGTGTTCTTCAACTTCCAGAAGGGCAAGGGCGCGTTCGAGTACTATGACTGGACCGACAGCCTGATGAACGCTCGCAACAACTGGGCTATGCAGCAGAAGAAGATCAAGGTCGGCGAGGTCAACATCTCCAAGGTTGACGCTATTGCCGATACCACCCTGGGCAGCACCTTCCTCAAGCACGTTGACGCCCGCGAAGGCGTTGTGACTCCTGAGGATTACGCTGACTATGTGATCCTGAGCTTCGTCAACAAGTATGTGCCCATCAAGGAGATCGACACTTATCCTGTTGATCAGACCGGCGCTACCAACGACGAGTTCGTCTACATCTCCCTCGACGATCTGAGCTTCGTGTCCCAGGTCACCTGCGAGGCTGTTGACGCCAACAACGCTGTGGACTTCCTGTGGAAGGTTCCCTGCACGCCTGATTACCTGAACGGCAACTATCCTGATGCTGAGGCCGGCTATGTCTACATCCTTGACAGCCAGCTTGATATCGTCAGCGATGCAGTTCTGGCGGACGGCGAGGGCGCTCTGTTCCTGGCCTACAACATCCCCGGCTACTACAACGACGAGCTGACCGTTGTGGATCTGTCCGATGAGGAAGTCTTCGTGAACGGCACCATCATGAGCAACTCCGGCCTGATCGAGCGTCTCGCTATCGCGGACGATGAGCAGGCTTGGAACACCGCCGCTCCCGAGGCCAGCAAGATCTACAGGATCGAGAACGGCGCGATGGTCAAGATCACCCGCGCTGACCTCAAGATCGGCGACGAGATCGCTTACATCCGTTCCGACCTCGAAGGCACCGCTCCTGTGGGCGTGGCCCGTGGCTTCGCTGACACCATCCAGATCGCTTTTGTCGGCGAACTCCCCACGACGGCTCCTGTACTTGACTGATTCAGTTCTGAACTGAGTTAGTACATCACAGCAATGAAACGTCCCCCGACTTCGGTCGGGGGACGTTTTAATTTTATTATTCAGATGCAGACCGGAAGCGCGTTATTGCTCCTTCGCCTCTTTCACCAGAGTGATGAATCGGCGCGCGGCGGCGGAGAGCTCGATCCCGCTCAGCCAGCAGGCGCCTATGCTCCGCTGCGGCACGGGCGGCGTCAGCTCCAGCTTAAAGAGGCGGCCGTTCACTATGGGTTCCAGGGAAAACTCTTCGATCACGCAGGCCACGCCCAATCCGATGGCGGCGTAGTCCAGCAGCAGATCGTGGGCGCCCAATTCGATATCCGGTCGGAGGGGCACCCCGCAGGACAGGAAGTGACGGTCCACCCATCTGCGTGAATTGGACGCCTGCTCCAGCATGATCAGGTGCTGCGCAGCCAGATCCCGCGGCGTCAGCGGCTTACCCCGCAGGTGTTCGTACTCGAAGCCGGCGACGAAGATATCGTGCACCGTTTTGCATTCCTCAAAACTGACGCCGCTGACGCTGATGGGCAGATTGACAAAGCCAACGTCCAGCTTTCCCTCCCGGAGCAGGGCGATCGTCTCCGGCGAGGTGCGGTTCGTGATCCGCAGGGCCACGTCCGGATGCGCCGCATGGAATCGCCCGATGGCGGGCATGAGGAACCGGCGGGACATAGTGTCCGATGCGCCGATGCGCAGCTCTCCCGCGGTGAGGCTCTTCAGCGCGCTGATCCGTGCCTGCCCCGCTTCCAGCAGGTTCAGCGCCGAATCCGCGTACCCGCGCAGTATTTCCCCTTCGCGGGTCAGCGCCACCCCCCTCGGCCCGCGGATGAACAGGGGTACGTCGAGCTGCCGCTCCAGCTGCTTTACAGCCTGACTCACAGCGGGCTGACTGATAAAGAGCGACCGTGCCGCGCCGGAAAAGCTCTGCTTCCGCGCCACCTCGCAAAAGATCCTGTACAGCTCCAGATTGATGTCCATGTTGACCTCACATAATGATAAATTATAGTAACTATAATAAACTATAATTTTACTTATGGCAAGCGCCGTGGCATAATAGTGTAAGTGAAATACAATGGCTTTCTATGCCAATCTATCATTGGAGGCGTTACTATGAGAACAGTTGGAACCGTAGTCAGAGGCATTCGCGCGCCCATCATCCGTGAAGGCGACGACCTGGCGTCGATCGCCGCCGAGAGCGTCCTCGCCGCCGCAGAGGCGGAGGGATTCAAGCTCCGGGATCGGGATGTGGTCGCGGTGACCGAGTCCGTCGTGGCCCGTGCTGAGGGCAACTACGCCACCGCGGATGACATTGCCGCGGATGTGAAGGCAAAGTTCGGCTCCGATACCATCGGCGTGATCTTCCCCATCCTTTCCCGCAACCGGTTTGCCAACTGTCTGGTGGGCATCGCCAGGGGCGTGAAGAAGATCGTGCTGCAGCTCAGCTTCCCCGCAGATGAGGTGGGAAACCACTTGTTCGACGAGGATCTGCTGGATGATAAGGGCATCGACCCCTGGTCCACCGTGATGAACGAGGCCCAGTACCGTGAGACCTTCGGTAATCCCGTGCACCCCTTCACCGGCGTGGATTACGTGGAGTACTATTCCTCCCTGATCCGGAGCTGCGGCTGCGAGGCGGAGGTTATCTTCTCCAACCACGCCGAGACGATCCTGGACTACACCAAGTTCGTCCTTAACTGCGATATCCACACCCGAGCCCGCACCAAGCGCAGACTGCTGAAAGCCGGGGCGGAGAAGGTCCTCTCTCTGGACGATGTCCTCACCGCGCCGGTGAACGGCAGCGGCTACAACGAGAAGTACGGCCTGCTGGGCTCCAACAAGGCCACCGAGGACACGGTGAAGCTGTTCCCCCGGGACTGCCAGACGTTTGTGGACGCGCTCCAGAAGAAGCTGGTGGACGCTACCGGCAGGAACATCGAGGTTTTGATCTACGGCGACGGCGCTTTCAAGGATCCCGTGGGCAAGATCTGGGAGCTGGCCGACCCGGTCGTCTCCCCGGCGCACACCCCCGGCCTGTCCGGCACGCCCAATGAGCTGAAGCTCAAATATCTGGCGGACAACGATTTTGCCCAGCTCTCCGGCGAGGCGCTGGCCGATGCCATCCGCGATTCCATCAAGGCCAAGGCGGCCAACCTTGTGGGCAACATGGCCTCCGAGGGGACGACGCCCCGCCAGCTCACCGATCTCATCGGTTCTCTCTGCGATCTGACCTCCGGCAGCGGCGACAAGGGTACTCCCATCGTCCTGATCCAGGGCTACTTCGACAACTACTCCCAGGATAAATAAGCATAGAAGAAAGCCCCTCCGAACAGCATTTGTTCGGAGGGGCTTCTTTTCTTCTGTCGCGCGGCAGGGTCCGAAGTCATCAGAGGATGCCGTTCAGTACCAGTACCAACAGGATGCAGGTGACGAGAATGACCACCGCCAGGATGGCGATGCCGGGGGAGAGGTGGCGCCTTTTCGCGCCCGATCCGTTTTGAGAGGAGGCGGCCACCAGGTTTGCCCTGCGGAGCGCCTGAACCACGGGCTTGTAAATGAGCAGGGTCAGGGCGGTGTTCACAGCGGCCTTGATCAGGTTGAAGGGGGCGAAGGCCGGCAGAAGCATTTTGACGATGACAGCCCGATCCACGTGCATATATAGAGGGGTGATCAGATAATTCCAAAGCAGCATGACAATGGTCATCAGAAGGCAGCCCGCCACAAGACCGAGGACGGCGCCGCCCATGGTGTGCTTTTTCTTATAGATCACGGCGGCGGTGCAGGCGAATGCGGCGGTGGAGATCACGTTCATCACCAGCCCGATGGGGCCGGTGGTGCTGATGGTGACCATCTCCACCAGGGAGACGACCACGGCGATGGCCAGCGCCTCCAG
This sequence comes from Oscillospiraceae bacterium, assembly GCA_017515345.1. GTDB lineage: Bacteria > Bacillota > Clostridia > Oscillospirales > Oscillospiraceae > RGIG5705. The sequence continues at coordinate 161,767 of JAFWFZ010000008.1, read as the reverse complement.
CGGGCCAAGGATGAAGCCGCCGATGGCGATGATCACGTCCTTGGGATCGTACCGCAGGAAAGGCACCGACGGCATGAATGCGAAGATGGGCACCAGGTGCGCCAGCAGTACGACGATGTAGGCCACCGCGGCCAGCATCGCCATTGTCACGACTCTTTTTGTTCTTGTGTTCTGCATTGTTTTTTCCTCCCTTGAAAAAATAAAAAACACCCGGAAATGATCTTCCGGGCGACAAAGAATTGCGGCAGTGCCGCATTCATCTTCTCTCATCCAGACTATAACTGTCGGTATTGGAATCTCACCAATTCCTGCGCTGTCGCGCTCGCGGACTGTACCGCCGATCGGGAATCTCACCCTGCCCTGAAGATGTTTCTGTTCAATTGTTGAAGCAATTTACCGTCTCTATTATAGCACCGTGTAAAAGAATTGCAAGACTTTGACAAATAATTGACAACAATTATATAATTAACATGATATGCTGCGCTGTTTTGCGGCAATGCGACAGGAGGTGCGCCATGCGCCCTGATATTCCGAAAGAGATCACCTGCTGCTTCTCCGGCTACAGGCCCCAAAAGCTGCCCTGGGGCCTGAATGAGGAGGACCCCCGCTGCACAGACCTGAAGGATCGGCTCAGGGACGCGGCGGAGGCGCTCTGCTCCGCCGGTATCCGGCACTTCATCTGCGGTATGGCCCTGGGCGCGGACACGTATTTTTGCGAGACGGTACTCGCCCTCCGCGACGAGCGGCAGGATATCACGGTGGAGGCCGCTCTGCCCTGCGAGGGGCAGTACCGGGACTGGACGGCGGAACAGCGATACCGCCATCTGATGCTGGTGAGCCGCTGTGACTTTGAAACGCTGGTCTCCCGCCGCTACACCCGGGAGTGCATGCGCGTCCGCAATCAGTACATGGTGGACAACTCCTCCGTGCTCCTGTGCGTTTTTGACGGGCGGCCCGGCGGTACGATGCAGACCATGGCATACGCCCGGAAATGCGGACTGGAGATCATCGAACTGACGCCCTGATTTGTAACAAAAGACTATCATTTTCGTAAATATTGTGATACAATATTATGAACGGTTTTATCGGATCTTGGACCGCGGATATGCGGCAATGGAGCAGGAGCATGAAAAGAAACACAGGAACAATTCTCATACTTTTCTGCATGGCCGCGCTAATGCTGCTGTCCGGCTGCATGTCCGTCACGGCAGAGGAGCTGTACCGCCTTCCCGAGATTTCGGAAAACAACCGCCAGCTTCAGAGCACGATCAATGCCGTACTGAACAGCGGCGCGGAATTCCTCGCGCCGACCGCCGGGGCCAATCGCCAGTCGGTTCAACTCCAGGACCTGGACGGCGACGGCGTGGCGGAGGCTCTGGCGTTCTTCTCCTTCCCCGAGGACAGACCCCTGAGGATGTATATCCTGAAGCGGCAGGGCGGCGCCTATGAAACGGCGGCCGTTATAGAGGGAGAGGGCACCGCCTTTGAGCGGGTCATCTATACCGATATGGACGGGGATGGGATCTCCGAGCTCATCGTAGGGTGGAAAATGGGCACCTCGCTCCAGCTTATGACCGTATATTCGGTCAAGGACCTGAAGCCCACGGCGCTGCACAGCATGAACTACAACACGGTTTCCGTCTGCGACATGAACAGCGACGGGTGCGATGATATCGTGGTGTTCCGGATGGCCGGGGCCGATTCCTCCAGCGAGGCGGAGTGCATTTCACTGGCAGGGGATGGAGAGATCGTCAGCAGCACGGCCCTCATCTCCGAGGGGATCGAGTCCATTTCCCGCACCACCTTCGGCACGGTGGAGGACCATGTGCCTGCCCTGTTTGTGGACAGCGTGTACGGCGGCAACGGTCTGGTGACGGATGTCATCGTGTGGGATCAGGGGCTTGAGAATATCACCATGGGCAGCTCTTCCCCCGCCAGTCTCCGCACTGTGCGGGACTACAACGTCTTCTGCAGCGACATCAACGGCGACGGCGTCGTGGAGGTGCCCATGCCGAGGACACTCTGGTCCCAGTCGGAGACGGTATACCGCGTGCTGGACTGGATGGCTTTCGATTCCGTGGGCAGAGACCGCCTGGTGATGACCACCTACCACAGCTACTCCGACGGGTGGTATCTCATCCTGCCTGAGGACTGGGGGGACAGCATCACCGTGCGCCGCGCCGACAGCGGAGCGGGAGAGCGGACGCTGATGTTCTCCTACTACGCAGGCACGGGCGAGCCGGTGGATTTCCTGCGGATCTACACCATATCCGGTGAAAACAGGGACGAGCGCGCCAAGCTGGCCGGACGGTTCATTTTGAAGTATTCCGGGGATACGATCTATGCCGCCGCCATCACATCGGAGGCGGAGGAGCTGCCCCTTTCCATCTCACAGGAGGAGATCAGCGCCGGTTTCCACATCATATATTCTGACTGGAAAACAGGATCATAACGGAGGGCGAACATGAAAAAAGTACTTGTGCTTGAGGATGAGACCAGCATTCGCAGCTTCGTCGTCATCAATCTGAAGCGGGCCGGCTATGAGCCGATCGAGGCCGGCACAGGCGCGGAGGCCTTCGAGCAGCTCAAGGCGCACCCGGATATCAAGGTGGCCTTATTGGATATCATGCTGCCCGATACCGACGGGTTTGAGGTCTGCCGCCGCATGCGGGCCGCTGATTCCAAGATCGGCATCATCATGCTGACCGCGCGGACCCAGGAGATGGATAAGGTGACCGGGCTTATGACCGGCGCCGACGACTATGTGACGAAGCCGTTCTCCCCCGCAGAGCTTACGGCCAGGGTGGATGCCCTGTATCGGCGCATGGGCGGCGCCGACTCCGACGACAAAGGTGAGCTGGTGCAAGGTCCGTTCCGGCTCAATACCCGCAACCGCACACTGGAGAAGAACGGCCAGCGGATCAAGCTCACCCAGGTGGAGTACTCCATCATCAAGCTCTTTATGGACAACCCGGGCAAGGCTCTCTCCCGGGAGGATATCATGAACAGCGTCTGGGGGCGCAACTATTTCGGGGAACTCAAAATCGTGGATGTGAATATCCGACGGATGCGGCTGAAGATCGAGGATGATCCGCAGAATCCCAACTATATCACCACGGTCTGGGGCTACGGCTACAAATGGGGACTGTGAGCTTCGGGCGCCGCCGCGTGGGCGGCGGCCTGGCACTGAATATCCGATCCTTCCGAAAAAGCGTCAGCGCCATCATCCACGGGATCAAGCAGCGCTGGATGCGCGGCTCCGTGCTGGCTGTGGCGGTCATGCTGGTGGTGGCTATCGCGGCGTTTACCGCTATCTCCGCCAGCTCCCTGTATACCACCATGCGCACCGGCCTTGAGATGAAGGCCAAAACCGCTACGGACTTTTTCGCGAACTACATCATGAAAAGCTACGCGGAATACTACGATTCCGCCTACCAGTATGCCGAGACATTTGATGAGAACGACAGGCTGGAGCTCCAGTTCATCGGCACCGATAAACGTGTCGTCGTCTCTACCACCGGCATTACCGCGGGCACGGTTGCGGATACCGAGGATGTGTCCAACGTGCTGAAGACCGGGGCGATCTCCCACTGGACCGGCCGCCGCGCCGGTACCGGGGAGCGGGTCATGGGCGTATCTGCGCCTATGGTCTATACAGACGGTCAGGTAATCGGCATCATGCGGTATGTCACCAGCATGAAGCTGGCGGACAGACAGGTCCTTCTCCGGTTCCTGCTGGCCTGCGCCATCGCAGCCGTGATGATGCTGATCGTCATTATCATCAATCTGTTTTTCATCCGGTCGTTCATCGAACCGGTGGGTGAGATCACCAAAACGGCGAAGCGCATTGCGGAGGGCAGCTACGGCATACAGATCAACAAGGAATACAAGGATGAGATGGGCGAGATGGTGCAGTCCATCAACGAGATGAGCCAGAAGATCGCCCAGGCGGAGAAGATCCAGACCGAGTTCATCATGTCTATTTCCCATGAGCTGCGCACGCCCCTCACCGCCATTACCGGCTGGGGCGAGACGCTCAGCTACAATGAGGACATCGACGGGGAGACCCGGCGCGGCATCTCCATCATCCTGAAGGAGGCTCGCCGCCTCACGAAGATGGTGGAGGAGCTGCTGGAGTTCACCCGCATGGAGGACGGACGCTTCACGCTGAATGTGGAGCAGATCGACGTGGGCGCGGTGCTGGAGGACTCCATCTTTACCTACAAGGAGTTGCTGCACCAGGACGGGATCGAGCTGGAGTACGACCCCTATATGGACGATGTGCCCCTGATCTCCGGTGACCCGGCGCGGCTGAAGCAGGTGTTCATGAACCTGTTTGACAACGCCGCGAAATACGGCAAATCCGGCGGCCGCATCACCGTCTCCCTGGCGGTGGAGGAGAGCGACGTGGTGATCCGGGTCCGGGACTACGGCCCCGGTATCCCGGAGGATGAGCTGCAGAACGTGAAGATGAAATTTTACAAGGGCAGCAACGCCAAGGAGCGCGGCAGCGGCATCGGCCTCGCCGTTTGCGACGAGATCGTGGGCTTCCACGGCGGCTCCCTGATGCTGGAAAATGCCCAGGGCGGCGGGTTGCTCGTCACTGTCCGGCTGCCCGCGGGCGACTGAGTAAGCATACGAACCAGAGGAGAAATATGTCAGAAAACAAGGATTTTCGTACATCTATCGGCGGGCAGGCGCTCATTGAGGGGATCCTCATGCGCGGCCCCAAGAAGCAGGCCATTGTCTGCCGCACGCCTGACGGACTCACCGCCAAGGTGGAGGAGCTCCGATTCATCAAGGACCGGTATCCCATCCTGGGCTGGCCAGTCATCCGCGGAACGGTGAACTTTATCACCACCATGATCGCCGGCGTCCGGGCTCTGACCTACTCCGCGGATCAGCTTCCGGAGGAGGAGCAGGAGGAGCCGTCGAAGCTGGACCTGTGGATCGAAAAGCATATTGGCGGCGCAGCGGCGGAAAAGATGATCGTGGGGATCGCGGTGGTGATCGGCATCGCCATCTCTGTGGGCCTGTTCATCCTGCTGCCCACGGTGCTGGCCGGGCTTTTGACGAACGTGGTGCGCAGCGCCGTGCTCCGCAACCTGATCGAGGGTGTGCTCCGCATCGCCATTTTTCTGGGTTACATGTGGCTTGCCACCCGGATGAAGGACATCCGGCGGGTATGGCAATACCATGGCGCGGAGCATAAGACCATCTTCTGCTACGAAAAGGGATTCCCCCTCACGGTGGAGAACGCCCGGGTACAGTCCCGGTTCCATCCCCGCTGCGGCACCAGCTTCCTGTTCATCACCATGATTGTCAGCATCCTGGTGTTTTCCCTGGTGCGCTGGTCCAATGTCTGGGTCCGTATGGGGCTTCGCCTTCTGCTGCTGCCCATCGTGGTGGGCATCAGCTACGAGTTGATCAAATGGGCAGGGCGCAACGACAATGCTGTGACCCGTATCCTCTCCGCGCCGGGCAAGGCGCTGCAGCGGCTGACCACCCGCGAGCCGGAGGACGGCATGCTGGAGGTGGCCATCGAGGCGCTGAAGCTCGTCCTTCCGGAGGTGGAGGGCGAGGACCGCTGGTGAGACAGACAAACGCACGTTGGGAGTGATGTGAGATAAAGACATACAGCGATGTTTACCTTGCCGCTCGGCGCAGGCTGAAGGACAGCGGGATCGAGGCGTTCGATCTGGAATCCCGGCTCCTGGCCGCCGCTGCCGCGGGCAAGACGACGGAAAAGTTTCTGCAGGAGGCCAGGCTCTATGTCACCGGCAGCGAGTTTGAGGACACGCTGGCCGCCATGGTGGATCGGCGGCTGAAGGGAGAGCCGGTGGCGTACATTACCGGTGAGTGGGGCTTCTACGGACTCAACATCAAGGTCACCCCGGATACGCTCATTCCCCGCACCGATACCGAGCTGCTGGCGGAAACGGCCATCAGTCTGCTCCGCTCGGCAGACAGGGATACCCGCTGCATGGATCTGTGCACGGGCAGCGGCTGTGTAGGCCTTGCCGTTGCGGCCAATGTGAAAAACTGCCGGGTCATCCTGGGCGATAAGTCCCTGAAGGCGCTGGCGGTGGCGAGGCAGAATATGCTGGAAAACAACCTCTCCCGTATGGTCACCTGTGTGGAGGCGGACGCCGAGGCTCGCCCCCCTCTGCTGCTTGGGCGGTTCGATCTGATCGTGTGCAACCCGCCCTATATTCCCACAGAGGACCTTAAGACCCTGGACCGCTCCGTGCGGGACTATGAGCCCATGCTGGCGCTGGACGGCGGGACCGACGGGCTCCGCTTCTTCCGGACGATCACGACATGCTGGGCGGATTCCCTGCGGGACGGGGGGATGATCACCTTCGAGTGCGGCGCAGGACAGGCGCAGGCAGTGGGAGATATCCTCCTTGGGGGCGGATTTGAGGACATTATGGTAAAGGTCGACACCGCAGGAATCGAGCGGGTCGTAACAGGCAGAAAGAAAAACTAGGAGGAAAGGTTATGGCAACGAAAAAGGCACCCCTGGAGCCCGTTTCAGCAGTACCGGCTGAGGATAAGAAAAAGGCGCTGGAGACCGCCATTTCCCAGATAGAAAAGAGCTACGGCAAGGGCTCGATCATGCGCCTGGGCGACAATCTCGCCGTCAACGTGGAGTCGATCCCCACCGGCAGCCTGTCACTGGATCTGGCGCTGGGTATCGGCGGCGTGCCCAAGGGCAGGATCATCGAGATCTACGGGCCGGAATCCTCCGGCAAGACGACCCTGGCCCTGCATATTATCGCGTCCGCGCAGAAGCGGGGCGGCGAGGTGGCGTTCATCGATGCCGAGCACGCGTTGGAGCCCGCCTACGCCCGGGCGCTGGGCGTGAATATCGAGGATCTTCTCATCGCCCAGCCGGACACCGGCGAGGACGCTCTGGCCATTACGGAGACGCTGGTGCGCTCCGGCGCCGTAGACGTGGTGGTGGTGGACTCTGTGGCCGCCCTGGTGCCCCGCAGCGAGATCGAGGGCGAGATGGGCGAGAGCAGCGTGGGCGTGGTGGCGCGCCTCATGTCCCAGGCGCTGAGAAAGCTGGCCGGTTCCATTTCAAAGACGAACTGCATCGTGGTGTTCATCAACCAGCTCCGGGAGAAGATCGGCGTCATGTACGGCAACCCGGAGACGACTCCCGGCGGTCGCGCCCTGAAGTATTTTGCCAGCGTGCGCATCGATGTGCGCCGGATCGAGGCCATTAAGAACGGTTCCGAAATCATCGGCAACCGCACCCGCGCCAAGATCGTCAAAAACAAAGTCGCCCCTCCGTTCAAGGAGGCGGAATTCGACATCATGTACGGCGAGGGCATCTCCCACGTGGGCGAGATCATCGACCTGGCGGTGAAGCTGGGATTTATCGACAAGGGCGGCGCATGGTTCACCGTGGGCGACGTACGGATTCAGGGACGCGACGCGATGAAGCAGTACCTGAAGGAGAACCCCGACGTGGCCGACGAGCTGGAGGAGAAGATCCGCAGGGACGCCTTCAAGCTGATGACGCCCCAGGCCAAGGCGGCGGCCATTGCCGCCGGACGAGCCGTGGACGTGTCCGCCGATGATTTTGAGGGATGAAAGTCACCCGTGTCGCCCGGTCAAAGCACGTGCCGGATCGGTACTACCTGACGCTGGAGGACGGCAGCAGCCTTAAGGTCGGCCTTAACCAGATTGCGGACTATGCCGTTTATGAGGGACGCGACCTGACGGAGGAGGAGCTGGCGTCGCTTACAGACGATGCCCGGGAGACGAACACCCGTGCCCGCGCTCTGCGCATCCTGGGCGAGAGAAACATGTCCAAAAAGCAGATGACGGAGCGACTCATCCAGAAGGGTGAGGACCCGGAGCTGTCCCGTGAGACGGCTCAGTGGCTGGAGGAGGTCGGCGCCATCGACGACGGGGCGTACGCGTCGCTTATCGTGCGGCATTACGCCGCCCGCGGCTTCGGCGCAGGCAAGATAAAAAACGAGCTGTATCGCCGCGGCATCCCCCGGGAGTACTGGGAGGATGCCCTGGAGGAGCTCCCGGACATGGAGGAGGCGGCCTACCGCTTTTTGCAGTCGCGGCTGCGGGGAGCCGAGCCGGATGCCGGTTCGCTGAAGCGGGCGTCGGACGCGGCGTACCGCCGGGGCTTTTCCTGGGAGGAGATCCGGACGGCCTTGTCGAGGTATCAAACAGAACACGGTGAATAGTATGGAAAAAGTGATTGCATTCGTTTCGCTGGGATGTGCCAAAAACCAGGTAAACTGCGAGCAGATGATGTATCTTCTCAGCGAGGCGGGCTATGAGATCCGGGCGGCGGAGCCGCCGGAGACGGTGGAGGCAGACGCGGTGATCATCAACACCTGCGGTTTCATCGAATCTGCGAAGGCTGAGGCCATCGACAGCATCCTTTCCTACGGCGCCGCGAAGGCGGAGGGACGGATACGAAAGCTCGTCGCCACGGGCTGCCTGACTCAGCGGTACTGCGGCGAGATCCTGGCGGAGCTTCCGGAGCTGGACGGGGCTGTGGGCACCGGCAGCTATGGGGAGATCGCGGATGTGATGGCGCGCGTCTTTTCCGGTGAGCGCGTGGGGGAATACGGCGACATCGACGCGCCGGACCTGGAATCCGGGCGGGTGCTGTCCTCTATGAACGCCTGGGCCTACCTCAAAATCGCGGAGGGGTGCGACAACCGCTGCGCCTATTGCGTGATCCCCGATATCCGGGGGCGTTACCGCTCCCGACCCATGGAGAATATCCTGGCGGAGGTGCAGGGCCTCGCCGGACAGGGCATCCGGGAGCTCATCGTGGTGGCACAGGACATCACCCGCTACGGCACCGACCTGTACGGGCGGCGGATGCTGGCGGAACTGCTGAAAAAGCTCTGCCGGATGGATTTCGACTGGATCCGTCTCCACTACCTGTACCCGGACGAGATCGATGACGAGCTCATCGACGTGATCGCCGGGGAGGAGAAGATCCTCAAGTACCTGGATATCCCCATCCAGCACATCAACAACGGGATCCTCCGGGCCATGCGCCGCCGTGGCACGGCAGAGGAGATCAAAGCCCTGTTCAAAAAGCTGCGGGAGCGGATCCCCGGCCTGGTGCTCCGCACCAGCCTCATCACCGGGCTGCCCGGGGAGGGGGAGGAAGAGTTCCGGGAGCTCCTCGACTTTCTGCGGGAGGCGCGGATCGAGCGTGCGGGCGCGTTCGCCTATTCCCCGGAGGAGGGGACCGATGCGGAGCGGATGGAACGTCCCTCCGCCGAGATCGCAGAGGCAAGGGCGGCCAGGGTGGAGCTTTTGCAGCAGGAGATCATGTCGGCGTTCAATAGGAGCAGGATCGGGAAGCCGGTCCGGGTGCTCTGTGAAGATTTCGACGGTGAATACTGGTACGGACGATCCTACGCCGAGTCGCCGGATATCGACGGTTCCATCGCCTTCACGGGCGAGGGGCTGATCCTGGGCGAATTCTATACGGTGACCATCATCGGCGAACGGGCAGACGGCATCCCTTTAGGGGAGGTGGAGAAATGACGACGGCAAATAAACTCACCCTTTTGCGTGTGTTTTTGATCCCGGTGTTCATGATCGTTCTCTATTTGGGTTTCCCCGGCAGCAACTATGTGGCGCTGGCCATCTTCGTGATTGCGAGCCTCACGGATTTTGTGGACGGCTATATCGCCCGGTCCCGCAATGAGGTGACCGATTTCGGGAAATTCATGGATCCTCTGGCGGACAAGGTGCTCGTCTTTGCCGCCCTGCTCTGGTTCACGCAACGGGGGATGATGCCCGCCTGGGCGGTGCTCATCGTGCTGGCGCGGGAGCTTGCCGTCACCGGTTTGCGGCTGCTGGCCGCGGGGGGCGGCAGGGTCATTGCCGCCGGTTGGTCCGGCAAGGTGAAGACGGCCTCCACCATGGTGTGCATCATCATTATGTTCTTCCCTGTTCCGCCTCTGGTCTGGGGGATCTGCACCGGTGTGATCGTGGCTACCACCGTATACTCCGGCGTGGAGTATTTTTTCAAGAACAGGGATGTTCTGCGTTTTAATAAGTAATCAATGGAGGATTTTGCTTGAGATTCAAAAGGCTGAAGCTGGAAAATATCGAGGAGCTCAGACGCTATTTTGAGCGCAACACCTGCCGGCTCTGCGACTGTACCATCGGCGGCACGTTCATGTGGCGCGACTACTTTGAAACGGAGTACGAGATAGAGGACCATATCCTCTATCTGAAGGTCAACTATTTTGACGACGGAGTCGCTTTCCCCCCGCCTAGGGGCGAGCATCAGGGCGAGCCCTACGAAAAGCTCATCGCCCACTGTCTGGCGGAGGGGCTGCCTGTGCGGCTCTGTGCGGTGTCCAGGCCGAACCTGGATATGATCCTCTCCCGCTACCCGGACGCGCGGTTCCGGACGGACCGGGCCTGGTCGGATTACCTCTATCTGGCACAGGACCTGAAAACGCTGGCCGGACGGCGGTATTCCGCCCAGCGCAACCACATCCATCGGTTCGAGCGGGAAAATCCCGACTGGTCATTTGAGCTTATGGACAGTGGAAATCTGGAGGAGACAAAAGCCTATTTCGCCCACAGCTTTGAGGAGCGGCAGAAGGATTCCCCCACCTATAACGAGGGAAACGCCAAGACGTTCGAGGTGCTGAACAATATGGAGGCGTATGGCTTCGTGGGCGGCGTCCTCCGGAGCGGCGGCAGGATCGTCGGCGCCTCCCTGGGGGAGGTGCAGGGCGACACCCTGTTCGCCCATATCGAGCGGGCGGACGTAGCCATCAGCGGCGTTTACCAGAAGCTGACGAATATGTTCTCCAATGCCTTCGCCGGGGATGGGATCGTCTATATCAACCGGGAGGAGGATGACGGGGACGAGGGCTTGCGAAAGGCCAAGCTGGCCTACCACCCCCATCAGCTCCTGGATAAATACTTTGTGGAGCTCTGACCGATCCTCCGAAGCAGAATGAAAGCGAGCGGGACACGTGTCCCGCTCGCTTTATATTCGATAATCCGTTCACGGATCCTTCTTTTCCTCTTCATCCAGGGCTTTCTGGATCCGCTTCACCACGTATTCCTTGTTGCGGCAGATGTAGGGCGTGGAGTTCCACAGCTCCTCAAAATAGCGGTAGAAGGCGGTGACCACGGTGATTTCCTTGGCAACCAGCGCGGTGGGCTCGCCCTCGATTGTGGAGAAGGCTACGCGGGTGTTCTCTTTGACGACGATATCGGTATGCCCCAGCTTTTTCAGCAGATCCGTGGAGGCAAGGCAGAATTTGACGTTTTCGGATTCCGCGTTCAGGTTGTTCGCCGCCCGCAGGAGCTGCCGGAACCGCCCGGAGGTGACGGTGATCTCCCGCCCGCAGATGAAGCTCAGTTCGCAGATGCCGATCCTTTCCCTCGAGAGGGAATCGCGCATCCCGTCCAGATCGACGAAATAGCAGTGCTGCGACCGGCTGCCCAGCTCTTTGAGCAGCATCAGATTCTCCATATCCCGCTCCAGCTCGTCGCCCGTTATGCCGTTTTCCTCCAGAACGCCGCGAAGTCCCTCCTCCGTGATGCATTGGAACGGCAGTGAGGTGCACCAGTGGAACTCGTTCATGTTATGCTCCAGGACGGAAACAAGCTCGTTGATCGCCGCGTCCCGCGTTCCGTAATCGTACCGGTCGAACAGGATCGTGCTCTCGGCAAAATGGCTCTCCAGCACCAGCTCGAACTTTTTTACGAGTCCGGGCTCATGGGCCAGATAGGTGTTCAGCTCCTGCCGCGGTTCAATGGGCGCCCAGTTGAACAGCGCCAGGTGGTCCTTGATGAGGAAGTAGGTGTAAGCGAGCTGCTCGTCCTTATAGCGGGGGATGAAATAGGCCGCGGTACGCCCGGTCATGTGCATGGGCATCCAGGTCAGCAGCGTGCTGGCCAGGGCCTCATAGAAGCCGGAGAAGGTGTGGATGACCCGGATGCGATTCCCGTCGCTGAGCAGGTTCATCAGGCGCATGTTCCGCTCCTCCACGAAGGCGGCGGAGCCGTTCACCTGCCGCGCGCTCTCGGTGGAATAAAGCCAGAGCTCCGCACCCGGGGAGATATACTGAGCGTATTTCAGGAAAAACAGCAGCGCCTGCTGCCGCCCGCTGACGCCGGTGAGGGAATAGGCGGTGAGCCTGGAGGTGTTTTTGAGGTTCTTGATCTCGTCAAAATAGTCCCGCGCCTCCACCGTCACCTCGCCGGGGGCGGTGAGCCAGTCCTTAAGGAAGATCGCGATCTCGCTTTCGGAGCACTTGAAGATATTCAGGTACTCGCTGGAGAGCATCAGCCGGATCTTGGCGAACTGGTTGCTCCTGTCAAGGGCCATGACGTGCCGGATGATCTGCGATGTATAGGCGGAGTTGGGCCTCAGGGTGCGGGAGCCGCTGCGCCATTTGCTGACAAGGGAACTGTCAACATGGAGAAGCGCCGATAAATCTTTGCCAGAAATGGAGAAATTTTCCATCAATACCTTCAATCTGCTGGTCATCTGCCGGCACCTGCCTTATCTGTATTTGCTGATTCTGCCTTGTGCGGCGCTGAAAACTGGCTTTTTTCAAGTATATCACAAGCTTTTGCCGGTGTCGACAGGGTTTTCGCAAAAAACTCCGTCTTTGGAAACCCAAAGACGGAGTTTGTCAAATCGTTGCGTCATCCAGACGGAATTGACACAAATTGGTTTATTTGCCCTTGAAAACGGGATAGCGTTTCTCCAGGAAGGCGCTGACCGCTTCGTGGAAATCCTCGGTATGCATCAGATCGACGGCGTATTTCCGCTCCGCCTGGAGGGCGGCTGATTCGTCGACAGTGACGCTGGTGTGCCTCATCAGATCCTTCAGGGCCTTGACGGCGCAAGGCGCCTTGCGGAGGATGCGGGCGATGATCTTGTCCAGCTTCGCGTCGAATTCGTCCAGGGGGAACACCTTGTTGACAAAGCCCCACTCGTGGGCCTCCTCCGCGGTGATCTGCTCGGAGAAGAGGATCATCTCAAAGGCGCGGTTGACAGGGAGCTTCTGGGGCAGGTGGATGCCGCCTCCGCAGCCGGGCAGCAGCCCGATCCCCATTTCGGGCAGCCCGAACCTGGCGTTGTCCGCCGCGTAGACCAGGTCGCAGCAGAGCGCGAGCTCCAGCCCGCCGCCCAGACAGAAGCCCTTGACGGCTGCGATGACCGGTTTTTCCATGGCGAAGATGCACTCCCGGATCTCAAGCCCCAGGGTGTAGAAATAGGCGTAATCATCGTCGGTGGACAGTGTCTGCAGTTCGTCGATGTTGAGGCCGGAGGAAAAGGCCTCCGTCCCTGCGCCGCGGAGCACCACGACGCGCACACTGTCGTCCCGCCTGGCGGCGCGGAGTTGGGTGATAAACTGCAGCCACAGGCCGGAAGAAAAGGAATTCATGTTATCCGGGCTGTCAAATTCCAGATAAAGCACGCCCGGCTGATCCTCCCGGCGGATCACGTTGACTTTCGGTTCTGCCATACCGCCTTACTCCTTTCTGTTAAAAGCGGCCCAGGTCGGTCACGGCCGCATCGGCCATGGCGGTGGCCTGCATGATGTTTTTCGGCAGGCGGCAGTCGCCCACCGCGTAAAACTCCGGAGCGCAGCTCTGAAGAGCGTATGCCTCATTGGCAAGCGGCGCCTGACCTACGGCGTAGATCACCGTGTCGGCGGGGAAAAAGCGCTCCTCCCCGGCGGCCTCGCAGGTGACGCCTTCGGGAGAAATGCGCAGAGCTTTCGTCTCCAGATGAACGCCGATCTCGTATTTCCTGAGTTCCACATCCAGGGCGAACTGGTGCAGGATGTTGCCGCCGTTATTGAGGAAGGGCAGCATTTCCGCGATATCCACCCTGCGCCCCAGCATGGCGAGGTGGATCCCCAGCTCCATGCCCACAAGGCCGCCGCCAAGGATGACGACCCTTTGGCCGATCTCCCCGAGCTTGTCGTAGGCGTCCTCGGCGCTCATGACGTTCTCGCCGTCGATGCCCTCGATCCCCGGCTTCACCGGCCGCGCGCCAAGGGCGGCGATAATAGCGTCCGGACGGAGCTCGTCGCAGAGTTCAGGCGTAGCGGGAGTATTGAGCCGCACGTCGACTCCGGCTGCCGTCACATGTTCTGCCTGGTATTTGAGATAAGCGGCGATCTTTTTCTTGAAGGGCACCGTCTCCTCACATTTGAGGACGCCGCCCAGCCGGTCGGATTTCTCGCACAGCACCACCTGATGGCCGCTTCTGGCGGCTTCGATGGCGGCGTGCATCCCGGCGATGCCGCCCCCGGCCACCAGTACCTTTTTATGGACGGCGGCGGGCTTTTCGTTCATGCGCTCATACTCCCGGCCAATGAGCGGATTCACGGCGCAGTAGATCTGGTCGTTCGTCAGCAGGTGGGAGAAGCAGGCCAGGCACCGGAGACAGGGCCGCACCTCTTGATCCAGTCCGCGGCGCAGCTTGTTCGGCAGGTCGGGATCTGCCATCAGGGCGCGGGCGATCTCGATCACGTCCGCCTTGCCGGAGCGGAGGATATCCTCCATCAGCTCCGGGTCGCAGTGGGCGCCCACCGTAGCTACAGGCACGGAGACGACCTTTTTGATGGCCTCCGCGTATTTTACGTTGCAGCTGTCCTCGCAGAAGATGCTGGGGTGGGTGACGGTGAATACCTCCGGCCGCTCATGATGCCCGGCGGAGACGTGGAGCAGGTCCACATGCCCGTCCAGCATTTTGGAGATGGCGATCCCCTCATCCAGATCGTAGCCGCCCGGCGTGACTTCCGAGCCGGAGATGCGGATCTCAATAGGGAAGCCGGGACCTACGGCGCGCCGGACCGCCTCCAGTACCGCCAGGGGGAAGCGCATACGGTTCTCCAGGCTGCCGCCCCATTTGTCTGTACGGTGGTTCACCTTGGAGGACATGAACTGGCTGAGGAGCCAGCCGTGCCCGCCGTGGACGGTGATCATTCCGAAGCCGCACTGCTTTGCGTAAGCCGCGGCCTTATAGTACATTTCAATAGTTTCCTCAATGAGCTCCTCGCTCATAGCGTGGAACTCATGCCCGTCGGCGGCCACCCCGTCGCAGGGGCCGTAGACCGGATCGCCGCGGGCGATAACGCCGCGGGCGTGGGTGCCGCAGTGCTGCAGCTCCACGGACATCACCGCTCCATGGCGGGAAACGGCGTCCGTCAGCCGGTTGAGGGACCGATAGGTGCCCGGATCGTCCAGGCAGATCATATTCTCCCCGTAGAGCCCGCGGCGCGAGTCCACCATGCAGTCCCCGATGCAGACCGATGCGGCTCCGCCGATCGCCTTCTGCTCATAGAAGGCGATCCCCTCCGCCGTGATGCGGTTTTTGGAGTCCAGGCACCGTTCGGATATGGGGGAGGCAAAGATGCGGTTCTTGAATATGGTCCGGCCAAGCCGAATGGGGGAAAAGAGGAGAGGGTATTTCAGATCGTTCATTCGGTGTGGGCGCACTCCTTTCACTTTTTACATGGAGAGCTCGGTGCGGCTGATCAGATCATTCTGACCGGCTGTGTGCATCTCCACGAAGTACACGGAGAAGCCCGCGATCCGCACGACGAGGTTCTTATACTCTTCGGGATTCTTCTGGGCGGCGCGGAGCGTGTCCGCGGATACCACATTGATCTGCATCTCCATGCCCAGGAGCTGGAAGAAGAAGGTCTTCATCAGGTCGGTGAGCTTTCGCACGCCATCCTCGCCGTTGAGGCAGGAGGGGGAGAACTTCATGTTCAGCAGCGTGCCGTTGGGGTATTTGCGGTGGTCGATCTTCGTGGTGGAGACCAGCACGGCGGTGGGGCCGTTGGTGTCCATCTGCTGCACGGGGGAGATGCCGTCCGCCAAAGGCTCCCTGGCGGCGCGGCCGTCGGGCGTGGCGGCGGTCTGGCGGCCGAACATGATGTTGGTGGTCACGGGGTACAGGCCGGCGGAGTAGCGGCCGCGGGGGCCGGTGCAGGCGTTCACCGCGTCCGCGAACACGTCGGCTGCCCAGCCGGCCCAGCGGTCGGCCTCGGGATCGCCGTTGCCGTAGTGGGGCGCCTCATTCTTGATGTAGGCGCGGAGCTCCTCATAGCCCTCCCAGTTGTTGATGAGGGCGTCGTACAGCTCACGGGTGGTGCATTTTTTCGTGTCGTAGCAGAGGTATTTGATCATCTGCAGGCTGTCGGCCACGTTGCCGATGCCCACGCCTGCGAGGCCGGTGGAGTTGTACCGGGCGCCGCCGAACATCACATCCATGCCCTTCTCCATGCAGCCGTCCATGGTGGCGGAGACCACGGGCAGGGGCATCTGCTGGCGCGCCACGTATTCGAAGCTGTTCGTCATGTTCACGTGCCATTTGACGAAGAACTCGGTCTGCTTTTTGAAGGCGTCCAGCACCTGGTCGAAGGTGTCCATCTCATAGAGGTAACCGGTGGGGAGACCGACCTGGCCGCCGATGCGGGCGTTTTTCTCGCTCTCGCCGCCGCCGTGGAAGGAGAACACCGGCATGGGATTGTAGCCGTTGTTGATGGCGAGCCACAGGGCGTTTGCCATATTCCAGTAGGAGGCGGAACCGGTCCCGCCGCAGGCAGGCCACTCATCGCCGCAGCCGCCGAGCTCCACACAGCCGATCAGGCAGTAATTCCGGGCGGATTCCAGGGAAAGACCGCGATCCATCAGGGAGGGGATGATGATCTCGTCGCTCTCAAAGCTGGGAACGCCGCCGCAGATCTTCGTGGTCTCGATGGCGGCCTCCCACAGCTTGTCGGGGGTGCCCCTGTGAACACGGAGGGCGACCGGGGGATCGTGGAGCACCAGTCGGCCGGAGCACTGGAGGACCATGTAGGTCACGTCGTTGGCGGCGTCCTCGCCGGTGACGGGATCCACGCCGCCGATGGTGATGAGCTGTCCGCTGGTGTAGCCGGGCTGGCCCAGGTCCTTGGCGTCTGCCCAGAACTTGTTCATTTCCGCCACCTTCAGGAAGAAGGTGTCCAGGATCTCCTGGGCGTATTCGGGCGTGAGGACGCCGTTTTTGATGTCCCGTTCGTAGTATTTGCCCAGGTACTGGTCGATGCGCCCAAAGCTCATGCCGTGCATGTTCCCCTCCAGCGCGAGGCACGTTTCATACATGTACAGCGCCTGAACCGCGTCCAGGAAGTTCCGGGCGGGCTTTTCCATGCACCACTCCAGAGAGTCGGCCATGCGCGCAAGCTCCGCCTTCCGTTCAGGCCGGGCCTCGGCGGCTTCCATCTCACGGACGCGGGCGGCATAGCGCTTCGTCAGGTTGATCATCCCCTCGGATACGAGGGAAATGGCGCGGTAGAAGTTGTACTGGTCGATGGAGGTGCCGAATACGCCGTCCTCTTCCAGCTTTTTCATTTTCTCATCGGCTTCAGCCTTGATGGCGGCGAAGCCCTTGTCGATGGCGTTGTGGTAGCCGGTGCAGAAGTGACCCACCGGGCCGGGGCTGGCGAAGTCCACGTTGTGAGTGGTGGTGCCGCTGTTATTGTGCTCGAACAGACCGTTCAGGGTGTATTGCTTGTTCATGGCGCCGAGGGAATGCTTCTTCCAGTAGTCGTCGTGCTCCAGGATGTAGGCCGCGTCCTCATCCGTGATGAGGTAGGGATCACAGTGACGGGTGGAGACATTGCCCGTACGGATCTCATCCGCCAGCGTGCCGGGGGAGTATTCGGGGTAAATGGCGCAGGAGCGGTACGTGGTGCCCTGGGCGCCGACGATGATATCGTCGTCCTCCACCCGGACGGGGATGTTGTCAAAGATGTATTTCATGGCCTTCGCGCGCCTTAAAATACCGGTGAGCTCCTCATGCTCCTGATAGAACTCGGTGATGAGGCGGTAACGTGCGGTGTCGATATAGGGAACGGTGTCACGGTAACGCGCCCTCATTTTCGATACGCGCTCCGTCATAGGCACGTGAGTGAACATACGGCTTCCTCCTTTCAAAAATCGCGATTTGGTTTATTTGAATATTATATCATATTTGCCGCGGGATAGCATAGACTTGCACCACTATTTGCCGAATAAATTCATACGTTTTTTGCATGAGTATATTCCAATCGTGAGAGAATTGTGATAGAATCATAATACGCGTGATAGAATCATAGTTCGGATGGACGCTCCGCCCGGCGGCGGAGGGCAGGCGGACGCAGCGGACGGGAACGGGAGCGCACGGCCGCAAGGGAGGCGCGGTATGAATTTTTCACAGATCAAGTGTTTTCTGGCCGCAGCGGACTGCATGAGCTTTACGAGAGCTGCGGAGCGCATGTTCATTTCCCAGCCTGTTTTGAGCCGGCAGATCGCCGCCATGGAGGAAGAGCTGGGGATGGAGCTTTTTTCCCGTGAGAAAAAAGTCATCCGGCTCACCCCGGCGGGCGAGGTGATGGCGAACGGGCTTCGGAAGATCGCGGGGGAATATCGGGATCTTGTGGATAAGGCCGGGGCGGTCCATAAGGGGTTCGAGGGCAGCCTCAACATCGGCATGATCGAGGGACAGCTCATCTGCCCGCCCTATTCCGTGGCGCTGAACCGCTTCCGGGAAAAGTACCCCAACGTGCATGTGAACCTCTCCCGCCACACGCTGGCCAGCCTGCGCCATGCCCTGGATCAGGAGACGATCGACATCGCCTTCACGGCAAGCTTTGAGATCACCGACGAGGAGGGGCTGGAATACATCGAGGTCGGCACCAGCAAAACGATGCTGGTGGTGCCCAAGTCCCACCCCCTCGCCGGGAAGGAAGGCGTCACCCTCTCCGATTTCAAGGATGATACGTTCCTCACCCTGCCGGAATCGGAGTCGCCGCACATCGCCTCGTCCATAAAGCTCTTCACTCAGCGCCTGGGCACGCCGCCCCGCACGCTGGAGGCGCCGAATATCGGCTCCCTGGGGCTCTGGCTGGAGGCGGGCTACGGGATCTTCCCCCTCAACAGCAACCACCAGCTCAAGAATAACCCGAATCTTGTTTTCATGGACGTGGGCGATCTGGGATTCACCACCGAGGTGGTCATGTGGAAGAAGGACAGCGCGAATCCCATGATCCGGTCGTTCGTGGCGGAGTTTGACCCCTTTGAGCAGTCCCATACAAAAACGTCATAATACAATGTAAAAAAAGACTTTACTAATCCTGTAAAAACCGATATACTTTCTACATATGGAAACGAACCGCAGATTGATGCGTATTCTGGCGCCCTGCCATACAGAATGGAGAGAGAACATGGAAGAAAAGAAAGAATTGACCGGTAAGTTTTATGATATCCAGGGCTTTTCCGTGCATGACGGACCCGGCATCCGGCTCACCCTTTTCATGAAGGGCTGCCCCCTCCGCTGCCTGTGGTGCCACAGCCCTGAGTCCCAGGAGTTTTACACCGAGCTCAACTGGATGGAGGTCAAGTGCGTCGGCATCGAGAAGTGCGGCCAGTGCCTGCACGTATGTCCGCACGACGCCATCAAGCCCGGTAAGAAAAAGGCCGCCCTCACCGGCGACCAGGAGGAGATCACCCTTGTCACCGTGGACCGGCACAAGTGCGATAACTGCGGCAAGTGCGCGGACGCCTGCACCTCCAAGGCGCTGTATATGTGCGGCACCGACTACACCCTGGATGAGATCATGGAGCGGGTGCGGCGCGATATCCCCTTCTTCCAGCGCAGCGGCGGCGGCGTCACCATCTCCGGCGGCGAGTGCCTGTGGCAGGTGGAATTCCTTGAGGCGGTGCTGAAGCAGTGCAAGGCCGAGGGGATCCACACCGCGGTAGATACCACCGGCTATGCCAAGTGGGAGAATATCGAGCGGATCCTTCCCTATACCGATCTGTTCCTCTACGACCTGAAGAGCATGGACAGCGCCCTGCACAAGCAGGTCACCGGCGTGCCCAACGAGCTGATTCTGGAGAACGCGAAGAAGATCGCGGAGCACGGCGGCAAGTTCCAGATCCGCATTCCCACCATCCCCATGGTGAACGATTCCAAGGAAGCGTTCGACGAGGTGGGCAAGTTCATCTGTGAGCTGGGCGACTCGGTGGAGATCGTACAGCTCCTGCCCTACCATAATCTGGGCGTGGTGAAATGGGATCGCCTGGGCCGTGATCATCCCGCGCTGGAGGCGGTTCCTCCCACCGATGAGAAGATGCAGGGCTTCAAGGCACAGCTCGAGGCCATGGGCCTTAAGTGTATGATTCACTGACGCAACAGTTGAAAATTTCCGCAGGAGTTGCTCCTGCGGAAGTTTTTTCATACGGTGTTTTCAGATAGAGAGAAGGTGATCCGGTGGCGTTTTCCACGATGTCGTTTCTGGTGTATTTCCTGCCCGCGGCGGTGATCGTGTATTATCTGATCCCGAAGCGATTCCCCGCCCTGCGCGGCGCGGAGCTGCTGCTCGCGAGCCTTGTGTTCTGCTGGGTGGGAGGCGGGCTCCTCTGCGTCTGCACCCTGTGCCTGTGCATCCTTGTGAGCTATGTCTGCGCCAGACTGGCGGAAGGAAAGAAAAAGCCGCCGGTGATCGTCGCCGCGGCGGTATTGATCGGCGCGCTGGCCTTCTTCAAATACATAAAGCACTTTTCCGGCGCACTGGCGGTCGCCATGCCTCTGGGACTGTCGTTTTTCGTGTTCCAGGCGCTGGGCTATGTGATCGATGTGTACCGGGGCACGGTCCCGGCGGAGCGCAGCCTTCCGCGATATGCGCTTTTCATGGCCATGTTTCCCCAACTCGCCCAGGGACCCATCCTGCGGTACGCCGGCGTTGCGAACGACCTGCCCGGCGGCCGGGCCACGCTGGACGGCTTTGCCGCGGGACTGACCCGGTTCTGCTTCGGGCTTGCGAAAAAGCTGCTGCTGGCCAACGCCATGGCCAAGGCTGCGGACATGGTCTTCGGATACGAGGCGTCCCTGCTGCCGGCAGGGCTTGCCTGGGTTGGCGCCCTGGCCTACACCCTGCAGATCTACCTGGACTTTTCCGCTTATTCCGATATGGCGCTGGGCCTGGGCAGGCTGTTCGGCTATGAATTCCCCGAGAACTTCAACTACCCATACGCCGCCGTTTCGATCACCGATTTCTGGCGGAGGTGGCACATCTCCCTGTCCAGCTGGTTCCGGGACTATGTGTACATCCCTCTGGGCGGCAACAGGAAGGGCTATGCCCGGCAGATCGTGAATATCCTGATCGTCTGGCTCCTCACCGGCGCGTGGCACGGGTCCACCCTCAACTATATCGCCTGGGGCCTCTGGTTCGGGGTGCTGATCGTGCTGGAAAAGCCTCTGATGAAAACGGGCTACGGCAGGCTGCCGCTTCCGGTGCGCCGGATCGTGACCATGCTCCTCGTAATTCTTGGAAGGGTGCTGTTCCGCTCCCCGGACCTGGGCTACGCCTGGCGCTATTTCCTTTCCATGCTGGGCATGGGCGGCGGGATCGAAAGCGGCGCGGCGCTCTACCTCCTGCTGGAGTACTGGCCGGAGTGGATCTGCGGCCTGATCGCCTGCTTCCCCCTGAAGCGTCTGCTGGAGAAAAAGCTCAGGGATCGGGCGGGCCTTGGCGGGATCGTATACACATGGGGGCCGAAGGCGGCGGCGCTCCTGCTTCTGGCGCTCTCTTACATGAAGCTCCTGAGCGGCAGCTTCCAATCGTTTATCTACTTCCAATTCTGAGGTGTGCCGCATGAAACGAGTATCGAATATCCTTTTCATCGCCTGCGCCGCCGTGTTTCTCCTTCTGATCGCGGCGGTCACGATCCTCCGCCCGGCGGAGACGTTTTCATACTACGAAAACCGCTCCCTGGCAAAAAAGCCGGTGAACGACCCTGCCCTCGTGAACGACGGGACTTGGTACCCCGCCATGGAGAAATTCCTCTGCGACAGTGCCGCCGGACGAAAGACCATCACGAAGCTGTGTACCGCCGCGGACCTGAGCCTGAAGCGGCCCGTGGTGAACGACGTGGTCATCGGAGACGGGATCCTGCTGCCGTTCAATCCCTATGAAGCGGTGGACAGAGCAAAACTGAAACGGCAGGCGGAGGCTATCGGAAACAACCTGAAAGCCGTCTCCGACGTGACGGAGAGCGTGGGCGGCCGCTATTACTATGTCAGCGTGCCCTGCCAGTACTCTTACTGTGCGGAGGACTATCCCGACTACCTGGACGACCGCGCAGAGCTGACGGCGGCGTCCGTCGAGGCGCTGACCGAGAGCCTCAGCGCGCGGGGCGTGGGCTATATCGACACCGGTCCGGCCTTCGACGCCATGGGCAAGGATATGACTCTCAGCTCCACGGTGGATAACCATTTCAGCATCTTCGGCGCCTATGAGGCATACCGCATCGTCCTGGAGGCCATGAACAGCGACGGATGCGACGTGCCCGTGCTCGGGAAGGACGAGCTCACGTTCACGGAAACGGAGAACTACTACATGGGCTCCCGCACGCGGAAGCTGTTCAATCTTGTGAAGAATACGGAGCATCTGTGGCGCGCGGACCCGGTGGCCCCTGTGGAATTCACCCGAACGAACAACGGGAACTGGGGCGTGCCGTCGGTCTATCACAGGGAGGAGCCCTGGACGCCGCTCCTCTACACCTACTATATGGGCGGCGACATCGGGGAGACGGTGATCGAGACGGACCGTCCCGCCTATCCCGATATCCTGATCTACGGAGACAGCTTCACAAATGCCATGGAGTGCATCCTGTACCTGAGCTGCGATACCATGTATTCCCTGGATCTCCGGCATTACAGAGGCACCGTCAGCGACTATATCCTGGAGCATGAGCCGGACTATGTCATTTGCGTCCGCTCCTATGAGTCGCTGCTCAGCACCACCTACAACGGCGGCCGATAATGGAACAATCGCTGCGCCGGTCATGGACCGGCGCAGTTTTTTTTACCAATTGTGAATAGAATGAAAATAAATCTGCAGGGGCTTGACAGGGTGAAATGATAGTGCTACATTAGGTTTAGCACTCAGGGTGTTTGAGTGCTAAACCTATGCGAGGCCGTCTGGAACGACAGAGGTGCGAAATGGAGCTCAGCGACAGGAAAAAACGAATACTGCGCGCGGTCGTGGAGCATTATGTGGAGACGGCGGAGCCTGTGGGCTCCAAAACCATCTCCTCGGACCCGGAAATCAACAGCTCCTCCGCCACGATCCGCAACGAAATGGCGGAGCTGGAAAGCCTTGGCCTTCTGGAGCAGCCTCACACCTCCGCGGGCAGGATCCCCACCTCCATGGGTTATCGGATCTACGTAAACGAGCTGATGAAGCAGCACCGGCTCTCCGTGGAGGAGACGGTCCGAATCAACAACGCCCTTAAGAGCAAGGTGCAGCAGCTGGACAATCTCCTGAGCGTGGCCGGAAAGCTCACGGCCCAGCTCACCAGCTACCCTGCATACGCGCTGACAGCGGCCTCTGCGGATACGGTGATCACCCGGTACGATTTCATTTTCGTGGATCAGAGCACATTCATCATCGTGATCATGCTGGGGAATAATATCGTCAAGAACAAGCTGGTGCACCTGCCGTTTTCCATTGAGCGGGAACAGCTGATGAAACTCTCCGCCGTGTTCAACGCCTCCTTTACCGGAATCCCGGAGGAGAGCATCACCACAGAGCTCATCGCCGCCACGGAGCGCTCCGTGGGCGACAAGGACGGGCTGGTATCCATCGCGGCGGGCTTTGCCATCGAAACGCTGATGAGCCACCGGACGAGGGAAACGTTCGTCTCCGGTACCTCCAAGCTGTTTGAACACCCGGAATACCGGGATATCGGACGCGCCCAGAAGCTGCTGAGCTACCTGTCCGACGCGGAGACGATCCTGCAGCTGCCCGCCCCGGAGAAGGAGAGCGGCATGAAGATCACCATCGGTGCGGAGAACCTGGCCGACGAGCTCAGCGACTCCAGCGTTGTGGTGGCGAGGTATGACGCGGGCGACGATATGCAGGGCCTCATCGGTGTGGTGGGACCCACCCGGATGGATTATCCCAAGGTCGCGGCTCGCCTCTCCTACATCGCAAAGGGGCTGAGTTGGCTGTTTTCCGGAGGCAGCTCCCCGCCGGAGCTGGGCGACGGAGACAGCGGCGAAAAGACACACAAAATCCTTCAAGGAGATGAATAGTATTGGCAAAGAACAGGAAAGAAAAGAGCGGGCAGCCCGGGCAGGAGGAGGCCCCCGAGGAGGTCGTTTCCCAGGAGGAGCAGCCTCAGGAGGGGGAAGTCGTTGAGGAGATCCCCCAGGAGGAGCAGCCCGATCCCGCGGCGGAGCTGGAGGCGCAGCTTTCAGCTGAGCGCGACAAATATCTGAGGCTTGCCGCCGAATACGACAACTACAGAAAGCGCAGCCTGAAGGAGCGGGAGGCGATCTTCTCCGACGTGCGGGGAGACACCATCGTGAAGCTGCTGCCCGTGTACGACAATCTCCAGCGGGCGCTGGCGCAGAAATGCTCCGACGAGGCTTTTTACAAGGGCGTGGAGATGACCATGAACCAGCTCAGGGAGCTGCTGGGCACCATGGGCGTCACAGAGATCGCGGCGGTGGGCGAGAAGTTCGATCCCGCGATCCACAATGCGGTGTTACAGATGGAATCAGCCGATCACGAAGAGGGAATGATCCTGGAGGAGCTTAAGAAAGGCTTTATGCTCGGTGACAAAGTGCTCCGCCATTCCGACGTGATCGTGGCAAAGTAAGAGAAACAGGAGGAATCAATCATGGGTAAAATCATCGGTATTGATCTTGGTACTACAAATTCATGCGTTTCGGTCATTGAGGGCGGCGAGCCTGTTGTCATCGCCAACGCGGAGGGCGCCCGCACCACCCCGTCTGTTGTGGCCTTCTCCAAGGAGGGCGAGCGTATGGTGGGCCAGGTGGCAAAGCGCCAGGCCATCACGAACCCCGACCGCACCATTTCTTCCATCAAGAGGGAGATGGGCTCCGCTCACCGTGTGACCATCGACGGCAAGAGCTATTCTCCTCAGGAGATCTCCGCCATGATCCTGCAGAAGCTGAAGAGCGATGCGGAGAGCTATCTTGGCACCACAGTCACCGAGGCGGTCATAACGGTGCCCGCCTACTTCACTGATTCCCAGCGTCAGGCCACCAAGGACGCCGGCCGGATCGCCGGCCTGGATGTGAAGCGCATCATCAACGAGCCCACGGCCGCTGCGCTTGCCTATGGCCTCGACAAGGAGAGCGACCAGAAGATCATGGTCTACGATCTGGGCGGCGGCACCTTCGATGTGTCCGTTCTGGAGATCGGTGACGGCGTGATCGAGGTGCTGGCCACCGCGGGCAACAACCGTCTGGGCGGCGACGACTTCGACGAGTGCGTGGTGAATTACCTGATCTCCGAGTTCAAGCGGGAGAACGGCGTTGACCTGTCCGGCGACAAGATCGCCATGCAGCGTCTGCGTGAGGCGGCGGAGAAGGCCAAGTGCGACCTGTCCGGCGTCACCAGCACGAACATCAATCTGCCTTATATCACAGCGGACGCCACCGGCCCCAAGCACCTGGATGTGACCCTGACGAGAGCCAAGTTCAACGAACTCACCGCCCATCTTGTGGAAAAGACCATGGGCCCCGTGAATCAGGCTCTCAGCGATTCCGGCCTGAACCCCTCCGAGCTCTCCAAGATCCTGCTGGTGGGCGGCTCCACCCGAATCCCCGCCGTGCAGGAAGCTGTGAAAAAGATCACCGGCAAGGATCCGTTCCGCGGCATCAACCCCGATGAGTGCGTGGCTATCGGCGCGGCCATCCAGGGCGGCGTCCTGGGCGGCGACGTGGAGGGCATCCTCCTGCTGGATGTGACGCCTCTGTCCCTGGGTATCGAGACCCTGGGCGGCGTGTTCACAAAGCTCATCGAGCGCAACACCACCATTCCCACCAAGAAGAGCCAGATTTTCTCCACCGCGGCGGACAATCAGACCTCTGTGGAGGTCAACGTCCTCCAGGGCGAGCGGGAAATGGCGCAGTACAACAAGTCCTTGGGCCGCTTCCATCTGGACGGTATCGCCCCCGCGCGGCGCGGCGTGCCCCAGATCGAGGTCACCTTCGATATCGACGCCAACGGCATCGTCAACGTATCCGCCAAGGATCTGGGCACCGGCAAGGAGCAGCACATCACCATCACCTCCTCCACGAACCTCTCCAAGGACGATATTGAGAAGGCCGTGCGCGAGGCGGAGCAGTACGCCGCCGAGGATAAGAAGCGCAAGGAAGAGGTCGATACCAAGAACGAGGCGGAGTCGCTGGTCTATCAGAGCGAGAAGGCCCTGGCGGACATGGGCGACAAGCTGGATGCCGCTGACAAGAGGAACGTGGAGGACGCCATCGCCAAGGTGAAGAACGCCCTTTCCGGTCAGGATACCGCATCCATCAAGGCTGCCTCGGAGGAGCTGCAGAAGGCGTTCTACGCCGTATCCGAAAAGCTCTATCAGCAGCAGGCGCCCGGCGGCGGCGCGGGCTTCAATCCCGGCGCTCAGGGCGGCGCGCCCGGCGGGGACAACGGCGGCAGCGGCGACTACTACGATGCGGACTACACCGTTGTGGATGACGACGATAAGAAATAAGTCTTTGAAAAACAATACGCACTCGGCGGGAGAAACCCTCCCGCCGGTTGCTGTGCGGGGATATACTTATGGCGGATAAAAGAGATTATTACGAGGTACTCGGCCTGCAGAAGGGCGCCTCGGAGGATGAGATCAAGAAGGCGTTCCGGCAGCTTGCCAAAAAATACCACCCGGACCTGCATCCCGATGACAAGGAAGCGGAGGCCAGGTTCAAGGAGATCAATGAGGCGTATGAGGTACTGTCCGACTCGGATAAGCGCGCCAAATACGATCAGTATGGCCATGCCGGCGTGGACCCCAACTTCGGGGCCGGAGGCTTCGGAGGCGGTTTTGGCGGCTTCGGGGGCATCGACCTGGACCTGGGGGATATCTTCGGCTCGATCTTCGGGGGCGGCGGAAGCCGCAGCCGCAGCCGCAACGCGCCCCGCAAGGGCGAACGGGTGGTCACAGGCGTCTCCATTACCTTTGAGGAGGCGGCCTTCGGCTGCGAGAAGGAGATCTCCGTTTCCCGCATCGAAAAGTGCTCCGACTGCTCCGGCACCGGCTGCCAGCCCGGCACCACTGCGGAGACGTGCTCCAACTGCCGCGGCACCGGCACGGTGACGAGCCAGCAGCGCACGCCCTTCGGGGTCATGCAGAGCACCACGGACTGCCCCAAGTGCGGCGGCACCGGGAAAATCATTCACCAGCCATGCACCACGTGCCGCGGCGCCGGCCTGGTGCGCAAGAACAAGAAGATCACCGTGAACATCCCCGCGGGCATCGACGACGGCCAGTCCATCTCTCTCCGGGGACAGGGCAGCGCGGGCGTTAACGGCGGCGAAAACGGCGACCTGTATATCACCGTTTCGGTGAAGGAACACGAGTTCTTTGAGCGGGACGGCACCGCCGTGCTGTGCGAGATCCCCATCTCCATCGTCCAGGCGTCCCTTGGCGCCGAGGTGGAGGTTCCCACCCTGGACGGCAAGGTGAAGTACAACGTGCCCGAGGGCACCCAGAGCGGGGCGGTGTTCCGCCTGAAGGGCAAGGGGATCCCCTCCCTCCGGGGCGGCAGCCGTGGCGATCAGTACGTCACTGTAAGGGTGGAGATACCCAAGGGCCTCAACGCCCAGCAGAAGGAGCTGCTGCGGCAGCTGGGCGAGTCCCTGGGCGAAAAGCCCAAGGCGTCCGGCGGGGTCTTCGGCAGCAAGAAGAAAAAGAAAAAATAAAAAGTCACCGGTACAGCTTCTGGCTGATACCGGTGATCTTTTATACCTCCGCGGTGAAAAGGCCGTGTCGATTGCAGAAGGCGCAGATGCGGCGGACCCGGCTCATTTTAAAACGCGCCTCGCAGCCGCTCTCCGGGTACAGCTTGACGAGCTGGAGCCCCTGGTCTGAAACGGCGGTGAGGAAGGATATATAGTGTGATTTGGACATGGGGTGATCGAGGGTCACATAGTATTCATCCTCCACGACCTGAACGCTGATCCGGTGTTCGTCGTCCTCCTCCTCCGCCTCCAGCGGCGGCAGGGTCACGCCGCAGCAGCTTACGGCGGCCTCCCCCGCGGCATGGATCACATTGCCGCAGACAGGACAGACATAAAACCGTGCGCGGAGCATATTGGCGGAACGGTTCCTGTTTTCCACGATCTCTCCGGAAAGCAGCTCCGGAACGGAGACGCCCAACGCGTTTGCAAGAGGCTCCAGCAACGCGATATCCGGGAGCCCCCGGCCCGTTTCCCATTTGCTCACCGTTTTTCCGCTGACGCAGAGCCGCTTCGCAAGCTGCTCCTGGGTCAGCTTTTTCTTTTCCCGCAGTCCGCGGATCGCGGCGCCGGTCACATAACTGTTCATTTTCCATCCCTCCGTCGGACATCGTACCACAGGATACCGCCCGGGACAACCTACGCTGCGCAGACAGCATAACGGAGCGGCAGAGCCGCTCCGTTATGTTACTGTTCAAAACCTTCGGACGGGAGATTTAAGCATTTCCCGTCCTGCCCGATCACATACGGCGCAGCGCCTGCGACCGGAGCGTCACAGCATGTTCTCGTTTCGCGCGATGATGTCGTTCTGCAGGTCCACGCCCAACTCCACGAAGTAGGCGGAATAGCCCGCGATGCGCACCACCAGGTCGCGGTACTTGGCGGGATCGTCCTGCGCGGCACGCAGGGTGTTGGTGTCCACCACGTTGTACTGGACCTCCATGCCGCCCTCGGCGAAGTACTCCTTCGTCATATCGCGGAGCTTGTCGACGCCCTCCTGGTTGGAGAGGACCGACGGGTGCATCCGCAGGTTCACGGCGATGCCGCCCAGATAGTGGTGATGGTCGAAGCAGCAGGTGGAGGAGAATACGGCGGTGGGGCCGTTCTTGTCGCGGCTCTGGGCCGGGCTCATAGCGTCCGCGATGGGCTCGCCGAAGCGGCGCCCGTCGGGGGTGGCCCAGGTCAGCTTGCCCTGCGCCACGTGGTCGCTGGCGCCGTACAGGCCGGCCTTGTAGACCTTGGAGCGGACGCTGTGGCACTCATGGCAGAGACGGTAGTACAGATCCACGCACCATTTGAGCTCCTCGTCCGCGTAGGGATCGGCGTTGCCGTAGTGGGGCACCTCGTTGAGGATCCGCTGGCGCAGGGGCTCATACCCCTCCCAGTTGGCGATGAACGCGTCGTACAGCTCTCTCGTGGTGATGAGCTTCTTGTCAAAGCACATGTACTTGATGGTGGTGAGGCTGTCCGCCAGGGTGGCAAGGCCGGTGGCCGTGCCGCCGTAGGAGTTGTACTTGCAGCCGCCCTGCACGCAGTCCTTGCCGTTTTCCATGCAGCCCTCAAAGGAGATGGAGAGGATGGCCTGGGTGGTGTAGTAGTTGGAGATATACTCCGCGTAGTTGTTGGTGGAGATGAACATCTTGAAGATATAGCGGCCCATCTTCTCCACGGCCTCCCGCACCTCCTCGATGGAGTTCATCTCATAGAGGAATCCGGTGTGGAGGTTGGCCTGCTCCCCGTTGAAGGGATTCTTGCCGTCGTTGAGGGCCATGTCGAAGATGCTGCCCCACCAGACGGAGGCGTGCGGCGGGTACATGCCGTTGGGCGCTGGGAAGTCGTTGCCGCAGCCCACGATCTCCTGGCAGCCGATGATGCCGTAGTCCCGGGCGTCCTTCAGCTCGAAGCCGACCTCGGCCTGGAGGGCGGGGATGATGATCTCATCGTTCTGGTAGAGGGGCAGGCCGCCCACCAGCTTGGAGGTGGCGATGGCGCAGTCCCAGAGCTTATCCGGGCTGTTCTTGTTGAAACGGAGGGAGATGGTGGGATCGTGGAGCTTCAGACGGCCCACCGTCTCCAGCACCATGTAGGTGACGGGGTTGGTGGCGTCCTCCCCGGTCTCGGGATCCACGCCGCCGATGGTGGTATGCTGATAGGTGTTGCCGATGCCGGTGGTGTCCACCAGCTTGGCGGGGCCGGCGTTGTAGTAGCAGTTGGCTTTGAGGAAGAAGGCGTCCACGATCTCCTGGGCCTCGTCCATGGTGAGCTTGCCCTCCTCCAGGTCCTTCTTCAGGAAGGGCCAGGTGTACTGGTCAAAGCGGCCCAGAGCGGGGGAGGGGATCCGGGTGTCGATGGTGATGAGGGTCTGGTAGAGCATGATGCCCTGGCAGGCCTCCCAGAAATCGCGGGCGGGGTAGTTGGCCAGGTGGGCCATGCCGTCCGCCATTTTTTCCAGCTCGGCTTTCCGCTTGGGGTCGGTGCAGGCGGCGGCCTTCTCGGCGGCCAGGGCGGAATAGCGGTTCGCCAGGATGGTGGCGGCGTCGCAGGCGATGACAGCGGACTTGTAGAACAGGTACTTGCCCACGTCCTCGCCCATCAGGTTGCCGTAGTGCTCGTCGATCCAGGTCTGGGCCTGGTCACGGATGGCCTTGTAGCCCACGTTGATGATCTTCTTGTAACCGGCGATCAGGTGGCCGGCGGAGAGGTTCGTGAGGCCCATGCCGCCCTCCACGTAGCTGGAGACGTTCAGCCGAGCCAGCTCATCGTAGAACTCGGGCTTCCATGCGTCCACCACGGTGCCCACCTTGCGGTCCCTGAAGTAGTCAAAGACCTCCACCAGCTCCTCATAGTCCTGCTGGCTGAGGCAGAGACGCAGCTCCTCGCTTTCCGGGTTGTGATAGAGTCCATCCTCCTTCATCTCCCATTCGCCGCGGCCTACGGGGCCGAGAAGCCAGTCCAGGCCGCCCCACTCAGGATACGCCGGAGAGCCAAAGTAGCTGGGGCCTTTGTTGCCGATGATAAGCTCAAAGTCCTCGATGATAAGGGTCATGCGCTCGCACAGCTCCTTGAGAGCCAGGGGCCGCTGGATGATGGGCACCACGTGATCGTATTTCTTATAGGCGTCCATCATGATCAAGCCGCGCTCGGAATCGCAGCGGAGTACCCGGTCGCGGATGAGCTCGCGCATGTGCTTGATCCTCTCGGTGGCGGGTCTGAATTCGTACATGATTTCGCATCCTTTCCAATGAAGTCTGAGCGGACGTGAGACTCGGTCCGCGAGTCATGTTTTTATACTCTGTTCTCGTTCCTTGCGATGATGTCGTTCTGCAGGTCCACGCCCAGTTCAACGAAGTAGGCGGAGTAGCCCGCGATGCGGACCACCAGGTTGCGGTAAGCGCCGGGATCCTTCTGCGCCTTGCGCAGGGTCTCGGTATCCACCACGTTGTACTGGACCTCCATGCCGCCGTTCTCAAAGTACGCCTTCGTCATATCTCTGAGCTTGTCAATGCTGTCCTGATTGGAGACGACGGAGGGGTGCATGCGGATGTTCAGGGCGATGCCGTCCATGAACCGGGTCTGGTCGTAGCACTGGGAGGAGCAGAAGATGGCGGTGGGGCCGTTCTTGTCGCGCCCCTGAGCGGGGCTGATGGCGTCCGCGATGGGATCGCCTGTCTTGCGGCCGTCGGGCGTAGCCCAGTTGATGCGTCCCTGACGGATATGGTCGGAGGCGCCGTAGAGGCCGGCCTTGTAGACCCTGGAACGGGTGGAATAGATGTGAGAGCAGATCTCGTAGTAGAGGTCGATGACCCACTTGAGTTCGATATCGGCGTAGGGATCGGCGTTGCCGAAGTGGGGCACTTCAGAGAGGATCTGCTGCCGGAGAGGCTCATATCCCTCCCAGTTGGCCATGACCGCGTCATAGAGCTGCCGGGTGGTGATGAGCTTCTTGTCGAAGCACATGTACTTGATGGTGGTGATGCTGTCCGCAATGGTGGCGAGGCCGGTGGCCGTGCTGCCGTAGGAGTTGTACTTGCAGCCGCCCCAGGCCACATCCGCGCCCTTTTCCATGCAGCCCTCCATGGAAATGGACAGGGCGGGCTGTACGCAGAAGTACTGGGAAATATGCTCGGCGTAGTTATGGGTGGAGGCGAACATGAACATCACGTGATACGCCATCTTCTTAAAGGCGTCCCGCACCTCCTCGATGGAATTCATCTCATAGAGATAGCCCGGCTGGACAGTGGCCTGCTCCCCGTTGAAGGGGTTGATGCCGTTGTTGATGGCCATGTCCATGATGGCGGCCCACCAGACGGAGGCGTGAGGGGGATGGGCGCCGTTGGGCGCGGGATAGTCGTTGCCGCAGCCAACGATCTCCTGGCACCCGATAACGCCGTAGTCGCGGGCATCCTCAAGGGAGAAGTCAAGCTCCTTCATCAGGCCGGGCACGATGATCTCGTCATTCTGGTAGAGGGGCAGGCCGCCCACCAGCTTGGAGGTGGCGATGGCGCAGTCCCAGAGCTTATCCGGGCTGTTTTTGTTGAAGCGGAGGGAGATGGTGGGATCGTGGAGCTCCAGGCGGCCTACCGTCTCCAGCACCATATAGGTGACGGGGTTGGTGGCATCCTCGCCGGTGATGGGGTCCACGCCGCCCAGGGTGGTATGCTGCCAGGTATTGCCGACGCCGGTGGTATCGGCCACGATGGCGGGGGCGATGCCGTAGAAGCAGTTGGCCTTCAGGAAGAACATGTCGATGATCTCCTGGGCGAAGTCCTCGGTCATCTCGCCGGAGGCCAGATCCTTCTCAAGATACGGCCACACGTACTGGTCGAAGCGGCCGAAGGCGGCGGAGGGATTGTGCGTCTCAGCCACGTAGAAAACCTGGTAGAGCATGATGCCCTGTACCGCCTGCCAGAAGGTGCGGGCGGGGTGCTCCTCCAGCCAGTAGAGGTTCTCTGCCATGGTCGTGAGCTCCGCCTTGCGCTTGGGATCCTCGCACTCATCGGCCTTGGCCTTGCAGGCGTCGCCGTAGCGGCGGGCGAGGATCATGGCGGCGTCGCAGGTGATGACGGCGGCCTTGTAGAACGTGTACTTCCGCACGTCCTCGCCCATGATCTTCCCGTAATGCCTGTCGAGCCAGAGCTGTGCCTCGTCACGGATGGACTTGTAGCCCCTGGTGATGATCTTCTTGTAGCCGGCCACCAGGTGGCCCAGGGGCAGGGAGGCCAGACCCATGCCGCCCTCCACATAGCTGGAGACGTTCAGCCTCTTCAGCTCCTCAAAGTGGTCGGGCTGCCAGGCGTCGGCCATCTGGCCGCATTTTTTATCCTTCCAGAAGTCCACGATGGACTCCAGGTAATCCACGTCCTCGGGGGCGATGGCCTGGGGGGCGGGCTCGGTGGGGGGATTGTGCCAAAGGCCGTCCTCCTCCAGCGTCCACTCGCCGTTGCGGATGGGATGGATGATCCAGTCGGAAACGCCCCACTCGGGGTACTGGGGGCTGGCGAACAGGCTCTTGCCCCGTGCGCCTACGATAAGCTCGTCGTCGCCGATGAAGCAGGTGCACTGGGAGCAGTAGTCATAATGGGCCTTGGCCTTTTTGATGACGGGGAGCATTTCGTTGTATTTCTTGTAGGATTCGGTGATGATCCTGGCCCGCTCCATGTCTCCGATGAGCACCCGGTCGCGGATCTTGTTGCGGTATTTCATGACCCGCTCGGTCACAGGTTTGAAGGTATACATACGGTCGCCTCCTCTAGTCAGATGCTTTTATATCATGTTTTCGTTTCTGGAGATGATGTCGTTCTGCAGGTCCACGCCCAGCTCCACAAAGTAGGCGGAGTAGCCGGCGATGCGCACCACCAGGTCGCGGTACTTGCCGGGGTCCTTCTGGGCGTCGCGCAGGGTGTTGGTGTCCACCACGTTGTACTGGACCTCCAGACCGCCCTCGGCGAAGTATTCCTTCGTCATGTCGCGGAGCTTGTCGACGCCCTCCTGATTGGAGAGGACCGACGGATGCATCCGCAGGTTCAGCGCCACGCCGCCCATGTAGTGGTGATGGTCGAAGCAGCAGGTGGAGGCGAATACGGCGGTGGGGCCGTTCTTGTCGCGGCTCTGGGCCGGGCTCATAGCGTCCGCGATGGGCTCACCGGTCCGTCTGCCGTCGGGCGTGGCAAAGGTGATGTGCCCCTGGGCCACGTGGTCGCTGGCGCCGTACAGGCCGGCCTTGTAGACCTTGGAGCGGACGCTGTGGCACTCGCTGCAGAGCCGGTAGTACAGCTCCACACACCACTTGAGCTCCTCGTCCGCGTAGGGATCGGCGTTGCCGTAGTGGGGCACCTCGTTGAGGATCCGCTGGCGCAGGGGCTCATACCCCTCCCAGTTGTGGATCCAGGCGTCGTACAGCTCCTTTGTCGTGATGAGCTTCTTGTCAAAGCACATGTACTTGATGGTGGAGAGGCAGTCCGCCAGGGTGGCAAGGCCGGTGGCCGTACCGCCGTAGGAGTTGTACTTGGCGCCGCCGTTCACCACGTCCCTGCCGCTCTCCATGCAGCCCTCGGTGGTCATGGAGATGATGGCCTGGGGCGCGTAGTATTGGGACAGGTGTTCCGCGTAGTTGTTGGTGGAGATGAACATCTTGAAGATATAGCGGCCCATCTTCTCCACCGCGTCCCGCACCTCCTCAATGGAGTTCATCTCATAGAGGAATCCGGTGTGGAGGTTCGCCTGCTCGTTGTTGAAGGGGTTGATGCCGTTGTTGATGGCCATGTTGAAGATGCTGCCCCACCAGACGGAGGCGTGCGGCGGATGCATGCCGTTGGGCGCGGGATAGTCCGTGCCGCAGCCCACGATCTCCTGGCAGCCGATGATGCCGTAGTCCCGGGCGTCCTTCAGCTCGAAGCCCAGCTCCGCCTGAAGAGCGGGGATGATGACCTCGTCGTTCTGGTAGAGGGGCAGGCCGCCCACCAGCTTGGAGGTGGCGATGGCGCAGTCCCAGAGCTTATCCGGGCTGTTCTTGTTGAAGCGGAGGGAAATGGTGGGATCGTGGAGCTTCAGACGGCCCACCGTCTCCAGCACCATGTAGGTGACGGGATTGGTGGCATCCTCCCCGGTCTCGGGATCCACGCCGCCCAGGGTGGTATGCTGATAGGTGTTGCCGATGCCGGTGGTGTCAACGAGCTTGGAGGGGCCGGCGCCGTAGTAGCAGTTGGCCTTGAGGAAGAAGGCATCCACGATCTCCTGGGCATATTCCTCGGTGATGCGGCCCTCCTCCAGGTCCTTCTTCAGGAAGGGCCAGGTGTACTGGTCAAAGCGGCCAAGAGCGGGGGAGGGGAACAGGCACTCGATCTGCAGCATGACCTGATACATCATGATGCCCTGTACAGCCTCCCAGAACGTGCGGGCCGGGTTTTCGGAGAGATTCTCCAGCCCGTTGGCCATCATTTCCAGTTCCGCCTTCCGCTTGGGATCCTTTTCCTCCGCGGCCTTGTCCGCGCAGGCCTTTGCGTAACGCTTTACCAGGGTCATGCAGCCCTCGGTGGTGATGACGACGGATTTATAGAACAGGTACTTGCCCACGTCCTCGCCCATCAGGTTGCCGTAGTGCTCGTCCAGCCAGGTCTGGGCCTGGTCATGGATGGCCTTGTAGCCCACGTTGATGATCTTCTTGTAGCCGGCGATCAGATGGCCCGCGGGGAGAGAAATAAGGCCCATGCCGCCGTCCACGTAGCTGGAGACGTTCAGCCGCTTCAGCTCCGCGTGGTGATCGGGCTGCCAGGCGTCCGCCACGGTGCCCACCCGGCGGTCCTTCCAGAACTCGCGGGCGTCGCGGATGATCTCATAGTCCTCGGGGCTGATGGTGTGCTTCAGCTCCTCGCCGTCGGGGTTGTGGTAGAGCCCGTCCTCCCGGATCGTCCACTCGCCCTTCTCAATAGGCTCCAGGATCCACTCGGTCATGCCCCACTCGGGGTACTGGGGCGCGGAGAAAAAGTGGGGGCCCTTGCCGCCGACGATGAGTTCGAAATCCTTGACAAAAACGGTCATGTTCTCGCACAGGGCCTTGAAGCCCAGGGGACGCTGGATGATGGGGACCACATGATCGTATTTTTTATATGCCTCCGTCAGGATCTTCGTGCGCTCCGCGTCATTGGCGATGACGCGGTCGCGGATGATCTCGCGCATGTATTTGATGCGTTCGGTCGCGGGTTTGAATTCGTACATATCTTTCCCTTCCTTTACTGTACTGTATTGGTAAGCTCCCGGAGCATGATTTAACGGAGTGAGGACCGCGAATCGCAGCAGCGGACCGCGGTCATACCTATCCACTTAGTATTATACGATGAAACACCCGGAAAAACAACAAAGAAAATCGCATGATTTCAATGCTATTTTCATATGGTACCATACTGTTTTTGCACCGTCACAGCCGGACATCCACCGGCCCCAGGACAGAGATGGAGCCCGGCGTGATCAGGCATTCCAGCGCCAGGATACCCACACCGCGTCCGGCCGCTTCCAGCAGCGTTTCGGCAAATCCCGGATGGGTCGCCCGGTTGGGCTCAAAGCGGACGGCGCCGCGCATCTGGATGATGAACACCGCCCACGCCTCCAGCCCCGCTTCCCGGCAGGCGATCAGCTCCCGCAGGTGCCTGACCCCGCGCTGGGTCGGCGCGTCCGGGAAAAGAGCGACTCCGTCCTGCTCCAGGGTCACGCCCTTGACCTCGGCAAAGCCGCGCCTGGAGCCGGCTTCATAGTAAAAATCCAGCCGGGAATCGCCGCGGCGCACCTCCGGCTGAAGGAGCGTGAGCCCCTCCGTGAAGCGGCCGCCCT
This sequence comes from Oscillospiraceae bacterium, assembly GCA_017515345.1. Taxonomy (GTDB): domain Bacteria; phylum Bacillota; class Clostridia; order Oscillospirales; family Oscillospiraceae; genus RGIG5705. The sequence continues at coordinate 125,120 of JAFWFZ010000008.1, read as the reverse complement.
CCGCGTATTCCCGGAAGACGGGATTCGGCGCCTGGCTGTCCATATTGATGAGGAGCTGCCCCTTCTCCACCGCGATCAGGTCAAAGGGTGTTTTCCGGTTTCCCGTGCGCCGCTCCTGCACATAGACGGTCGCGCCGGGAACGAGAAGCTCCCGGCAGCGCCCCGTGTTCTTTACGTGGCAGACCGTTTCCTCCCCGTCCAGCTCCACGATAGCCACGAACCGGTTCGGACGGGACAGGAACCGGGCGGCGCGGATGTTTTCGTACTCCATGCTGTCCGCTCCCTCCTGCTTATGCTTCTCCTATTATACCGCTGCGATCTGCCCGGTGAAATGGAGTAAAAACCAGTATTACATTTTGGCATACTAAATAACTTGCATTCTCATCCACTGTATGCTAATATAAGTGCAGTTGAATATTGACGTGCGCTTTGCATGCAAATGCCGGCGATCCTTTCGCCGAGGGAATCGGATGAGATTTCCGAACTATCCCAGTAACCGTGAAGCAGACGAAAAGGCAGTGTTGTCACTGACCGGATTTCTTCCTTTGGGGGAGCCGGTTGGGAAGACGCCCCAGTAGGATGAAGCCAAGTCGGGAGACCTGATGTGCACGAACACTGCTCCTGGGGTTGAGACTGAGTGGCTTTGCTGATTATGCATTGATGCTTTATGCCCGACCGTCAGGTCGGGTTTTTTGATATTCATCTGTCTGTGCGCAGCGGCGGCTGTTCCTGCGGAACGTTGCGGTGATTTGCCGGCACCGTGACCTTGGGTCTCTGCTGTGGTGATTTCCATTCAACTCCTATATGATCCCAACCTCCAAATTCCCCCAGCATACGATCTCATCCTCTGTTTTATATCTTTTTATTCTTCATTCTTCCAGTGTGTGTAAGGGGCGAGATTTGCCGCTCGCCCCCTGCGCGCACAAAACAAAGAGCTGCTCAGCCGCGTGTGCGGCTGTTTTTTTGTGGTAATAGGCGGAAAAATGTGTTATGATCCGGATAAGGAGTGATACGAATGAACATTCGAGCCGCGGACAGCGCCGCTATGGAGCGGGCCAGACAGAGATGGGACGGGATCGCAAAGCCGCTTGGAAGCCTCGGACTCCTGGAGGATGCGGTGGTGCGGATCGCCGGCCTTACCGGCTCTGAGCATGTGTCCGTGAAAAAGCGCGCCGTCATCGTCATGTGCGCCGACAACGGTGTGATCGCCCAGGGGGTCAGCCAGAGCGGCAGCGACGTGACGCGTATCGTTTCCGAGAATATCGCGAACGGCACAGCCAGCGTGTGCCGCATGTCCAGAGCCGTGGGGGCGGACGTATTTGCCGTGGATATCGGCATGGAGCAGGAATCGCAGGAGCCGCGGCTCATCCGGCGCGCCGTCCGCCGGGGGACAAGAGATATGACGATGGGACCCGCCATGACAAGGGAAGAGGCGCAGCAGGCCATCGACACGGGCATTGACATGGTGCGTATGTGCGCCGAAAAGGGCTATGAACTGCTGGCGACGGGCGAGATGGGCATTGGGAACACCACCACCTCCAGCGCCGTGGCCTCGGTGCTGCTCCGCCGGGACGTCACCGAGATGACGGGCCGGGGAGCCGGACTGTCCGACGAAGGCCTGCGGAGAAAGATCGCCGCCATTGAAAAAGCCGTCCTGGTGAACGAGCCGGACCCGGACGACGCCATGGACGTGCTGGCAAAGCTGGGCGGCTTCGACATCGCCGGGCTTGCGGGCGTTTTTTTGGGCGGCGGGATCTACCGGATCCCCGTGCTGATCGACGGATTCATCAGCGCGGTGGCGGCCCTCTGCGCCGCACGCATCTGTCCGGAGAGCGCCTGCGCTATGCTGGCGAGTCATGTTTCGGCGGAGCCGGCAGCCTCCTGTGCGCTGGATGCGCTTGGCCTGAAGCCGCTGATCACGGCCGGAATGCGGCTTGGGGAGGGTACCGGCGCCGTCTGCGCCATGCCGCTGCTGGATCTTGCGCTGGTGGAGTATGACTCCATGAATTCCTTCGACGATATCGGCGTGGAGCAGTATAAAAAATACTGAACTTGCGGCCGGGAGTTTTGAGCGTACTTTGGTTTTTGCTTCTTGATTCCGGGGCTATTATAGTGTAAAGTGTTACGGGAAGAAGGGGCAGAACAGCATAATACAAAAACGGAGGAGATCGAATGCTTACAGCAAAAGAAAACTTTATGAAGTGCCTGTACGGTGAGCAGCCTGAGTGGGTCCCCCAGTACACCATGGGTATGCCGGGGAGAAACGGAGAAGCCCCGGCGGATATCATGATCGAGCCGTCCATCGTCTGTGAGCACCGTAAGCGCGGCGGCGGTCTGGATATCTGGGGCGTGGAGTACGTGCCGACCGAATCCACAGGCAACGCCCTTATACCCAAAACCTGCGATTTTATCCTGGAGGATATCGCCGACTGGCGCGACGTGATCAAAGCGCCCGATCTGGACGGTATCGACTGGGAAAAAATGTGTAAGGACGATTTTGAGGCACGCCACGTGAACCGGGAGACGACGGCAGTCTGCATGAACCTGCACATGGGCTATTTCCAGACGCTCATGAGCTTCATGGGCTTCACCAACGGTCTCATGGCCTTCTATGAGGATCCCGATGAGGTACATGCCTTGTTTGAGTACCTCTGCGATTTCTACTGCACCGTGGCGGACCGGTATGTGGAATACTGCAAGCCGGACGTGTGGACCATGATGGACGACACCGCCGCATGGGCCAATCCCTTCATCTCCCCCGAGATGTATCGGGAGTTCCTTGTTCCGCTGTACAAGCGCCAGGCCAAGTATGCCCGGGACAACGGCCTGCCCATCTCCATGCACAACTGCGGCAAGAGCGAGTGCTTCTTCGACGATCTGGTCAACGAGGTGGGCGTCACCATGTGGGATCCCGCCCAGACCTGCAACGACCTGGCTGCCGTAAAGGCAAAGTTCGGCAACAGGCTGGTCATCGCCGGCGGCTGGGACGCCAGGGATCACCTGCTGGATGCCGATGTGACCTATGAAGAGATCTACGAATCTCTGAAGAAGCAGTTCGACCTGCTGGCCCCCGGAGGCGGCTATATGTTCCTGGGCGGCTTCCTCGGCGCGATCGGGGACGAGTCGGTAAAGAAAAAGAACGAGATGGTCTTCAAAGCTGTGGCTGAGCTGTGCAGGATGTATTACTGATCTGAAAAAGACGGCCGGGAAGCGGAATTCCGCTTCCCGGCCTTTTTGTTTTAGCGTGTCATGGGACGATCAGCGCTTCCAGACCGTGTTTCCGGTTCACGATGTTGAGGTCGATGAACCGCTCGCCGCCGGAGTAGCCCTCCAGCTCGCCCCGGTCGCTGTACTGCCACACGAGCCAGCTTCCACCCGCCTCGAACAGCACGGGGTAGAACACGCTGCGCACCCAGCGGGGGTAACCGTCGAAGGCGCCCCTGATGCAGGTCTCGTAGAGCCGCCCGGAGGCGTAGATCATGGGCTTCACGCCGTATTCCTCCTCCAGCAGCCGCAGCATCACGCCCAGCTCCCGGACCACATCCTCCCGGTCGGGCGGGTTCTGCTCCTTGTCGCCGTAGTATTCCACGTCGATGGCGGGGATGAGGCACCCGGTCAGGTCGCCCACCGTTTCGATATAGTTCCTGGCCTGGGTCTCGCCGGGGCTGTCGAAGGAGAAAAAGTGGTATGCCCCGCGGACGAGGCCGCTGTTTCCCGCGCTTTCCCAATTGACAGAAAACCGCTCGTCCACACCGGAGCTGCCTTCCGTTGCCCGGATGTAGGCGAAACGGATGCCCTGGGCGTGGAGGGCGTCCATATCCACCTCCGCCTGGTATTCGGAGATGTCCACCCCCTGTGTGTCCCGCGCCGATATGAACCAGGGGTTCACCATCACCTGCCGCGTCTTCACGAGATCGTAAAAGACCAGGCAGCCCACCGCCAGCGCGGCGGCCAGCAGGATCGCCGCTGCCGCGGTCAGGATATGCTTTACCTTCACTTGCGCCTCCTTTTCGGCGATGCGAAAGACCCGCCGGCGCGCTCCGGACCGAGCGGCGCGGCGGGTCGAATACTGTCTAAAGTCCGGGTACGAACTGCTGGAAGAAGGGCAGGTCCCCGATCTTATCCGGCCTGTGCTCCGGGAGCTGGGAGAAATCGTAACCCGCGTAGTTGTTCCCCTCCACGATGGCGGGGCCGTCCGGCATGATGCACACGTCCCAGCCGATGTAGCGCATCTCGGGCACCACCAGCGCGGCACGCTTGCACATCTCGATGGCTTCCTTTGCGTAGGGGATCTTATAGCCCAGGAGCTTCACCCCGGAGTAGGGGTGCACGTCGTAGTTGATGAGCTTCGAGGTGTGGGCCACGCCGCAGATCTCGCCCGTCTCCTGGTCGATGGGGCAGGCGAGGCCGCTGTTTTCCATATTGTCCACAAATTTGCCCTCGTTCCCCATTTTCACCGTGGCATAAGCGCAGTGCACATCCTTTTTGTTGTCGTCCACCACCGTGACGATGCGGATGGTGTTCACGGCCAGGGGATAGAGCCGCGCCATATCCTCGTGCTGTACGATGAGCTCCTCCAGCACGCCGAAATTCTTCGCGGGATCCTTCACGTAGGCGAACATCTCCTCCGGGGAGGCAAAATCCGCGACGTCCAGCTTCTCGATGCCCTTGCCGCTCTCGGAATCATTGGGCTTGGCAAAGACGCTCTCCTTGCCCTCGATGAATGCTTTGAAGCTGTCCAGATCCGCTTCCGCAAGGTCGATGAATCCGCGGCGGATAAACTCCCGGAACCGCTTGTCGAACAGATTCTTCTGGTCGAAGATGTCGGAATAGGCGGGATCGTTCAGGTAGCTGATGATCTTTTTGTTTTTCATGCGGGTGACGTAGGTCTTCCGCTGGGCGTGATTCATGTCGTAGAAGGCGAAGATGTTGTAGTCGTTGTAGCCCGCGCCGTAGCGGACGGCGCAGTTGATGATATCGCAGAACAGGTACGCCTTGCTCCTGCCGGTTTTTTCGTGCACGGCATCCACCACGTCCATGTATTTCTTCAGCTTCGCGCCCTTCAGGATGCGGAACACATAACCCAGCTTGCCCATTTTCGCTCCCGCTTACTTCGCCAGCACTGCGGCGATGGATTTTTTCACGATCTCCAGACCGGCCATGAGCTCCTCGTCGCTGATGACCAGGGGAGGCATGACCTTCACCACGTCGTTGCCGCGGCCGGCACGCTCGATGACAAGGCCGTTTTTGAAGCACTCGCTGATCGTCGCCTTGCTGGCGCCGGGGTGCTTCGACAGGTCGATGCCCCAGAGAAGGCCCAGGCCCCGGATCTCGATATCCCCGGAGAGGCCGCGGATCTCCTTCTCCAGGAACTCCCGGACGATCTCGCCCTTGCGGCGGGTCTCCGCCTCCATATTATTGTTCAGCATCAGGTCGATGGCGGCCTTCGCGGCCACGAAGGCCACCTGGTTGCCGCGGAAAGTGCCGTTGTGCTCGCCGGGAGCCCAGATATCCAGCTCCGGCTTCAGCAGGACGATGGACATGGGGAAGCCGTAGCCGCCGATGGACTTGGAGAGAGTCACGATGTCCGGCTTGATGCCGGCCCGCTCAAAGGAGAAGAACCAGCCGGCGCGGCCGCAGCCCACCTGGATATCGTCGCAGATGAGGAGGATGTCGTATTTGGTGCACAGCTCCCGCAGCCTGCGCAGGTAGTCGATGTCCATGGGGAACACGCCGCCGTCGGCCTGCATGGATTCCAGAATGATGGCGGCGGGCTTTTCCACGCCGGAGTGATCGTCGGTGAGCAGAGCCTCGATGTACCGGATGGTGTCCAGCTCCGGGAACATGTAGGGGGCGGGGATGTGGGTCACGTCATGGAGCGCCACGCCGCCGCCCGCGCGGGAATCCGCGTCGGTGGTCAGGGACAGGGAGCCCAGGGTCATGCCGTGGAACGCGCCCATAAGGGCGAAGATATTGCTGCGCTTTTTCACCTTCCGCGCCAGCTTCAGCGCCGCCTCCACCGCGTTGGTGCCGGTGGGGCCGGTGAACTGGATTTTATAATCAAAGCCCCGGGGCTTGAGGATCTTTTCCTCAAAGCAGTCGATAAAGTCCCGCTTGGCCGCTGTATACATATCCAGCGCGTGCATGATATGGTCGCCGTTTATGTAATCAAGAACCGCCTTCTTGATATAGTCGTTGTTGTGACCGTAGTTCATGGCCCCGGCGCCGGCGAAGAAGTCGATGTACTCGTTCCCCTCCGTGTCGTACAGCCTGCTGCCCTTGGCCCTGTCGAAAACGACGGGGTAGTTGCGGCAGTAGGACCTCACTTCCGATTCGTACCGGTCAAATACTTCCATAGTAACAGTACCGCCTTTCAGGTCTTAATTCTCTGGCTGTTCTGGTCGTTTATCATCGTTTTGCCCCTCCGCCGCGGCGGCGGGGACATTTACATAACAACTGCCATTGTATAACTGCTGATATGCGTTTGTCAAGCCGAAACCGGCTGCCCCGGCGTTATTCGCTCCGCTCCACGGACTTGACGCTTTTTTCCACCTTGGAGCGGGGATTCATGACCTCCCGCCCGCAGGTGACGCACCTCAGGCGGAAGTCAGCCCCGATGCGCAGCACGCTCCACCGGTCGCCGCCGCAGGGGTGCTTTTTCTTCATCACAAGTACGTCGCCCACGCGGATGTCCATCATTCGTCCTCCCCCGTGACGAGCTGCCAGTATTTCTTCGCTGCCTGCTCCGTTTTGTTGTCGGCGTATTCGTAGTACACGGCGTCCCGCAGCTCGTCCGGCAGGTACTGCTGCCGGGTCCAGTGGTTGGGGAAGCTGTGGGGGTATATGTAGCCCTGCTCCCGCTCCATCCCCGCGGAGTCGGCGTGGACGTTTTGCAGGTGCCGGGGGATGCTGCCCGTTCTGCCCGCCTTCAGATCCGCCATGGCTCGCTCGATGGCCACGTTGGCGGAGTTGGACTTGGGCGCCGTGGCCATGAGCACGGCCGCCTCCGCCAGGGGGATCTTCGCCTCCGGCAGGCCGAGCTGCATGGCGGAGTCCACGCAGGCTTTCACGATGGCCGCCGCCATGGGATAGGCGAGTCCCACGTCCTCCGACGCAATCACAAGGAGCCGACGGCAGGGGGAGATCAGGTCGCCCGCCTCCAGGAGTCTGCCGAGATAGTGGACCGCGGCGTTGGGGTCGGAGCCCCGGATGGACTTCTGCAGGGCGGAGAGGATATCGTAATGGTCGTCCCCGTCCCGGTCATAGCGCATGGCGCTCTTCTGGGAAACGGAGCGGGCGTCCTCCAGCGTGATGAAAACAGCCCCGTCCCGCTCCGCCGAGGCGGAGCAGAGGAGCTCCACCGCGTTGAGGGCCTTCCGCACGTCGCCGCCGCAGGCGTAGGCGATATGGCGCGCAACGCCCTCCTCCGTCTCGATCCTCTTCCCGTCCCGCTTCCGCAGAAACGCGAAGGCCCGCTCCACGGCCCGCTCCGCCTCTCCGGCCGAGACGGGCTTGAACTCAAAAACGGTGCTGCGGCTCAGCACGGCGTTGTATACGTAGAAATAGGGGTTCTCAGTGGTGGACGCGATGAGAGTGATCTTGCCGTTTTCCATGAACTCCAGCAGGGACTGCTGCTGCTTCTTGTTGAAATACTGGATCTCGTCCAGATACAGCAGGATGCCGCCCGGCGCCAGGAGCGTGTCCACATCCGCCACGATGGACTTGATGTCCGCGATACCGGCGGTGGTGGCGTTGAGCTTGTACAGCGTCCGGCCGGAGGCGGCGGCGATGATATTCGCCACGGTGGTCTTGCCGGAGCCGGACGGCCCGTAGAAGATCATGTTGGGAATGCTGCCGCTTTCGATGATGCGGCGCAGCAGCCCGTTTTTGCCAAGGATATGCTCCTGCCCCACCACCTCATCCAGCGTTTCGGGGCGGATCTCGTCTGCAAGCGGCCTGTACATGGTGCACCTCCGGGATCGTGTTCCCTTTATTTTACCCCAACCGCCGCCGTTTGTAAACCTCGGGGCTTGCCGTTTTCCCCGCGTGGTGATACAATACCGGCGGCATGGATCATGGCCAAAAGGAGGGCATACCGTGGATTACAGAGAGAATATCGGAGAGATCGTCGCGCTGCTGAAAAAGGAATATCCGGACGCGCTCTGTTCCCTGGATTACGAGAAGGACTATGAGCTGCTGTTCTCCACCCGTCTCTCCGCCCAGTGTACGGACGAGCGGGTGAATATGGTGACCCCGGCCCTCTTCGCCGCCTATCCCACGCTGGAGTCCCTGGCGGAAGCGAAGGTGGAGGATATCGAGGGATATATCCGCTCCTGCGGCTTCTACCGGGCCAAGGCGCGGGATATCGTAAACGCCTCCCGGATGATCGTTGAGGAGTTTGGAGGCCGCGTGCCGGACAATATGGAGGATCTGCTGCGCCTGCCGGGGGTGGGCCGCAAGACGGCGAACCTGGTGCTGGGGGACGTGTTCAAAAAGCCCTCCTGCGTGGTGGTGGATACCCACTGCATCCGTCTGACGAACCGCATGGGCCTGGTGGACTCCAGGGAGCCCCAGAAAATCGAAAAAGAGCTCCGGGAGCTGCTGCCCCCGGAGGAATCCAACGATTTCTGCCACCGTATGGTGCTCCACGGCCGGGCCGTGTGTCCCGCCCGCAGCCCGAAATGCGCGGACTGCTGCATCCGGTACCTCTGCAAAACCGGCGCTGCGGCCGTCAGTTGAGGAGATACACCCCCAGATTGAGATAAAAGGCGAAGGCCAGCCACAGGAGATACGGGATTTGCAGGATCCCCGCCGCGGGGCGGAGCTTTTTGAACAGGATGGCCATAGCCAATACCGCAATGAACAGCAGCCCCAGCCAGATGACGGCGAACAGGAATTCCCTCATCTCGAAAAACAGCAGCGGCCAGATGAAATTCATGACGAGCTGCACGCCGTACACCGTGAGCGCCGTGAAGCGCCGCTGATCCCCTGTACGCCAGATGAGATACGACGACACGCCCATGAGGATATACAGCACCGCCCACACGATGGGGAACACCACAGGGGGTGGGGCCAGAGGCGGCAGCGCCTCCGTCTCGTACACAGAGAAGGAGTTCCGGATCAGAAGCGAGGACAGCCCGCCCACGAGGAGCGGTATGGCGACACAGACCGCGAGAGATTTTATGTTAACCGTTTTCTTCATATGCTTACTCCTTGATAAAAATCACCGCTTTGCTATACTTCAGAGTATATGCAGAGCGGTGATACTTCATTCAGGGGATGATTCGGTTTACATAATTACAGAATGCTCTCAGCCGTCGTTTTCGCTGCCGAGCCGTTCTCCCAGGAGGAAGCCCAGGGTCAGCGCTGTACCGTGGCTGTTGCCGGGGACGAGGATGGGATAGTCCACGCCGTAGCGGCCGCCGGCGGCGTTTCCCACGGCGTACAGCCCGGCAACGGGATCGCCGTTTTCGGACAGCACGTTCTGGTCCGCGTTTACCCGGAGACCGCCCACCACGGTCAGCAGCGCAGGGGCGAATTTCATCCCGTAATAAGGGGGCTTGTCCAGGGGGATGAGCAGCTCCCGCCGCTTGCCGAAGTCCCGGTCTTTCCCCTCGGCGCACAGGGCGTTGTAGCGGTCGAATTCCCCTGTGAACACGTCAGAGGGGACGCCCATCCGTTCGGAAAGCTCCTCCGGCGTATCTCCGGTGACCACCACGCCGCGCTTGAGGCCCCATGCCAGCATGCGCTCCTCCTCCTCGAGGATGAATTCGCTCTCACCCACCTCGCAGTCGCCGCCCCAGAACAGACCGCCGCCGTAGGGGAGGGTGGCCGGGACCTTCTCCCGCCAGCCGGAATCCATGATGCTCCAGGCGTAGGGAGCGTTTTCCCGGAGAATGGCCACGGTCTTGCCCTGCACGTAGCTGTCCTCGTTCATGAAGCGGCGTCCGTCCGGCGTCACGAACAGGAAGCAGTAGTTGCGGAAGTGGTACGCCTGCGGGTGGAGCATGGTGGGGAAGGGCGTATCCTCAAAGGAGCCGCCCGCCCAGAGGCCGAGCCGGTGCCCGTCGCCCATGTTGCCGCCCTTGGGCCCGTAGATCTTGCTGGCGCATTTGTTCGCCAGGGGCGCCAGGTCCGCGCACATCTCCTCATTGCCGCCGATATCGCCGGTGGCGAGGACCACTGCCTTTTCTGCCCGGGCCAGCAGATATCCGTTTTCCGTTTCCGCGATGACGCCGGTGACCCGGCCGTTTTCCTTCGTCAGCTCCACAGCGGGAGAATGGAAGAAGAGCCGGACGCCCAGCTTCACCGCCTCGGTATACATGGCGTATACGGCGTCCGCGCCGCCGGCGCGCATGCCCTTCTTCTCCATGGGCCCGCCAAAGAGACGATGGGAGCCATAGAGCTCCCGGTAGGTCTCCCCCTTGTATACGCTTCCCTGCAGCGCGGGGCGGCAGCCGTATTCCGGCCGTGTCACGATGTCGAGAAGCCAGTCCATGGCCCGGGGAGAGCCATTGATGTAGCGCCAGAGGATCCGCTCGTCACAGCGGTTGCCGCTGCGCTTGATCCACTCCCGGGCGAACGCTTCCGGATCGTTCTCATAGCCCTGCGACCGCATGAACGAGGAGTTCACCACGCCGATATTCCCGCCTCTTCCGGACCAGGAGCCGCTCTTTTCCAGCACGATCACGTCCGCGCCGCCCTGGGCGGCCCGGAGGGCACAGCTCACCCCGGACATGCCGCATCCGGCGACCACCACATCGGCGCTGACCGTCTCCGTGATCTGCTCCGCCGGGATCGGCTCCGGCTTGTCGGCCCAGTGGCCGTATCTGCGCACTTGTTCCATATCCGTACCTCATTTCAGTCAGTTTCTGTTTTGATGTGATTCTACCACGAAAACGCAGAAGTGCAAAGAGCAATCTGAAATATGCTCTGCCCGGCGGCTTGGGGGCGACCCTGTCCGCCGAAACGGAAATAACCGTTTACAACGGGGAAAAGGGATTATATAATAGAAACAACAGAGAGATCATAACCGATGCAAGGAGGTTCATTATGTATCAGTTCAGACCGGTCACGGAGCGCATCCGCCAGATGCGCGAGCTTATCAGGGACAGAGTCGTGCGCTTTGATTCCGAGCGCGCCATGATCCTGACGGAGGCCTATAAGAAATACGACCATGTGGTGCCCATCATCCAGCGCCCGCTGGTGTTCAAGGAGCTGTGCGAGAAGAAGGAGGTCCTGGTGGAGGACTTCGAGCTCATCGTGGGCAACAAGGGCTGCCACTTCTGCGGCGCGCCCGCGTATCTGGAGTGGGGGACCTTCTCCGACTGGATCATCGAGCCCATCGACAAGGGCGAGTGGACGATCTGGGAGGATGGCCTGTATCACAACCCCAAGGGGGAGGAACTGCGGCTTTGCATCAGCCCAGAGGACTATGAGAACCTGAAGAGCGTCATCCCCTTCTGGAAGGAGCACAAGGTGGGTATCGTGGCGGACGCCTGGCAGCCGGACCACTTTGAAGAGCTGAAGAACACCATGGCCTCCAGCTACGTGGAGGGGGGCATGAGTCTGGTGGGGCTCCCCGCCGGACACCTGGTGGCCGGCTATGAGAAAATCATCAATGTGGGTTACAGGGCTATCCACGACCAGGCCCAGACATGGATCGACGAACACTACGGCAATCTGATGGGTGACGACGTGGACAAATATATGTTCTACAAGTCCGTGACCATTGCCACCGAGGCCGCCATGCTCCACGTGAAGCGCTACGCCGCCAAGTGCGCCGAGAAGGCTGCCGCCTGTGACGATCCCAAACGGAAGGCGGAGCTGGAGATGATGGCCGACGGCCTCATGAACATCTCCGAAAACCCGGCCCGTACCTTCTGGGAGGCGTGCCAGGCAGTGGTCATGTTCCAGATCTGCGTCTGGAACGAATCCATGATGCCGTCCCCGGCTTTGGGCCGCTTTGACCAGTATACCTGGCCGTTCCTGAAAAGGGATCTGGAGGAGGGCCGCCTCACCATGGATGAGGCCCAGGAGATCGTGGACGCCTTCTTCCTGAAGTGCAACTGCTTCTTCGACGCGGGACCCACAAAGCTGGTGGACACCACCGGCATCGGCAACACCTGGCAGCACACCACCATCGGCGGCGTGGATCGGGACACCGGCGAGGACGCCTCCAACCCCGTCACCTATATGGTGCTGGAGACGGTGGGCAGGCTGAAGCTCCACGATCCCACCATCTCCCTCCGCTTCAACAAGAACAGCCCGGATAAGCTTTGGGATCTGGCGCTGGAGACGAGCCGCCTGGTGGGCGGACTGCCCCTCTATCAGAACGACGAGGTCATCATCCCCTCGCTTATGAGCCACCTGGGGTACGAGCTGCGGGACGCCCGGGACTACGGCATCATCGGCTGCCAGGAGATCGTGGGCTGCGGCAACGACTATCCCGCGCCCAACGGCATGCATCCGCCGCACGCCGCGGTGCTGTGGGGCACCATCTTCAACATGGCCATCAACAACGGCATCAACCCCTTCAACGGCTACCAGTGCTCCCTGCACACCGGTTACCTCTACGAGATGAACTCCATCGAGGAGGTGCGGGAGGCTGTCAGGAAGATGGGCTACCACATCATGCGCATGTTCGTCACCACCAACAACTATGCGGAATACATCTCGCACTACTATATCCCCCAGGCGCTCCTCTCCTGCTCCATCGAGGGCTGCATGGAGAAGGGCCGCGACGTGGTGGACGGCGGCGCCAAGTACAACTCCTACGGCGGCACGGCCACCGGCCTCGCCACATTGGGCGACAGCCTCACCACCATCAAGTACATGTGCTTCGATAACCACTACCTTACCACCCGTGAGCTGTACGACGCCTGGATCGTGAACTGGGAGGGGTATGAGCCCCTGCGTCAGCGGCTTCTCAATGAGGTGCCCCATTACGGCAACGCCGACCCCTACGCGGATATGGAGCTGAAATTCGTGGTAGACCTCTACTATGAGATCAGCAAGACACTCCACTCCACCAGAAGCAAGGTCTACAAATGCGGCCTGTACGGCGCCAGCGATCATGTGGCCCAGGGCAAGCTGACCTGGGCAACGCCGGACGGCAGAAAGACCGGCGAGCCCATTGCCGATGCCATGAGCCCGGCGCAGAGCCGCGACAAGAACGGCCCCACCGCCGTGTTCCGCTCCACCTGCTGCTTCGACCATCACAACTATCTGGGCGGCGTGGCGCTGAATATGCGGATGCACCCCTCCGTCCTCAGCCGCGAGGACGGAAAGGAGAAGCTCCGCGATATGACGAAGGAGTACTTTGCCGAGGGCGGTCTGGAGGTACAGTACAATGTGGTGGACACCGATACCCTGCGCCAGGCCCAGGTGACCCCGGAGGAGTACCGGGACCTGGTGGTGCGCATCGCGGGCTACTCCGCCTACTTTGTGGAGCTGGGCGTGGATCTGCAGAATGACATCATTTCCAGAAACGAAAACAAGTTCTGACCGTCCGGGGCGCTTGGCGATCTGACCATCGGATACCTCTGATCCCGGGGCTATGCAGCTCCGGGATCGTGTTTTATGGCAGCGCCCGATCCTTTGGCGCGGGGCGGGAGGCGGTCCGTGTTTTTGCCCATTGAAGACCGCGCGGATCTCAGTTAGATTGATTGGATTTCAACTTGTGAAACGAGGACGGAACATGAACATCTGCCTGCTGAACGATTCCTTTCCCCCGGTCATCGACGGGGTGGCCAACGTGGTGGTGAACTACGCGAGCCATCTCCGGGACGAGCACGGGGCGCGGGTCATCGTGGGAACGCCGGGCTATCCGGGAGCGGCATATGACGATTATCCCTATCCTGTGGTGCCATACCGAAGCTTCGCCATCCACGCCGCGGCGGGTGGGTATCGGGCAGGCGATCCCTTTGAAGAACGGTCCGTGGCGGCGCTGCGGGCATTCGAGCCGGATATCATCCACTCCCACTGTCCGGCTGTCTCCAACATCATGGCACGGCTCCTGCGGGAGACCACCGGCGCGCCGGTGGTGTTCACCTACCACACGAAGTATGACATCGACATTAACCGGGCAGTGAAGCTGAAGCCCGTGGCCCAGGAGGGGATCCGGGCCATGGTGGCGGGGATCGAGCCCTGCGATGAGGTCTGGGTCGTCAGCCGCGGCGCGGGGGAGAACCTGCGCTCTCTGGGCTTTCGGGGATCGTACCGGGTGATGGCGAACGGCGTGGACTTTGCCAGGGGCAGGGCGGCCGGCGACGCGGTCGCAAAAGCGACGGCCGGCTATGACCTGCCGGAGGGCGTGCCCGTATACCTGTACGTGGGACGGCTCATCACCTACAAGGGGCTGCCGCTTCTCCTGGACGCGCTGAAGCTGCTGAAGGACGGGGGACACGCCTTCCGCATGATCTTCGTGGGCAAGGGTCCGGACAGGGAGCTGCTGGAGGAGAAGGCAGCCGATCTGGGCCTCATGGAGGGGGATGCGAAATGCGTTTTCACCGGGGCGATCTATGACCGGGAGGAGCTGCGGGCATGGAATACCCGCGCGGATCTGTTCCTGTTCCCCTCCACCTTCGATACGAACGGTCTCGTGGTGCGGGAGGCGGCGGCCTGTGGGCTCGCCAGCGTGCTGATCCGGGGCTCCTGCGCCGCGGAGGACGTTGTCGACGGGCGGAACGGTTTTCTTATCGACGAGTCGGCGGAGGCCATGGCGGCGCTGCTGTCCTCCCTGACGGGCCGGAAGGACGCGGTCCGCGCTGTGGGACGGCGCGCCATGGAGGAACTCTACCTCTCCTGGAGCGACAGTGTAGCGGCGGCCTATGACCGGTATCAGGCGATCCTGGAGGAGAAAAGGCGGGGACTGCTGCCGGAGAAGAAGCGGGATCTGCTGATCACGGCAGCTGCCCGTCGGTTCGACGGGCCGGACAGGCTCCGGGAGCTTGGGCGCAGACAGCTGGTCGATCTCAGGAAGACAGCCCAGGGCGTGCGGGATGATCTGACCGGCGCCGCGGCCGGCATGATGGAGAACATCAGCAGCGCGGGAGAGAACGCGGAGCGGCTTTGGGAAGAGCTGGCCGAGAGCTTCCGCCAGGCGCTGGACATTTTCAGGAGATGACGGCGCGCCGTTTTTTCGGGAAATGGATTCTGAGATTGACTTGACGGGAAATCTATGGTATATAAAAATAAGAATATGGAGCTTGGAGGCTTTATGCAATGAAACACATCACCACCATCAAGACCCGCGACCTTTGTGAAAGCGCTGCCAAGGGCGGCTGCGGCGAGTGCCAGACCTCCTGCCAGTCCGCCTGCAAGACGAGCTGCGGCATCGCCAATCAGCGCTGCGAGAACAGCGAAGCTGTAAAAAGCAGCAAGTAATCCCCGCAAAACCGAATGCCGCCTTTACAGGCGGCATTTTTACTCTTGTGAAAAGGAGAGACAACGATGATACATCGTTTCACTCTGGGCGGTCACCATATCGTGCTCGACGTCTGCTCCGGCGCGGTCCACGCGGTGGATGAGCTGGCCTATGATATGATCGGCCTGTATGAGGAGCATGACCGGGCAGAGGTCCTGGCCGCCATAGGGGAGAAGTATGCTTCCCTCCCGGAAAGCGAGCTCGTGGAATGCTATGAGCAGATCGGGGAGCTGAAGGCCGCCGGTCAGCTTTTCGCGCCGGACAGCTTTGAGCCGCTGGCAGGCGCGCTCAAGGAAAAAAACGCCGGCGTGGTCAAAGCGCTGTGCCTTCCCGTGGCCCACACCTGCAACCTGAACTGTTCCTACTGCTTCGCAAGCCAGGGGAAATACCACGGCGAGCGGGCTGTGATGAGCTTCGAGGTGGGTCGGCAGGCGCTTGACTTCCTGGTGAAGAGCTCCGGCTCGCGGCGGAATCTGGAGGTGGACTTCTTCGGAGGAGAGCCGCTGATGAACTTCACCGTGGTGAAGGAGCTGGTGGCCTACGCCCGCGCCATCGAGAAGGAAGCGGGGAAGAATTTCCGCTTCACCCTCACCACAAACGGGATGCTCATCGACGACGAGGTCATCGACTTCGCCAACCGGGAAATGAGCAACGTGGTACTGAGCCTGGATGGACGGAAGGAGGTCCACGACCGTTTCCGGGTGGATTACGCCGGAAACGGGAGCTGGGACAGGATCGTACCGAAGTTCCGGAAGCTGGTGGCCGCCCGGGGCGGGAAGAATTACTATATGCGGGGCACCTTCACCCATTGGAATCCCGATTTTCTGAGTGACATCCGCCAGATGCTGGACCTGGGCTTCACGGAGCTGAGCATGGAGCCCGTGGTCTGCGCGCCGGACGATCCCTCCGCCCTCACGGAAGCGGACCGGCAGATCGTCATGAAGCAGTATGAGGAGCTGGCGGAGCTGATGCTGGAGCGGGAGCGTGAGGGCAGGCCCTTCACCTTCTACCACTACATGCTGGACCTCTCCGGCGGACCGTGCATCTACAAGCGCATCTCCGGCTGCGGCTCCGGTACGGAGTACATGGCGGTGACGCCCGCGGGTGAGCTGTACCCCTGTCACCAGTTCGTGGGGGAGGAGCGCTTCCTCCTGGGCGACGTGTGGCACGGGGTCACGAACACGGCGGTGCGGGACGAGTTCGCTTCATGCAGCGTTTACGCCCGGCCCGAGTGCCGCGACTGTTGGGCAAGGCTCTACTGCTCCGGGGGCTGCGCGGCCAATGCCTACCACGCCTCCGGCGCCATCACCGGTATCTACGAAGCGGGCTGCGAGCTGTTCCGCAAGCGGATGGAGTGCGCCGTCATGCTGGCTGTGGACAGGGCGCAGCGCGAGGCGCAGGAGAGCTGATGGATACCCCCATTGCGGATTTTGCCCGCGCCTGCGCGGAGAGCGGCAGCCTTCGGCTGCACATGCCGGGGCACAAGGGGCGCGCCCTGCTGGGGCCCGAGCCGCTGGACATCACGGAGATCCCCGGCGCGGACGTGCTGTACCGGGCGGAGGGGATCATCCGGAAAAGCGAGGAGAACGCCGCCGCCCTGTTCGGCAGCGCCAGGACCGTGTACTCCGCGGAGGGGTCGTCCCTCTGTATCCGGGCCATGGTGTACCTGGCGATCCGGTACGCGGCCATGACCGGCAGGCGCCCGCTGATCGCGGCGGGACGCAACGCCCACAAGACCTTTGTGACGTCGGCTGCCCTCCTGGACGCGGAGATCCTCTGGCTGTTTTCGGAGAATGAGGCGGACGGTCCCGTTCGCTGTGACATTTCACCGGAGGAGCTGGAGCGGGTGCTGATCGGGGAGCGGCCCGCCGCCGTATATCTGACGAGCCCCGATTATCTGGGCAACTGCGCGGCGCTGGAGCCGCTGGCGGCGCTTTGCCGCGCCCACGGCGCGCTGCTTCTGGTGGACAATGCCCACGGGGCATACCTCCGGTTCCTGTCCCCCTCCCGCCATCCCATGGACCTGGGGGCGGATATCTGCTGTGACTCCGGGCACAAGACGCTGCCCGTGCTCACCGGCGGCGCGTATCTGCACCTGTCCTCCCGCTGCCCGGAGACGCTGCGGGAGATGGCGGAGACGGCCATGGGCCTCTTCGCGGGGACGAGCCCCTCTTACCTCATCCTCCAGTCGCTGGATCTGGCGAACCGGACGCTGGCGGAGGGATATCGGGAGCGCCTGGCGGAGATGATCCGGCGGCTGGACACACTGAAGCGGCAGCTTCATGAGGACGGCTGGCAGACGTCGGGGGACGAGCCCCTGAAGCTGACGATCCTCCCGCGCTCCCGGGGCTATACCGGCTCGGAGCTGGCGTCGCTGCTGGCGGAGAGAGGCATCCGCTGTGAATTCTTCGACCCGGATCACCTGGTGTGCATGTTCACTCCGGAAAATGAAGCGGACGCCTGTGACCGGCTGTACCGGGCCCTACGGGGCATCGAACGCCGCCCGCCCCTGACCGGCGGACCGCCGACGGCGGGAAGGCCGCGGCGCGTCCTGTCCCCGAGGCAGGCGCTGCTGTCCCCGTTTGAGACGCTGCCTGTGGGCGAGTGCCTGGGACGGGTGCTGGCCTCTCCCGGCGTGAGCTGTCCCCCCGCCGTGCCGATCCTGGTCTGCGGCGAGCGGATAGACAGCGCCGCCGTTTCGATGATGGAATACTACGGGCAGCGCACCTGCGACGTGGTCATAGAATAACAAGCGCCCTGCGGCACATACCGCAGGGCGCTGATTTATATTGGATTCACGCGATGATCCAGCAAAGGAGCACCGGGATCACCAGTGCGGGGAGATAATCCGCCGTTTTGATCTTTTTCAGTCCCAGCAGATTGACCGCGATGGCCAGCAGGATCAGCGAGCCCACGCAGTTGAGCACGGGCATCACCGCGATCCGATCCAGGAACGGCTGGAACTGGGCGGCCAGCGCCACCAGAAGCCCCTGGAACAGCAGCACGAACACGGCCGAGCCCAGCACCGACGCGCCGAAGGTCACTGTGAGGCAGGCGGAGGAGACGCAGTCCAGCAGGGACTTGATGAGGAGGGTGGTGTGGCATTCCAGCACCAGTCCGCCGGCGGGATTCGCCGCGCTACTGAAGGAGCCCAGGAAGGTCATGGACCCGACGCAGAACAGCAGCACCGCCGTGACCACCCCCTCCGCGGGGTTGGCGCGCGTCTGCCCGTTTCCGGATGTCCGGCGGACGAGCCGGTCGCCAAGCCGGTTCAGACGGTCGTCGATCCGCAGGAGCCAGCCGATAAGAAGCCCGGCGGCCATGCTGAACACCACGATGATCGCCTGCACGCCGTTCTCCACTCCGATGAGGCCGGAGGCGGCGGCAAAGACCGTGCAGAAGCCCAGGCACACCATCATCACGTCCGGCAGCTTTTCCCGGCCGGAGTCCCTGCCCTGCCCGGCCCGGGACCGCAGAATGAGCCCCAGCCCGCTGCCCAGCAGGACCGTTATCACGTTGCATATCACGCCAAAGTATTTCCACATGGCCCCTGACTCCCCGCCGCCTGCGGAACGGCCGCGCCGCGCCGCAGGCAAGAATTTCAGATACTAGGATTATAAACCATATGCCGTCCAAGTCAAGAGGGACCGCGCCGCCCTTCTCATGCCCGCGCGCTTTTCACCCCTCGGCCGCGGACGCATAGGATGGATAAAACGGTGAAGGAGCGGGTATATGGTTTGGTTCAGTCAGCTTCCGCACCCGGTCCAGGCGCTGATCGCCACCCTGTTCACGTGGGGCGTCACGGCGCTGGGTGCGGCGCTTGTTTTTTTGTTCAGAAGCGTGGAAAAGAACGTTCTGGATGCCTGCCTGGGGTTTGCGGCGGGCGTGATGATCGCGGCCTCCTTCTGGTCGCTGCTGGGGCCGGCCATTGAGATGGCCGCCGCCCTGGGGATGGTGAGCTGGGTCACGGTTCTCGTGGGATTTCTGGGCGGAGGGATCCTGCTTTTCGTCGGGGACAGGATCATGTCCCGGGGCGAGGAATCCGCCGCGGCCGAAAGCAGCCGAAGGCGCTGCGCCATGCTGATCTTTTCCATCACGCTGCACAACATCCCGGAGGGGCTTGCCGTGGGCGTTGCCTTCGGCTCCCTGCAATACGGGCTCGACGGCGCGACGCTGGCCGCCGCGTGCCTGCTGGCCCTTGGCATCGGGATCCAGAACTTCCCCGAGGGCACGGCGGTGAGCCTTCCCCTTCTGCGGGAGGGGTGTTCCAGGAAAACGGCCTTTATGCTGGGGCAGCTCAGCGGCATTGTGGAGCCGGTCGCCGGTATCCTGGGCGCGGTGCTGGTCATCGGCGCAAGGCGGCTGCTGCCGTATCTGCTGGCCTTCGCGGCGGGCGCCATGGTGTATGTGGTGGTGGAGGAGCTGATCCCGGAGAGCCAGACGAACGAAAACAAGGACTTCATCGCTCTGTTCACCCTTCTGGGTTTTTCCGTGATGATGATCCTGGATATCGCATTGGGATAGAAAAGGAAAAAGCGCTCCCGGCCATGCGGCCGGGAGCGCTGGTGATCTGTGCGGATCGGCGGTTTACGCGGTTTCGATAGCGGCGTCCTTCTGGAGTCCCAGCTTTTTCACCGCGTCCTCCCTCATTTTGTACTTGAGGATCTTTCCCGCGGCGTTCATGGGGAATGCCTTCACGAATTCCACATAGCTTGGCACCTTGTGCTTTGCCATGTTGGCGTAGACGTAGTCCTTGACCTCCTGCTCGGTCATGGTCTCCCCCTCCTTGGGGACGATGACGGCCATGATCTCCTCCCCGTACTGGGCGGAGGGAACGCCGATGACCTGCACGTCCTGTACCTTGGGGTAGGTATAGAGGAATTCCTCGATCTCCTTGGGGTAGATGTTCTCACCGCCGCGGATGATCATGTCCTTGAGGCGGCCTGTGATGCGGTAGTTCCCCTCCGGCGTGCGGCAGGCGATATCACCGGTGTGCAGCCAGCCGTCCGCGTCGATGGTGGCGGCGGTGGCGTCCGGCATCTTGTAGTAGCCTTTCATGATATTGTAGCCCCTGGCCACGAACTCGCCGTTGACTCCGTCAGGCAGATCCTCCCCGGTCTCCGGGTCCACGATCTTGCACTCCACCCCGGGCAGGTTGCGGCCCACGGTGGCCACGCGCACCTCCAGCGGATCGTCGGTGCTGCTCATGGTGCAGCCGGGAGAGGCTTCCGTCTGGCCGTAGACGATGGTGATCTCGGTCATGTGCATCTTCTCCACCACGTCGCGCATGATGGCGATGGGGCAGGGACTGCCCGCCATGATGCCCGTGCGCATATAGGAGAAGTCCTCGCTGCGGAAGTCCTGGTGCTCCAGCATGGCGATGAACATGGTGGGCACGCCGTGGAAGCAGGTGATCCGCTCCTGCCGGACACAGGCCAGCGCTGACTTGGGAGAGAAGTAGGGCAGCGGGGAGAGCATGGCGCTGTGGGTCATGGCCGCAGTCATGGCCAGCACCATGCCGAAGCAGTGGAACATGGGCACCTGGATCATCATCCGGTCTGCAGTGGAGAGATCCATCCGGTCGCCGATGCATTTACCGTTGTTGACCACGTTCCGATGGGTTAACATAACACCCTTCGGGTAACCCGTAGTACCGGAGGTGTACTGCATGTTGCACACGTCGTCCGGGTCTACCCGGGCGGCCCGGCGGTAGACCTCTTCCCTGGGCACGGTCCTGGAGAGGGCCACGGCCTCGTCCCAGGTGAGGCAGCCCTTCTGCCGGGAATCCACAGTGATGATGTGCCGCAGGAAGGGCAGCCGCTTGCAGTGGAGGGGCTTCTCCGCGGGCTGATATTCCAGTTCCGGGCACAGCTCCTTCATGATGGAGACGTAGTCGGAATCCTTGTAGCCGTCCACCATGACCAGGGTGTGGGTATCGGACTGGCGGAGAAGGTACTCCGTCTCCGCGATCTTGTAGGCGGTGTTCATGGTGACGAGCACGGCGCCCAGCTTCACGGTTGCCCAGAAGGTGATATACCACTGGGGCACATTCGTCGCCCACACGGCCACGTGGTCGCCCGCCTTGACGCCCAGAGCGATGAGAGACTGGGCGAAGGTATCCACGTCCTCACGAAACTCCTCATAGGTGCGGGTGTAGTCCAGGGTGGTGTAGCGGAAGGCGTACTGGTTGGGAAACACGTCCACCAGCCGATCCAGGACCTGGGAGAAGGTCATCTCCAGCAGGATGTCCTTCTGCCAGATGAACTTGCCGGTACCGGCCTTGTTCTCAAAGCAGCCCACGGTGGGGTCGTCTTTTCCGGTGATGCGGTTCATCATGCTGACGAAATAGGGGAGCACGATCTCCTGCTCCGTGAGCTCGACCCCGTCGCCCGGCATATCCAGGGCAATGTGGCCGTTATAGTCGATGGAGCGCAGGGCAAGAAGCAGCTCCCGGATGGGCAGGTCGCCGTCCCCCACCATACGGTAGGAGACCGCGTCCCCCTCCTTCACGGAGTCGCGGATGTGCACGTGGCGCACATAGGCGCCCAGATTCTGAATCGTCTGATTGGGAGTCTCCCCCATGAGCATGCAGGGGTCGTGCAGGTTCCAGACAGCGGCCAGATTGTCGGAGGCGAAGCGGTCCAGCACCGCGCACAGGCGGGCCGTATCGGCATAGATGCCCGTGGTCTCGATGAGCAGGGTGACGCCCGCGTCGATGGCGGCGGGCAGCGTCTCCCCCGCGAAGGCGACGACGCATTCCTCATCGATGTCGGTTTCCAGCGGTATGGAGAGAAGCACGTTGGATATGCTCAGCGCCTCCGCCAGGCGGATGGCGCGGCGGATGGCCTCCAGAGAATCGTCCACCATGTCCTGCTCATTGGAGAGCTCCACGGTGAGGCAGGGGACCTCCAGCGCGTTTTCGCTCAGATACCGCAGCAGCCTGCGGCGTTCGCCCGGACCGCCGGAGCGGTCCATGTATCGGTCATATTCACTGCGGGTGCAGCACAGTTCCACCCCGTCCAGCTCCATTTCGTGGGCTGTGACCAGGTGCTTTTCCCAGCTTTGATGCTCCCAGCAGCCGGAATAATAGGAGAGCTTCATGCGTTTTTCTCCTCATATACGATTTTGTTGACGGCGCTCAGGTATGCCCGGATGGCGGCGCCGATGATGTCGGTGGACAGACCGTGGCCGGAGTACAGCCTCCCGTCGCTGCGGAGCTTTACCAGGGCGTCGCCCAGCGCCTCTCGCCCTTCGGTGACGGCGCGGATCTTGAAATCCTCCAGCTCGTAGCGGTGGCCCAGCGCCTGCTCGATGGCGAGGAAGGAGGCGTCAATGGGTCCGTCGCCGATGGAGATGGCCTGGATGGGGCTGCCGTTGTGGTCGATGCGCAGGCAGGCGGTGGCGGTGATGGAACTGCCGCTGTTTATCACGTAATCCTCCAGCCGGTAGGTGGGGGGCACCTGATGGGCAGTCTCAGCCACAAGCGCCTCCAGATCCCGGTTGTAGACCTGCTTTTTCCCGGCCAGAGCCTGGAACTGGTAATAGATCTGCTCCATATCCTCGTCGCTGACGTCGTAGCCCATGGCAGTGATGTGGCGGCGGACGGTGAGCTTATCCGCATCGGAGGTGAGGGCGGCGCTCTCCGCTTCCGTCTCGGTGGCGGAGCCAACGGTGGTGCCGAAGGCGGAATGGCCGCCGCGGTTCGCGCCGGTCAGCGCCTCGAGCTGGCGGCAGATCCGCTGCCATTCACCGGCATTGAGGCCGGTGGTCACTCCCAGCGCGTCGCCGCGGGCGCGTGTGATCTGAATGAATTGCCCGATGGAGAGGAAGCCGGAGGAGCCGGAGAAGGTCCCCTTGAGCAGGGAAGCTCCGGCGCTGACCGCGCTGAGGGCGGTCGCGGCGGAGAGCCCCAGGCTGTCCCGGCACTGAACGCCCAGCACCACGTCGGAGAGCGACGGCACAGAGGTATACATCTCTTCGATGAAGGCGCTCAGCTCCTGGGGAAGGCTCTCCCCGGCGGCGTCGCACAGGGTGATGGTCTTGGCGCCGGCGCCGATGGCGGCGCAGATGACGGAGATGAGGAAGGAGCGCTCACTCCTGGTGGCGTCCTCGGCGGTGAGCTCCACATCCGGACAGAGGGAGACGGCGTAGCTTACCAGATCCGTCACCAGCTCCAGCGCCTTTTTGGGTTTCATGTGGTTGAAGTACTCCATCTGCACCGTGGAGGTGGGGAGCACGATATTGATACGCGGGTGCGCCGCTGCGGAGAGCGACGACCACACGCGGTCGATTTCGATCCTATCCAGGCTCACCGGGACAGAGAGGGCGCTGCCCCTGATGGTAGCCGCGAGGGTGCGCAGCAGGGCGGCGTCCGCCGGCTTGTCGGTCATGCGCTCCAGCTCGATGACGTCCACGCTGAGCTTTTCCAGAAGCCGGGCGATCTCCAGCTTCTCCTTGAAGCTGAGGCCGGTGGAATTGAGCTGTCCGCTCTCCCGCAGCGTGATGTCGGTTACTTTGATCTCTTTCATAGTACATCCCTCCAAAGGAATCGCAGAATAAGTGGCGGGGCGCGCCGCAGGACGCGCCCCGGACGTGTGATGTTCAGTTGACCTTGGTGATCCAGCCGAAGGGATCCGCGGCGCGGCCCCACTGGATGTCTGTAAGGGCGTCGTAAAGCTCCTGAGTAACTTTTCCGATCTCGTTGTTGTTGATGGTGTAGATCTCGTCGCCGATGGCCAGATGGCCGATGGGGGAGACCACGGCGGCGGTGCCGCAGCCCCAGGCCTCCTTCAGCTCGCCGCTTGCGCAGGCCTCCTTCAGCTCTTCCAGGCTGAACAGCCGCTCGCTGACCTTGTAGCCGCGGCTCTTCAGCAGCTCCACGCAGCTCTTGCGGGTGACGCCGGGGAGGATGGAGCCGGTGAGGGCGGGGGTGACGACCTCGTCGCCCACCATGAACATGACGTTCATGGCGCCCACCTCTTCGATGTACTTGCGTTCCACGCCGTCCAGCCACAGGACCTGGGAATAGCCCTTCTCCTCGGCCTTCTTGCCGGCGCGGAAGCTGGCGCCGTAGTTGCCGCCGCACTTGGCATAGCCGGTGCCGCCGCGGACGGCGCGCACGTCCTCGGTCTCGATCATGATGGTGACGGGGTTGAGCCCCTCCTTATAATAGCTGCCCACAGGGGAGGCGATGATCATATAGGTGGTCTTGTCCACGGTGTGCACGCCCAGGAAGGGGTCCGCGCCGAACATGAACGGCCGCAGATACAGCGAGGTGTTGGGGGCGGAGGGGACCCAGTCCTTCTCCACCTCCACGAATTTCAGCAGCGCGTCCAGCGCGCCCTCCTCGTCGAGCTGGGGCAGGCAGATGCGCTCGGCGGAGTTGTTCATGCGGCGGATGTTCTCGATGGGCCGGAAGAGCTGCACGGAGCCGTCCGGCGTGCGATAGGCCTTGAGGCCCTCGAAGATCTCGGCGCCGTAGTGGAACACGGTGGCGGCGGGGTGCAGGGTGATATTGTCGAAGGGGACAATGCGGGCGTCATGCCAGCCGTGGGCGTTGTCATAGTCCATGACGAACATGTGATCGGTGAAGATCTTGCCGAAGCCCAGGTTGTCGGGATCGGGCTTGGGCGCGGGGTTTTTTGTGCGTTCGATACGGATATCGTATTTCATGGCGGTTCCTCCGTTACTTTTTCCAGTACTCAAAGGCCTTGGTGTTGAGCCCGATGAGCTCGGCCTTCTTACCTGTAAAGATCTTGTGCATGACTTTTTCAATGGACTCCTGGCTCACGACGCCGGTGGTGCGGACGACGGCGCCCAGCATGACCATGTTGGCCGTGCGGATGTTGCCCAGCTCCATGGCGATCTCGTTCACCGCCACCTCGCATACGTTGATGTCCGTGCGGGTCGGCCGCTGGTCGAGGATGGAGGTGTTCAGTAGCATGGCGTCGCCGGGCTTGACCCGAGATTCGAATTTGAGGAGGCTGGGCAGGTTCATGGCCACCACCGCGTCCGCCTCATAGATCAGGGGACAGCTGACAGGCTTGTCGGAGACGACCACGGTGCAGTTGGCGGTGCCGCCGCGCATCTCGGGGCCGTAGGAGGGGAGGAACGTGGCGGATTTGTCCTCCAGCATGGCGGCGTAAGTGATCATCTGGCCCATGAGCAGGATGCCCTGCCCGCCGGATCCGGCGAAAAACAGCTTATGTGTGCTCATCTTATTTCGCCTCCTCTGGCTGTTTGTATACCCCGAGGGGATAGTAGGGGATCACCTTTTCATCCACCCATTTCATGGCGTCGGCAGGCGTCAGGCCCCAGTTGGTGGGGCAGGTGGAGAGGAACTCCACGAACGTGAAGCCGATGCGCTGATCCTGAAGCTCGAAGGCGCGGCGCACGGCCTTTTTGGCGGCGCGGACATGGGCGGGGGAGTTGAGGGCGACCCGCTCGGCGTAGACGGTCCCGTCCAGCCCGGAGAGGATCTCGCACATTTTGAGGGGCATGCCGGCCTGCTCCCTGGTGCGGCCGTCCTGACTGGTGGTGCTGCGCTGGCCGATGAGGGTGGTGGGTGCCATCTGGCCGCCGGTCATGCCGTAGATGCCGTTGTTGATGAAGAAGGTGGAGAACTTTTCGCCCCTGGCGGCGGCGTGCATGATCTCGCACATGCCGATGGACGCCAGGTCGCCGTCGCCCTGATAGGTGAGGACGGTCTTGTCCGGGTGGACTCTCCGGATGCCGGAGGCCACGGCGGGGGCGCGGCCATGGGCGGCCTCGCAGCCGTCCACATTCATGAACTGGTGGGCCAGCACGGCGCAGCCGATGGGAGCCACGGCGATGGTGTCGCCCAGGCGGCCCATCTCATCCAGCACTTCCATGATCAGTCTCAGGGCGATGCCGTGGGTGCAGCCGGGGCAGTAGTTGGTGTCCACGCGGCACATTCCCTTTGTATATTCGAATACAGGCTTCATAATAACCTCCGTTCCGCTGCCGGGCAGCTCATATTTTAGCCAGGATCTCGCGGGCCTTTTCTGCGACCTCCAGAGAGGTGGGGACGATACCGCCGGTGCGGTGGATGAGCTCCACGGGATAGCGCCCGTTGACGCCCACCTTCACGTCCTCGATCATCTGGCCCATGGAGAGCTCCGTGGAAATGACGACCTTTGTTTTCGGGCTGATCTCATCGAACGCCTGATAGGGGAAGGGCCACAGGGAGATGGGCCGGATCAGGCCGGCCTTGACGCCCTGGGAAGCCAGGATCTCGATGGCCTCCTTGGTGAGCCTTGCCACCGTGCCGAAGGCCACGAACACCACGTCGGCGTCCTCCAGACCCTCGCTCTCCCAGCGGACCAGCGCCTTCTCCGCCTCACGGTATTTCGCGAACAGCTTCTCCACGTGGGCCTCCAGATCGTCGGGCTGCATGCGGAGGGATTTGACCACGGCCTTGTTCTTGTCGCTGTCGCCGTAGCCCTTAAGGGCCCAGGGCTTTTTCGCCCGGATGTCGGCGGACTCCGCGAAGGGGCGCTGCTCCGGCAGCACCACGGGCTCCATCATCTGGCCCAGCATACCGTCTGCCAGCAGCATGATGGGGTTGCGCCACTCGTCGGCGAGCACCGGAGCCTCATAGATCAGGTCCACACCCTCCTGAATGCTGGAGGGGGCGAACACGGGTACCCGGTAGTCGCCGTTGCCGCCGCCGCGGGTCACCTGGTAGTAATCCGCCTGGCCGGGCTGGATGCCGCCGATGCCGGGGCCGCCGCGGGAGACGTTCAGCATCACCACAGGAACCTCCGCCGAGCAGAGGAAGCTGACGCCCTCCTGCATCAGGGCGATGCCGGGGGAGGAGGAGGAGATGAACACGTTGCCGCCTGCGGCGCCGGCGCCGTAGGCCGCGTTGATGGCGCCCAGCTCGCTCTCCGCCTGGAGGAACGTGCCGCCGCGCTTGGGCAGCTCCCGGGACATATATTCCGGGATCTCGCTCTGAGGCGTGATGGGATAGCCGAAGTAGAAGCGGCAGCCGCCGCGGATGGCGGCCTCGGCAAACGCCTCGTTGCCCTTCATCAGTACCTTTTCACTCATTGGTCAGTCCTCCTCCTTGTAGATAGAGATGGCCCCGTCGGGACACATGAGGGCGCAGGATGTGCAGCCGATGCACTCCTCCTGCCGCTCGATCATGGGCGGGCAGTAACCCTTGTTGTTGATGTGGGTGCTCATGACGATGATCTTCTTGGGACAGAAGTTGCGGCAGAGCTCACATCCCTTGCATTTTTCGCCGTCGAATTTCACCAGAAATTTGGCCATATGGGTCGTTCTCCTTTCGGTTTGTACTATCTTAAATGAATCGGATCATATGTTCCTCAGATCTTGACGTCCAGCCAGGTGGGACGCATATAGAGCTTCAGCGGCATCCGGTAGGGAAGCCCCTCCAGCTCCTCCCGGCGGACGACGGGCTCCGGGTAGCAGTCGCACCAGAGGACCCTGCCCGTTTTTTCGCAGATCTCCTCACAGAGCCGGTGGCCCTTCAGGATCGTCGCCGCGTCCGTCTCACGCAGGAGGTGGGTGTTGTTCACGATCCCCTCGGCCTTGAGGCCCGTGACGGCTTCAATGGCGGCGATCTGCTCCACGGCGCCGGCAAAGTCCCGGGTGTCCGGCCGGTTGGCGTTCACCACCGCCAGCATCCGGGTGTTCTCCGGAGTGAAGTATTTGCCGAACTGGTTGAGCACGATGGCGCCGCTGTCGTTGCCCCCGGCGTCGATGAGCACCCGGCAGTCCGCATCCTCCAGCGGGGCCCGGATATCCGCGCCCAGGGCGGGCAGCTCCGCCGTGATCTCGCCGCGGTAGGCGCTGCCGTATACGCCGACCCCGGCGTCCTCCAGCAGCTTTCGCTGCTCCCGGGAACGGAAGTAGGGGTTGATGATGTCGAGATCCACGACGGCGAGCCGCTCATACCCGTGGTCCGTGCCGGCGAGCATCATGGCGAGATTAACGGCCAGCTCCGTTTTGCCGCTGCCGTAGTGGCCGCAGATGACGGTGATGCGCCGGTCAAGAGGTCGGATGTACCGCTCCATTTCGACTCCTTTCCGCTTGTGCATTTTTATGCGAATGCGCAAAATAAAAACTCCGTTCCGGGCCGGAAGCGGAGCATCAATCCAAATCCATAATGATTACAGATGTGACATTTGAAGCTGAGCTCCGGTCGCGCCGCTGATGATAAGTCGAATCAGGCTCCCGAGGAGCCCCGTAAGCGCCAGAAGCAGGGAAACGGCCGCGCCGAAAACGCCCGCAAAAAGAATAAGACATGCCGCGGCGGCATGTCCTGCGTTTACAAAGACGGCGCTGTTTTTCGCATCAAAAGCATCGCCCTGGCGAGAGCCACAGCGAGACGGCATATGGGAAGCAGAGGACGG
Source organism: Oscillospiraceae bacterium (assembly GCA_017515345.1). GTDB lineage: Bacteria > Bacillota > Clostridia > Oscillospirales > Oscillospiraceae > RGIG5705. The sequence goes on along the minus strand of JAFWFZ010000008.1, from coordinate 96,293 downwards.
ATTGAACATGGCCGCGTTCCTTTCGATGCAGATACGTTAAATTTACTTTTAACAGCATTTGTATGATTTGTCAAGTGGTTTTTTATGAATTGTGGAACAGCTACAATTCGGTGGGGCGGATCAGCCTGAGTTTTGAGCGGCAGACCCTTTCCAGATCGAGCGGCGAAACGTTAAACAGAACGAGAGGCTGAATAATGTGCAAAAAGATCATTGACAAAAACACGGGGGCATTTATAATAATAACCATAAAACAACGGGAATGAATCCGAAATAATGGGCGTTATGCATATAAATATTACAAAAGTATTGCGGAGGAGGGAAACGCCTATGAAAACAACTTGTCAGCGCCTTTGTACGTTCATGCTTCTCGTGTCGCTTCTCCTGCTCTGCTGCGCGGGGTGCGACGATCAGCCGGTCCGGGTCAGAGAGCTCACGGCCCACGCGCTTTTTACCGATGAGGCGCTCACGATCCCGATCAAATGCCGGGAGGACGCCGTCAGCGCCGTGACGGGAACTAGGGATCTCATCCGGTTCTACTCCGAGCTGGAGTTTTTCGAGCTGGCGAACCACCTCCGGTCGCTGGATGAGGTGGGCGAGGTATACGCGTACGAGCGCCCGGGATACAATATGTGCATCTCCCTTTACCCCGCGGGTACGGAGAACGACCCGGTGAAAAATGAGTATCTGATCCGATATCCGGGGCAGAAAACGAAATACGGCTATGCCTATACCCTGGGGCCGAGCCGGGTGCTCCTGGTCGCCGGCGGGGAGGACGGCGGGCCGGGCGTGCTGTATTTCCCGATCCAGTACGTGACCGACCGGCGGCTGACGGACGAGTACCGGGCGCCCGCGATGCGCACAGGCATGGAATACGAAACGGACCGCACCGCCCGGGAGTTTTACGACCACTACGTCTATGTGGGCTGCTACGACGTGACCATGGACGGCGAAACAGTGACGCTCCGCGGCTATACCGTGGAGCCGGACACGGACCGTCCCGCCTCGTCGGAGGCGGAGAACGCGACCTTTGCGCTTACGTTTCCCATCGTGCTGACCTTCGGAGAGCGATCCGGACAAAAGACCGTCACCGTTGCCTGCGGAGACGAATCATAAGACAAAAGCCCGGCGCCGCGATGATCGCGGCGCCGGACTGCTGTGTTGACGTCGTTTGCGGGTCCGATCTGACGCTTGTCAGTTGATCTGGTCCCACAGCCTCTTCTTGTGGTAGCCCAGGTTGATGACCTCAAAGAACTTGTCGATGTTCTCGATGGGGGTATTGGCGGGGATGTCACAGCCGGAGGAGATCATGAAGTTATCAAAGCCCAGGCACTGGCGCAGGAGCGTTTGGGTATCGTGGGCCATCTTATAGGTGCTGTCGCACATGAACACGGCGGAGGGGCTGATGTTGCCCATGACGATCACGTCGCTGGGCAGGGTCTGCAGCAGCTCCCACATATTGGCGCGGTCGCCGAAGTGGAACATCCGCGCGCCGGTGGCCATAACGGCGTCGACCTTCTTCTCAATGGCGTTGGAGCAGTTGTGGTATACGAAGACGAAATCGCGGCTCTGCAGCTCGTCGATGATCCGGCGCACGTAGTTGGAGGAGAATTCGTGCATGGGACCGACAGACATGAGGCCCGCAAGGGGCTCCGCCATGATGACGCCGTTGGCGCCGATCTCCTTCATGGCCCGGATATATTTGATGAGGAACTGCGTGCATTTCTCCAGCACGGCGTGGACCAGCTCCGGCTCTTCATAGGACAGAAGAAGGATCTCGTTCACGTCCATCAGGCGGCCGGCCATGGAGAATGGGCCGGTGCAGTTGGCGAATACGGGCCGATCCTTCACGATCATCAGCGTCTTTTTCAGCGAATCCAGCACGATGCCGGTGCGGCCTGCGCCAAGCTCCGGGATCTCCAGCGCCTCGGCCTGCTCAATCGTTTCGACGAGCTGACCGGTGATGGTGGGGATATCGTCCTGATGGTAGGTGCACTTTGCGCCGAAGGCCTCCGCCTCCACGGAGAGATCCATGTAGGTCGTCGCAAACGGCATGTTGTAGCGGTCCGCGATCAGCCGTACGCCGAGCGCCATCTCGCCCGCGTTTTTGACGAGATCCTCGACGTTGATGAACAGAAGCTGTACGGCGGGATAGGACAGAAGCGGCATGGCTTTTTTATCCTGCGTTGCGATCTGTTGGCGGATCCAGGCATCCATGTTCATATGTGTGAGCCTCCTATTCAGATTTGATGTTTCATGCATTCATATAATCGGGATGGATTAATTCTATCATATTATCATGCAGAAATCATCATCTATTATTATAAAAATATCAGATGTGCCATGGGCTTCTTTTCAGTAAATCCACGACCGGGAACGGCACAGGCGCAGGCAGACGATCCTGCCCCCGCGCTGCGGCTGAACACGGGGCAAATAAAAAAAGCAAAAAAAGTGTTGACACAGGCCGCGGCTTGTGGTAAATATGTGCTTAATCGAAAAAGGCTGTGACGAAGACGGTCAAAAATGCGCTTCTTCAGAGAGCCGGCGGATGGTGCGAGCCGGCGGGGCGGTTTTTATACGACCCATCGCTTCCGAGCCGGGGCCCGAACGCAGATGCAAGTAGACGCCTCCGTTTGACCGCGTTAAGGTCCAAGGGCTTGCTGGAGCCCGGAGCGGCGCATTGGCGCAATTTGAGTGGTACCGCGGATACTTGTCCGTCTCAAGAGTATTCTTGAGGCGGTTTTTTTATTGCGCGGCAAATCTTGAACAGGAGGACATGAAAATGGCTGAAACCACCGAGACCGTCACCATGCTGAAGGACGTAGCGTCCCGTATTCGCGAGATGCGCGAGATCACCGGCTATTCCGCCGACGAGATGGCCCGAAGGACCGGCGTCACCCCCAAGGATTACCGGCGCTACGAGGCCGGAAGCGAGGATATGCCATTTACCTTTATCCATAAATGCGCAAAGCTCTTCGGCGTGGAGCTTACCGACCTGTTGGAGGGCCGCAGCGCCCACCTGACGAGCTACACCGTCACGAGAAGGGGCGGCGGTACCCTTACCGCGCGGGAGCCCGGCATTGAGATCAAGGGCCTGGCTCCGCTGTTCAAGGACAAGATCGCGGAGCCCTACTGGGTCACCTATACCTTTGATCCCGAGCAGCAGGACAAACCCATCCACACCATCACCCACGACGGCCAGGAGTTCGATATGATCATCAGCGGCAGCCTCAAGGTGCAGGTGGGCGAACAGACCGAGGTGCTCCGCGAAGGGGACACCATCTACTACAACAGCTCCGAGCCCCACGGCATGATCGCCGTGGACGGGCAGGACTGCACCTTCCTCGCCGTGGTGCTGGCCGGCGAGCACAGGGACGATACGGATGCCTATTATGAGACGATCACCCCCGCCGAGCACGAGGAGAGCCTGATCTACGAGCAGTTCGTGGACACGGTGGAGGATGAAAACGGCGCGCTCCAGTCCATCCGCTTCATCGACGAGGACGACTTCAATTTCGCCTTCGACATCGTGGACGGCCTGGCGAAGACGAAGCCCGACAAGCTGGCCATGCTCCACGTGGACGCCGGGAAGAACGTCCGCCGCTTCACCTTTGAGGATATGAGCCGCATGTCCTCCCGGGCGGCCAACTATCTCCGCAGCATGGGCATCAAACGGGGCGACCGGGTCATGCTGGTGCTGCGCCGGAATTACCAGTTCTGGGTGGCGATCCTTGCGCTGCACAAGCTGGGAGCCATTGCTATCCCCGCCACGGATCAGCTTCTGGAGAAGGACTTTGAATACCGCTTCAACGCGGCCGGGGTCTGCGCTGTCATCTGTACCGCCGACAGCCGCGCCGCCGAGGAGGCGGAGAAGGCCATGGCCAAGTGCCCCACCGTGAAGCTCAAGTTCATGGCCAACGGCTGCCGGGGCGACTGGCACGATTTCGACCGGGAGATGGAGATCTACCGGGGCAACTTTGTCCGGGAGGAGGACGCCCCCAGCGGCTCCGATCCCTGCCTTGCCCTGTTCACCTCCGGCACGACCGGATATCCCAAGCTGGCGGTCCACTCCTACAAATATGCCCTGGGCCACTTCATAACCGCCAAGTACTGGCACCGGGTGGACCCCAACGGCATTCACTTCACCATCAGCGAGACAGGCTGGGGCAAGGCGCTGTGGGGCAAGCTCTACGGCCAGTGGATGTGCGAGTGCGCCGTCTTTGTCTACGACTTCGAGCGCTTTGCCGCAAAGGACATCCTGGAGATGCTGGAGACCCACAAGATCACCACGTTCTGCGCGCCGCCCACCATGTACCGCTTCATCATCCTGGAGGATCTTTCAAAGTACGACCTGAGTTCCATCAAGCACGCCACCACGGCAGGAGAGGCGCTGAACCCCGAGGTCTTCCACAAGTTCAAGAAGCTCACCGGCCTTTCCATCACCGAGGGCTTCGGCCAGACGGAGACCACGCTGACCATCGCGAACCTGGTGGGCATGACGCCGAAGGTGGGCTCCATGGGCAAGCCCAGTCCCCTGTACAAAGTGGACATCTACGACCGGGAAGGCAAGCCCGTGGGCGTGGGCGAGACGGGCGAGATCGTCATCCACACCGACGAGGGAGCGCCCTGCGGTCTGTTCTCCGGCTACTACAACGATGAACAGAGTACCGAAAACGCCTGGCACGACGGCGTGTATCACACCGGCGACACGGCCTGGCGGGATGAGGACGGCTTCTTCTGGTATGTGGGCCGCGTGGACGATCTGATCAAATCCTCCGGCTACCGCATCGGGCCGTTCGAGATCGAGAGCGTGCTCATGGAACTGCCCTACGTGCTGGAGTGCGGCGTGTCCCCGGCGCCGGATCCCATCCGCGGCCAGGTGGTCAAGGCCAGCATCGTCCTGGTGGACGGCACCGAGCCCAGCGAGGACCTGAAAAAGGAGATCCAGGAGTACGTCAAAAAGCGCACCGCCCCCTATAAATACCCGCGCCAGGTAGTGTTCCTCAAGGAGCTGCCCAAAACGATCAGCGGCAAGATCCAGCGGCACCTGCTGTGAGTTATCGAAGGGAAACCGATTTGCTGAAGACTTGAAAAAACGATGGCCTGCCGGACCGCAGGCCATCGTTTTATATCCTTTTATCCGTATAGAGCGGCGCAGCCCTGCTGGCGGGGACCCGCTCGACCGTGATGCCGACCCCGTGATAGCCGGAGCCATCCAGCCTTTCCCGGAGGAGATCGGCACAGTCCGCGGGCGCGTCCTCCGACACATTGGCCAGAAGTCCGCCGGAGGAGCGATAGTCCCAGAGCCAGGGAATGGGGAACAGCGCCTCCTGGAGGGCGTAGATCCTCCTGTCCGCGGCGAGGCGGCCGTATACGCGCTCGATCCTGCCGCCGTCCGAAAGCCGCGCCAGATCGCCGGTGCGGCAGCGGATCAGGGGCATAGCTTCCCGCCGGAGGGTGGTGAGCACCAGCTCGCCGGTCTCCCCCCAGGGGAGGACACGGCCGGTATCCGGGTCGACCACCTCTGCGATGAGCTCGTCCCGCCTCAGATACATGCCCCGATGCTCCGGACTTTCCACTGCGCAGCCGTAGCCTGTTTCGGTCATGCCGTAGTGGCACAGTGTGTCGCAGCTCCAGGCCTTCTGGAAGAAGCGGTAAGCAGCCTCCGGCACGTAATCCGCCGAGAGGAGGACCGTTTTCGGCCTCAGCTCCGGGTGCCGCAGCGCCAGCAGCCGCACCTGCCAGGGCATGCCCACCAGCACGTCCGGTCCGGCGGAGGCCGCCGCGTCCATCTCCTCCGGCGAGGCGGGAACGCCCAGACAGAGGGGCACGGCGCCCAGACGCTCCAATCCCGCACGCAGGAGCTGGCCGACCCCATAGGGGGAGGCGCAGGGGAGAAGGATGGCGGTCCTGTCGCCGGGATCACACATCCAGCCCATGCCTTCCCGGAAAAACGCGACAGTGCGCTCCAGGTCGCCCGCGGTGAAGTAAAGCCGCTTGGGCGCGTCCGAGGTGCCGGAGGATCGCAGGGAGACGATCCGTTCGATCCGGGACGCGGGAACGCAGATCATCCTGCTGCCGCTTTTCTTGATATCCTCCGCCGTGACGAAGGGGAGCGACGCCAGATCCTCCTGGCGGCGCACCTCCACACCGCGCAGGTACGCGTAAAACGGGCTGTGCCCGGCGCAGCGGGCGAGCTGTTCCCGCAGATACACGAATCGTTCCTCATCGCTGACGGCGGTGAAGGAAGCGGCGGAATAGTCACTTGTCCTCAAGCAGGACCTCCACCTCCGCCATTTTTCCCTCGGCCAGCTCGCGGGAGATATACGCCTTGCCGCACTTGGGGCAGACAGGCACCTCGTGACCGAAGGTGCGGCGCATATAGGAAAACATGACCTGGCGCTTGACGAGCTCCGCTCCGCATTTGGAGCAGATAAGCTTTCTTTCCTCGCTCATTGTGTCTCCTCCTCGCCGATGTGCATGCGGTGGCAGTAGGCGCTTTTCACCGCGTAGCCGCCGTCCTCCGGCACATAGTCCACCCAGTAGGTCAGCACCTTCCGCATGAGGCACGCCGTCCGCATGCCGTCCCCGTCCACGAAGTAGTCGCCCTCCGCCTCGGCGGTCATGATGGTTTCCTTCACGTCCCGGTCGGTGATGAGCTTATCCTCCATGGCCGCGCGCACGTCGCCGGGAATGGTGAGCGCCAGCGCGTCCCAGGGCTCCGCCGGGGCTTTATAGCTTTTGTTTTCCAGTTCCTTCATCAGCGTATCCTTCAATCTGACCGTGTTCATGCGCTTTTCCTCCAGATCGGGGGCGTGTGCCGGACCGGGCCCGAACACGGCGTCCAGGATGTGGACGCAGTCCTTCCCCCGGGAGCGGAACACCTCCAGGCAGTTGGCGCAGTACACGATATACGGCTTTTCGCTGGCGGAGACCCTGTTTTCCGTGATCTCCCCATAGAGCTCGGGATTCGCCAGCCGGATGTGACCGCCGTAGCCGCAGCACTTCCCGCCGGGGACGCTGCCGGCCGCGCAGCCCGCCTTCTCCGCCAGGGAGCGCACCGCCCGGTGAACGGCGTCGTCCTTCCTTGCGGAGCAGGGGTCGAACACATCGGCCCCGTTCCAGGGCAGCGCGGAGACAGGCGCGCCTTCCCGATCCAGCACCTCATAGAGGGAGCGGATCTCCGCGCCCTCCAGCATTTCGGGCAGCCGCTCGGCGCAGGTGGCGCAGGCGGTGACGATCACGGGCCTGCCCATCCGCTCCCAGCTCTCCCGCAGAAGAGCGGCGTTTTTCTCCCGCCGGTCCGCGTCCCCCGCCCACACGGCGGGGGAGCCGCAGCAGCCCAGCAGGATGCCGGCGTCCAGTTTCTCCCTCAAAAAGCGCCAGGCGCTCTCCACGTGGCCGGGGGCCGACGCGGCGAGCTGGCAGCCGGGGAAGAACACATACCCGCACCGGCCGGGGGAAGCGTAAAACCCCTCGTCCATGTTGCGGTCCAGCTCCCGGAGCCAGTAGTCGTGGAGGCCGGGGATCCATTTGTTCTTTTTCCACCGGTCCTCCCGGGAGAACCGGAAAAGCTCGCCCATGTCTACGCCGGTGGGACAGGCGTCGCGGCACCAGGAGCACATATTGCAGGAATAGGTCTGTCGTGTGGCCACACAGTTGGAGAAGGGCGGCCTTGTGTTGGAATCGCCGTAGACCTCCGCCGCCAGCTTGTAGGGCGTTTTGAGGTAATGGGCCATGACCTCGCACCCCTCCAGGCAGATGCTGCACTGGCACTGCATGCAGCGGCCGGCCTCGGCCCGGATCTCGTCCTTCGTGAAGCCCGCCTCCGGGTCCGCGGGGACGACGGCGGGCTTTGATTCCTCGCCGGGATGGTCCAGGACGCAGCCCTCGCAGGATTTTGCGTCGCTCTCCACCACCAGGGCGGCGCGGCCCGTCATCAGGTACGCCTCCATGAGCTGGGAGAGGATGTTCCCGGCGGCAACGCTCTCCATGAGCCCTTCACCGCAGACGCCGCCGCCCATGAACCAGCCGGGGCGCGACGTGGTGCGCAGAGCGGGATCCCAGCTCTCCCGCAGGCCGAAGTCGTTCCCGCCCTCGCCGGTGGCGATGTAGACGGCGTCAAAGCCGGTCAGGTCCGCCTCCTCCGCCTCCGTTCCGAAGCGGAATTCCGTATCCAGCCCCTGGAACTGCTTCTCAAAATCCGCCGCAAAGACGGGGAACATGGGATCGTCCCGCAGGCCGCCGCCCCATCCCTCCTGCCGGTCGAACACGGTGACCGCGTACTTTTTCCGGGACAGGGACACGGCGCAGGTGAGCCCGGCGGCTCCCGCGCCGACCACGGCCACGGTCTTGTCCCTGGGCGGCTGGGAGAAGATCTGCCCCGCCTCCTTTTCTCCGGCCTTTACCAGATACCGCTCCACCGCCCCCATGTCGATGGGGCCGTCGCCCACGGCGATGCGCTGGCACTTTTCCATGCAGGGCCGCGGACATTTTTCCGCCGCGAGGGTGGGAAACAGGAGCGCATCCCGGAGATCCCGGTACGCCGCCGCGAAGCGGCCCCGGGCCGTTTTCTTCAGGATGGCGCGGATATTCAGCTTGTAGGGGCAGGCGCACTCGCAGGACGCGGGCGCGTCGTGGATGCAGTCGTCCACAAAGGCCATGGTGTCTTTCAGTTCCATTGGAAATCTCCCTTAATCAGGAAATTCAGGCCGCGCCCCATGTGAGACGCGGCCTGTTTCTGCTTGTGTGCGTTTAGAAGGTGCGCTCGTTGAGCTCGTCGAGCATATCCTCGAACTCCTTGCCCATGTAGTACTTGGGAGGAGTCAGATCCTCGCCGCGCTGGACCGCCTCATAGGCGGCCTTGACCTTGGCGGGCGTGGCGGGCAGATCGTAGATCCGCACGCCGCAGGCGTCCGCGATGGCGTTGAGCACCGCGGTATGGCCGGAGGACTGGAAGATTTCGGAGCAGCCGCTGGAGCCGTGCGGCCCGCGGGGACGCAGGTTGTCCTCAATATACTCCACGCTGAGATCGTCCGGGATGTCCTTGATCTGGGGGATGCCGCAGGCGATCATGTTCTTGTGCTTGTTGATGTCCTCAAACTGCTCGCTCAGGGCGAAGCCGATGCTGTGACTCATGCCGCTGTAGGCCTGGCCGTCCACGGACAGCTTGTTGCCCACGGGACCCACGTCCACCAGGGAGTGGTTGCGCAGCACCTGCACCTTGCCGGTCTCCACATTCACCTCCACGAGGCAGACGTGCAGGCCGTACATGTTGACGGCGTCCTTGTCGCCCATGCCGGTGAAGGGATCGAGTCCGGGAGGCAGGCCGATGTTCATCTGGTCGTAGTGGCCGTTGTACTTGGTGGGGATCCCCTCCGCGACCATCTCGTCGTAGGTGCGGAAGGTGCCGTCCTCCTTGCGCATGGCGTCCATGAGCTTGTTGCAGCCGTCGATGGTGGCGTTGCCGACCATGTAGTGGCTGCGGCTGGCGGCGGCAAGACCGGAATCGGGGCAGGCCTTGCTGTCGTTCATGATGAGGCGCACCTGCTCGGGCTTGATGCCCAGAGGCTCCAGCGCCTTGACAATGTGGGTGAGGGAGCCGATGTCGCCGCCCTGGCCCACGTCTTCCCAGGTGTTGTAGAAGTTGATGCCGCCGTCGGGACGAAGCTCCACCGCGATATCGGAGATGTCGAACATGCCGATGGTGCAGTGGAAGCCGCCCAGCGCCAGGCCGACGCCCAGGTGGCGTCCCTCTGCTCTGGCAGCCTCCGCCTCCGCCTTGTAGGCGTCGTAGGTGGGCTTGATCTTATCCAGCATGTCGGGGTACGGGTAATCCTTGTAGGGCATGCTGTTCACAGTGGTGTCACCGGGACGGGCAGCGTTCAGCTTCCGGAATTCCCAGGGATCCATGCCGATCTTCCGGGCAAGCATGTCGATAAGCTGCTCCGAAACGGTGTAGCCCTGGGGAGAGCCGAAGCCGCGGTACGGCGCGCAGAAGGCGTGGTTCGTGGCGGTGGCGCGCACGAGGCCCTTGAAGTTGGGCAGGTTGTAGCCGTGGTAGCTGACGGTGATCAGGTTCGCAAAGATCTTGCTGGCGATCATGCCGTAAGCGCCGTGGTCCAGGCCCATGTCGCTCTCACCGGCGAGAAGCTTTCCGTTCTCGTCGCAGGCGAGGCGGCCGTTGGAGAAGGAGGCGCCGCGCTTGCCGGTCATGAACATGAACTCCTCGTAGTTCAGGGTCATGGTGCAGGGCATGCCCAGCTCCATGACGGCGGCCATCACCACGCCGAAGGTGGTGGCGTTCACGGGGTAGCCGAAGGCGCCGCCGGCGGGGTTCATGATGATGCGCAGCTTGTCGATGTCGAGGCCGCAGGCGGGAGCAAGCTCCTCGCGGCACTCGCCGATGGCCTGGCACTTGCACTGGAGGGTCACGTTGCCCTCCTCATCGTAGTAGCCCTGTACCACGTCGGGCTCGATGGGCAGGTGCGGCTCGTGACCGGTGTGGAAGCTGCCCTCCACCACGTAGGGGGCGTCCTCAAACAGGTCGGCGGTATCCTCGCCCTTGAAGCAGGGCTGGAACATGAACTGGTTGGGCTGATCGTCGTAGAGCTGGATCGCGTCGGGCACGCTCGCCTCGGGCAGGGTCATGTAGGCGGGCAGCACCTCCAGGTCGTATTTCACGGCCTTGACGGCGGCCCGGGCATGCTCCTCGCTGTCGGCGGCCACCACGGCGATCACGTCGCCCTTGCGGCGGATCTTGTCGCCGGCGATGACGGGGCAGGGAGTCAGGCCCGCGCCCTTCTTCCGCTGGGCGACGACAGGCATCTCCAGGTTGTTGGTGCCGCGCACATGCTCGGAGGTGAGGACCTTGTACACGCCGGGCATGGCCTCCGCCTCGGACACGTCCACGCTCTTGATCTTCGCGTGGGCCACGTCGGGGATGACCACGGCCAGATGGGCAAAGCCCTCCGGCAGCTTGAGCTTGATATCGTCGCCGTAATCGGTGAGGCCGGTGACCTTGCCGAGAGCGGAGGGACGGGGACGATAGGAACCGTAGATATCCTCGCCATTGTCATGGTAGATGATATCGTCCATGGTCTTCTCGCCGCGCATGACGGCGGCGGCGGCCATGACAGAGTCCACCAGCGGCTTGTAGCCGGTGCAGCGGCAGATGTTGTGGTGCGCCTGGAACCAGTCGCGCACCTCCTCGCGGGTGGGGCTGGGATTCTGATTCAGAAGCGCGTACGCCGACACGATGAAGCCGGGGGTGCAGAAGCCGCACTGGGCGCCGCCGTAGGTGATCCACGCCTGCTGCAGGGGATGAAGATGCTGGGGCGTCCCGATACCCTCGATGGTGGTGATCTCACTGTAGGGCTCGATGGACTTCATCTTCTTGGTACAGGCACGCACGACCTCACCGTTGAGGATCACGGAGCAAGCGCCGCAGACGCCGATGCCGCAGCCGATCTTCGTGCCGGTGAGGCCGAGTCGTCTGAGGGCGACGGCGAGTGTGTCCTTCTGCGGGTCGCAGAGGACGAAGCGCTCGACCCCGTTGATGACGAGAGTGACGCGGGCGAGCTGTTTTCCGATTGCCATGTGACTGTCTCCTTTCAAGCTGTTTTATAGTTCGTCTTTCAGCAGTTCTTCCAGTATGTCTATGGAATCCTCCATGCATCTGGGGCAGATGTCGAAGAACGCGCCGGACTCCACGGCCTTCTCGCTCTCGCCGGGTATCGACACGTCGAAGCCCAGGATGTCGCGGCACATGGTGGACTGATGGCGCTCGCGAAAGCGCCGCTGGAACTCGGCCTTCAGCTCATCCAATCTGTCCCGCTGCTCCTGTGTTTCGCATCCCACGGCCATGCCGATGACCATCATGGCCCCCGTCACGGTACCGCAGGTCTCGCCCATGCCCATGCCGCCGCCGAAGCAGGCGCCCAGATCCATGAACTCCTCCTCTTCATATCCGAGCTTATCCGCAAAGGGCAGAAGCACCGTCTGGCAGCAGTTCACGCCCTTTTCAAAGCTGGATATCGCCTCAGCTCTGCTGATGCTGTGTTTTCCCATAGTCATCACCAACTGCTTTCCTAAAGTTCTTTTTATTATATATTATCCGTTTGATTTAATCAATAGCAAAACTTTTTTCGGTAGTTTTTCCAATAAAACACACAGCGATCCGGCCGCAGATGTACGGAATTTGTAAAAAACGCAGAATCCGGTAGAATCTGCGAAGGGAATGAGTGATTATCGGAAGTAAAGTATGATATTTTCTGTAGGCGTTCCACTTTTCGCGCCCCCGGCCGCGTTGACCGGAGAGGGGGGATATGTTAATATATCCGGGAAAGAATGTGTCGCTCATTGAGAAAGCGAGGTCAATGAAATGGCGCTCATCAGAAAGGTGCGGTCGGTCTGTCCCGTCTGCCTGAAAAACATCGGGGCCGCACTGACGGAGGCGGACGGGAAGATCTACATGGAGAAGACCTGCCCGGAGCACGGGGATTTCCGCTGTATCGTCTGGCACGGAAAGGCGGACTTCCAAAGCTGGCGCGGCTACGTCCGTCCCCTGGAGGCGGGGGAGGGGGAGCGGTGCCCGCGGGACTGCGGTATCTGCTCCGGGCATCTGCAGGGCACCTGCTGCGTGCTGCTGGAGGTGACCCGGCGCTGCAATCTGAACTGCCGCTTCTGCTTTGCCGACGGGGACAGGCCGGAAAAGAGCCTGGAGGAGCTGAAGCGCGACGTGGACGGGATCTTCACCCACGGAAAGCCCACGGTGCAGCTCTCCGGCGGCGAGCCCACCCTGCGGGACGATCTGCCGGAGCTGGCAGCTTATATAAAGGAGAAGGGCGGCCGCTATGTCCAGCTCAACAGCAACGGGCTGCGGCTCGCCCATGACGAGGCGTATGTGAAGGCCCTGGCGGACGCGGGGCTCAGCTATGTGTTCATGCAGTTTGACGGTGTGACGGACGATGTGTACGAGGCGCTCCGCGGCCGCCCTCTGCTGGAGGAAAAGCGCCGCGCCATCGACCTGTGCGGGAAATACGGGCTTGGCGTCACCCTGGTCCCCACGGTGGTGCGGGGCGTGAATGACCGGCAGATCGGCGCCGTCGTGGAGTATGCGCGGGCACTGTCGCCGGTGGTGCGGGGCGTCCATTTCCAGCCTGTGAGCTATTTTGGAAGGTACCCCTCCCGGCCGGAGGATGAGGACCGCTACACCCTGGACGAGCTGATTTTCGCTCTGACGGAGCAGGCGGGCATCAAAGAGAAAAACATCCAGCCCTCCCGATGCGATCACCCGGGCTGCGGCCTTCACGCCGGCTTCACGGTGATGGAAAACGGCTCCCTCATGCCCCTGACCTGGCGTCAGGAGGAGCCCAAGGACGAGATGACCACGGCGGAGCGAAACCGGGAGTATATCGGTTCCCGCTGGTCCGGTGCGGAGCCGGAGAAGAAGGAAGAGGACTCGTGCTGCTGCTGCGAGGAGGACGATATCGACCTGAGTGTGGAACCGGACAAAAACAGCCTGGATTATTTCCTGTGGCGGGCAAAGAAGTACAGCTTCACCGTCACGGCCATGGCGTTCCAGGACGCCATGAATCTGGATGTCGAGCGTCTGCGGCGCTGCTCACTGCACGTCTGGTCCGACGGCGGGCTCAAGCCCTTCTGCTCAGAGTATCTGACGGGGATCGGGCGCTGACATGGCTTACGGTGAAACGATGCGCAGGCTGAGCCCCTGCGGCGACGAATACGTGGCGCGGCTCGTGGGAGACGCCGGGAGCGTGCTGGACGTGGGCTGCGGCCGGGGCGACCGGCTCAGCTACCTGGCTCAGATGGGGACAAAGCGCCTGTGCGGGGCGGAGCCCGATCCGGAAAACGCCGCACTTGCCCGGAGGAATTGTCCGGCGGCGGAGATCACGGAATGCGGCGCGGCGTCGCTCCCGTACCCCACCGGCAGCTTTGACGCCGTTCTGTGCGAGTGCGTGTTCTCCCTCCTGGACCGGCCGGAGGAGGCCCTGGCGGAGATGCGCCGCGTACTGCGGCCGGGGGGACGGCTGATCCTCTCGGACCTGTACGCCCGCGCCGGGACCGCCGACACGGAAGGCGACGGCGTGATCGGAAAACTCTATGCCCGCGAAGAGTTGGAGCGGATGTTCACGGAAGCGGATTTTGAACAGACCGGCTTTGAGGACAAGAGCGGCGAACTGTACGCCATGGCCGCCCAGATGATACTCGACGGCGTTTTCTGCGCCTGCATGAGCCCGAAGACGGCGGCCGCGCTGAAAAAAGCGAAGGCGGGCTACGGCGTGTGGCTGCTCCGGAAGCAGCGGGTCGCATGCCGGGTGGCGGCGGTGATCCCGGCGGCGGGCCTGTCCTCCCGGATGGGGGACTTCAAGCCCCTGCTGCCTTTCGGCGGCGGCACGGTGCTCTCCTCCTGCGCGGATGCGCTCCGGGCGGCGGGCGCGGAGGAGACGGTCATCGTCACCGGAAAGCGAGCCGCGGACATCGAGGCTGCGCTGCCCTTCGCGCGCTTTGTCCACAACCCGGATTTCGCTGAGACGGAGATGTTCGACTCCCTGCGCCTGGGACTTGCGGCGCTGTCGGAGACGTGCGAACGGGTGCTGGTCACGCCGGGCGACGTGCCCGCCGTGTCGCCGGAAACGGCGCGGGCCCTACTCAACACGGAGGCGGACGCGGCGCGGCCCCTCTATCACGGGACGCACGGACACCCGCTGCTGCTGCGCGGGACGCTGATCCCCCGGCTCATGGAGTATGGCGGGGAGGACGGCCTGCGGGGAGCGCTGCGGGCGCTGGGCGTCGCCGTTTTGAATGTGGAGACGGATGACCGGGGCGCCGTGCTGGACGCGGACACCCCGGAGGAATACAGGCTGATCCGATCACTGGGGGGCGGGATATGAAGATACTCTATCTTCTCCGCCACGGGGAGCCGGACCTCCCCGGCGGCGAACGCCGCTGCCTGGGCAGCCGCAGCGACCCGCCCCTGAGCAGGGAGGGCGGCCTGACGGCCTCGCGGCTCGCCGGATGCTTCGGAGGGGATCTGCGGCTGTTTTCGAGTCCCCTCCTCCGGTGCCGCAGCACCGCCCTGCTTCTGAGCGCGGGGCGCTGGCGGACGGAGATCGAGACCGATCTGCGGGAGCTGGACGCCGGCGACTGGGACGGGCTCAGCTTCCGGGAGATCCGGGAACGCTGGCCGGAGCACTATGAGAGACGGGGACGCGACCTCTCCATCCCCCCGCCGGGGGGCGAGCGGCCGGAAAGCGCCGCCGAGAGGGGCCTTGCCGCCCTGACACGCATCATGCGCAGGTGCCCGGGCGACGCGGCGGCCGTTGCCCACGCGGGCGTCAACAGGGCGATCCTGTGTACCCTGCTGGGCAGGCCCATGCGTGACGCGATGGAGCTGCCCCAAGACTGCGGCTGCGTGAATGTGCTCGCCTTTGAGGAGGGACGCTTCCGGGTCCTGGCCGCGGGCATTTCGCCCTTCGCCGTGCCGGCTCCCGAGGAGCGAAGAGCATTGGAGGCGGAGTGCGGAACGCCTGAGCGCGTCCTCCGCCACTGCGCGGCGGTGCGTGAGACCGCGCTGGAGCTGGCGTCGGGCGTTCCCGGTATCGACACGGAGCTGCTGTCCGCCGCCTGTGAGCTCCATGATCTCATGCGGGTCGAGCGGGATCATCCCCGCGCCGCGGCGGAGGTCCTGCGGCGGAGGGGGTATCTGCGGCTGGCGCGAGTCATCGAGCAGCACCACGACTGCGATCCCCTGGGGCCCGTGAATGAGGAGAAGCTCCTGTTCCTGGCGGACAAGCTCGTACGGGAGGACCGGCGCGTCACCCTGGAGGAACGGTTCCGGCGCGCCGGGGAAAAATGCGCCTCGCCCGAGGCGGCCGCCGCACTGGAACGGAGAAAGAAAGCGGCATTTGAAATCATGGCGCGGATCGGCAGGACAGATACCGGCGCTTAAAAGGAGGAACTGACATGAGAAAGCTGTTCAAGACCCTGGACGAGGTGCTCCGCGCCGGCGGGGACGCCGTTCTCGTCTCGGTGGTGGCCGGCCACGGCGCTACGCCCCGGGGCACAGGCGCCAGGATGATCGTGACAAAGGACGGGCGCATCGCCGGCACCATCGGCGGCGGCGCCGTGGAATACAGGAGCGAGCAGATAGCCGCGGAGCTTCTGGAAAAGAGGACCTCTCTCACGGAAAAATTCCGGCTGCGGCCGAATGACATCGCCGACCTGGGCATGATCTGCGGCGGCGATGTGGACGTGCACTTCCGCTTCATCCCCGGCGGGGACGAGACCGCGCTCCGGGTGACGGAGCGCATCGGGAAGCTGTATCGGCGGGGGGAGCCGTGCTGGCTTGTGCTGGGCCTTGAAAACGGGAAGCTCGCCGCGTGGAACGAAGGGGCCGGCCTCTGCGGCGCGGAGCTCCCGGAGGAGGTCGTTGCCGCCATGTCCGGCGGCGAGACGGCCTTTCAGGTTTCCGCCGGCGGCAGCGTCTACTACTGTGAGCGGGTGCTGAACCCCGGCAGAGTGTATATCTTCGGCGGCGGCCACGTGGCCCAGGCCCTGGTGCCCGTGCTGGCGCATGTGGGCTTCCGCTGCGTCGTATGCGAGGACCGGCCGGACTTCGCGGCGAAGGAGCTGTTCCCCGACGCGGAGGAGACCCGCCTTTTGGATATGACCGACCTCAGCGCGCTCGCCGCCGGGGTGGGGCCGGACGATTACGTGGTCATCATGACCCGCGGCCATCAGAAGGACTATGAGGCGCAGCTCGCCATGATGAAGACGCCCGCCCGCTATATCGGGGTCATCGGCAGCAGGAACAAGCATAAGCAGGTGAGACAGCGCCTGCTGGAGGCGGGCATCCCGGAGGAGGCGTTTTCCCGCGTCTCCGCGCCCATCGGGCTGGATATCGGGGGCGAGACGCCGGAGGAGATCGCCGTCAGTGTGGCGGCGCAGATGATCATGGTGCGCGCCGGAAAGGGCATCGGCCGGTAAACGCGTGCCGCGGCTTGCGGGATCGCGTCAGCATGAAACGGCGAGATTTACTTCACCTGTGCGTTGTGGTATAGTGATACCGGAACAGAAGTTACCGTCCGCCCGGCGGCGGGCATATCATTCGGGAGGCATTGAGATATGGACATTCTTATCAGGGACATTCTTGCAATCACGCCCGACGGCGCGAAGGTTTGCTCCGTGGGCATTCGGGACGGACGGATCCTCTCCGTGGGGGATGCGCCCGCGGACTTCCGGGCGGAGAAGACCATCGAGGGCAGCGGGAAAATGCTGCTCCCCGGTCTGGTGAACGCCCACACCCACGCAGCCATGAACGTGTTCCGCAACAGCGCGGACGATCTCCTCTTCAACGACTGGCTCTTCGGGCGCGTCATGCCCATGGAGGACAAGCTCTGCGGCGAGGACTGCTACTGGGGGACCCAGCTCGCCTGCCTGGAGATGATCGCCACCGGCACCACGTCCTTTATCGACATGTATTATTTCACCGACGACGTGACCCGCGCCGTGGATGAGAGCGGGATGCGCGCCGTGATGAGCCGGGGACTGTCGGGCGACAAGAGCGACCCCGCCACGGCGGAGGCCAAGCTCAGGGAGGCGGTGGACGTCTATGAGAAGTGGAAGGGCCATCCCCGCATCACCTTCATGCTGGCGCCGCACGCGCCGTACACCTGCGACGACGGCTACATGACCGAGGTGGGGAAAACGGCGAAGGAGCTGGGCCTTGGCCTGCACGTGCACCTCTCCGAGAGCCTTTCGGAGATGGATACCATCCGGGAGGGCTACGGCTGCACGCCCATTGAGCTGGCCGACCGGTGCGGCATCCTGACGGATCGGACCGTGGCGGCCCACTGCATCCAGCTCAGCGACAGCGACATCGCCCTTATCGCCGCCAGGGGGACCACCGTGGCCACGAACCCGGTGAGCAACCTGAAGCTGGCCAACGGCGTGGCCCCGGTGCCGAAGCTCATGGCGGCGGGCGTGAACGTGGCCCTGGGCACCGACAGCGCCGCCAGCAACAACGCCCTGAACATGTTCCGGGACCTGGCGCTGCTGACCCTGATCCACAAGGGCGTGAACCATGACGCCCAGGCGGTCGGCGCTCGGGAGGGGCTCACCATCGCCAGCCTCAATGGGGCGAAGGCCATGGGCTATGACGACCTGGGTGAGATCCGGCCGGGCATGCGGGCCGATCTCTCCGTGGTGGATCTGGACAGGCCCAACCTGCAGCCGGTGAACGACCCTGTGGCGAGCGTCGCCTACTCCATGAACGGCTCCGAGATCGAAACGGTGATGGTGGACGGCGTGATCCTCATGGAGAAGGGCGAATTCAAAACGCTGGATAAAGAGAGGATCTATTACGAGGCCGGAAAGGTCAGCGACAGGGTGGGTGCGAGATGAGCGAGATCCGGGACATCTCCCTGGCGCCCTCCGGGGAGAGGAAGATCGAGTGGGCACGCCGGAACATGCCGCTTCTGGGACTGATCGGCGGTGAATTCAAAAAGACGAAGCCCTTTGCCGGGCTGAAGATCACCCTCTCCGTCCACATGGAGGCCAAGACGGCCTGCCTGTGCCGGATGCTGGAGGACGCGGGGGCGGAGATGCACGTTACGGGCTGCAACCCGCTGTCCACCCAGGACGATGTGGCGGCCGCCCTGGCGAGCCGGGGCATGGACGTGCACGCCTGGCACGGCGCCACAGCGGAGGAGTACGAGGCGCATCTGGCCGCAGCCCTCTCCTGCGGGCCCCACATCATCATCGACGACGGCGGCGATCTGGTGAACCTGGTCCACACGAAGCTGCGGGAGCTGATCCCCGGGGTCATCGGCGGCTGTGAGGAGACCACCACCGGCGTGATCCGCCTGCGCTCCATGCAGCGGGACGGGGAGCTCAGGTTCCCCATGATCACGGTGAACAACGCCCGGTGCAAATACCTGTTCGACAACCGCTACGGCACCGGGCAGTCCGCATGGGACGGGGTGATCCGCACCACGAATCTGGTGGTCAGCGGCAAGCATGTGGTGGTGGCCGGCTACGGGTGGTGCGGCCGGGGCATCGCCATGCGGGCAAAGGGCTACGGCGCCCGGGTCATCGTCTGCGAGGTGGATCCCGTCAAGGCGCTGGAGGCCATGATGGACGGGTTCGAGGTCATGCCCATGGAGGACGCCGCGCAGGTCGGGGACATGTTCATCACCTCCACCGGCTGCCGGGACGTGATCACGGAAAAGCACTTCCGGCTCCTGAAGGACGGGGCTGTCCTGTGCAACGCCGGCCACTTCAACGTGGAGGTGGACGTGGCGTGGCTGGACCGGCACGCGGTGAAGCGCGAGGAGCAGAAGCCCAACATCATGGGCTATACCCTGGATAACGGCA
Organism: Oscillospiraceae bacterium; assembly: GCA_017515345.1. GTDB lineage: Bacteria > Bacillota > Clostridia > Oscillospirales > Oscillospiraceae > RGIG5705. The sequence continues at coordinate 76,898 of JAFWFZ010000008.1, read as the reverse complement.
GAACGGTCTATGTGCTGGCGGAGGGCAGGCTCGTGAACCTGGCTTCCGGCGACGGACACCCGGTGGAGATCATGGATATGAGCTTCGCCATCCAGGCGCTGAGCGCCAAATACCTGGCCGACAACCGGGATGCGCTGAAGCCCGGCGTGATCCCCGTGCCGGAGGAGGTGGACCTGTTCGTGGCCCGAAAGAAGCTGGAGGCCTGCGGACTTGCCATCGACGAGCTCACGGAGGAGCAAAAGAAGTATCTGGACAGCTGGGCGCTCTGAGAGAAGGACAGAGGGGAGAGAAAAATGAAACTGCTGGAGGACAGGATCAGAAGAGACGGGGTCGTCAAGGCCGGGGGCGTATTGAAGGTGGACAGTTTTCTGAACCACCAGCTCGATCCCGCGCTGTTCATGGAGCTGGCGAAGGAGTGGAAGCGACTCTATGAGGGGACGGAGATCAACAAGATCCTGACGATCGAGGCCAGCGGCATCGCCCTGGCCACGGCGGCCGGACTCGAGTTCGGCGTGCCGGTGGTCTTCGCCAAGAAGGCCCAGAGCATCAACCTGGACGGGGAGATGCTCACCACGAAGATCCGCTCCTTTACCCACGGCAGGGTCTATGATGTGATCGTATCGAAGAAATACCTGAAGCCCGGCGACCGGGTGCTGATCATCGACGATTTTTTGGCCAACGGCGCGGCGCTGGAGGGGCTCATCTCCCTGGTGGAGAGCTCCGGGGCTGCCCTGACTGGCGTGGGCATCGCCATCGAGAAGGGCTTCCAGCCCGGCGGGGCGCTGATCCGCTCCCGCGGCGTGCGGGTGGAGTCCCTGGCCATCGTGGAATCGATGGATGAAAACACGGGTGAAATAATATTCAGAAATTGAAAAATACATCTTGTAAAATCCTGACTTATTTTGTAGAATAAGCCCGGAAGGGAAAACAGTTGCTTTTGGAAACGGATCGCGGCTGTTTTTTCTTTTCCGAAACTATAAAACTAAACGGAGGATAAAATGAAAAAAGTAATCGCATTGCTTCTGGCTCTCGTTCTTGTGGCCGCGATGCTTGCCGGCTGCAGCAACAAGAGCGCCGAGCCCGCCGGCTCCCAGGCTCCCGCAGATTCCGCAGCTCCTGCCGATTCTGCCGCTCCCGCGGATTCCGCAGCCCCTGCGGATTCCGCAGCTCCCGCCGATTCTGCCGCTCCCGCAGATTCCGCAGCCCCTGCCGATTCTGTCGCCCCCTCCGATGAGGGACGTACCGTCAAGGTCGGCCTCGTCTGCATCGGCGATGAGAATGACCAGGGCTACACCTTCAACTTTATCCGCGGCAAGGACGCCGCCACCGACGTCCTGAAGGCGGAGGGCATCAACGTGGAGTGGGTCGTTAAGTACAACCTGATCGAGGGCGACCCCGTGGCCGACGCCAACATCGAGCTGGCGGAGGAGGGCTGCGAGATCATCTTCAACAACTCCTACGGGCAGGAGCCCGCCATGCTCCGCGTGGCCGCCGATTATCCCGACGTGACCTTCGTGGGCTGCACCAACGAGGGCTCCTGGAAGGACGATCTGGACAACACCCACAACGCCTTCGCCGACATCTATGAGGGCCGCTATGTGGCCGGCGTGGCCGCCGGTCTCAAGATGCAGGAGATGATCGACAAGGGCGAGATCACCGCGGACCAGGCCGTCATCGGCTACGTGGGCGCCTACTCCTTCGCGGAGGTCATCTCCGGCTTCACCGCTTATTATCTCGGTGCGCGGAGCGTTTGCCCCTCCGCCACCATGAAGGTGCAGTTCGTGGGCTCCTGGTCTGACGCCACGCTGGAGGCCAACGCCGCCGCCGCCCTGTGCGACGCGGGCTGCGTGATGATCTCCCAGCACTCCGACAACACCACCCCCGCCACCACTGCCCAGACCTACGGCGTGTTCCACACCGGCTACAACAACGACATGACCGGCATCGCGCCCGAGGCCAGCATCATCGGCACCCGCATCGACTGGACCAACTACTTTGTCCACGCCATCGAGTGCATCGCCAACGGCACGACCCTGGAGCAGGATTACTGCCAGCACGGCATGGCCGACGGAGACGTGGTCATGACTGAGCTCAACGAAGCGATCGCTGCCGAGGGCACCGCCGCCAAGCTGGCGGAGGTCGAGGCCGGCATCAAGTCCGGCGCCATCAAGGTGTTCGATACCTCCACCTTCACCGTGGAGGGCCAGGAGGTCACCCAGGCCTTCGCCATCGACACCGACGGCGACTTCGCCCCCGACTCCGAGGAGGCCGTGTTCGACGGAGCCTTCCATGAGTCCTATTTCCAGTCCGCTCCCTACTTTGCCCTCCAGATCGACGGCATCGAGTGGCTGAACGCAGCGTATTGATCCCACACAGAAACAGGATAGCAAAAGCGGCGCCCGCTTGAAGCGGGTGCCGCTTTTCATGATGATGCGGACGTTATTCCATCAGGATCAGGTTGAAGAAATTGAGCGGCGCCATGAGGGGGGCGGCACACGGGTTTGCCAAAATCGTGCAAAAATCCCGTTCCCCCTCTTGCCGTATCCGCTCGATTTTGGTAGGATAATACCATGATTGAATGCGCGGGTCTGCGCGCGGGAAAGGGTGACGCAATTGGACGAGGTCCACGCGATCGAGCTCAGGAACATCACGAAGCGATTCGGCTCCGTCACGGCGAACGACAACATCAGTCTCACCATCGACCGGGGCAGGATCCTGTCGCTGCTGGGGGAGAACGGAAGCGGCAAGACGTCCCTGATGAACATGCTCTCCGGCATCTACTACCCGGACGAGGGAGAGATCCTCGTGGGCGGGAAGCCTGTCTCCATCCGCTCGCCCAGGGACGCTTTTGAAAACGGCATCGGCATGATCCATCAGCACTTCAAGCTGGTGGATGTGTTCACCGCCGCGGAAAACATCGTCCTTGGCCTGGAGGAGAAGGGGAAATTCGACCGAAAGGCCATCGCCGCCAAAGTGCGGGAGATCAGCGACAGATACGGTTTCGGCATCGACCCCAACAAGAAGGTCTACGATATGTCCGTCTCTGAAAAGCAGACGGTGGAAATCGTGAAGGTCCTGTACCGGGGCGCGGAGGTGCTGATCCTGGATGAACCCACGGCCGTGCTGACGCCCCAGGAGACGGGGAAGCTCTTTGAGATCCTCCGGGCCATGCGCGCCGACAACAAGACGATCGTCATCATCACCCACAAGCTGAACGAGGTCATGGAGATCTCCGACGAGGTGGCCGTTCTGCGGAAGGGGAGATACATCGGCCGCGTAAAGACGAGTGAGACGAATCCGGCTGCCCTTACGGAAATGATGGTCGGCCGCGCCGTGAGCCTCAATATCGACCGGCCCGTGCCGGTGGACCCCAAGCCCCGCCTGAAGCTGAACGGTGTGACCGTGGTGGATCACGAGGGCGTTGTAAAGCTGGATCATATCTCCTTCACCGCCTACAGCGGGGAGATCCTGGGCGTGGCGGGCATCGCCGGCAGCGGCCAGAAGGAGCTGCTGGAGGCGATCGCCGGGCTCTACACCATCCGTTCCGGCAATATCACCTACACGCCTGAGGGAGCGAAGCCCCAGGAGCTGGTGGGCAAGACGCCCATGCAGATCCGCCAGGCGGGCGTGGCCATGGCCTTTGTGCCGGAGGACCGGCTGGGCATGGGCCTCGTGGGCGACATGGGCATGACCGGGAACATGATGCTCCGGTCCTGGCTCAGCGGCCGCAGCATCTTCGTGAACCGGAAGGGACCCACGGAGCTGGCAAAGCAGGTGAAGGAGAGGCTGGAGGTGCTGACGCCGGACATCGAATACCCGGTGCGCCGCCTTTCCGGAGGCAACGTGCAGAAGGTGCTGGTGGGGCGCGAGATCGCCAGCGCGCCCTCGGTGCTCATGAGCGCCTACGCCGTCCGCGGGCTGGATATCAACACCTCCTACACCATATATAATCTGATGACCGAACAGAAACAGAAGGGCGTGGCGGTCATCTTCGTGGGCGAGGATCTGGACGTGCTGCTGGAGCTGTGCGACCGCATCCTCGTGCTGTGCGGCAACCGGGTCTCCGGTATCGTGGACGCCCGCACCACCACAAAAGAAGAGATCGGCCTGCTCATGACGCGCGTGGGCGGCGGAAGGGAGGATGCGTGATGCACGAACAGAAAACACCTCTCATCCGGCTGGCAAAGCGCGGTGTTATGTCGCCGGGGCGCATGTGGGCCATCCGCGGCGCATCCTTTATCGTGGCCATACTCATCGGCGCGATCCTGTTCCTCTGTCTGGGACATAACCCGCTGGAGGCGTACGGCACCATCGTCACCGGCTCCCTGGGCAAGGCGACTGCCATCCGTCAGACGGTGAAGCTGGCTGTCCCCCTGCTGGGCACTGCTCTGGCGCTGGCACCCTGCTTCAGGATGCGCTACTGGAACATCGGCGCCGAGGGGCAGATCACCGCAGGCGCCATCGCTGCCAGTTATTTTGCGCTGTTTTGGGCGAACAGACTGTCCGGCCCCGTGCTCATCCCGGTCATGGCGGTCGCGGGCGCGCTGTTCGGCGGCATCTGCGCCCTGATCCCCGCGTTCTTCAAGGCGCGCTGGGGCACCAACGAAACGCTGTTCACCCTGATGATGAACTACATCGTCATCGGCATCGTCCGATGGCTCCAGGGCGGCCCGTGGGAGGGCAAGCCCGGCAGCCAGATCATTCCTACGTTTGCCAAGAGCGCCATGCTTCCCAAGGTGTTCGGCATCCACATCGGCTGGATCATCGTGTTGGTGCTGACGGTGCTCATGTTCATCTATATGAAATACACGAAGCACGGCTTTGAGATCTCCGTTATCGGCAACAGCGAAAATACGGCGCGCTACGCCGGCATGAACGTGGGCCGCATCATCATGCGCACTGTGTTCATATCCGGGGCCATCTGCGGTCTGGTGGGCTTTGTGATCGTGTCCGGAGCCAACGGTACGCTGTATGACAGCGCGGCAGGCGGCGTGGGCTTCACCGCCATTACCGTGTGCTGGCTGGCGCAGCTCAACCCCTTTGCCATGGTGGGCATCTCCTGCCTGCTGGGCGTGCTGGACAAGGGCGCGGACACCCTGCAGACCCGTATGGCGGTGCCGGCCTCCATCTCCGATATCATCACCGGCATCTTCCTTTTCTGCATGCTGGGCTGCGAGTTCTTCATCAATTACCGCATCATCCTGCGGGGGCATAAGGAGGCGGCGGAAAAATGAATGCTGTGATCCTGCTCATCTACAATGCCGTTCTGAACGGCACGCCGCTGCTCTTCGGCACCGTGGGCGAGGTGCTGACCCAGAAATCGGGCAATATGAACCTGGGCGTCGAAGGTATGATGTATATGGGCGGGGCCGTTGGCCTCGGCGCGGCCTTCTACTATGAAAAGATGGCCGGCGCCGCAGCAAGCGGGCCCGTGGCTGTGATCCTGGCGCTGATCTTCGCGTTCCTGGCCGGCGCGGTCGGCGCGCTCATCTACAGCTTCCTCACCATCTCCCTCCGGGCGAACCAGAACGTCACCGGCCTTGCGCTGGCCATCTTCGGCACCGGCGCCGGCCAGTTCATCGGGGAATACATGCGCACACGCGAGGGGGGCTATGTGGCCATCTCCAACGCGCTGAAGACCGCGTTCCAGTCCTCCCCGTTCCCAAAGGCGCTCCAGTCCGTCCCCGTCGTCGGCCAACTTCTCTTCAGCTACAACATCTTCGTCTATATCGGGTTCATCATCGCCATCGTTATGGCCGTTTTCTTCATGCGCACCAGAAAGGGCCTGAATCTCCGCGCCGTAGGCGAAAGCCCCGCCACGGCGGACGCCGCCGGTATCAATATCACCCGTTACAAGTACCTGGCCACCGTGATCGGCGGCGGTATCTCCGCCATCGGCGGCATGGTCTATATCATGACCATCGCGGGCTGCGTGTGGAACCACGAGGGCCTGGCGGGAGAGGGATGGCTCGCCGTGGCGCTGGTCATCTTCTGCCTGTGGAACCCGCTGAACGCCATATGGGGCTCCACCCTGTTCGGCGCGCTGATGATCCTGTATATGCGTCTGCACCTGCCCATTCCCGATCAGCTCTACAAGATCCTGCCCTATATCGTCACCGCCATCGTGCTGGTGGTGGTGTCCCTGAGGAAAAAACGCGAGAACGAGCCCCCGGCGAGCCTGGGCCTGGCTTATTTCCGGGAGGACCGGTAGGCCGGTCCGCCGCGGCCGTCCCGCGCCGCGGTTTAGCCTTAGTCTGTGAGGAGAAACGCCTCCGCTTCCGAGTTTGGAAGCGGAGGCGTTTTCTTTTTGGATTCATATTTCACTGTGCCGGGCAATAGGATAGAGCATGTACAAAAGCGAGGTGAGTCATATGGACGAACTGGGAGCGCGGGCGGCGCGGTTTGACAGCGCGGTGCTCCTGCTGCCCCACGGACTGCGGGAGCGGGCGCGAAGGCTCACGCTTTCCGAGCGGGCGTCATGCGAGGAGCTGCGTCTGCGGACAGGGCGGCCCCTGACCGCGGTGACGCCCGCGGGGGAGCGGCCGCTGGGCGGCGAGCCGGTGACGGCGCGGGAGATCGACGCTCTTCTGGACATCGCCACGGGGGCCTCCGCTTATTCCGCGAGGGACAGCATGCGCGGCGGCTATCTCACGGTGCGGGGCGGCTTCCGGGTCGGCCTGTGCGGAACGGTGCTCCTCCGGGACGGGAGAGCGGCCGGCTTTAAAACGGTGACGAGCGCCGCCATCCGCATCTCGCGTCAGATCCGGGACGCGGCGGACCCGGTGTTCGGTCCGCTCTGCAGGGACGGCGCGATCTGCTCTACCCTGGTCGTGTCGCCGCCGGGCGGCGGGAAGACCACCCTCCTGCGGGAGCTGGTGCGCCGGGTATCGGACGGGGAGGGGGCGGAGCCCATGCGGGTAGCCCTGGTGGACGAGCGCAGCGAGCTTGCCGCCCTGTTTGACGGGAAGCCCTGCATGGACGTGGGTTCGCGCACCGACGTGCTGGACTCCTGTCCCAGGGCGGAGGGGATCACCATGCTCCTCCGGGCCATGAATCCCCAGGTGATCGCCTTTGATGAGATCACGGCCGCGGAAGACTGCGCCGCGGCGGAGGCGGCCTCGCGCTGCGGCGTGCGGCTGCTGGCCTCTGCCCACGCCGATTCCCCCCGCGACCTGCGGGAGAAGGCCATGTACCGGGCGCTGTTCGAGGACGGCGTGTTTGAGAAGGCGGCTGTCATCGGTTCAGCGGGCGGCCGGAGGCAGTATCGTGTGCTGGACGCGGGGGAGGTGCTGCATGGCCTTTAAGCTGGCAGGCGTGATGCTCATCACCCTGGGCACGGCCGGGTGGGGCCTCGCGGGGATCCGGCGGCTCCGCCGCCGGGCCTTTGCGCTCCGCGCCCTTACGGGCTCCCTGGAGCTCATGGAGAGCGAGATCTGCCAGCGGCTGACGCCCATGGCGGAGCTGATGGAGCGGCTCGGCGCGTCCGCGCCCCCTCCGGTGTCGCGCTTTTACGCGGAGGTGCTGGAGGGAATGAAACGCGTGGGGGAGGTGGCCTTCCCTGTCATCTGGCGAAGGGCGGCGGAGAACACGCCGGGGCTGTACCTGAACGAAGAGGAATGCCAGGCCCTCTCGGAGCTGGGGCTGTCCCTGGGACGGTACGACCCGGAGCAGCAGCGATCCGCCATCCGCTATGCCCGGCGCAGGCTGGACGCCTTCGCGGAGCGCGCCGCTGCGGAGCGGGACCGGGACTCCCGGGTACATGCATTCCTGGGAATTGCTGCCGGTATCTTCGCGGTGCTGGTGCTCCTGTGACCATGGACGTGGATCTCATTTTCAAGATCGCGGCGGTGGGCATCCTGGTGGCGGTGCTGAACCTGCTCCTGACCCGGTCCGGCCGGGACGAGCAGGCGCTGATGACCACCATTGCGGGACTCGTGGTGGTGCTCGTCATCATCGTGCGGGAGATCAGCGATCTTTTTGAGCTCATCAAATCCCTGTTCGGATTCTGAGATGGATGCACTCATGAAAGCGGCGGCGGCCGCCGTGACGGGCGCGGTGCTGGCGCTGCTCCTGAAAAAGCACAGCCCGGAGACGGCTCTCGTCCTCTCCCTGGCGGCCGCCGTGACCGCGGTGCTCCTGGCCCTGCCCGCGGTGCGCGCGGCAGTGGAGTTTATCGACGAGCTGGCGGATGCGGCCGGGCTGGAGCCCGCCGTTCTGGCTGCCGTACTCAAATCCGTGGGGATCGCCGTGGTGACCCGGCTGGCCGCCGACGTATGCCGGGACGCCGGCCAGTCCGCCTCCGCATCGGCCGTGGAGCTGTGCGGCGCGGCGGGTGCCCTCTATGTGGCGATCCCCCTGATGAAAACGGTGCTGAAAATGGTGGAGGGGCTGTTATGAAGAGACTCGTGATCCTGCTCGCCGTCCTCTCCGCGCTGCTGCTCCTGTCTCCGGCGGCGCAGGCGGCGGATGTTGAAGCCGCCCAGCGGGAGGCGCTGGGCACGGACAGGCTGGAGAAGGCGGTGCCCGGCTCCGCGGGGGAGGAGATGGGCAGACTCACCGTCGACGACGCCCTGGACCTGGACCGCTGCCTGGAGGCGCTGGGCAGAGTGCTGCGGGAGGGGCTCGGAGGCGCGGTGAAAAGCGCCGTCTCCAGCGCGGCCGTCATCGTGGCGGCGGTGGCACTCTCCGCCGCAGCGGGCGTTTTTCTCCCGGATCAGGGGCGGTATGCCCCGATCCTGTGCGTCGTGGCGGTGGCGGCGGTGGCAGTCCGGGATTCCGCGTCCCTGACGTCGCTGGGCAGGAGCACCATGGAGGAGCTGAACGCCTTTTCCAAAATGCTGCTGCCCACCCTGGCCGCCGCTGCCGCGGCGGGGGGAGCCGCCGTCTCCGCCCCGGCGAAATATGCCGCCAGCGTGTTTTTCATCGACCTGCTCATATCCGGCTCCGGCAGGCTGGTGCTGCCGCTGATCTACGCGTATATTGCGGCATCGGTAGCCTCCGCAGCCTTCGGTAGCGACGGTCTGAGGGGGGCGTGCGCGCTGCTGAAATGGGCCGCCGTCACGGTGATGACGGTCACGGTGCTGGCCTTCACCGCTTATCTGTCGCTCACCGGGATCATCTCCGGCAACGTGGATGCCGCAGCCGCGCGGGCGGCCAGGACGGCGATCTCCACGGCGCTGCCGGTGGTGGGCGGCATGATCGCGGACGCCTCCTCGGCCGTGCTGGCGGGCGCCGCCATGCTCCGGGGCGCGGTAGGCGTGTTCGGTCTTGTGGCGGTGGCTGCCGCGGGGCTGACGCCGTTTCTGCGCATCGGGGCGCACTATCTGCTGTATAAGGCGGCGGCGGGCGTCTCCGGCGCGGTGGCGGAGCCGGAAACGGGCAGACTGCTGAGCGCCCTGTCCTCCGCCTTCGGGATGCTCCTGGGACTTGTGGGGGCGACGGTGCTCATGCTGTTCATCTCCGTTATCTCGGTCATGCGCGCGGTGACGGGATGAGAAGCTGGATCATGTCCCTGACGGGCACAGCGCTGCTCACCTGCGCCGCCATGATGCTGGCGCCGGACGGGAGAGCGAAAAAAGCAGTGCGCATCGTCTGCGGCTTCGCCATGCTCTTCTCCCTCCTCTCGCCGCTGAGGTCGTTCGATTACGGGGAATTTGCCGGGCGCATCGCCGAGCTGCGAGAGGAGGCGGAGCGGGATGCGGACGCTCTCGGCGAGGCGGACCGGACCGTCTCAAAAATGCTCATACAGGAGGAGTGCGAGGCATATATTATGGACAAAGGGAACGCAATGGGACTGGAGATCTCCCATGTCCGCGTGGCGCTGAGCTGGAGCGGCGACGGGTACTGGCTCCCCGCGGGGGCCGAGCTGGGCTGCGCCAGGAACGCGGCGCTGGAGCGGGTCATCGCCGGGGATCTGGGCGTCCCTCCGGAGGAGATCGTCTGGGATGGATAACGCGGGACTGAAGCGGGTCATCGCCGCTCTGAGGAAGAACAGCGTCCTCCTGGCCGTCATTTTTCTGGGCGCCGTGCTGCTCCTGCTGCCCCGCTCCTGCGGGAGCGGAGGCGACGCGGAGAGGGAGACGGAGAAGGAGGCGTTTTCCGTCGCCTCGGAGGAGGCGCGTATGGCCGCCGCCCTGTCGCGCATCGACGGCGCGGGGGAGGTGACGGTGGTGCTTTCCCTCCGGAGCGGCGAGGAGCGGATCGTGGCCTCGGACGGGAAACGGGACGGGGAGCGGGAAACGGTCATCATCTCCACCGGCTCGTCCACGGAGAGCCCCGTGACCCTCAAGACCGTCTGCCCCGAATACAGGGGCGTGCTGATCGTGGCGGAGGGGGCCGGCTCGCCCACGGTGGAGAGAGAACTGAAGCTGGCGGCGGCTGTGCTCACCGGGCTCACCCAGGATAAGATCGCCGTTGCAAAAATGAAATGAGGAGGAAGACATGAAAAAATTCAAGAGGAACGCGGTCATTCTCACGGTGCTGCTTTTCGTGTGCGTCGCCGTCTATCTTAACTGGGCCTACAACAAGAACGGCGCGGAAGCGGAGACGCTGGGCGCTGCGGGGGGAACGAAAAACCAGCCGGCGGAGACTGCGGAGGACGCGGGGCTCTATTATACGGGAGACGGCACGGACTACGACGAGGCATATTTCGCACAGGCCCGGATGAATCGGGAGGAGGCCCGGTCCGCGGCGGCCGCCACCCTCTCCACGGTGACGGAGACGGGCGGCGCCTCCCAGGAGGCGATCGACGCCGCCGTTTCGGAGATCAGCCAGCTCACGGATGTGTCGCTGAAGGAGTCGGAGCTGGAGAGCCTCATCATTGCAAAGGGCTTCGACGACTGTGTGGTGTACATATCCGACGCCGGGGTATCCGTCACGGTGCCGGCACCAATGGAGGGACTGTCCACCGCCGCGGTGGCGCGGATCACGGATATCGTCACCTCGGAGACCGACTTCTGCGCCTCCGAACTGAAGGTCATTGAGATCAAAAACGCATAGACAAAGGACGGAGCCTGGGCGCTTTCACTTGGGGATCCTGTTGCCGCACCGGCACATTTATTTGTGAATACTGCGCTGCAGGGGTCGGATATCCGTCGGGATGATCCGGCCTCTGCGCCTTGTCTTTCGCAAAAACCGCATCCGCTGCGGTGCGCGGCAGTTTTTCGTATGTTTTTTTCGCCTGAACAAGCTGACCGGCACAGGGTCATCCTGACGGATACCCTGTGCCGGTCGGGAAGTCCGGCGGAAAAGAGCAGCGAAAAACCAAAATGATCCTTACGTGAGAGCGCCCCTGGCTCCGCTTTTTGCTTTCGTGATTTAAAACAGGTGACAAGTCCCGAAGGATATAGTATAATCGACCAAAACGGAGGCGCCGCGCCTGCAGGGGGAGCGTACGGGAGAAAAAGAAAGAAGCCGCCGCTTGCCGCGGTCATTCGCGTCCCGCCGGCGCTTTACGGCAGCCTTTTCAACGACTGACGGAGGGATTCACTATGTTCAAGATGGTACACCACTGCTACAATGTGCTGGATCTGGAGAAAAGCCTCCGCTTCTACGACGAGGCCCTCGGCCTGAAGGAGAAGCGGCGCATGGACACGCCCGGCTTTACCCTGGTTTTCCTGGGCGACGGCGTGGGGGAATTCGAACTGGAGCTCACTTACCTCAAGGACCGCACCGAGCCCTACGATCTGGGCGAGGGAGAGTTCCACCTTGCCTTTGAGACGAAGGACCTGGCCGCCGCCCATGCGAAGCACGAGGCCATGGGCTGCATCTGCTTTGAAAACCACGACCTGGGCGTGTATTTCATCGAGGATCCCGACGGCTACTGGTTGGAGATCGTTCCGGCGCGATGACGGGACGCCCGTCCGAGACGGAAAACAGCAGATAATCCCGGCCGTCCCTTTCAAAGGGGCGGCCGAGGCAGAATATGGGCATAAGCGGGAACGGCGCGTCCGGAGACCAGGGCACGGCCAGCAGGGAGACGCCTTCCTCCCGCTTCGTGAGCGCGCCTCGAACGGGAGCGAGGCGGCTCAGCAGGATATCGTCAAACAGAGCGGCGACGGAGGGGGCGTCCTGCCAGTCCTCCGCTGCCGCCCCGTCTTTTGACAGGGTGAAATACCTCAGCTTGCCCGGGCCGAGCGCCTCCAGCCCGCTCCGGGAGAGCTTTTTCCGAATGCTCAGCGCCCCGTCCCCCGGAAGCATGACCCCAATGGGCGCGCTCCGCTCCCCGCTGAAGGCACACAGCCGGGTGACGCCGGGACCGTCCATGGGACAGCGGCAGCTGATGGCGGTGTAGACGCCCTGCCGCTGCACCCGCGCCTCGCCCGTTTCTGCTCCGCCGCTGAATACAGGGTAGAGCCCGTCTTCCAAGATCATAAATAATCATCCCCCTCCATGTCTATGAGGGGGATGATGTGTTTATGCGGTCAGAACCGCTCCCGCGCATGGGCGCCTTCCCGGAAACCGGGGCTGCCGAAGCCGGGTGCGCCGATCACTTTTCGCCGCCCCTGCGGGAGAAGCTGATCCGCGACTCCGTACCGTTCACGAGCCGCTGGATATTGGCCTTGTGCCGGAACAACAGCAGCGCGGCGCTGAGGGCGGCTATCAGGATGCACCAGGGCCCGAGTCCGAAGATCGCCGCCGAAACGGGATAGGCGACGCCCGCGGCCATGCTGCCCAGGGAGACGAACCGGGTGAGGAGCATGACGCAGAGGAAGACGACCCAGGAGGCGATCGCCACCCGCAGGTCGATGACGAACAGCGCGGCGCCTGCGGCCAGCACAGTCTTGCCGCCGCGGAACTTATAGTACGCGGGGAAGGAGTGGCCGACCATGACAAAGAACGCGGCGGCCTCCGCGCCGAGGGTGCGCATACCCAGCTTTCCCAGCAGCCAGCCGCCGAAGATAGCGGGGATCACGCTCTTGAGGATGTCGATGGCCAGCACCAGCGCGGCGCCCTTGACGCCGAACACCCGGTAAAAATTCGTGAGTCCGGGGTTGCCGCTGCCAAACTGGCGGACGTCCTTCTTATAGATGTATTTTGACGTGATAATGGCGCCGTTGATGCTGCCCAGAAGGTAGGAGGACAGCGCGATGGCAAGCAGATAGAGCGTGAGCTTCATGGAGTGGAAGCACCTCCTATACCGGAAGGAATAACGGGATACTGGGGCTCAGTCCTCCTTGTCGCCCTTCTGGCGGATCAGGAGACGGATGGGCGTCCCTTCCAGCCCGAAGACGCTGCGGATCTGGTTTTCCAGATACCGCTGATAGGAGAAGTGGAACAGCTCCGCGCTGTTGCAGAAGCAGACAAAGGTGGGGGGGCGGACCCCCGTCTGGGTCATGTAGTAGATCTTGAGCCGCCGCCCCTTGTCCGTGGGCGGCTGCACACGGGCCTGGGCGTCGGAGAGAATGTTGTTCAGGGTGCCGGTGGTCACCCGCATGGCGGACTGCTCATTCACGAAGTTGATGAGCTCGAACAGCCGATCCACCCTCTGGCCGGTGGCGGCGGAGATGAACAGCACCGGCGCGTAGGACATGAAGGAGAGATCCCGCATCACGTCGGCGCGCATCTTGTCCATGGTCTTGCCGTCCTTTTCCACCAGATCCCATTTGTTCACCACGATGATGCTGGCCTTGCCCGCCTCATGGGCGAGTCCGGCGATCTTGGTGTCCTGCTCGGTGACGCCGTCCCTGGCGTCGAGCATGATGAGGCAGACGTCGGCGCGCTCGATGGCCATCTGGGCACGGAGCACGCTGTATTTTTCGATTTTGTCCTCCACCCTTGAGCGGCGGCGGATCCCGGCGGTGTCGATGAAGATATATTTGCCCTTCTCATTTTCGAATGGACTGTCCACCGCGTCCCGGGTGGTGCCCGCCACATCGCTGACGATGACGCGCGTTTCCCCCAGGATCAGATTCACGAGACTGGATTTGCCCACGTTGGGCTTGCCGATGACGGCGACGCTCACCGTGTCGTCGTCGTCCGTCTCCCCGTCCGGCGGGGGGAAGTGCTTCACGCACTCGTCCAGGATGTCCCCGGTACCGTGGCCGTGAATGGCGGAAAGGGGGATGGGATCGCCCAGACCGAGACTGTAAAACTCGTAGATATCCGGGTTCACCGGGCCGATGGAGTCCATTTTGTTCACCGCCAGCACCACGGGCTTTTTGGAGCGCAGCAGCAGATTCGCCACCTCCTGGTCCGCGGCGGTGACGCCGGTGGTGATATCGGTGACGAAGACGATCACGTCCGCCGTGTCGATGGCAAGCATCGCCTGCTCCCGCATGAACAGGAGGATCTCGCTGTCCACACTGGGTTCGATGCCGCCGGTGTCCACCATGTTGAATTCCCGCCCGTTCCAGTCGGCGGAGGCATACAGCCTGTCGCGGGTGACGCCGGGCGTATCATCCACGATGGAGAGACGCTTCCCGGCGATCCTGTTGAAAAGCACCGATTTGCCGACATTCGGTCTGCCGACAATGGCGACGAGAGGTTTTGCCATGACCTCACCTCTTTCTGTTGTTCAGTGACCCAGCACGGCGTCGAGAAGGTCGCCGCCGTCCTGCTCCACCACGCGGACGCGGACGTTCAGCGCAGATTCCACGTCGGGGATCGTCACATCGTCCAGAAACACGTCCCCGCCGTGGCGAAGCATGTTGCGGGGAATGAGCAGCCGCCCGTTCAGGGGCCTGCCCATGAGCTGGGAGATCAGGTCGCGCCCGGTGACAAGCCCGGCCACGTCGATGCTCTCCCCGAAAAAGCTGTTTTTGATGGGATAGACGCACCCGCTGACGCCGCCCAGCGCCCCGTCCGCTTCGCGGATGAGGGACTCGATAAAGCCGGCTGCGGCCACGCCCGTGCCCACGGAAAAGGGGATATGCGCGTTCTCCGGCGGGGATGCCAGCCCGGCGGCGAACTCCGTCATCAGCAGCCGCATCATTCCCACGCCGTTTTCGAGCTGGGGATAATCCTCGTAAAACGCGTCCTCCGGCAGGGGGAGCCCCGCCTTGATGTAGAGCTCATCCGCACAGAAAAAGATCCGGGAGCCGTGCCGCTCCAGGCACCGGGCTCCGAATCTCTCCACCGCGGCCACCGTTTCCCGCGCCCGTTCCCGGTCAAAGGGCTTTAAGGGATAGAGCTCCTGCCGGTGGGCGGTGAGGCCCACGGGCACGACGGAGACGCTGTTTACCGCGGGGTACATGGCGGAGAGATCCGCCATGGTCATCATGAGCTGCTCCCCGTCGTTGATGCCGGGACAGCAGACGATCTGACAGTTCATGGTGATCCCCGCCCCGGCGAAGCGGCGCATGTACGCAAGGCCCGCGCCGCCGTTCCTGCTGCCCAGCATCCGGCACCGGAGCTCCGGGTCCGTGGTGTGTACCGAGACGTTGATGGGGGAGACCCGCAGGTCGATGATCCGCTGCGCCTCCCGCTCCGACAGATTTGTGAGAGTGATGTAGTTGCCCTGCAGAAAGCTCAGCCGCGCGTCGTCGTCCTTGAAGTAGAGGGTGCTGCGCATGCCCGGCGGAAGCTGATCCACAAAGCAGAAGATGCACTTGTTGGCGCAGGAACGGGCACGGTCCATCAGGTAAGTCTCAAAATTGAGACCGAGGTCCTCGCCCTCCCGCTTTTTGAGCCGGACCAGCCGGAGCCGGCCGTCCGCACCGGTGAGCACGAGCCGCAGCCGTGTGTCATAGGCGTAATACTTGTAGTCCAGCACGTCGCGGATCGCGTGCCCGTTCACCGATTCCAGCGTGTCGCCGGGGGCGATGGAGGTGCGCGACGCCGGGGAGCCGGGGTCGACGGAGATGATCTTCGCGCCCACTTCCATGCCTCCTCTTCGATCAATGGATACCCAATAAGTATACCACAGCCGGACGGAAAAGCCAAAGCTTTTCCGGTCCCGTTCAGCCCTGCACCGCGGCGAAATGCTCGTCGTTCGTCACGTCGCCGCTGCCCGTCAGGGAGATCGGCTCCCCCAGATAGCGGGGCGCAGGCTTCAGTATGCCCATGGCGAACGCCTTGACACGGGCGCCCATCTCCCGCAAGTCGCGGTAGAGCTGGCCGCTGTAATCCTCGCCGGGGGCCGCCACGCCCACCGCGTTCACGCCCAGCTTGTAGGCGATCCAGAGGGCGCGGTACAGATGGTACCGCTGGGTCACGATCACGATCTTTTTCGCGCCGAACACGTCCCTGGCCCGATAGATGCTGTCGTAGGTGATGAAACCGGCGTGGTCCATGAAAACGCTGTCCGAGGGGATGCCCGCGCGGATAGCCGCGTCCTTCATGGCGCTTACCTCGTCATAATCGTCCGAGCCGTGGTCGCCGGACATGAGGATCCGGTCGGACACGCCCGCCTTGTACAGACTGAAGGCTGTGTCCAGCCTGTCCGCCAGCATGAGGCTGGGTGAGCCGTCCGCATTGACGCCTGCGCCCAGGACGAGGATGCAGTCCGCTCCCATGGCCTTTGCTTCCTCCGTGTATACGATGCGGCCGCGGGTCATACCGATCATGCGCCCGTTGACGCACAGCACCACGGCTGCGGCAAGGATCGCGACGATCACGATAAAGGAGATGATGCCCCCGATCACGCGCGCCGCTTTTTTTCTTCCGGACATGATAACACCGCCTTTCCTGTCTCCGATGATTATAACAGCAAGACGCGGTTAAATCAACAACAGACGCGCGGTTTTCTCACCCGGAAAGGAGGAGAGCGGCCGGCGGGCTCGATTGACAACGCGTGCCGCCTGCTTTATAATCAAAAAGGAGGGAAAAACATGCAAAACGCCGACGAGCTTCTCGTAAAGCGCTTCCGCGAGCTGGCGGAGCGGTCGTATTCCCGGGGCATCTGGACTTATTCCGATTTCCTCGACCTGGCGGGGCAGAGCGATCTGATGAGCGCCGGGCTCCGCACGCCCTGCGTCCTCCTGGGCGGTTTCGAGGGGGCGGAGCGGGCCGTGGCCTGCTTCGGCAGCGAGGAGCTGTGCGGCTGCGCGCCGTCGCCTCCCGTGCGCTGTGTCCGGGTGACGCCGGTGTCGGAGCGGTTTGCCGATCCGCTCACCCACCGGGATTTCCTGGGCTCCCTGATGGCGCTGGGTATAAAGCGGGAGACGCTGGGCGATATTCTGCTTGAGGGCAGCACGGGCTATATCCTGTGCCTCGACAGGATGGCGGAGTATATCCGGGACACCCTGACACAGGTGAGGCATACTACCGTGACCTGCGCCCTCTGCATCGGGCCGCCGGAGGATGCTTTTCCCCGTCCGGAGCGCCGGAGCCTGAACGTGGCCTCCCTCCGGTGCGACGCGGTGACCGCCGCTGTGTATCGCCTCTCCCGGGGCGAGAGCCAGGAACTCTTCCGGCAGAAAAAGGTGTTTGTGAACAGCAGACTGTGCGCGGATCCCTCCCGTGAGCTGAAGGAGGGGGACCGGGTCTCCGTCCGCGGCCGCGGGCGGTATGTTTTCACCGGCGCGGCGGGAGAAACCAGGAAGGGCCGGCTGCGCATCGAAACGGACGTGTATGCATAGATCGGTTCTGTGTCCGCTTTGCGGGACGGTAATAATAATCATCCGAAAAACGAGTGTATAAAAGGAGTGTTCAAAATGGCAGTTATTACGATCACAAAGGCAAATTTCGAGGCGGAGGTCATGCAGGCGGACAAGCCCGTGCTGCTGGACTTCTGGGCAAGCTGGTGCGGCCCCTGCAGGATGGTCTCCCCCATCGTGGACGAGATCTCGGAGGAGCGGGCCGACGTCAAGGTGGGCAAGGTGAACGTGGATGAGGAGCAGGAGCTCGCCGCCGCGTTCCAGGTCATGAGCATCCCCACGCTGGTCGTTATGCGGAATGGGAAGGTCGCCGCTTCCATCGTCGGCGCCAGGCCCAAAGCGGCCATCCTGGCGGAGCTGGGGCTGTAAAAAGAGAGGAGCCGGGCGGATCCCCCGGCGGGGCAAATCCATTTTGAGATCGCGGAGGTGCGAAAATGAAAATCATCATCATCAACGGGAGCCCGAGGAAGAAATGGAACACCGCCCAGATGTGCCGGAGCGCGCAGAAGGGCTGCGAAGACGCGGGGGCCGAGGTCAGCTACTACGACCTCACGGACCTGAACTTCAAGGCGTGCCAGAGCTGCTTCGCCTGCAAGCGGTTGGGCGGGAAGAGCTACGGCCGCTGCGGCTGGCAGGATGATCTGACCCCGGTGCTGAACGGTATCCTGGAGGCGGACGGGCTCATCCTGGGCTCGCCGGTGTATTTCGGCAACGTGACCGCCGACGTGTGCGCCCTCTGCGAGCGGCTGTGGTTTGCCGGCCTTGCCTACTCCAGCGGGAAAAAGGAGATCTACGAGCGGCGGATCCCGGTGAAGCTCATCTTCACCATGAACTGCCCGGAGTACAATTTCCACAAGTACCTCAACGAGCATATGCTGCGCTCCATGGAGCGCTTCATCGGCCCGGCGGAGCTTCTGGAATCCGTGGGCACCATGCAGTTCGACGATTACTCCAAGTATGAGACGAGCATGTTCGACGTGGCCGAGCGGCTGAAGCGCCACGAGGAGGTGTTCCCCCAGGATCTGCAGAAGGCGTACGACCTGGGCAAACGCCTTGTGGAGGAGGCCGCCGCGAAGTGATCCGGCATACGGAAAAACAGACAGCGTCCGCCGCTCCCGGAGGAGCGGCGGACGCTTTATAACTTGAGCCTGGGGAGGATCGTCCTGACGCTGGGGTAGTGCAGGAACGCCTCCCTGATCCCCAGCGAGCCCGCGAGCCGCAGCTTCCGGCTGAGGCTCTCCGCGTTGTCGCAGAGGACGAAATGGAGCTCTTTGCCCCGGCGGAAGCTGAAATAGTATGTCATCAGCTCCTCCGAGAAGAAGGAGCGCCCGCCATACCTGCGCTGGAGGTCGCGCAGTTCCGCCTGCTCCAGAGGACGGCCAGCCCCGGTGCGCTCCGGGAGGACGAAGTCCATGCGGATGAGCTCCGCCTCCGCGGCGATCTCCCCGAAGCGTTCCAATGCCTCCCGGAGCCGGAGTTCCAGGGAGCCGCCGGAGAGCGCGGTGGAGACGAGGGGCGCCGCCCCGGTGCCGAATGCCTGCGCCTCCTCCGCGAAGACCCGGAGCCCGGCGTCGGCCGCGGCCCGGATGAGGGGCCGGGACGCGTTCTCCAGCACCGCTCCGTCCAGGCCCCTGGCGCGGCACTCCCGGAGGAGCTCCTCCCCGAAGCGCTCCGGGACGCCTGCCCCGGCGCAGTCCACCACCGCGATCCCGCCCCGGACGTCCGGGGCGTCCTCCCGCCGGAAGAGCCGCCCGTCGGGACCGGCGGCATAAATCATCTGCGCAGTGGGGTAGCCCGTTTTTTCCGCCTCCGCCAGGTCGTCCGGCCCCGCCGCGAGATAAATAATGACGCTCATCTCTGTACAATCCTCCCGTTTTGTGCTATCATCATACAGAATTTTATGAGTTGGAGCGCGCGGATATGAGCTTTTCCCTGGTCGCTGACCACGCCTTCCGGCGTCTCATCGACGTGTCGCCGGAATTCCTGCTGTCCCGGAACATCGACCTTTTGCTGCTGGACCTGGACAACACCCTCGCCCCCTATGACGAGCCGCTGCCCTCAGAGGAGACGGTGGCCTGGGCGTCGGAGATGCGGGCGGCAGGCGTGACGCTATTCTTCGTCTCGAACAGCCACAGGCCCGGCAGGGTGGAGGCGTTCGCGGAAAAACTGGATATCGGCTGGATCACCGACGCGGGCAAGCCTTCGCCGAAGGCGGTGCATCGCGCGCTGGAGATCTGTGCCCGCCCGCGGGAACGGACCGCCCTCGCCGGAGACCAGATCTTTACCGATATCCTCTGCGCCGGTCTCAGCGGGATCACGGGGATCCTCATCACGCCCATCACCTTCCGCCCGCTGAAGCTGTCCAACATCCTGCGGGCCCTGCGCTACGTTGGGGAGACGCCGTTCCGGCTTCTGTGCAGGAATAAAACATGGAGGAGCAGAAAATGAACAATCTTCGGAAATTCATGCTCGCGGCAAAGGAGCACGGCCCCCTTCTTGTGACGAGCGAGGTGAACCGGCTCTACGCCACAGGCTTTGCCGCCACCGACGGGATGCTGCTGGTCACGGCGGATGAGGCGTTCTTTATGACGGACAGCCGCTATACCGAGGCGGCGGAGCAGGTCATCGACGGCGCGGAGGTCATCCGCGTGGGCAACGACCGGCCTTATCACACCGTGATCAACGAGCTGACAGAGCGGCTGGGGATCGCCTCCCTGGGGTTTGAGAGCGACCGGATGACGTATGCGGAGTTCGCCCGCCTCAGCGAGAAGCTGACCTGCAGCCTTAAATCCCTGGGCTCTCTGGTGTCCGAGCTCCGGGCCCAGAAGAGCGAGGAGGAGCTGGAATGCCTCATCCGCGCCCAGCGCCTGGCAGAGAAGTCGTTCCGTGAGGTGCTGCCCCTGGCGAACACGGGCCTGACGGAGAAGCAGCTCGCGGCAAAGCTCATGTGCGCGTTCTACGAAAACGGCGCTGATGACAAGTCCTTCGATCCCATCGTCGTCTCCGCCGAGCGCACCAGCATGCCCCACGGAGTACCCACGGACGCGGTGATCGGCGGCGGCTTCCTCACCATGGATTTCGGCGTGAAGCTGGACGGTTGGTGCTCTGACACCACCCGCACCGTCTGCGTCGGCAGGCCCACGGACGAGATGGTGAACGTGTACGACACGGTGTTGCGCGCCCAGCTCCGGGGCATCGAGGCCGCCAGGGCCGGCGTCACCGGGAAAGAGGTGGACGGCGCCGCGAGACAGGTCATCGAGGACGCGGGCTACGGCGGGTACTTCGGCCACAGCTTCGGCCACAGCCTGGGGCTGGAGATCCACGAGGCGCCCAACGCATCCCCCACCAATGAGGAGCCCCTGCCCGAGGGAGCCGTCATCTCCGCGGAGCCCGGCATTTATATCCCCGGAAAATTCGGCGTGCGCATCGAGGATGTGCTCTGGCTCACGGCGGAGGGCAGCAAAAACATCACCGAGCTGCCGAAGGAGCTCATAATTCTGTAATTATACCTTGCAAAGCGCGGGAAAATAGGATAGAATGAATCATCAAAACAAACGATACTATACACAGGGAGGATCAATATATGATTTCTGCTGGCGATTTCAGAAACGGCGTCACCTTTGAGATGGACGGACAGGTTATGCAGGTTGTGGAGTTTCAGCACGTGAAGCCCGGCAAGGGCGCGGCCTTCGTCCGTACCAAGATGAAGAACGTCATCACCGGCGCTGTGACTGAGACCTCGTTCAACCCCACGGCCAAGTTCCCTGAGGCGTTCGTGGAGCGCAAGACCATGGAGTACAGCTACAACGACGGCAACCTCTATTACTTCATGGACATGGAAACCTACGAGCTGGAGCCTATTGACGGAAGCATCCTCGGCGATAACTTCAAGTTCGTCAAGGAGAATATGCCCTGCACCATTTACTCCTACAAGGGCAAGGCGTTCAACGTGGATCCGCCCACCTTCGTGGACCTGGAGGTCACCGATACCGAGCCCGGATTCAAGGGCGACACCGCCACCAATGTGCAGAAGCCCGCCACGCTGGAGACCGGGGCCGAGGTCAAGGTGCCCCTCTTCATCAACACGGGCGACCGCATCCGCATCGACACCCGCGTGGGCGAGTATCTTGAAAGAGCGAAATAAGGAGGCTGACGAAATGACTGTTTCCGAGAAGGTTGCTTACCTGAAGGGCCTGGCCGAGGGCATGGGCATCGACGAGAATGCGAAGGAGGGCAAGATCCTCAAGACCGTCATCGACATTCTGGAGGATGTGGCGCTGGAGATCGAGGATCTCAACGACGGGCTTGACATCGTTTCCGAGGACCTGTCCGACGTGGAGGAGCTTCTCTTCGACGAGGATGAGGACGACGGGTGCTGCAGCGACGACTGCTGCTGCGGCGATGAGGACGAGGACTATGAGTTCGAGGTGGAGTGCCCCTCCTGCGGCGAGACCATCGTGCTCTGCGAGTCCGATCTGGACCTGGGCGAGATCACCTGCCCCTCCTGCGGCGAGAAGCTGGAATTCGAATTCGACGAGGATGAGGACGAGGACGAGGAAGAGGAAGACGAGCCCGAGGAATGATCCCATTACAAACGGCGTTTGGAAGCGGTACGGCTGCGGCTGTGCCGCTTCTTTTTCTGCGGGGAACGCCGGGCAGCCGATGAAAACCGTTGACAGTGCGTTTTTTGGCAAATATACTGACTGTAGGGTAATCAAGATACCTTGAGGAGGAATTGTTATGGAAAAGGAGAGACGATTCAGACCCCATATCGTTCAGACCGCCCCGGATGATTCGTTCTGCGCGGGCTGCGCCACCTGTGAAATCGCCTGCGGACTGATCCATGAAGGCGCGGTGAGCCCCAGCTACAACCGCATCTTTCTCGGCCGCGATCACAGGACCATGGTCCACACCGTCTACGCCTGCCAGCAGTGCGAGGATCATCCCTGCTATGAGAATTGCCCCAAAAAGGATGAAGCCATGTGCATCGACGAGCGCGGCATCGTCTACATCAACGAGGAGGCATGCATCGGCTGCGGCCTGTGCCGGAAGGCGTGCGTCATGGATCCGCCGCGGATCAACCTGGTGAAGAGCAAGGACAGGGCACAGCGCAAGGCCAAAAAGTGCGACCTCTGCCGCGGCAGGGAGGAGGGACCGGCCTGTATTCAGTGGTGCCCGGTCCGGTGCCTGTACATTTCAGGAGGTGAAGAGCAGTGAGCGAGCTTTACGGATACGTGGGCAGCATTGTCCGCATCAACCTGACGGAATCGACCTTTGAGCTGATCCCCACCTCGAAATACGTGCCGAAATACATCGGCGGACGCACCGTGTGCAACCGGATCTTCTGGGACGAGGTGGCCCCCGGCACGGGCGCCTTTGACCCGGAGAACAAGCTCATCTACATGACCGGCCCCACCGGCGCCACCGGGATCCCCACCGGCGGGCGCAGCGTGTTCACCGGCATCTCGCCCAACAGCTATCCGGAGCAGTACGCCTGGAGCGGCATCGGCGGCTTCGTGGGCGCGGAGCTGAAATTCGCGGGCTTCGACGGCTTCATCCTGGAGGGGAAGGCCCCGACCCATACCCGCATCCTCATTCAGGACGGCACGGTGCAGTTCCTGCCGGCGGACGACCTGTGGGGCATGCTGGTGCACGACACCCAGGACGCCCTGGAGAAGATTCACGGCCCAAAGGTGCAGAGCATCGTCATCGGCCCTGCCGGTGAAAACCTCATGCGAAACGCCACCCTGACCACCTCCAACGACAACGTGGCCGCCAAGAGCGGCTTCGGCGCGGTGTTCGGCTCCAAGAACCTGAAGGCGATCTCCATCCTGGGCAGCGGCGCGGTGAAGCCGGCTGACATCCCCCGGGTGTTTGAGCTGCGCAGGCGGATGGGCGATCCCTATATGCGCAAGACCCCCGTGGTGCCGGAGACGACCCACGGCATGGACGGCAACATGATCCCCGTGGAGGGGGGCTGGGGACGCGGCCAGGTGGCGTGCAGCCACGGCTGCAACCAGCACTGCAACCGGCTGATGATGGGCATCAAGTCCGCCTTCTCCGATGAGAAGATCAACCAGGTGGAGAAATGCGTGGGCATCTTTGCCTACGGCTACAAGGAGGACTGCTCCTGGCGTCCCAGCCAGACGTATGAGACGCCGGAGAACCACGTGCTGGCCTGCAAGATGCTCTCCTGCGAGCCGCCGGAGCCCGGCCTGGACGACCCCTATTTCGAGGACCTGATGAAGCCCGTCCGGGGCGACATCGTGAATTTCTGGAAGCCAGACTTCGACAAGGGCGCCGTTATGATGAACATGTGCAACGAATACGGCATCGACAAGTGGGACGTGATCGTCTGGTACTTTACCTGGCTCTCCATGGCGAAGCAGGAGGGGCTGCTGGACGATCTGGACTTCGGCATGGAGGTGGACGTGGAGAACGAGGAATTCGTCAGATACTTCCTCGACATGATCACCTACCGCAGGGGCAAATACGGACCGATCTTTGCCGAAGGCATGGCCCGCGCCATCCGCACCCTGGGCAAGGAGAAATACGGCGACGCCATCTACCACGGGCGCTTCTCCCAGGAGCTGGGGGGCAAGCGGCTGGACCTGCCCGTCAGCCTGGAGACGGCCTGGGGCCACAGCTACCACTGGCAGGGCCGCGGGTTTGAGGGGACCATTTCCAAGCCCGGCTGGCTTGCCACGTCCCTGGAGCTGATGACCTCCACCCGGGACGCCCAGACCATCGCCCACCACCACGACAAATACACGAATTTCCTTCAGTATAAGGACGATCCCTGTCACTCGGACCTGCTGCTGGACGCGGTGGTCCTGGATGAGAACAAGGCGGAGATGAAGGATTCCGTCATGTGCTGCGACTGGCAGAGCCCCGACCTCTGGTGGCCGGAGATGGAGTCCGTCATGTACACCGCCGCCACGGGCATCCCCATGACCCAGGAGGAGCTCAACGAGGCGGCAGAGCGGTCAAGGCTGCTGTTCCGGGCCATCATCATCCGGAACTTCGGCCGCGACAGGGACATGGAGGTGAACGCCATCTTCCCGACCATGCAGTACCCCGACGCCCACGGGGAGACCGTCACCTGGGAGGACTGGAACGACTTCGTGGACCTGTATTACGAAAAGCGCGGCTGGGACAAGGCGACCGGCTGGCCCACGAGGGAGACGTATGAGAAATACGGCCTTGCCGACGTGGCCGACGAGCTGGAAAAAGCGGGCAAGCTGCCGCAGTAAAGCGGGATCGTGAAAGCGTTCCCCGCAGTTGAATAACGCAAACGGCCCCGGATCGGATGATCCGGGGCCGTGGTTATTTGATTGCGAATCACCGCAGCCTTCGCTTATTTCATCGCCTCTTCCACGGCGACGGCGCAGGCCACGGTGGCGCCCACCATGGGGTTGTTGCCCATGCCGATGTAGCCCATCATCTCCACGTGGGCGGGGACGGAGGAGCTGCCGGCGAACTGGGCGTCGGAGTGCATGCGGCCCATGGTGTCGGTCATGCCGTAGCTGGCGGGGCCGGCGGCCATGTTGTCCGGGTGCAGGGTGCGGCCGGTGCCGCCGCCGGAGGCCACGGAGAAGTATTTTTTGCCGATGGCGGTGCACTCCTTCTTATAGGTGCCGGCCACCGGGTGCTGGAACCGGGTGGGGTTCGTGGAGTTGCCGGTGATGGAGATGTCCACGCCCTCTCTGTGCATGATGGCCACGCCTTCGCGCACATCGTCGGCGCCGTAGCAGCGGACCTGGCCCCGCTCGCCCTGGGAGTAGGCGATCTCCTCCACGATGTTCAGCTCGCCGGTGTAGTAGTCGAACTGGGTCTGCACGTAGGTGAAGCCGTTGATGCGGCTGATGATCTTGGCGGCGTCCTTGCCCAGGCCGTTGAGGATGACCCGCAGGGGCTTTCTGCGCACCTTGTTGGCGCTCTTGGCGATGCCGATGGCGCCCTCGGCGGCGGCAAAGGACTCGTGCCCTGCCAGGAACGCGAAGCACTCCGTCTCCTCGGAGAGGAGCATGGCCCCCAGGTTGCCGTGGCCCAGGCCAACCTTGCGGTCGTCCGCCACGGAGCCGGGGATGCAGAACGCCTGCAGACCGATGCCGATGGCCTCGGCGGCCTCGGCGGCTGTTTTGCAGCCCTTCTTCACCGCGATGGCGCAGCCCACGGTGTAGGCCCAACCTGCGTCCTCAAAGCAGATGGGCTGCACGCCCTTGGCGATCTGATAGGGGTCGAAGCCCCGCTCGGCGCAGATGGCCTTCGCCTCATCCAGATCGCGGATGCCGTACTCGTTCAGCACGGCATTGACCTTGTCGATCCTCTGATCGTAGCTCTCAAAAAGTGCCATTTCCTGCGCCTCCCTTATTCGTGGCGGGGGTCGATGAAGCGAACGCCCTCATCGAACCGGCCGTATTTGCCCTTTGCCTTCTCCAGCGCCTCGTTTGCGTCCATGCCGGATTTGATGGACTCCATCATCTTGCCCAGGTTCACGAACTCGTAGCCGATGATCTCGTCCCCCTCGTCCAGTGCCACGCGGGTGATGTAGCCCTCCGCCATCTCCAGATACCGGGCGCCCTTGAGCTTTGTGCTGAACATGGTGCCGATCTGGCTGCGCAGGCCCTTGCCCAGATCGTCCAGGCTGGCGCCGATGGGCAGGCCGTTTTCGGAAAACGCCGTCTGGGAGCGGCCGTAGACGATCTGCAGGAACAGCTCCCGCATGGCCACGTTGATGGCGTCGCACACCAGGTCGGTGTTCAGCGCCTCCAGGAGCGTCTTGCCGGGGAGAATCTCAGCCGCCATGGCCGCGGAGTGGGTCATGCCGCTGCAACCTATGGTCTCCACCAGCGCCTCCTCGATGATCCCGTCCTTCACGTTGAGGGTCAGCTTGCAGGCGCCCTGCTGCGGCGCGCAGCGTCCGACGCCGTGGGTGAGGCCGGAGATGTCCTTGATCTCCATGGCCTTGACCCATTTTCCCTCCTCCGGGATGGGGGCGGGGCCGTGGTACGCGCCCTTTGCCACCTGGCACATGCTTTCTACTTCGGATGAGTAGTTCACTTGAAAACGTCTCCCTTCCAAAATATTGTTATGTAAACTGGATTATGTAAATCGTCAGGTTCTCGCCTTCCGGAGGATGGAGAGTCTCGGCGCCGGGCGGGGCAGGCGCATCCAAAGCTCCATCATGGGGTGATTGGCGATCTCCACGTTTTCCCCCTCCGCGTCCGTCAGGGGACCGGCGGTGAATTCGATGGGCTCCGCGTCCGGCGTCAGCAGCTCCAGCGTGTCGCCGGGGAAGAAGCGGTTCCGCTGGGTCACCCGGGCAAGGCCGTCGCCGCCGCACTCCTCCACCACCGCGGCCACGTCGCATTCGGAGGTGTACATGGCGTCGGAGTAGACCTGGCCGGGGCCGTTACTGTCGAAGTAAAACCCGGTGGAGTATTCCCGGTGGCTGACCTTCAGGACCTCCCGCCGCCACACGTCGGGGAGAGGCTCCTCCCGCATCATGCAGTCGATGGCGCGGCGATAGGCGTTCGTCACCACAGCCGTGTAGTAGAAGGACTTCATCCGCCCCTCGATCTTGAAGCTGCCCACGCCCGCGTCCCGCAGCTCCCGCAGATGTTCGATCATGCACAGGTCGCGGGAGTTGAGGAGAAAGGTGCCGCCGTCCTCCGTGATCTCCAGGGGCTCGTCCGGCCGCTGCTCCTCCACGAGGCGGTAGCGCCATCGGCAGGGCTGGGCGCACTCGCCCCGGTTGGCGTCCCGCCCTGTGAGGTAGTTGGACAGGAGGCACCGCCCGGAGAAGGACACGCACATGGCCCCGTGGACGAACGCCTCCAGCTCCAGATCCTCCGGCGTGTTTTCCCGGATACCGGCGATCTCCGGGAGCGTCAGCTCCCGCGCAAGCACGATCCGCTTCGCGCCCAGGTCGTGAAAGGCGCGGGCGGCGGCGTAATTCGTGACGCCCGCCTGAGTGCTCACGTGGATGCGCACGGACGGCGCGTATTTCCGGCACAGGGCCATAACGCCCATGTCCGCGGCGATGACCGCGTCCGCCCCGATCTCCTCCAGGTATTCCAGAAAGCCCGGCAGCTCCGGCAGCTCGTCGTTCCGGGGGAGGGTGTTCACCGTGACATAGACCTTCACGCCCGCGCTGTGGCTTTTTTCCACGGCGGCGCGGAGCGCGTCCCGGTCGAAGTTGCCCGCCGCGGCGCGCATGCCGAAGCGCGTGCCCGCCAGGTACACGGCGTCGGCCCCGTAGGCCAGCGCCATGTCCAGACGTTCCCTGTCTCCGGCGGGGGACAGCAGCTCCGGCGCCTTATCCGCCGTACTCATCACTGTTGACGAACTCCTCAAAGGCGCTGCGGTAGGTGAAGAACTCGTGGTAGCCGCTGGTGGAGAGAGCGTAGTAGTAGTACTCGGTCTCCTGCGGATACAGGGCGGCGCGGATGGAGGCGTTGCCCGGGCTGCAGATGGGTCCGGGCGGCAGGCCGGTGGAGGTGTAGGTGTTGTACGGGCTGTCGATATCCAGGCTGAACGCCTCGCCCGTCTCCTCGATGGCGTAGTAGATGGTGGCGTCGATCTGGAGGTAGGGGAAGGAATCGGGATCCCGGAGACGGTTGTAGATGACGGAGGCGATCAGGTCGCGCTCGTCGTCGTCCGCCGCCTCGCGCTCGATCATGGAGGCGATGGTCAGCACCTGCTTCACGGAGTAGCCCAGCTCGCCCGCCCGCTCCATGTATTCATCCGAGAACCGGTTCTTGAAGTTGGCGAGGAACTTGTCAATGACGCGCTCAGGCTCGTCGTTCACATAGAATTTGTACGTATCCGGGAAGAGGAAGCCCTCCAGCCTGTGCCGGTCGCCCAGGGTGCCCCGTGACAGGAAGCTGTAATCGAAGTCATGGTTTGCCGCGCACTCCCACAGCTCGTCGGCGGAGCAGACCTCGTTCCTCTCCAGCAGCTCAAAGATCTGCTTCATGGAGAAGCCCTCGGGGATGGTGATGAGGTCGGTCTCCACCAGGGTGCCGCCGCTGGAGGTGAGTCCGTTTACCAGCGCGAAATAGTCGTTGCTGGAGATGATCTGGTAGGTGCCGGAGGAGATCTTCTCCTCCGCGTGGGAGAATTTGGCGTAGAGCTTGAACAGCCACTTGTACTTGATGATGTTGTTTTCGTAGAGGATATCGGTGACCTGTTCGATATCGTAATCATCGGGGATCGTGATCTCCACGGAGCGGGTCTCCTTGCCGAAACCGAAGATGTCGGTGGTGGCGAGCCACAGCAGGGCGGCGGCGGCCAGCCCCACGCATATGATGAAAAGGGCGTAAAGGATCCCTCCCACGCAACCGGTGCGCTTTTCGCGCCGGAACCGGATGGGATTCGGGACCTCCGCGTCTCTGTATTCTCCGTCAAAGTCGAAGTCCACCCTGAAATTCTCCGGCCCGGTGTCCTGATCGTCCTGTTCTTGCCGGTTCGGCTCCTCGGTCAGGTATTCGCCCTCGTCGGGAGCGGCGGGCTCCTGATATGTCAGGGGGATATCACGGAAACGGCCGGACTCCTGCAGGGAGCCGGTATCATCGGCCGGCGCGGGCGGCGTCCCGTTCCCGGTATCGTCGGGGGAGCCTGCTCCGGCGGGCGGGACGGAGCCCGAAGGCCCCTGCGCCGCGTCGTCTCCGAGCAGCTCCTTCCAGTAATCTTTGCTGTCTGGCATATTGTCCTCCGTAATTGTCGGGACCGCACGGCGCGGTCACGTTTTTCCTGCTGCCGGCATACTATATCTCAGACGGCGGCCGAGACGCCGGGTCACAAAAGCGTATGGTCCTTATCAGACTGCGTGGGATAAGAGGGAAAAAAACAAATCGCCGGCACGCAGCGGCAGAAGGAGCAAATCATGTGCGGAAATAATAACTGTTTTGGCAACTGTTCTGGCGGCAACTGGATCTGGATCATCCTCATTCTCATCATTCTGTTCTGCGGATACGGCAACGGCGGCTGCGGGTGCGGCTGCGACAACGGCTGCGGCTGCTGAGAGCGGACAAACGGCTTCGGGGCGCGCGGCAGCGCGCCCTTTACGCTGAAAAAACCAGCGCCTTCTCCGCCGGGACTGCCAAAGGTCCAAATCGTTTTGCCGGGGACATGCGCAGCGAAAAAAACGGGACGAGCTGCGCGAATCGTTTCCCCGTCACTCAGACCGCCGGCCCGCAAAGCGCCGGCGATTTGATGCGGATCACGGAGCCTTGATGACACGCTCCTCGGTGACGACGAACTGCACCCGCATGTCGTGCGTCTCGGTGGGAACGGCGGGGCACAGGAGCTTTTCCCTGGCGAGACCCACCGTTACTCCCCCGTATCCGTTCAGGTAGCGGTCATAATATCCGCCGCCCCTGCCCAGCCTGCGCCCCTCGTCGTCGAAGGCCACGGCGGGGACGAGTATCAGGTCGATCTCATCCCGCTCCACGTCCCTCAGACCGTCCC
Source organism: Oscillospiraceae bacterium (assembly GCA_017515345.1). GTDB lineage: Bacteria > Bacillota > Clostridia > Oscillospirales > Oscillospiraceae > RGIG5705. The sequence continues at coordinate 46,887 of JAFWFZ010000008.1, read as the reverse complement.
GCGGGGCGGGGATGCCGAGCATCCCGGGCACGAGATCCTCCGGACTGTCGATGGCGCGGGCGCCCATGACGCCGCCCGCACAGCAGACGGGCAGCGTGACGGTCTTGCCGGAGGCGAGGGCGTCATTGATGATGGCGTGGGTGTCGGCCTCCCGGTCCATGCTCCAGTAGACGAAGATCGTGCGGGCGTTCCGGTACTCGGGCATGCGGGACAGGTTTTCAAAGATGCCCGCGTCGCTTTTCCTGAAATAGTCCTCGCTGAGCGTCCCGGTCAGATCCCTGATCGAGGCGCGCAGCTTTTTCTTCTCATTTGCCATAGTGCATCTCCTGCCTGACCTGCTCTGCGGCGCTTTTTCCCCGCAGCACCTCCAGCAGGCGCAGACCGAAGTCGATGGCCGCGCCGGGGCCGCGCCCGGTGGTGATATTCTCATCCCGGACGGTGCTGCTCTTCTGCGTTATCTTCGCGCCGGTCATCTGATCCTCCATGCCGGGGTAGCAGACGGCGCTCTTGCCCGCCAGGATGCCCAGTCCCGCCAGCACACGGGGACCGGCGCAGATGGCGGCCACCTCGCCGCCCCTGGCGTTCACGGAAACGACGGCCCGGAGCGCCTCGGGGCTGGCCTCGATGCTCTCCACTCCGCCGAGGCCGCCGGGAACGACGATCATCTCCGCGTCCGCGGCCGCGATATCCTCCACCGCGATGTCGGCGGCGACCCGGACGCCGTGGGCGCCCTCGATCTCCTTCCCGCCGATGCCGGCATACTGCACGTCCACGCCGCCGCGGCGCAGGATATCGAACGGGGCCACAGCCTCGATCTCCTCAAAGCCCTTTCCCAGAAGTATGTACACCATATCTGTCACGCTCCTTTGATGATGGAATAGATCTCGTCGTGTATGTCCTCCGCGGTCCTCGCCTCGTCGCCGGAGAAGGCGCCGACCACGTTCCAGCCGTAATGCGCCGCGGCGGCCAGACCGGCCTCGCGGCACTTCATGAGGTATGCCCCGTCCCGCTCGTGGATGTCCGCGCCGGTGCCGGTGGCGGCCTCCCTGGCCCGGAGCCGCTCCATCGCACGGTCTACGGGGATGTCGATATATATGACGCGGTCCGGCTTCGGCAGTTCCATGAGCCGGAACTCAAAATCATAGAGCCAGCGGAAGAACGCTTCCCGCTCGGCTCCGGCCAGCTTTGCCCCCTGGTGGATGGCGTTGGAGGTGGTGTAGCGGTCTGTGAGCAGAACGCCGCCGTCCCGGTAATAGTCCCGCCAGTCGGAGGCGTAGGAGGCGAACCGGTCCACCGCGAAAAAGGTGGAGGCCGCGTAGGCGTTCACCGACTCCGGATCGGTGCCGAATTTCCCGCCCAGATACATGCGGATGAGCGCGGAGCTCTCCTCCATATAGCGGGGGAAGCGCAGCCTGCGGAAGTCCGTTCCCTCCCGCTCCAGCCGGGAGGCCAGAAGCTCGAACTGGGTGGATTTTCCGCTGCCGTCGATCCCTTCAAGTACGATTAGTTTTCCCATTTTCAACGACCTCTTATTCGCTGCCCGATCACCGTGAGAAGGAAGAGCGGCAGCTTCATCATGCGCCCGATGCGCCGGGGATCGGAGAGAAGCCGGTAGAGCCACTCGAGCCCCAGGCGGCACCACGCCTCCGGCGCCCGCTTTACGATCCCGGCAAACACGTCCAGCGAGCCGCCGAGACCGGCCATCAGACCGGCGTTCGCCCCGCTCTCCGCCATCCAGCGCTCCTGCTTCGGGGCGCCGAGGCAGACGAGCAGCAGGTCGGGTGCGGCCCCGTTGATGTGAGCCAGCACCCCCGGATCGTCTGTGTGGTAGCCGTCCTCACAGCCGGCGATCACGATGCCGGGATATTGCCTGCACAGGTTTTCGGCGGCTTTCTCGGCCACGCCGGGCTTTGCCCCGAAGAGGAACAGGCTCCCGCCCTTTTCCGCCAGCCGGGCGATCAGGGCGGAGGCGAATTCGATCCCCGGCACCTTTTCCTTCAGCGGCGTGCCCAGGATCCTCGCCCCGTACACGATGCCGATCCCGTCTGGCAGCACCAGCGAAGCCCCGTTGAGAAGGGCGGCGTACGACGGGTCCTTCCTGGCGGCCCACACGATTTCCGGATTGGGGGTCACCACGTAACCGCCGCTGCGCGATTCAATAGCCCGCTCCGCGGCGGCGACCGCCTCCTCCATTGTAATGTTGTCAAATCCGACGCCGAGTACGTCGGTCCTGTCACTCTGCATAGCGCACCCTTACCCTGAATCGTTTTCACAGCATTATACCATGCGGGGCCCGCGTTGTCCAATATCTCTTGCCCTTCCGGACCTTTTTTAATAATTATTTAAAAAGTGATTGACAAACCAGACGATTGCTGATATTATCTCCTAGTCAAAACAAAGCAGTACGGCATCCCCGTCTCACCCGGCCGCAACGCGCGCCGCGGTCAAATATGGAATCATCGCCCGGTGCGGGCGGTTCTGTATGTGCGCGGATGCTATGCATCCGCGTTTGTTGTTTGGGTCGATAAATGGAGGTGTCTTATATCAGCAACATAGCTCATCAGATCAACGAGGAGATACGCGACAGGGAAGTTCGCCTGATCGGGGAGGATGGCGCCCAGCTCGGCATCATGTCCTCGGAGGAGGCGCTGAAGATCGCTGCGGAGAAGGAGCTCGATCTCGTGAAGATCGCGCCGGGCTCGAATCCGCCGGTTTGCCGTGTCATGGATTACGGGAAATACCGTTTCGAGCAGTCAAAGCGCGAAAAGGAAGCCCGCAAGAACCAGCGGGTCATCGAGGTCAAAGAGATACGCATGTCTCCGAGTATCGGCCTGAACGATTTCAACGTAAAGCTCAAAAACGGGCAGAAATTCCTGCGCGAGGGCGACAGGGTCAAGGTCACCGTGCGTTTCCGCGGCCGCGAGATGGCGCACACCGAGCTTGGCGAGGAGCTGCTCAAGAAATTTGCCGAGGAATGCGCGGACATCGGCAACGTCGACAAGAACCCCAAGCTGGAAGGGCGCAACATGTCCATGTTCATGTCCCCGAAGGCGAAGTAACCCGAATACGCCGTATCAAAAATACGTTTTGGAAGGAGTAACCATTCATGCCTAAGATCAAGACCCACAGTGGGGCAAAGAAGAGATTCAATCTCACAAAGACCGGAAAGGTCAAGCGTGCTCACGCCTATAAGAGCCATATCCTCAACAAGAAAACGACCAAGCGCAAGAGAGGCCTTCGCAAGGGCACCTATGCCGACGTGACCAACGAAGCCGCTATCAAGCGCATGATCCTGTACAAATAAGGGAGGGTATGGAAAATGGCCAGAATCAAGGGCGCGATGATGACGCGCAAAAGAAGAAATAAAATACTGAAGCTCGCCAAGGGCTATTGGGGTGCCAAGTCCACCCACTATAAAATGGCCAACGAGGCCGTGATGAAGTCCCTCAAGTACGCCTACGTGGGACGCAAGCGCAAGAAGAGGGAGTTCCGCCAGCTCTGGATCGCCAGGATCAGCGCGGCCTGCAAGTCCAACGGGATGAACTATTCCCGCTTCATGCACGGTCTGAAGCTCAGCGGCATCGAGATGAACCGCAAGATGCTCTCCGAGATGGCCATCCATGAGCCGGAGGCATTTACCGCCCTGTGTGACAAGGCCAAGGCGGCTGTACAATAATCTGAGATCACGTCGGGGGAGGCTTGCGCCTTCCCCGAGCGCTTTACAGGGCAGGTGAGAAAATGGTCGACAGCCTGAGGGAAACGGCGCTGCGGCTGCCGCAGCAGCCCGGCGTGTATATCATGAAGGACGCGAAGGGCGAGGTCATCTACGTGGGGAAGGCGAAGAAGCTCAAGAACCGCGTGACCAGCTACTTCCACGGGGAGCATAACCTGAAGACGGAGGCTATGATCTCCAAGATCGCGGACTTCGACGTGATCATCGCCAACTCCGAGCTTGAGGCGCTGGTGCTGGAAAACTCGCTCATCAAGCGCCATATGCCCCGGTACAACATCCTGCTGAAGGACGACAAGGGCTACCCCTTCATCCGGCTGGACATGCGGGAGGAGTACCCGACCTTCTCCGTGGTCAGCCGCGTGAAGGACGACGGCGCCCGTTATTTCGGCCCCTACGGCAGCCGGGGGACCACCAGATCGGCGGTGGAATCCATCTGCAAGGCGTTCAAGCTGCCCACCTGCGGCAAGAAGTTCCCGCGGGACATCGGGAAAACGCGGCCCTGCCTCAACCACCATCTGGGCGCGTGCCGCGGCTGGTGCCTGAAGGACTCGGACAATGAGGAATACCGGGAAGCCGTCGCCATGGCAGCCCTGGCGCTGGAGGGGAAGACCGACGATATCGCGGCAAAGCTCCAGCAGGAGATGGAGGCGGCGGCGGAGCGGCTGCAGTTTGAGCTGGCAGCCGAAAAGCGGGACCGGCTCCGGGCCGTCACCGCGCTGAAAACGAAGCAGCGGGTGGTAGCCGGCGCCATGGCGGATACCGACGCCGTGGGCTTCTGGCGGGGCGACGCCAGGTGCTGCTTCACCGTGATGCACTATATGGACGGGGACCTGATCGACAAGGACTACGAGCTGCTGGAGCTGCCTTTTGAGGAGGACGGCGACGTGATCTCCGGGCTCCTGCGGCAGTATTACGAGCGGCGCGGCGTGACGCCGCAGACCGTATATCTCCCCTGCGAGCTGCCGGACGGGGAGGCGCTGGAGCAGTTCCTCGCCGGGCTGTCCGGCAGAAAAGTGCGGCTTCTGTCACCTCAGCGGGGAGAGAAGGCCCGCATCGTGGAAACGGCGGAGCTGAACGCCCGGGAGGAGGCGGAGCGCGCCACCACCCGGGAGGAGCGGACCACCCGGACCCTGGAGTGGCTGCAGCGTGCGCTGGATCTGCCCGCGCCGCCGAACCGGATCGAAGCCTACGACATCTCCAACACCGGCGCGGACAGCATCGTGGCCGGGATGACGGTGTTCGTCTCCGGCCGGCCCCTGAAGCGGGATTACCGGAAGTTCAGGATCCGCACCACCGAGACGCCGGACGATTATCAGAGCATGTTCGAGGTCGTCTCCCGCCGGGCGCGGCACTATCTGGACGGGGATCAGAAGTTCTCGTCCCTGCCGGACGTGATGTTCATCGACGGCGGCGCGGGCCAGGTCAGGGCGGCACAGGAGGCATTGGCCGGGGCCGGGCTCACGGTGCCCGTCTTCGGCATGGTGAAGGACGACCGTCACCGCACCCGCGCCCTGGTCACCGGCGACGGCAGGGAGATCGGCCTCTCCGCCCAGCCGGCCGTATTTGCCTTTGTGGGGACCGTCCAGGAGGAGACCCACCGCTTCGCCATCGAGTACCACCGCTCCCTCCGGGGCAAACGGGTCAGGACCTCCTCCCTGGAGAAGATCGAAGGCGTGGGCGAAAAGCGGCGGGCCGCGCTTCTGAAGCGGTTCGGCAGCATCCAGGCTGTCCGGAGCGCGGAGCCGGAGGCGCTGGCGGAGGTGCTTCCCTCCAACGTGGCGCGGAGCGTCTACGACTACTTTCACAGCGAAGGCGGTGAAGAGGATGAGAGTGATCGGCGGGGCGGCAAGGGGACGTAAGCTCCGGGAGCCTGCGGGCATGGACGTCCGCCCCACTACGGACAAGGTGAAGGAATCCCTTTTCAATATCGTCCAGTTCGACGTTGAGGGGGCGCGGGTGCTGGATATGTTTGCCGGCACGGGCCAGCTTGGGATCGAGGCACTTTCCCGCGGCGCGGCGGAGGCGGTGTTTCTGGAAGCGTCGCCTGTTTCCGCGAGGATCGTGGCGGAGAACCTGCGGCTCACAGGCTTCTCCGACCGGGCGAGGCTGATCCGCGGCGACGCCCTCCGCACGGCGGAGTCGGCGGGCCGGTTCGATCTGATTTTCATTGATCCTCCCTACGATTCCGAGCTTGCGAAGCAGGCCGTGGAGCGAATAATAGCGTTTGACATATTGAAAGAAAATGGTATAATGATTTGTGAAACTCGGGTAGATTACAACACGCCGGAGGCTTCATGGCCGTACGAAAAGCTCAAAGAGTACCGCTACGGCCGGATCAAGCTCACCAAATACGGGCGGGCGCCCGCGGAAGAATGAGAGGCGGCAGATACGATGAGCATTGCGGTTTACCCGGGCAGCTTTGACCCCATTACGCTGGGGCATCTGAACATCATCAGGCGGGCGGCGGCCATCTTCGACAAGGTCTACGTCTGCGTCATGATCAATTCCAACAAGCGCCCCATGTTCACCCGGGAGGAGCGGATGGAGCTGATCGCCCGCTGCACCCGCAGCCTGAACAACGTGGTGGTGGAGACCAGCGACGATCTTCTGGTGCAGTACGCCAAGGCGCGCGGCGCCAATGTGATCGTGAAGGGCCTGCGCGCAGTCTCGGATTTCGATTCTGAGAGCCAGATGGCCCTGATCAACAAAAAGCTCGAGCCGATGATCGACACCGTTTTCCTGACATCCAGCGAAAAGTACACGTATCTCAGCTCCACGGTGGTGAAGGAAATGGCCAAATACGGCGCCGATCTCAGCGGCTTCGTCCCGAGGGAGATCATTCAGGACGTAATCGATAAGTCAAAAACAACACTTTAGACTGGAGGGAAACGGACATGGGAAACAGAGTCCAGGAACTGCTTGAGATGCTCTATTCCATGATAACCGAGGCCTGGGGGATCCCCCTGGGCGCCGATAAGTGCGTGATCGAGAGGAGCAAGGCGCTTGATCTGCTGGATGAGATCAAGGCCCAGTTCCCCACGGAGCTGGCGGAGGCGAAGCGCCTGGTTGACGCCAGGACCGAGTTCATCGCCAGCGCCAAGCGCGAGGCGGACGCCATCAAAAAGGCCGCGGAGGAGCGGTCCCGTCAGCTCGTGGACGAGCAGGAGGTGCTGAAGATCGCCAAGACCCGCAGCACCGAGCTGGTGTCCCGGGCGGAGAGCACGTCCGGCGAGCTGCGCCGCGTGGCCAACGAGTATGTGGACGATACCATGCGCCGCACCGAGGACGCCCTGGCCGCCGCGCTGGATGAGATCCGCCAGTCCCGGGCCAAATTCCGCACCCTGGCCGGCGCCCAGGCCCGCGAACAGACCCACGCGGACGTGGCCGAGTACGACGTGGAGCTGGACGAGGAGTAATCGCGCGCGTTCCCCTCATCGGCAGCGGACGGTCGCCCGGCCTGCCGACGGTCTCGTGCGGCCCGATCCCGGCTGCAATTAAACATGAATGCGTGAAAAAACCCCAAAACCAAACGGTTTTGGGGTTTTCTGTGCCCAAAAACTGTTATTAGCTTAGATTACCATTCCCGTCACAAGAGAGCGTAATCGTAAAACTTGGAGTTGATACGGTTATCCCTAGTACCCTATGCCCCATTTGCAGACTTGAGTTGCTGTGTTGCCACTAATAGAAGTAGTGTTCGAAATAACATACCAACTATTATCATTAATAGTAACAACGCAATTTGCATTAGTACACGTTGCAGAGGTCCCGTTATAAGTAAATGTGCCTGTAAGGGTGGCTTTCCAGGAGACCGCCCCCCCCCGAATAATAAGAATAAGTAGTTGATCCTGTTTTTGTTCCGCGTGTATTTGCTATACAATCTAAAACAGTTATTTCAATATAGTTGCCATTAGATAGAGTAATTATTTGTTTATTAATACACGCTTCCCCTGTTGCATTAATTGCATATGCTTGATTGCATAGTAGACCGAAAATCATAATTGCAACTAGTACAAAACCAATAAACCGCTTCATGAAATGCTCCTTCAATCTTGTTATTATGGTGTGGATTCGATTTCGACAACTTCTTTAGTGATTACACCATTGAGAGTGTCGTTTTCCCGAATAATTGCCCAAGTTACTACAGCCGCCCAACTAATTATAATTACAGCAGAGACAGCAATAATCACTGTTATGATTTTCTTCCGAATCAGCAGGGAACGTAGGATCTCCGAAGTGCCGGCGCTTTCTACATAGGATGCCGCAACATCTTCTGGCCTGCCGAATTGTGCTACGATCTTTTCATAGTTAGTGTCGGGTTCATCATGTATGAATGCGTTGAGTCCTTTATGTAATTGAAGTATGAGCTTATGCCTCATACCGGCGGCACAGGGAAGATACTTGTTTACCTGTCTTAAGTATCGTCTTACGGCCTTTTCTGTTTTCTTCCGCATTTTACTCGTCCTCTCTGTGGATGATTTTAAGCACGCCTTCAGTCACATCCTCATATTCCTTCGTGATTCTGTTTAGATACTGAACACCTCCTGGCTCAATATGATAATAGATTCGTGTTAGTCGTTTACCAACGAGTACCTTTCTATCGGTGATATATCCCTGCGATTGTAAACGATATAAGACAGGATATAGCGAGCCCTCCTGCGTTACTAAACGGCCAGCACTTTGCCGGTTGATTTCTTGAACAAGCTGATATCCGTACATATCCTCCTGCTTGAGCAGGGATAGTATAACTAGTGACATAATTCCTTTTTTGTAGTTAACCTCGTTTGATTTAGCGCTCATGTAGTAACCTCTTTTTCATGAAGTATATTTCAATAATATTTTATACTATGCACCTGATTAAAACAATACTTTTTATTAAAAAGTATTGTTTGACATATGTAATGTCATATGATAATATTGCTTCATAAGTATTTGGTCAGTTGCAGGAAAGAGAATTCTTAGTATCCCAATTGTCGTTTTTGAAAGGAGAACAAGAATGAAAAGAGATGAATAGTAATAAAGCTTCAAAGATTATGGCCGCAGTACTGCTCATCTGCGCAATAATAGTCTTTGTGTTCCTATTCATTCCCCGGCATTTCATCGACGGAGGTGCGGAGTTTGCCTCGCTTCGGCTCATCTGTCATGACGAGCGCGTCGAGGCTGAAATCGACGATCTTTCCTCTAATCCTGCATACGATGAGCTGAAAACCGCGCTTTCGGATGTCCTGTGTATCCGAACCCTTAGTCGACATTCCTATTCACTGGACGATACGGACTACGTGCTCCATCTCTGGACTGATGACGGCAGATACTGCGGTATGGCCGTTGGAACGGATCTGAACGGGCGGGTCTTCCGCATTTGCTGGAAGGGTGAAGAAACCGTTGGCCATGAGTTTGCGATCCTGAATTATGCCTATGTTGAAGGGAACCTTACGCAAGCAATTCGTGCTCTGGCAGGCTGACAGAACAGATACGATCCGGCGCCCCGCTCATTCGAGCGGGGCGCCTTCGTGCCCGGAAGGGTGGTCCGGATAGGGCGGGAGCCGTTGACAAGGGGCCTCGTTGTTGCTACAATCAAACATATCGTTTTGATAGGTAAAATGCGGAGGCGCATATGGCGGAAGCAGTCGAAAAACTGAACAGGGAGGACGTCCGCTTCCGGGCGGAGCAGAGCCTGCGCAAAAAGTTCCGCAAGGCGATCTGGAGCCGCTTCACCAGCGCCCTGAGGGAGTACAGGCTGGTGAACGAGGGGGACCGGGTGGCGGTGTGCATCTCCGGCGGGAAGGATTCCACCCTGATGGCGAAGCTCTTTCAGGAGCTGGAGGCCCACAGCACGGTGCCCTTCGAGGCGCGGTATATCGCCATGGACCCGGGCTACAGCCCGGAAAACCGGCGGATGATCGAGGAGAACGCGGAAAAGCTGGGGATCCCCATTCAGATCTTTGAGTCGGATATCTTCAATTCCGTGTTCAACGTGGAGAAAAACCCCTGCTATCTCTGCGCCCGCATGCGCCGGGGCTATCTGTACAGCCAGGCCAGGGCGCTGGGCTGCAACAAGATCGCCCTTGGGCACCACTACGACGACGTGATCGAGACGATCCTCATGGGCATGCTCTACGGCGCCCAGATCCAGACCATGATGCCCAAGCTCCACAGCACGAACTATCCGGGGATGGAGCTGATCCGTCCCATGTATCTGATCCGGGAGGACGACGTCAAGCGCTGGCGGGACTACAACGGCCTGCAGTTTCTGCGCTGCGCCTGCCGGTTCACGGAGCGGAGCGAGAGCGCGGAGGGGGAACAGCCCTCCAAGCGGAAGGAGATCAAGGCGCTCATCCGGGAGCTGAAAAAAACGAACCCGGACGTGGAGGCTCGCATATTCCGCAGCGTGGAAAATGTGAGCCTGGATGCGGTGATCGGCTACAAGACCGGCGGCGTGCGCCACAGCTTTCTGGACGGCTACGAGGAGCGGTCCGGCGGGGGGACGGAAGAATGACGGATCAGTTTGAGAGAACGCGGCTCCTGCTTGGGAGAGACGCCATGGACCGGCTGCGCCGCGCCCACGTGATCGTGTTCGGCGTGGGCGGCGTGGGCGGCTACGCGGTGGAGGCGCTGGCCCGCAGCGGCGTGGGTGCCCTGACCCTGGTGGACAACGACCGGGTGAGCGTCACGAACCTGAACCGCCAGATCCTCGCCCTCCACAGCACGGTGGGCAAATACAAAGCGGATGCGGCGGCGGAGCGGGTCGCGGACATCGCCCCGGACTGCCGGGTGACCCCCCTGCGGCTGTTTTATCTCCCGGAAACGGACGACCGGTTCGATTTCAGGGAGTACGACTATATCGTCGACGCCATTGATACCGTCTCCGGCAAGCTGCTGCTTGCCCAGCGGGCCCAGGAGGCGGGCACGCCCATCATCAGCTCCATGGGCGCGGGCAACAAGCTGGACCCCACCGCCTTCGAGGTGGCGGATATCTATGAGACGGCCGTGTGCCCCCTGGCGCGCATCATGCGCAAGGAGCTGCGGAAGCGCGGGGTGGCGCATCTGAAGGTGGTATACTCCCGGGAGGAGCCCATGCGTCCCCTGGAATCGCCATCGGAGCCGCCCGATCCGGAGCGCGGGCGGCGGGATACCCCGGGCTCTGTGGCCTTCGTGCCCTCTGTGGCCGGGCTCATCCTGGCGGGGGAGGTCATCCGCGATCTGATCGGCGCTCCCCGGAAATAGACCGGCATAACGGGCCAGTCCAATTATTTTCACGAATTTGCGGGTTTACTCTTTACAAACCGGAATGATTCTGCTATATTATTAAAGCTGATTTGCGCCCGTAGCTCAGCTGGATAGAGTGTCAGACTCCGACTCTGAAGGTCGTGGGTTCGAATCCCGTCGGGCGTACCATGATGAAATCCCGCCGATGAACATCGGCGGGATTTTTGCATTGATTCAGTCGTCGGCTTCCGTTTTTCGGAAAAGAGTATTGAACAGACGCCGCCTGCTGTTGTATGATCGTAACATGAAAACCGCTTTGCAAGGAAGGTCACACGGCTGCCCCCGATCTGTCCGGTGACCGGAGCGGCGCCGCATGGGTCAGGTCGTGACGATGATGTACCGACCATGATACGATAAGGAGGCAATACCTCCGGCGGACAACGAAACAAAACAGGAGAGAGGTGCTCCATGAACGAGATCAGCATTTACGAACAGGTTTTTGCCGCGGGCTGCGTATTCAACGGCGTGATGCGCCGAGCCGCTCTGGTGAAGCTCATCGCGGCGACCGGGGAGGGCCGCATCCGCTATGAGGCGGCGGTGACCTTCTTCCCCCACAGCGACGACGAGGATTACGCCATCTCCTACGACGCGTATTTCAGCAAGGTCCTCTACGACGCGCCGGGCCGCCGTTCCAAAAAGAGGGAGCGGCAGTTCTTCGATGAGCTGCGCGGGCACATCGACGAGCTGGCGAAAAAGGCCGGCGGCGAGGTGATGTGGGACCGCCCCCTGCGAGATCCCCGGTTCGCGTAACAGTTCCGCAAACAGCCAACGCCCCCGTTCAGCGGTGAACGAGGGCGTTTTGCGCATTGTCTTACAGGGAACAGTGCTCTTTGTTGTAATTCCCGATCTCCTCATGGAGGAGCGGCAGCACGTGGGGGAACAGGGTGCCCGGGCCGCCGTAGGTGTAACTGGGGATGAAATGCGGGAGATCCCCGTAGCTCAGCAGGGCGCGGCGCGCCTCTGCGCGGATCTCATCCTCCGTGGAATCCGCCCGGTCGATCACGGAGCTGATGCCGCCCATGAGGGCCATCCGCCCGTCCAGCTCCTTTGTGAGCCGGGGAATGTCGTTGGTGGGCAGCACGCCCTGCCATACGTCGATGCCGATCTCCGCCATATCCTCCGCGATGGGCTCGCCGAAGGAGTCGCCGTGGTGCACCACCAGGACGCCCTCGCTGTGGAGGTAGCCGTAGAGCTTCCGGTACGGCTCCTTGAAAAATTCCCGCCAGGTTTCCGGCTTCATGAAGAGGGACCGCTCGCTGCCCCAGTCGTCGTGGGAGAGGATCACGTCCGGGTGCAGGTTCTCCACGATGAGCTTCATGTACTCCAGCCGGTATTCCGTCACCGCCTCGATGAGCTCGTGCATTTCGTCCGGGTAAATGAGGAGGTTCATCAGGGTATCCTCAAACGTCATGAGCATGTGGAGCTGCTCAAAGATGCCGGTGCCCATGACGGTCATGGAGAGGTACCCCTCCGGGATGGCGGCTTTGTTCGCCCGGGCGGCCTCCCAGCCCTCGGAGCAGTTTGCGCGGAGGTCCGGCACCTTCACATAGTCCCGCCAGCGCTCGATGTCCTGAATGACCTGGTTTTCCGGCGTGACGATGGGGACGGCGGCGGGCTGCTCCTCCGGGAAGGAGATCAGGGTGCCCCAGCGGTCGTAGGAATCGGTGCCGCGCACCCGGTTGCCCCGGACGAACTGGAATACAGGGTCGCCTCCGATGGGCCGGAACGGCTCATAGCAGGTCACCAGCCGGTCGGGACGGCCGTCCCTTCTGACGGTCTCAAGCAGGTTTTCCTTCGGGCTCAGCATAGTTGTCCCCTCCTTCATTCTTTGCCGTTATTGTACCAATATCGCGCCGGCCCGTCAAACGGAATATGCCGGGACCTCCCGCTGAGCGGGCGTTTTGCACTTTTTTTGAACTTCTTTGAACCTTTTTGCCTCCACGGGTGTATTCTCAGCGAAAGGACCTTTCGGAACGAGTGAGGAAAGCCTATGAAACTGACATTGGAGCAGGCGGCGGCACAGCACGGGGCGAGCGTATACCGGGCGGCCTTCTCCGTCTGCGGGAACCGGCAGGACGCGGAGGACGTGTCCCAGGAGACGTTTCTGGCCTATTACAAAAGCGACTGTGAATTCGCGGGGCCGGAGCATCTGAAGGCGTGGCTCCTGCGGACGGCCGTCAACAAGTCCAAAAATCTGGTCCGCTCCTTCTGGCGGCGGAACCGGGTGAGTCTGGACCAGATCGCGGAAATGGCTGCCGACGCCCCCGCGGAGGACGGCGAGCTGCTGCAGGCGGTGCTGACCCTGCCGGAGAGGTGCCGGGTGATCATCCACCTGTTTTACTACGAGGAGTACCCGGTGCGAGAGATCGCGTCCCTCATGGGGATCAGCGAAAACACGGTCAAAAGTCAGCTTCATCGGGGCAGGACCCTGCTCAAAGCAAAACTTCAGGAGGGATGGAACGATGACGAACCATGAACGGTACAGGAGAGCTGCGGAACTCGTCCAGCCTGTTCCTGAGCGATCAATAATCGACTATGTGGAGGCAAAAACGATGAAGAAAAGAAAGCCCCTGAAGGTATTTGCCACCGTGTGCGCGGCGGTGGCGCTGGTGCTCGCCCTCACGGCGGGCGTTTACGCCGCGGACGTGGGCGGCATCCGGCACACGATGAACATCTGGCTCCACGGCGACGCCGTGGAGGTCACCATCAAGCAGGTGGGCGAGGGCCAGTTTGAGATCACGTATCCCGACGGCAGCGTCCGCGCGGCGGGCGGCCTGGCCGAGGACGGCCGCGGCGGCATGCGCGGGGTGACCGAGGAGGAGATTCGGGAGGAGATCATCAGCTCCCCCGACGCGGAGCAGGATGAGGACGGCCGCATCTGGCTGTATCTGCGGGACCACAAGATCGATGTGACCGATCAGATCGCGCAGAACGGCTATGCTCAGGTGAAGGTGAAGGACGGTCTGCTGGCCGATTACATCACCCTGATCTGGGAAGGCGACACGGGTTACAGCGTGAGCACGGGCCACTTCGGCTATCCCAGCGTGGAGAGCCTGAGATCCGGCGCGTCCAGCTGAAAAAGAGAAATAAGGCGGCGGACGGTAAACGTCCGCCGCCTTCGCATGTCTTGCAGAGACGGCCGTTTTGCCGTATAATATGGACCGGGCGGCGCCGCCGCCCGATCATCTGTGTACGGGAGATATCGACTATGAAAAAACTGATCTGCATCCTTGTCATCATTGCCGCGGTGCTGACGCTGTGCTCCTGCGGCAAAAAAGCGCCGGAGCCGTTTCAGAAGGTGCGCCATGCGGAGATCACCATAAAGGACTACGGCACCATCAAGCTGGAGCTGGACGAGGGCACCGCCCCCATCTCGACGGCGAACTTCATCAAGCTGGCGAACGACGGCTTCTACGACGGACTCACCTTCCACCGGATCATGGACGGCTTCATGATCCAGGGCGGCCGGGGCGAGGGCGCGGAGAAGATCAAGGGAGAATTTGAGGCAAACGGCGTGCCAAACGCCATCAGCCACGTGGCGGGCGTCCTCTCCATGGCGCGGGCAGACGATCCCGACAGCGGCAGCTCCCAGTTCTTCATCACCGTGGCGGACGCCACCTTCCTGGACGGCAAATACGCGGCCTTCGGCCGGGTGACGGAGGGGCTTGAGATCGCACAGCAGATCGCGAAGGACGCGAGGCCCATCGACAACAACGGCACCATCCTGCCCGAGGAGCAGCCGGTGATCGAGAGCGTCGTCATCACGGACTGACAGCGGGAGGACGCGTTATGCCGCTTCAGATCATCCGTCAGGATATTACGAAAATCGAGTGCGACGCCATTGTGAACGCCGCCAATGAGTCGCTGCTGGGCGGCGGGGGCGTGGACGGCGCCATCCACCGGGCGGCGGGACCGGAGCTCCTGGAGGAGTGCCGGACTCTGGGCGGCTGCCGGACGGGCGAGGCAAAGCTCACCGGCGGCTACAGGCTGCCCTGCCGGTATGTCATCCATACCGTGGGGCCCGTGTGGCGCGGGGGAGGATACGGGGAGCGGGAGCTCCTTGCTTCCTGCTACCGCAGCAGCCTTGAGCTGGCGGCGGAGCACCACTGTGAGAGCGTGGCCTTCCCGCTGATCTCCGCCGGGGCATACGGCTACCCCAAGGATCAGGCCATCCGGGTCGCCGTCTCGGTCATCGGCGAGTTCCTCATGGAGAGCGACATGCTGGTGTATCTCGTCGTCTTCGGCCGGGACGATTTCAGCATCGGGAAAAAGCTCTTCACGGACATCGTGTGCTTCATCGACGATCACTACGCCGCCGCGCACACAGACCCTCTGGAGGAGCAGCGGCGCCGGACCCAGTGCTACGAGGCGACCATGCATCCGTGCGGCGCGGCCATGCCCCCGCCGCCCGCGGCCAAGGCGCGGCGCGGAGTTGCGCTGCCGCACCTGCGGAGAAAGAAAAAGGATGCGGCGCTTCCGCAGGCGTCTCAGGCAGACGCCGCCCTGCCCGATCTCAGCGATTACGTGGGGCAGATCGACGAGAGCTTTTCCACTATGCTCCTGAGAAAGATCGACGAGCGGGGCATGACGGACGTCCAGTGCTACAAAAAGGCCAACATCGACCGCAAGCTCTTCTCCAAGATCCGCAGCGACGTACATTACAAGCCCAGCAAGCCCACGGTGCTGGCCTTCGCCATTGCCCTGGAGCTGAGCCTCCCCGAGACGCTGGACATGCTCATGAAGGCGGGCTTCACACTTTCCCACAGCAGCAAGTTCGACCTGATCATCGAGTATTTCATCCGCCAGGGGAACTACGATATCTTTGAGATCAACGAGGCGCTGTTCGCCTTCGACCAGAGCCTCCTGGGCGGATGACCACCTGATCATAACGAATGCGCCCCGTCTTTTCAGACGGGGCGCGTTTTTGCATTGGTTTCAGCGGGCGTCCGCATCACGTCTCATGCCCGGCGTCCTTACCGTACCCCCCTCTCTTCGGCTGCCTCGTCCCGCGCGCGCGCCGCGGCGAAAGCCGCCTGCCGCTGTGTTTAGGTCTGGCGCTGTGATTGTGTCTGCGTCTGTGTCTGTAACTGGTTTTACAGATACAGATGTGTTTATGTTTATGTTTGTGTTTATGTCTGTGTTTATGTCTGTGTTTGGATACGGGATGATATCGCTTGATATCACCTGATGCTCCATAAGAAAAGCCGCCGGGACTGCCCGGCGGCTCCTTTTTATGTCCTGCTCTCAGTATCTTCCGATGTCGTTTGCCACGGTGGCGGCGGCTGCGGTGGCGGCGGCGATATTTCTCGGCGCCAGGTTGTCCCCGACGATGTGGATATGCCGCGCGGCGCCGGTGAAGCGGAACGCCTCCTCCGTGTTGGGGATCTGGCCCACGGCATAGACCACGCTGTCCGCGTCGAAGTGGACCCGGCCCTCCGGCGTCTCGCACCACACGCCGGCTTCGTCGATCTCCACGGCCTTCGTGCTGAAGTGCCGCTCCACCCCCAGCTCATCCATGCGGGCGTTCACGCACATGCCGTGGAGGAAGTTGCCCCCGGTCTGCACCTCGGGGCCCATCTCCGCCAGAATAGCCTTTTTGCCCAGCATGGTCAGGTAGATGGCCAGCTCCACACCGGTGAACCCGGCGCCCAGGATGACTGCGGTATCGCCTGCCAGGTCGGGATTTATGTAAACCTCCTCGGCGCCGCGTACGTTTTTGCCCTCCACCCCGGGGATGCCCGGCACGATGGGGGAGGAGCCCAGCGCCAGGATGAGCACGTCCGGGCCGATCGCCTCCGCATAAGCGGGTGTGACCTCCGTATTCAGCCGCAGGTCGATGGCGGAGCGGGCGATCATGCGCCTCTGGCGTTCGATATAGTCGGCCAGCTTTTCCTTGAAGGGCACGCCGCGCTCGCAGAGGATGCGCCCGCCCAGCCGGTCGGTCTTCTCGCAGAGGATCACCTCGTGGCCGCGCCTGACGGCGGAGAGGGCGGCCTGCATGCCGGCGATGCCTCCGCCGACGATGAGGACGCGCTGCTTTTTGGCCCGGGGGCGCCGGTCGGCATAGATGTGCTCGCGGCTGGCCTCCGGATTGATGGCGCAGAAGAAGTGCCCCTTGGACATGAGAGAGGAGAAGCAGTTCATGCAGCGCATGCAGTGAAAGATCTCGTCCTCGCGTCCCTCCAGCGCCTTGTTGGGCAGGTCCGGGTCGCAGATGAGGCCGCGGGCCATCTCCACGATGTCGGCCTTGCCGGAGGCAATGATCTCCTCCATCATGGCGGGGTCGCTGAGGGCGCCCACGGTGGCCACATAGGATTTGGAAACGGCCTTTTTCACGGCGGCGGCGAACTTCACGTTCACGCCGTCGGGCTTGAACATGCTGGGGTGGGTGGTGGCGAAGACGGGGCTCTCGTCCGGCAGGTTGGTGGAACAGCCCACGGAGCAGTGGATGATGTCGGCGTGGCCGTCGAGCTGCCGGGCGAAGCGGACGCCCTCCTCCATATCGTAGCCGCCCTCGTGCGCCTCATAGACGCTGATGCGCACCTCCACAGGAAAGTCTCTTCCGCAGATACGATGGATGGCGTCCACCACTTCCACGGTGAAACGGGCGCGATTATCCACGCTTCCGCCCCACTTGTCCGTGCGGCGGTTGAGCCGCGGCGCAAAGAACTGGTTGAGCAGCCAGCCGTGGGCGGCGTGGACGGTGACCATGCCGAAGCCGCATCGCTTGGCATAGGCCGCGGCCTGGGCGAACTTGTCGATGATGTAGTAAATGATCTCCTCCGGCATCTCCCGGACCTGGATGCCCTCGATCACGTCGTCGGAGGGACCGTAGACCGGCAGCACCTCCATATTGGGAAAGAGGATCTTGTTCGCCTCGGTGATGTTCTGCCGCTCGATGGAGACGATGGTATCCTTCGTGGTGGAGGCCGGCGTGCCGGCCTGGATTGCCAGGGCGCCGGAGTGCTGCAGCTCGATGGAGACGACGGCCCCGTGGTTGGAAACGGTGTCCACCAGCCGGGAGAGGTTGTGGATGCCGTGGGGCCTGTCCAGACAGATCTGGTAGGGGTGGCGGCGGCCGTATTTGCTGTCCACGATGGCCTCGCCCAGGGTGATGGACGCGCAGCCGCCGATGGCCTTGCGCTCATAGATGGCGATGGCGTCCTCGGTGAATTCCCCGTCCAGGGTCACGTCCGGGTGACCGGTGGGGGATGAGAAGATGCGGTTGCGGTAAACGGTGCTCCCGATTTTGAGGGGGCTGAAAAGATGGGGATAGTCTTTGTAGCTCACGGCTGTGCCTCCTGTCCGGTCGTGACGACCCGGTTTCTGCTGTTACTCTACCACAGCCCGGGATCGAATACAATCCCGGGCCGCAAAACGCTCAAAAATCCCGCCCCGTTTGCGGCAACCTGACAAATCTGCGCGTCTGCGTTGCGCTTTGCGTCGGACGGTGTATAATCGTACCAGAGAATAATTCTGAATCAGGAGGCGACAGTATGCTTAAGTATCCCCTTCTTTTTGAACCCATCCGGCTGGGCGACACCCTGTTCCGCAACCGCATTTTCGCGTCCCCCACCGGCCACGTGGACACCTTCCCCGACGGCACCTATACGGAAAACGCCATGGCCATCTATGAGCGCAAGGCCATGGGCGGCTGTGCGTCCATCGCCATGGGCGAGTTCATTGTGGACAGCAAGTACGGCAAGCGCCACCCCTTCCAGCCCATCACGGACAACTTTTTCTGCAGCCACAACTACGCCCGCATCGCGGATTTCGTCAGCCGCCACGGAGCGATCCTCTCGGCGGAGCTGCAGCATTCGGGCATGCTGGCCTTCGACCTGATGCGCGGCGTTGAGGGAACGGTCTACGGCCCGGTGGACGGCGAGCACAACGGGCTGCCCGTCCATGAGATGCCGGAGGACATCATCTGGTACACCGTCGACAAGTTTGCCCAGGGTGCGGCGTTCGTGAAAAAGCTGGGCTTCGGCATGGTCACGGTCCATGCCGGACACGGCTGGCTCCTGAACCAGTTCATGTCGCCCCAGACGAACACCCGGAAGGACAAGTGGGGCGGAAGCGTGGAAAACCGCGCGCGTTTCACCGTGGAAGTGGTGGACGCCATACACAAGCTCTGCGGGAAGGGCTTCCCGGTGGAGGTTCGCATCAGCGGCGCAGCCAACTACCCCGGCGGATATGAAGTGGACGAGGCGGTGGCCTTTGCAAAGCAGCTTGAGGGGCATGCGGACCTGATCCACGTCTCCACCGGCTTCGACGCGGGAGCGGACTCCATGTCCATCACCCACCCGTCCATGTTCCGGGACGACGGCTGCAACGTGAAATACGCCGCCGAGGTAAAAAAGTATGTGAAGAACACGCCCGTGGCCACCGTGGGCGCCCTCAGCGACCCCGCCATGATGGAGGAGATCCTGGAGAGCGGCAAGGCCGATGTGGTGGAGCTGGCGCGGGCGCTGGTCTGCGACCCGGATCTGCCCAACAAGGCCAGGGACGGACGGGACGATGAGATCGTTCACTGCATGCGGTGCATGAGCTGCTTTTCCGGCCTCAAGGACACGGGCCATTTCTTCTGCTCCCTGAATCCGGAGACCGGCCGCGAGCGGGAGAGCTGGCGCCGCCTGCCGGAGGCGGAGAAGCAGCGGGTGCTTGTCATCGGCGGCGGCCCCGGCGGTATGCAGGCTGCCCTGACGGCGAAGGAGCAGGGACACGAGGTGATCCTCTGCGAGGCGGGGGAGCGCCTGGGCGGTCCCATCCGCTGCGAGGAGCGGGTGCCTTTCAAGAAGCACATGGCGGAGTACCTGGATCTGCAGGAGCGCCGGGTGAAGGAGAGCGGGATCGACCTGCGGCTGGGCTGCCGGGTGACGCCGGAGCTCGCCGCGCAGCTCCGGCCGGACGTGATCATTGCGGCGGTGGGCGCGGAGCCCATCGTGCCGGATATCCCCGGCGTAAACGGAGAGCGGGTGTTCCTTGCGGAGGAGATATTTGCCGCCCCGGAGAAGGCACAGGGCAGGATCCTGGTGCTGGGCGCCGGACTCGCGGGCGTGGAGCTGGCCATCTACCTCAAAGACCTGGGGAAGGACGTCTCCGTCATCGAGATGGGCGACAGGCTGAATGACGGCGGCAACTTCCTCCACGGGGAGTGCGTCGGCTCGAAGCTCCGGGAGATCGGACTGGAGATCGGCTATCGCACCCGTGCGGTGGAGATCCGGGACGGAGCCGTGCTCGCGGAGCGGGACGGGGAAACGGTGGAATTCCCCGCCGACACGGTGATCCTTGCCGTGGGGACCCGGGCGCGTTCCAGTGAGGCGTGCGCCTTCAACGACTGCGCCAGGCGCTTCCACGTGATCGGGGACGCGCTGCGGCCTGCCACCATCAAGGCAGCCACCGCCCGCGCCTACACCATCGCGAGGGACATCGGCAGATTCTGACCAGATGCGAA
This sequence comes from Oscillospiraceae bacterium, assembly GCA_017515345.1. Classification (GTDB taxonomy): domain Bacteria; phylum Bacillota; class Clostridia; order Oscillospirales; family Oscillospiraceae; genus RGIG5705. The sequence goes on along the minus strand of JAFWFZ010000008.1, from coordinate 26,437 downwards.
AAGCTCCCCTGCGGGTCAGTCCGCAGGGGAGCTTTTTTTGATTTTTCGGCTGTGTTATGCCTGCCCGGAGGTGACGTCCCGGACGCCCTCCTCCGTGAAGCGAAGCACCCGGTCGCAGATGCTCAGCGCCGCCGGCCGATGGGTCACGATGACCACGGTCCGGTCCGTCATGCTGCGCAGGTTTTCCAGGAGCCGCCGCTCCGTGGCCTCGTCCAGGGCGCTGGTGGCCTCGTCCAGCAGCAGGATAGGGCTGCCGGAGAAGATGGCCCTCGCCAGGGCGATCCGCTGGAGCTGTCCCTCGGAGAGGCCGGCACCCCGCTCGCCCAGAAGGGTATCCACACCGTTTTCCAGCTCCCCGATGAATTCGTCCGCGCAGGCGATCCGCAGCGCCCGGGCCACGGCCTCGTCATCCCCGGCACGGGAGGCGTCGGCGAAGGTGACGATCTCGCGGATCGTGCCGTTCATGAGCTGGTTGCCCTGGGGCACATAGGCGAAGAGCCGCCGCCACCGGGGGGTCAGCTCCTCCTCGCCGCCGGAGAGGGAGACGAACCGCTCCCCGCTGTCGAGCCGGTAGACGCACATGAGCAGCTTCAGCGCCGTGGACTTGCCGCAGCCGCTGTGCCCGGTGAAGGCCACGTATTCGCCCCGCCGGATCTCCAGGTCGACGTTCCGCAGCGCCTCCGGCATATCCGCCGCCGTCAGATCGCCGGCTTCCGCGGGGGGCAGATAGGTAAACGAGGCGTCCCGCAGCCCCAGGGAACGGAGCTCGCCCTCATACCGGGCAGCCGCCTCGGGAAGACTCATGGGAGGCTCGTCGCTGTCGTTGTCAAAGTCCTCCGCCTCCATGAGCCGCTCTGCGCTGGCCTGCATGACGTAATACCTGGGCAGGTAGCCGGAGATGTTGGCGAAGGGCGACTGGATCTGGGTGATGAGCTGCGTCACGGCGGTGAGGGTGCCGAAGCTGATGAAGCCCTTCAGGATCCCGTAGCCGCACCAGACGACCCCCAGCAGCACCATGCCGCTCATGGCCGCGCCGAAGCCGATGTTGCAGAGGTTGGAGAACCGGTTCTTCCGCATACGGGCGTTCAGGTGGTCCCGCATTTTCTCCTCTGCCTCCGCCTCCGTCTGGATTTCCGAGGCAAAGGAGCGGATCATCAGCATACTCCCGATGCGCTCCTGGAGGAAAACGCGCAGACGTCCGTCCGCCTCCTGCGTGGTCTTGTGCAGCCGCTTGAGCACCTTGCGGAACAGCCAGGTGAGCAGCATCAGAACGGCCCCGCCGGGGATCAGGATCGCGGCAGCGACCGGCTGGATGACGATGATCATGATCAGCGCGCTGATGAGCTTTACTGCCATGCCGGCAAGGCCGGGCACGACCTCGACATAGTTCCGCGCCGCCACTACGGCGTCGTTCGTCAGGCGGTTGAGCCACTCGCCGGAGTGCACGGCGCTGACCCTTCCGTAGTCCTTCCGGAGAAGGACGGAGAAGAGCCGCCGCTTGAACGTGTTTTCAATGGTGGCCCAACACAGCTCGTTCAGCCACCGGATCAGCGCCCGCAGCGTGAGCTGCGCCGCCATCAGCAGCACGGCCAGCAGCACGCCCCGGAGGAAACCGGCGCCGTCCCCGCCTGCGGCCGCGTCCACGATGGTGCGCAGCAGCAGCGCATAGAGCACGCCGGAGGCGCCGTTTACCCCCTGGATCAGGGTCAGCAGGACGATCCGGAGCTTGCTGCCCGTGTCAGGCACGGAATAGAGCCACTTCAGAGTCTTATTTTTCGTCATGGAGCTTCCTCAGCAGCCGCTGCCCCCGGTCCCTCAGCCGGAGGATCGGCCTGCGGATGAAAAACAGGTCGGTCCACAAGCGGGCGTAGCACCGGTACCACCGGTTGTCGGTGCCGATCCACTTTCCCTTCCGGTAAAAGCTGACCGCGATGCCCCGGACCTGGTCCTTCGGCACGTATTCCCGCCGCCAGCAGTTGTCGCCCGCGATGATATAGTCGTCGTCCCGGACGCGGAGCACCCGGTGGATGACCCCCTGCTGGTTGGGCCGCGTATACATCACCACGTCATACCGCCGGGCGGGCTCCTTCAGCTCACGGATCTCGAGGATGCCCTTCCGGTGCTTCTCGATCATGGGCCACATGCTGACGCCCGACGGCACGCTGAAGTACCGCCCGTGCTTCTTCAGCTCCTCGAGCTGTTCCTTACCCATCCAGCGCACCGATGCCGCGCAGAAGCTCCAGGACCTTCCGCACGTCCTGCCCGATAACGTCCTCCGGCGCGTCGAACCGCTCCTTCATCCGGGAGATGAGTTCCTCCTCCGTGATCTCCTCGGCCAGACAGCCGAAGATGGCCCCGGCCGTGGCGTTGCCCTTAACGATGCCGGCAAAATCCGCGCCGCCGGTGGGCACCAGCAGGCTCTCGCCGCCGCTTTCGTGGAAGATGTATTCCTTCTTCAGCTTCATTTCGCTTATCCTTTCATCGTGTTATAGGCGAGCTCGGCTGCCGAGACGTCCATATTGCAGAAGAGCCGGTAGAGCCGTACCCGCCCGGCCATTTCGTCAAAAAGGGACAGCGCCGCGGCAAGGGCGGCGGGATCGGAGGGGCGGTAAAGCTGCTGCAGGAGCGCCACGTAGACCTCGCCCTTTTCCGCGGGAACGATCGCGTTCTCCCGGGCGCGCTGCAGCACGCAGATCGCCTTCAGCGGCACGGAGATATTGGCGCCCAGCATGTGCTTGCCGTTGTAGGGGGAGCCGTGGACCGTCACCCCCTCCGCCGTTACGGAGATCAGGGGCTTGTCGTCGTTCACCATCACGGCCCGCTCACCCAGAAGCTCGCGCCACAGGCGGGCGTGGGTGGACTTGCCGGTGCCGCTGGGCGCGGCGAACAGATAGGCCGCCCCGTCCACCGCCAGGGCGGAACCGTGAAACAGGATAACGCCCCGCCCGGGCGCCTGCTCCGCCAGCTTCCGGTAGACGGCCAGCGTCTCGAGATATCCCTCGTTGAAGGGGATATGCCTGCGTCCGGTGAGCTCGTCCAGCCGCAGCGATTGCTTCTTTTCGTATTCGATGTCCGCCTGTCCGGTCCGGATCAGGAGCTCGGGCGCCAGATCCGTCTCATATCCTCTGTACAGCTCATGCACGTCCCGGTGCATGGACGTGACGCCGACCCGAAGCCCGGCGATCAGATAGGTGCCGCTTATCATAGGCTCTCTCCGGTTCGTTTTCCGCCGATCCGGCGGTTGTTTGATTCATAATTCTAGCATATTATATAACTATTGTAAAGGAAATCTGTCATATATACACCGCCCCCGCCTGCCTCCGCGCCGCTTTCCCGGAGGACGGATCTTTTTCCGCCCATCTCTTGATGTGCGGCCGTAAAACCGATATAATACAGAAAAACCCATTCTATTACGCACAGGAGGGATCGGCATGGCAAAATACGGAGTCGGGGTCGTTTCCAAATACGATATGCCCCACGAGTTTGAGAGCAAACGCCTCAGCGGGAACAGAACGGTTTCGGAGCCCGCCAGGGAGACCACGGTGGTCCGGGAGGCGGACGTGATCGTGGTGGGCGGCGGTCCGGGCGGCGCGGCGGCTGCCGTCACGGCGGCGCGGAACGGCGCAAGAACTATCCTCATTGAGCGGTACGGCCACCTGGGCGGTATGGCCACCGGTGGACTGGTTAACATAATACCAAACCTGGGCAATATCTACGGGGAGCACTGCATCGGCGGCTTCTGCCAGGAGTTCATCGACCGGCTTTATGCGCGCCATGCGGCCTCCTTCCCGGAGAAGCGGTTCTGGGGCTCCACGGACAGGGAGACCGTGGAAAAATACGTGGACGCCAACATGGTCCACTTCTACGTCCGCCGTAATCGGGACAACGAGCAGGTGGTGCTGTATACGGCGGTGATCGACCCGGAAGTGGGGAAGGATGAGCTGAATATCATGTGTGACGAGGCCGGAGTGGAGCTGATGCTCCATTCTTGGGTAGTCGCGCCCATCCTGGATGGAGACACGCTGAAGGGCGTGCTGGTGGAGACCAAGTCCGGCCGCCAGGCGATCCTGGGGAAGATCGTGATCGACAGCACCGGAGACGGCGACCTGCTGCCCCAGGTGCCCACGGAGACGGCGGACGATCTGCTGCCGGGCACCCGCATCGCCCAGTTCGGCTACGTCTACTGGATCTGCGGCGTGGATCTGGAGAAGTATGACGCCTTCGCGAAGTCGTCGCCGGAGAAGCTGGAGGAGATCCGGAAAAGCATCCTTGCCCTGGGAGGACTGCCCTTCTTCTCCAAGGGACTGCTGGACAACCAGCGGGGCGTGGTGTGGATCCACCGGCTCATCGGCTCCGTCCGCCAGACCGACCCGGAGGAGATGACCTACATCGACAAGATGGCCCGCGGGACCTCGGTAAAGACCTGGGAGCTGCTGCGGGACAATATGCCCGGCTTTGAAAACAGCTTCATCATGCTCTCCGCGCCCCAGCTCGGCACCAGCGGCGGCCGGCGGATCGTGGGCGAATACTATCTGACGGGAGAGGACATGGACCGGGACGAGCCCTTTGAGGATACCGTTGCCGTCTTCGCGGACAACGACCGGGGCGATGCGTCCCTGGATCACCCGAAGACCTACGTGCCCTACCGGGCGCTGGTGCCGAAGGGGACGAAGGGGCTGCTGGTGGCCTGCCGGGCTTTCTCGGCGGACATCGAGTTCAGCGAGTTCTTCAACCTCATCCCCCACTGCATGTGCTTCGGCCAGGCGGCCGGCGCGGCCGCGGCCATCGCCGTGCGGCAGGGGCTCGACGTGAAGGACGTGCCCTACCCGGAGCTCAGAAAGCTCCTCCTCGAAGGCGGCGCCATCCTTCCGTAAAAACAGGCGCGCCAAAGACAGGCGTCTCCGGCGCGCTCCCTCTGCAAACATAGCGGTTCGGCAGTCGCGCCCCGGTCCGGAGTCTCGGACCGGGGCGCTGTTTTTATTCAGCTTTTTTCCTGCGGCTCCTCCTCCGAGAGGAGACGGTCGATCTCCCGGACCGCGTTCATGAATTCCTCCCGCGCCTTCTCCTTCGGGAAGAGGTGATAGCCCGGCGCCCACATGGCGTGGAGCTCGTCGGCGCGGCGGCCGGCCCCGGCGTTTTTCAGGCAGCGCAGGGCGAAGTCGTTGGCGTCTGTCTGGCAGGGGGAGGCCAGAAACAGCTCCGTAAAATAATCCTCGCTCCCCTCCAGTTTCACCAGGGAGACCCACTCATCCTCCACCCGGTAGCAGGTGCCGTCGAACTGGATCACGTAGCGATCGTTCAGGGCGATCTCAGGGGGGAACAGCTCCGGACGGGCGGACTGGGCGGCGCGGCGCAGCTCTTTGAGGAAATAGAACAGGGGATCGACGGGGTCGCCGGTCCTCCACCGGGATTCGTTGATGTGGATATCGCCCGTCATGGGATCGGCCAGGGCGAAGGAAGCGTCGACCCCCTCCGGTTTTTCAAACAGCAGCCCCATGGGCAGGGAGAGCTTCGCGGAGGCGTAGTCGAACAGCTCGGTGAGCATGGCCCGCCGCTCCGCCGCGTCACCGCGGCTCCAGCGCTCCAGATCCAGCTTTTTTGTCAGCGCATCCTCAAATGATCTCAGCATAAAAACATCCTTTCCGCACAGGCGACGACTTTTGCCGGGCAGAAGAAGCGGGAGCCAAAACCGCGCCGCTGCGCGTTGGCTCCCGTTCTGGCACCCCCGGCGCGACTCGAACGCACTACATCCCGCTTAGGAGGCGGGCCCTCTATCCTGGTGAGGTACGGGGGCATGGTGCGGAGGCGGCCCTGCCGTCTTCCGAACGGGAAACATTCTAAATCAAATCGCCGCCGGTGTCAAGTCGGAACGGACACATCCGCAAAAAAGAGTGACGAGATCGTTTGTTCATCTTGACATAATACCGGCGTGGTTGTAAAATAAAACGGATAATATGCTTGGAATCCTATGGAAGCAGGGCATATTACCATTTCCAAGCGTTTCCTAATTATTTTGGCAAATATAGAAAGAGAGAAGGAGGTGTATTATCTTTATATGGGTGCAGTTGAGATTATAATCTGCGCAGTGATCGTCGTCGCTGCGCTTGTCATAGGCTTTTTTCTGGGTATCACGTACAGAAAAAAGGTCTCCGAGCGCGAGATCCAGAGCGCCGAGGAGAAGGCAAAACGCATCATAAACGACTCCATCAAGGCAGCCGAGAGCAAAAAGCGCGAGGCCCTTCTGGAAGCCAAGGAAGAGATACACAAGAGCCGCAGCGAGCATGAGCGCGAGATGAAGGAGCGCCGCAGCGAGCTGCAGAAGCAGGAACGCAGGATCCAGCAGAAAGAGGAAAACCTGGACCGGAAGACCGACGCGCTGGAAAAGAAGTCCGACAACCTCACCAAGAAGCTGGCCGACCTGGACGCGGCCAGGGAGGAAGTCAACCTTATGAAGCGCAGCCAGATGGAGCTTCTGGAAAAGATCTCCGGCTACACGGTGGAGGAGGCCAAGGCGTACCTCATCAAAATGCTGGAGACGGAAGTCACCCACGAGAAGGCGGTCAAGATCAAGGAGATCGACGCCCAGCTCAAGGAGGAGGCGGACCAGAGAGCAAGAGAGTATATTTCCCTGGCGATCCAGCGGTGCGCCGCGGATCACGTGGCGGAGGCCACCGTATCCGTCGTCCCGCTGCCCAACGACGAAATGAAGGGCCGCATCATCGGCCGCGAGGGGCGCAACATCCGCGCCATCGAAACGCTCACCGGCGTCGACCTGATCATCGACGACACGCCGGAGGCGATCACCGTTTCCAGCTTTGACCCCGTCCGGAGGGAGATCGCCCGCATCGCGCTGGAGAAGCTCATTCTGGATGGGCGCATCCATCCCGCAAGGATCGAGGAAATGATCGAAAAGGCCCGCCGGGAGGTGGACGCCACCATCAAGGCGGAAGGCGAGCGCGCCGTGTTCGAGACCGGCATCCACGGCCTGCATCCCGAGCTGGTCAAGCTGCTGGGACGGCAGAAGTACCGCACGAGCTACGGCCAGAACGTGCTGAACCACTCCATCGAGGTGGCGCATATCTCCGGCCTGCTGGCGGCGGAGCTGGGCGTGGACGTGGCCACGGCGAAGCGCGCCGGCCTGCTCCACGATCTGGGAAAATCCATCGACCACGAGGTGGAGGGCAGCCACGTCACCATCGGCGTGGACCTCGCCAGAAGATACAAGGAGAGCGAGGAGGTCATCCACGCCATCGAGGCGCACCACGGCGATGTGGAAGCGCGCACCGTCATTGCCTGCATCGTCCAGGCGGCGGACACTGTTTCGGCGGCGCGGCCTGGCGCACGCCGCGAGAACATCGAGAACTACATCAAGCGTCTGGAGAAGCTGGAGGAGATCTCCAAGTCCTTCAAGGGCGTGGAGAGCTGCTACGCCATCCAGGCCGGACGCGAGATCCGCATCATGGTCAAGCCCGACGAGATCTCCGAGGACGAAATGGTGCTGCTCGCCCGCGATATAGCAAAGAAGATCGAGAATGAACTGGAATACCCCGGTCAGATAAAGGTGAATCTTATCCGAGAGACGAGGGCAGTCGAGGTCGCAAAATAAGCAGATCAGCCGGAGCGTTTTTCGGAAACGCCCGGCTTTTTTGCCCTGAAAAGGCAATTAAACTGAAACATCAGCCGCAGCAATTATTTGAGTGAGTCAAAAAAGGAGGATATCATGGGTTCAGATTACAAGCATGTATTCAAGCCAATCACCATCAGGGACATCGACTTTAAAAACAGGGTCACCCTGGCGCCCCCGTCCCCGAACCTCGCCAGCCCCGACGGGCTCGTCACTCCGGAATTCGTGGACTGGTTCCGTATGTTCGCCCGCGGCGGCGCGGCGATCCTCTACGTGGGCAACTCCTCGGTGGATATTGACGAGTGCAAGGACGAGGCGTTCCAGCTCGAGCTGGCTGACGACCGCTGCATCCTGCCTCTTTCCCGTTATGCCACCATGGGCGCCGAGTACAGCTGCCACGCCTCTCTGGAGATCAACCACAACGGCGAGAACTCCGCCTTTGAGACGATCGGCCATGCCCCGTACAGCGCGTCCTCCATCATCTCCGAAACGGAGCGTACAAGGGCCGCGCGGCTGGGCCGCGATCCCATCCCCTCCATTGAGATGACCCACGAGAAGATCCATGAGACGGTGGAGAAGTATGCCCAGGCCGCTTACTACATGAAGCGGGCCGGCATGGACATCGTGCTGGTGCACGGCGGCCACGGCAACCTGATCTCCCAGTTCACCAGCCCCCTGTTCAACTTCCGCACCGACGAGTACGGCGGAAGCCTGCACAACAGGGCGCGGTTCGCCGTCGAGGTCTGCGACGCCATCCGCGAGAAGTGCGGCCCCAACTTCGTCATCGAGTTCCGTATCTCCGCGGATGAGATCGAGCCGGCCGGCATGCATTTCCAGGAGACCATGGACCTGATCGGCATCCTGAAGGATCACCTGGATATCGTCCACGTTTCCGCCGGTCTGCACAGCGCCTGCAACATGCGTTACTACCGCAACTGGTGCCAGAACTACATGATGCCCAGGGGCTTCAACATGCACTATGCCGCCGACGTGAAGAAGCGCTATCCCGACCTGCTGGTCACCACCGTCGGTTCCATCACCGACCTGGATATGGCGGAGAAGGCCATCGCCAACGGCGAGTGCGACTTCGTCGCCATGTGCCGTCCCCTCATGGCGGACCCCGAAATGCCCAAGAAGTACGCGGAGAACAGGCCAGAGGACCGTCGTCCCTGCCTGCGCTGCGATACCTGCACGAAGCACCTGATGGTGCCGAAGCCCATCTACTGCGCCATCAACCCCATCTCCGGGCTCACCACCGAGCTGCGTGACGGGCGCATCCCCAAGGCCGACGTGAAGAAGAAGGTCGCTGTGATCGGCGGCGGCGTGGCCGGCATCACCGCCATGACCACCCTGGTCGACAGGGGTCACGACGTCACCCTGTATGAGAAGACCGGCGAGTTCGGCGGCAACGTCATCGGCGCCGCTGCGCCTCCCTTCAAGATCGACTGCCAGGATTACCTCAAGTGGCTGCGCCGTCAGGCGGAGAAGTGCCCCGCCCGGAAGTTCATGAACACCGAGGCCACCAAGGAGATGCTCGACGCGGAGAACTATGACGCCCTTGTCATTGCCGTTGGCTCCGAGCCCATCATCCCCAGGCTGCCCGGCATCGACAAGCCCCACGTCCACTGGGCTGCCGACGCGGAGCTGGGCAAGGTCCCCGTGGGCGACAAGATCGTCGTCGTGGGCGCCGGCGCCGTGGGCCTTGAGGCCGCCATCGACTACCTCGATCTGGGCAAGGAGGTCACCGTGGTCGAGATGCTGGATCAGCGCAGGGCCATCATGAAGCTCCATGAGTCCAGCGCCACCTCCACAAACGAGTTCCTGTCCATCATCAAGCAGCGCGAGATGAAGCTGTATTACAACACCGGTCTGGCTGAGGTGAAGGATGACTGCGTCGTCTGCAAGAATGTGGAGACCGGCGAGGAGCTGGTGATCCCCTGCGACACCGTCCTCCTGGCCGTGGGCATGAAGCCCCTGCGGGACAAGGTCGCGGAGCTGCGGCACAGCGCGCCGGAGACCAGCGTTCACATCGTGGGCGACGCCAGGAAGGCCGCCACCATCGGCGAGGCCGTGAACCAAGCGTTCCAGGCCGCCCTGCACATCTAAAAGAAACCGGGCAACAGGATCCCGGCCGGTGAATGCCGGCCGGGATCTTTTTCAAAAAAAACGGGCCTGCCCTGAGAGCGCCTTGGGGCAGGTCCGTTTGCCGTTGTTTCCGTTCGTCATTTATCGAGGCTGAGATTATCGAGCCCGTTTTCCTCAAATTCATCCAGGTATTCATCCATGCGCCGCTGGAGCTCCGAAACGTCGGAGTCGGGGATGCCCTCCGCCTCCATGTCCCGCCTCGCCAGCTCCTCCGCCAGGATGTCGAAAAAGACGGCGTTCTCATAATCCGCTATGGCCTCGTGGATGCCGCCGTCCTCAAACGCGCGGGAGGGCAGCACCGCGCCGGAGCTCACGTCGATGAGCTTGTGCATGCCCAGCTCGGCACATTTGGCAAAGACCTTGCTCTCAATGATGTCATAGTCGTCAAACCGGTCGTTCTCCCTGGTGGAGTTGAGGATCCAGTTTCCGATGTAGACCATGTCCAGCAGACGCCTGTATTCAAGCTCGGAGAGTTCGATGAACATAATGACCTCCAGCGACCGGGACGGCCGATCCGCCGCCGTTTTTATCATGCTTTATTATATCTCCGCTCCGGAAAAAATTCCACACTATTTTTAAGAAAAGTCTTATCCGGGGCCGGAACCTCGTTGGGTTTATCGTTTCCTTTTCAGAAACCAAAACGGTTTTTTCTGAAGTCCCAGCAAATCGAGCCGGCTTTCAATGGCTCCGCGCGTGCGGCCGTGTTCTTTTGCGATATCGCTGATTTTTACTCCCAGGGCGAATTCATCGCGCAGCTTGTTGTCCTCAATTGTGTTCCACGGTTTTCCCGCGTTACGCAGGGGGTCAAGCTCGTCCGGAACGGCATGCAACAGCGTAAAAAGCGCACGGATGACTTCTGGTTTGTTGAAAACGCTGTTGTCGTCGAAGATTTCACCAGTGGTCGAGTCGATACCGTCCGCAAGCTCCTGAACGATCTTCTTTGCCTGTGTTAGTTCCACAACGCTCACCTCTCTTTCCCATTCTACCACAGGCCGGAGATGATTGGGACAAAATTTCCACACTATTTTTAAGAAATACTTGTTTTATTTTTGCGGATAGCATATCATATGTAAGAATGACTTATGATTCGGAGGCGCTTCATGGATCTGAGACCGATCGGGGTGTTCGACTCCGGGCTGGGCGGCCTCACCGCGGTGCGGAGGCTGAGCGAGGTGCTGCCGGGGGAGGATATCGTCTATCTGGGTGATACGTCCCGGGTGCCCTACGGCTCCCGTTCCCGGGAGACGATCAAAAGATACGCGGGGCAGGACGCGGCGTTTCTTATGAGCTTTGACATCAAGGCCCTGGTGGTGGCCTGCGGCACCGTGAGCACCACGGCGCTGGACGTGGTGGAGAAGGCGTGCGGGAACGTGCCGGTCTTCGGCGTGGTGGAAGCCACGGCAAAAAAGGCCGCCTCCTCCACGAAAAACGGCCGCATCGGGCTCATTGCCACTCCGGCGTCCATCCGCAGCGGGGCCTATGCTCCCGCCATCCGGCGCTACGCCCCGAAGGCGGAGATCTTCGACAGAGCCTGTCCGCTGTTCGTTCCGCTGGTGGAAAACGGCCGCACCGAGCCGGGAGACGTCGTGATCGAAACGGTGGTGCGGGAGTATCTGGAGCCGCTGAAAAACGCCGGGGTGGATACGCTGGTGCTGGGCTGCACCCACTATCCGCTGCTGAGCCGGGTCATCGGGGCGTACATGGGCAAGGGCGTGTCTCTCATCGACTCCGGCGCCGCGACGGCGGAGGCGGTGGCGGCTGCGCTCCGGGCCGCGGACGCGCTGGGCAGCGGGGAGCCGGGAGAAAGACGGTACTTCGTCACCGACTCCGCCGAGGGCTTTGAGAAGGTCGCCTCCCTGTTCCTGGGCTCCGGGATCCGGGGCGAAGTGGACCAGGTATCGCTTGAAAAATACTGACTGAGGATTGGGATATGAGAGAAGTTACACTGATCATACGGGGCAGCCAGCAGACGCCCCTGAACGAAGCGGACCCCAACGGAGAGGGCTATGAGCTCATCACCGACGGCGAGTACAGCTGCGAGGGCGGGATCATCGCCATCTCCTATGTGGAGAGCGAGCTCATGGGCTTCCCCCAGGACGTGCGCACCACCTTCCGGGTGGAGGGGGACACGGTGACGCTGTCCCGCAGCGGCGGGTTCTCCGGCGACATGGTGTTCTGCCAGGGGAAAAAGCATTATTTCGTCTATGATACGCCCTACGGCTCCATGACCATGGGGGTGGAGACCTATTCCCTGAGCAGCGAGCTGGATGAGTCCGGCGGCGAGCTCAACATCGACTACGCGGTGGATGTGGAGAACATCATCATCAGCAAGAATATTTTCAAAATCAGCGTGAAGTGAGGGTGACACGATGGCGAATTGGATAGAAACTGCAAAAAACGGCGTGGGAGAGCTGATCGCTTCCGCCTATGAAAAGGCGGCGGAGAAGGGGATGCTGCCCGCAGGCTGCGAGATCCGCGGCTCCGTGGAGATCCCCAGGGACACCCAGAACGGCGACTACGCCGCCAACCATGCCATGGCCTGCGCCAAGCAGATGAAAATGCCCCCCCGGAAGATCGCGGAGATCCTCCGGGACAACATGGAGCTGGAGGGCACCCTGTTCTCCTCCCTGGAGATCGCCGGGCCGGGCTTTATGAATTTCACCGTGTCGGATAAGTGGTACGCCTCCGTGCTGGCAAGCGTGGAGAGCGAGGGCGACGGCTACGGCAGCGTGGACGTCGGCCGCGGTGAGCGGGTGATGGTGGAGTTCGTCTCCGCCAATCCCACGGGTCCCATGACCATCGGAAACGCCCGGGGCGGCGTGCTGGGCGATACCCTTGCCTCCGTGCTGGAGCGGGCCGGCTACAGCGTGTGGCGGGAGTTCTACGTGAACGACGCGGGCAATCAGGTGGACCTGTTCGCCCATTCCATCGAGGCGCGGTACATCCAGCTCATCCGGGGCGAGGACGCGGTGGAATTCCCCGAAAACGGCTACCACGGGGACGACATCCGTGAGCTGGCCCGCATGCTGTACGAGCGGGACGGCGAGAAGTACCTGGACATGCCCTCTGCGGAGCGCTGCGCCGCTTTCACGGAGTTCGGGCTCAAGTACAACATCGAGCTCATGAAAAAGCACCTGAAGCGGTACCGCATCGACTTCGACCAGTGGTTTCTGGAGAGCAGCCTCCACGAATCGGGCTACGTGGAGGAGACGGTGGAGCTCCTGCGGAAGAACGGCTACACCTATGAGAAGGACGGGGCCCTCTGGCTGAAAAACAAGGACCTGGGCGCGGACAAGGACGAGGTGCTGCGCCGCTCCAACGGGTTCTACACCTACTACGCCGTGGATATCGCCTACCACCGGAACAAGTTCGCGGTGCGGGGCTTCGACCGGGTCATCGACGTGTGGGGCGCCGACCACCACGGCCACGCCATCCGCTTCAAGTCCACCATGACCTCCCCGGCGCTGGGCATCGACCCGGACAGGCTGGACTTCCTCATCATGCAGATGGTGCGCCTCACCAGAGACGGGGAGACGGTGAAGGTCTCCAAGCGCACCGGCAAGGCGCTGACCCTGAACGACCTGCTGGACGAGATCTCGGTGGACGCCTGCCGCTTCTTCTTCAACGCCAAGCCCGACACCCATCTGGAATTCGATCTGGGGCTTGCCATCCGGCAGGACAGCGAGAACCCCGTGTACTATGTGCAGTACGCCCACGCCAGGATCTGCACCCTGATCGCCGCCCTGGCGGCGGAGGGGTTTGCCGTGCCGCCAATGTCACGGGTGGACGTCTCGGTCCTGAGCTCGGAGACGGAGCGGGACGTGATCCGCCAGCTCTCCCTGCTGCCGGAGGAGATCCGCCTGGCGGCCAGGGATTACGACCCCTCCCGCATCAACCGCTACGTCATTGAGCTGGCCGCCCGGTTCCATCGGTTTTACAATGCCTGCCGCATCAAGGGGGAGGCGGAGGACGTGCTGAGGGCACGGCTGAAGCTGGCCGCCTGCGTGCGTACGGTCATCGCGAACTGCCTGGCGATCATCGGCGTGACCGCGCCGGAAAAAATGTGATCTGAGTGCATGGCCCCGGCCGCGTGCCGGCTCTTCGGCGGATGTGCGGAGCTGTAAATTTCGGTCATTTTTTAGAAATTATATTTTATTTTAATACAGAAAAATATAAAACTTACCGATATTTGTTGACATCTCCCGATTCCTGTGCTAAATTGCTGATACGGGAGAATGGAGTGAAGGCAAAGCTGAAAGGATGTGGTCGAATGAAATCTACAGGGATCGTTAGAAAAGTCGATGAGCTGGGAAGGATCGTGCTTCCCATTGAACTTCGCCGTACCCTGGATATTGCGGAAAAGGATTCACTGGAGATCTATGTGGACGAGGATGCGATCGTCCTGCGGAAATACGAACCGGCCTGTATCTTCTGCGGCAATGCCAAGAACATCATGGATTACAAGGGAAAGAACGTGTGTGCCGCCTGTGTGAAGGAACTGAAGAAAAAAGCCTGAACCCATCGGGCCCGGAATATCCTGTAAAATAAAAACAGCCGCCCGGAAGCATAACTTCCGGGCGGCTGTTTTATTTCGATCAGGACGTCGTCAGCGCGGACGGCACATACAGATCAAAAGATGATCCAGATGAGCACATAACCCGTGATGACGGCGGCCAGGGTGAAGGGGACGCCCATTTTCATGAACTCCGCAGGTTTTACCTCGACGCCCTCCTTTTCCAGGATACCGATGGCGGTGATGTTGGCGGAGGCGCCGATGGGGGTGATGTTGCCGCCCAGAGTAGCGCCCACCAGGAGCCCGTAGTAGAGGATATAGGGCTCGATGCCCATGAGCGAGGCCATGCCCGTGACCACGGGCAGCATAGTGGCCACATAGGGGATGTTGTCGATGAAGGCGGAAATGAGCACGGAGAACCAGACGATCACCGTGTAGCTGAGGAACAGGCTGTCCCCGCAGAGGCTGACCAGCACGCGGGAGATGGCGTCGATGACGCCCGCCTCGGTGATGCCGCCGATGACGATGAACAGGCCGGCCAGCATGAAGAGGGTGGTGAAGTCGATCTCCTTAAAGGCGTTTTTCACCGCTGCCGCGTTGCCCCGGAGCAGCTCCCGCACAAGGCCGATGACCATCAGCGCCACGCAGATGAGCCCGTTGGTGACCGGGGGTTTGCCGGGGATAAAGGAGGCCGCGATCAGCAGCAGCACCAGACCCACCAGGAGCACGGTGGGGAAATAGTCCGTCACCTCCGTGCGTTCGCCGGAGGAAATGGGCTGCTTCTCCTTCCGGAAGAGAAAGGCCAGGATCAGCGTGGCCGCCAGGGCTCCCAGCTCCGTGATCCAGAAGAGGCCGGGCCGTCCCAAAAACCAGAAGAAATCCAGAAAGTCCATGTTCGCATAGCCGCCCAGCAGGATGGAGGTGGTGTCGCCCACCAGGGTGGCGGCGCCCTGCAGATTGGAGGAGATGGCGATGGCGATGATGATGGGCGCGGGGCGGATCTCCAGCTTTTTCGCGATCATCAGCGCCACGGGCGCCACCATTAGCACGGTGGCCACATTGTCCACGAAGGCGGAAATGACGCCTGCGAACACGCTCAGCGCGATGACAGCCCACTTCACGTTGGGCACCCGGTCGATCAGGATATCCGCCAGCCGCGCGGGCATTTTCGAGGCGATGAACAGGGAGACGATGCCCATGGAGCCCACCAGCATCATGATCACGTTCCAGTCGATGCGTGAGGGCACTGCCGAGACGGGCAGGATGCCCGCCGCCAGAAACAGGATCGCGGAGCCCACGGCGATGTACGCCCTGTATTTGGTGAACACCATCAGCAGGATGTAGGTCACTGCAAAGAGTATGATCGCGAGAGTCAATCGTATCTCCACCTTTTCTGATGCCGAATCATCGGCGCGTATGGATCCTGGGACAAGTATATGCGGGAGCAAAAGAAAAAGACCTTTATTGCAGGCGGATACCCGCAATAAAGGTCTTGCTTTTCACTCATGCGGCCCGGGCGTTTCCGCCGGCCTGACGACGCCGCACAACAGCTTCCGCTGCAAGCTACTCCCCTTCATTACAGGGCGATTTTAGCAGACAGAGCCGCCCTTGTCAACCCTTACGGATTGGCGGCCTTCTCGCCCAGCTCCGCCAGGATGCCCGCGAACTCGGAGAGGTACGCCTCCTTTGACGCGTGGGAGCTCAGGTGGATCGTCATCCGGTCCAGGCTCGTGAGGATGGTGGGGATCCAGCGGTAGGGGATGCCGATGAGGATGGTGTTCTCCGGGTACAGCTCCCGGCCGTGGGGGCCGTGGATGAAGGCGGGGACGATGAAGTTCACCTTCTGGGTCTTGTAGGGGTAGGTGAGCAGCCACGTGCAGCCCATGACTGCGGCGGACCTGGACTCAAACAGCTCGCCGGTGGCGTAGGTCATGGCGCGCATGACCACCTCCGCCACGTTGGGCCGCGCGCTGATGACCAGCACGTCCGGCTCGTACATGAGCTGGTCGGCGGGGCAGAAGGACACGTAATTCACGGTGCCCCGATCCAACATGGCGATGTACTGATAATAGTTCTGGTTTGCCCTGGCGTCGTCGAACACGCCCAGGCACTGGCCGATCTGGCCGCTTTCGGCAAAGGGCGTCATCTCCTCCATCCCCAGGAAGATCTTGGCGACGCAGGTCTCCGTGTTTTCCTTGGAGAAGTAGAACGCCTTGTTCTCAAGCTGGGACTTCCTCAGCATTTCGCAGAGGGAGAGCTTTTCGTCCATATCCAGCTGCGGCAGCCCCTCCGGCCGGAAAAAGGAGAACTTGACCCCGATGGGGGGCGAGTCCAGCTCCAGCTTTTTAAGGGGGGAGTAATCGTTGACAAGTTTATTCTGCATGGTTGACCCTCCTAAAGCGTATTCCCTGTGTAGTGATCTTATTTTAATATACAAACCGTCTGTTTTCAAGCGGTTTTCGCCCTGCGGCGCTTGAAAAACAGGGCGCGGACGGCGTATAATAGGCGCACGTATGCCCGCGCGGGCGGAAAAAGGCCGTCAGTTGACGATACGGCAATATAATGGTATAATAACCTAATATTGACATTCTGTGCGGATGGTGTCCGATATGTGGCTTTCTGACAAATGGAGGGATTACGAGCTCATCGACTGCTCCCGGGGCGAAAAGCTGGAGCGGTGGGGCAGGTATCTGCTGGTGCGGCCCGATCCTCAGGCGATCTGGGATACGCCGCGGCGCCACCCCGGCTGGGAGAGGCCCGACGCCCGTTATTCCCGCTCCTCCACCGGCGGCGGGAAGTGGAGCATCAGTTCCCTGCCGAAGGCGTGGACCGTGGGCTATGGGGACCTGACCTTCAACATCAAGCCCATGAATTTCAAGCACACGGGCATCTTCCCCGAGCAGGCGGCCAACTGGGACTACGCGGGGGAGCAGATCCGCGCCGCCGGGCGGCCGATCCGGCTGCTGAACCTGTTTGCCTACACCGGGGCGGCCACTGCCGCCGCGTCAAAGGCGGGGGCTGAGGTCTGCCACGTGGACGCGGCCAAGGGCATGGTCGCCTGGGCGCGGGAGAACGCCCGGAGCTGCGGCGTGGAGGAACGGCCCATCCGATGGATCGTGGATGACTGCGGCAAATTCGTGGAGCGGGAGATCCGCCGCGGCAGGCGGTATGACGCGCTCATCATGGACCCGCCCTCCTACGGGCGCGGCCCCTCCGGGGAGACCTGGAAGCTGGAGGACGATCTCTTCGCCTTCGTGGAGAAATGCGCGGGCGTTCTGTCGGACACGCCGGAATTCGTGATCATCAATTCCTACACCACGGGACTGTCCCCGTCGGTGCTGACGTATATTTCCGAAACAGTATTCACAAAACGCTTCGGCGGCACGAGCCGGAGCGAGGAACTGGGCCTTCCGGTGACGGAGAGCGGACTGGCGCTGCCCTGCGGGGCGGCCTGCCGCTGGCACAGATGAGGTGACCGTATGGACAGTATCATTAAGACGGAGAGTCTGACCTACGCCTACCGCTCGGTGGAGGACGAGCATCCCCGGGTGGTGCTGCAGGGGCTGGACCTTGAGATCGAGCGGGGCACGTTCGTGGCCATCCTGGGCCACAACGGCTCCGGCAAATCCACCCTTGCCAAGCACTTCAACGGCATCCTGCTGCCCCTGGGCGGCAAGGTGTACGTGGAGGGGATCGACACCTCCGTGGAGGAGACCATGCTGGAGGTGCGCAAGCGCGTGGGCATGGTGTTCCAGAACCCGGACAACCAGCTCGTGGCAAACGTGGTGGAGGAGGATGTGGCCTTCGCCCCGGAGAATCTGGGCTACCCGCCGGAGGAGATCCGCATGCGGGTGGACGACGCCCTGCGCATCGTGGGCATGTACGACATGCGGGAGCATGCGCCGCACCTGCTCTCCGGAGGACAGAAGCAGCGGGTGGCCATCGCGGGCGTGCTGGCCATGAGCCCCAAATGCGTGGTGTTTGACGAGCCCACGGCCATGCTGGACCCCCAGGGCAGGCAGGACGTGATCCGCACCATCCGGCAGCTCCGGGATGAGATGAACGTCACGGTCGTGCTCATCACCCATCATATGGAGGAGACGATCCATGCCGACCGGGTGGTGGTCATGTCCGACGGGAAGATCGTGGTGGACGGGCCGCCCAAAAAGGTCTTTCCCAACGTGGAATACATGCGGGAACAGGGACTGGACGTGCCTGAGACCGTTGACATACTTTATGAGCTCGATAAATGCGGCTTCCACTACAGGCTGGACGCGCTCTCCGTGGACGAATGCGCCAGGGAGATCCTGACCGCCTTCACGGGGGCCGGCGCATAGATCGCTGCGATCCGCTGCGGACGCGGACGAGAGAGGAGAGCACTGTGGACCCAATCATCAAAACGGAGAAGCTGACCCATGTGTACGGCGCCGGTACGCCCTTTGAGCACACTGCCATCGACGGAATCGACTTCGAGGCGGAGCGCGGCGAGTTCATCGGCATCATCGGGCACACGGGCTCCGGCAAATCCACCTTTATCCAGCACCTGAACGGCCTAATCAAACCCACGAGCGGCCGGGTGCTGCTGGACGGACACGATATCTTTGAGACGAAGGAGCGCACCCGGGAGACGAGATTCCGGGTGGGCCTGGTGTTCCAATACCCCGAATACCAGCTCTTTGAGGAGACGGTATACAAGGACATCTCCTTCGGGCCGAAGAACATGAAGCTCAGCGAGCGGGAGATCGACGAGCGCGTGCGGGAGGCGGCCGGCTTCGCCGGACTCAGCGAGGATACGTTTGAGAAATCGCCCTTCGACCTTTCCGGCGGGCAGAAGCGGCGCACCGCCATCGCGGGCGTCATGGCCATGCGGCCGGAGGTGCTCATCTTCGACGAGCCCACCGCCGGTCTCGATCCCTCCGGCTGCAAGGAGCTCATGACGAATATCATGAACTACCGGGAGAAGACGGGTACCACGATCATCATGGTGTCCCACAGCATGGAGGATGTGGCCCGCACGGCGGACAGGCTGCTGGTGTTCAAAAACGCGCACATTGTCATGCAGGGCTCGCCCAGCGACGTGTTCTCCCATGTGGCGGAGCTGAAAACCATGGGGCTCACCGTGCCCCGGGTGACGCTGGTCGCCCTGCGGCTGCGTGAGCTGGGGCTCCCCATCCCCAAGGACATCTATACGGTGGAGCACCTGAAAAACGCCATCGTGCAGCTGAGGGAGGAGGGTTACCATGCTTAAGGACGTAACTCTCGGCCAGTTTTTCCCCGGCGATACCGTGGTCCACAGGCTGGACCCGCGCACCAAGCTGATCCTGGTGATCGTCTACATCGTCGCGCTGTTCGCCGCCAAAACCTACGCGGCCTACGCGCTGGTGATGATCGTTCTGATCGTCTGCGTCTCCCTGTCGCAGATCCGGTTCACCACCATCATGAAGGGCGTGAAGCCCATCCTCATCGTCATCCTGATCACGGGCATCCTGAATCTGTTTTTCACCCAGGGCGAGCACGTGATCTTCAGACTGTGGAAGCTCACCATGACCTGGGAGGGCGTGCGGACGGCCGCCCTGATGATCCTGCGCCTCATCATGCTCATCAACGGCACCTTCCTGCTCACCTACACCACCTCGCCCATCGCGCTCACGGACGGGCTGGAGCTGCTGCTGAGTCCCCTGAAAAAGCTCCGGTTCCCGGTGCATGAGCTGGCCATGATGATGAGCATCGCCCTGCGCTTCATCCCCACCCTCATTGAGGAGACCGACAAGATCATGAGCGCCCAGAAGGCCCGCGGAGCCGACTTCGACACCGGGGGCATCGTGCAGCGGGCCAAGGCCATGCTGCCCCTGCTGGTGCCGCTGTTCGTCAGCGCCTTCCGCCGGGCGGACGAGCTCTCCGTCGCCATGGAGAGCCGCTGTTACCACGGCGGCGAGGGGCGCACCAGAATGAAAAAGCTCACCTTCGCCAGGCGGGACTTTGGTGCCCTGATCCTTGGCGCCGTGTTCCTGGCGGCGGTGTTTGCCCTCAACCGCGTATGGAAGTGAGCGGCCGCAATATCGCCCTCCGCCTGAGGTATGACGGCACCGCCTACCACGGCTGGCAGGTACAGAAGACCGTCCCGTCCGTGTGCGAGACGGTGGAGCGGGCGCTGACCCGGCTCTGCGGCCACGAGGTCAAGGCCGTGGGCTGCGGGAGAACGGACGCGGGCGTTCACGCCCTCCGGTACTGCGCCAATTTCCGTACCGCTTCCACCATTCCCGCCGACCGGTTTCCCCAGGCGGCGAACACATACCTGCCCGATGATATCTGCGTGACCGACGCCGTGGAGGCGCCGGAGGGCTTCAACGCCATCCTCTCCTGCGTCAAAAAGGAGTACACTTATCGGATCTTCAACAGCCGCCTGCGGGACCCGTTCCTGCGGCACAGGGCGTATTTTTACCCGTCTCCCCTTCGTGAGGACCGGATGCGCCGGGCGGCGGAGATGTTTGTGGGCACCCATGATTTCGCCGCCGTGCGCTCCGTGGGTACCGAGACGAAGACCACCGTCCGCACCGTCCACTGGTTCACGGCAGAGCGCAGAGGGGAGGAGCTTTTCCTGCGTGTCTGCGCCGACGGGTTCCTGTACAACATGGTGCGCGCCATGGTGGGCACCCTCCTGTACGTGTCCGAGGGGAAGCTGGAGCCGGAGGACATCCCCGTCCTCCTGGAGCGGGGCGACAGGGGCCTCGCCGGTCCCACCGTGCCGCCGGAGGGGCTGTATATGTCCGGCGTGTGGTATGACGACCCCGCGGTGGGAGCCATGATGGAGCGGCCCTGAGCTGTTTGCAAAATGTTCACATTCCCGCGGCACGTTAATACTATCTTTTTTTGTTTTTGTGTGATATTATACTCAGGTGCAGCTATGCTTTCCTGTGACCGGGAGGGTGGAGCGCTGCAACAAACAGCCGTTAAGGTACGTCTATGAAAAAGAGAAAGAGAAAAAGCGTGCTGCTGCGCGTCATAGTCATTCTGGTCATTCTGGCGCTTGCCGCGGTGATCGCCTTCGCCTTCATCCGGGGCGGGGGGAAGCCGGACTTTTCCTTCCTCACCGGACGGCGGCAGGAGGAGACGGAGCGCGCCTCCGGCGTGTTCTACTTCGATTCCGGGCGGCAGAGGGTCTGCGCCGATATCGACGGCGGCTTCGCGGTGGCCTCTACCACGGGCCTGCGGGTATTTGACCGGTCCGGAAACGAGGTCCTGGATGAGACGATCCTTTTCACCAGCCCGGCCATCGTCTCCGGCGGCGGCCGCGGCGCCGTATATGACCTGGGAGGCACGAACCTCCAGGTGTTCGACACCACCGGTATCCTCTGGGAGCTGACGACGGAGAACGACATCGTCTCCTGCAGCATCGGCAGCAGCGGCCTTGTCTCCCTCATCACCGGAGAGAGCGGGTATAAGACCTCCGTGACCGTGTACGGCACAGGCGGCGACGCTCTCTATAAATGGTTCTCCGGCGACGGTTACGCCATCGCCTCGGGCGTCGCGCCCGGCGGGAAGAGCATGTGCGCCGCGGCGCTGTGCGATTCCGGCACGAAAGTCGTTTTCTACGATCTGAACAGCGAGAGCGAGCGGTATTCCTGCATCCTGCCCGGACAGGTGACGCTGGATCTCCGTCAGACCGACGCCTACAAAGCCGTCGTCCTGACCGCGGAGGGGATCTGGCGCGTCAGCGAGGACAGCAGCGAGCTCCTGTACGATTTCGAGGGGCGATACCTCCGGAATTACGCCATGTCCTCCGACGGGCTGATCCTGGTCTCCCTGCTGGACTACAGCGTGGGCAGCGGCGGCAAGCTGGTGTCCGTGTCCGTGTCAGGCGGCGTGATGGGCGAGAAGGAGACGGATAAGGCGGTGGCCTCCATGTCCGTGGGCGGCGGCCAATACGCCGTGCTCTGGCCCGACGGGGTGACGGTCTATGACCGTAAGCTGTCGGAGGCGTTTTCCGCCGAGGTTCCCTCAGGCGTGGATACCGTCATCATGCGTGAGGGCGGCATCGTCCTGACTGTAGCCTCCAGCTACGCGATGCTCGTGGAGAAATAATCCTCCATTTGGTTTACATAATATTATGAAAGGAGCGCTCAGATTTGCATATAGCGATTGACGTGGTCTTGCTCGCCATCGTGGTATACTGCGGCTGGCGCGGATATAGAAACGGGATCATCAGGGGGATTTGCGGCCTGCTGGCGATCGTCATCGCCCTGTACGGCGCGAATCTGGTGGCATCCGTGTATTCCTCGGAATTCAACGGCATGCTCAACCCCTTTATGAGCGGCATCGTGGACAGCGCCGTCTCCACCGTCATCAACGGCGGCAAGGAGGAGGAGCAGTCCGACCGGCGCGTCATCCTTGACGAGGAAGACGAGGAGGAAGAGGAGAAGCATAAGCGCTCTGTCATGATCCTCACGGACGAGGAGAAGGAGGACGTGTACTCGGTGTGCTTTGCCTCGCTGCGGTATCTGGGCCTTTCCGAGGATGCGGCGGACATGCTGGCGAAGAATACAGCCGATGAGACGAGCCAGGTGGGGCAGCAGATGAACGTGGATCTCACGAACAAGATCTGCGTGCATATGGCCTATGTGATCACGTTCCTCATCTGCTTCATCCTGCTGGCGATCCTGTTCGCCGTAGTGGGCAACATCATTGATCTGACCTTTGCCATACCCGGCATCGAGAAAGTGGAGCCGTATATCGGCATCGTCATCGGCCTTGCGCGCGGCGTGCTCCTCATTCTGGTCATCGCCGTGTTTTTCCGCTATGCCGGTCTGGCGTTCCACGAAGATACGTTTGAGAAGACAAGGCTTCTGAAAAGGCTCATGGAATCCGGGCTCATCGCCGAAAGGCTCGGATTGTAGTATTCTTATCGAGAGGCAGGGAAAATGAGGAAAAACGTTCCGAACATTCTGTCGGCCTTCAGGATCGTGCTGGTGCCGGTCTTCGTCGCCGCATACTTTCTTGACGGGGGGAAGGTCAAGGTCTTTGCCGCCGTCGTGTATGCGCTGGCAACCGTGACCGACTTCCTGGACGGATTTATTGCCAGGAAATACAACCTGATCACGAACCTGGGGCGCGTACTGGATCCCATCGGCGACAAGCTGATGACGCTGGCCGTGCTGAGCTGCATCACCATTGACCGGATCATCCCCATGTGGGTGCTGATGGTCATGCTGGTGAAGGAATTCCTCATGCTGGTCGGCGGCACGGTGATCCACCGTGTGGCGCGGATGGATATCCCCCCGTCCAACTACATCGGCAAAACGGCCACGGTGGTGTTCTTCATCGTCTGCCTCACTCTGATGCTGTTCAGAGGGATACCGCGCCGCGTTGCAAGAATAATGATATTCATAGCGCTGGCGCTCACGCTCATGGCGCTGGGAAGCTATGTGATGACCTTTACCGCCACCATGAAACGGGCGAAGGAGCAGCAGGAGAAAAGATGATCGGTTTTATTTCAGCGTTTTTAAAGAGGTAATGTAAATGCGGCCAACACTGTGTGCAAGATGCAAAAAGAATCCCGCCGTCATATTTGTCACCAAGATCGAGCGGGGTGAGACGTCGAACGAGGGATTCTGCCTGAAATGTGCAAAGGATCTCAATATCAAGCCCGTTCAGGATATCATCAAGAAAATGGGCCTCACCGACGAGGACCTTGACAATCTGACCGACGAGATGATCGAAGCCATGGGCGGAAGCGAAGCCCTGGCCGAGCCGGATCCGGACGAGACGGACGAGGGGAAGACAGCCACCTTTCCCTTCCTCAGCCGACTGTTCGGCGGTCCTGACGGTCCCGGCGGCGCCGGTAATCCCGGCCCGGCGGACCCCGCGCCCGGCGGCTGGCATCCCGAGCCACCCAAGAGGGAGCGGGACAGCGGCGGAAAAAAGAAGAAGTACCTGGATAATTACTGCATCTGCCTGACCCAGCGCGCCAGAGAGGGCAAGCTGGACAAAATGATCGGCAGAGAGACGGAGACGGAGCGGGTTATCCAGATCCTGAACCGTCGTCAGAAGAACAATCCCTGCCTGATCGGCGAGCCCGGCATGGGCAAGACGGCCATTGCGGAGGGCCTTGCCCAGCGCATCGCCGACGGAAAGGTCCCCTACAAGCTGCGGGATAAGGAGGTCTATCTGATGGACCTGACCGCCCTTGTGGCGGGCACCCAGTTCCGCGGCCAGTTCGAGGGCAGGATGAAGGGCCTTGTGGAGGAGATCAAGAACGCGGGCAACGTGATCCTTGTGATCGACGAGGTGCACAACCTCGTGGGCGCGGGCGACGCGGAGGGCTCCATGAACGCCGCCAATATCCTGAAGCCGGCCCTCTCCCGGGGCGAGATCCAGGTCATCGGCGCCACCACCTTCACGGAATACCGGAAGCACATCGAAAAGGATTCCGCCCTGGAGCGGCGCTTCCAGCCCGTGACGGTGAACGAACCGTCCATCGCAGAGGCGGTGGACATCATCGTGGGTATCAAGCACTACTACGAAAACTATCACCGTGTGACCATCACTGACGAGATCGCCCGTCAGGCGGTGCTCCTGTCGGAGCGGTACATCACAGACCGGTTCCTGCCGGATAAGGCCATCGACCTCATTGACGAGGCCTGCTCCGACGTGAACCTGAAGAGCCCGCTGATCTCCCGCCTGGACGAAGCCCAGAAGGAGAAGGGCGACATCGCGAAGGAGCGGGAGCTGTTGCTCTCCGGTCCCGCCACCGGCGACGACTACGCCCGGCTGGCGGAGCTGCGGAGCCGTGAGCTGCGCATCACCGACGAGATCTCCGAGCTCCAGAGGGAGGGGATGCCCCGGCTCACCATCGACAATCTGGCCCGCGTGATCGAAATGTGGACGAAGATCCCGGCCTCCAGCATTCAGGAGGATGAGTTCAAGCGCCTCAATGAGCTGGATCTGCGCCTCAAGGCCCACGTGATCGGCCAGGACGAGGCGGTGGACGTGGTCTGCTCCGCCATCCGGCGCAACCGGGTGGGTATCTCCGCCAAGCACAAGCCCGTGTCGTTTATCTTCGTGGGCTCCACCGGCGTGGGCAAAACGGAGCTTGTAAAGCGCCTTGCGGAGGATATGTTCGATACGCCGGACAGCCTGATCCGGCTTGATATGTCGGAGTTTATGGAGAAGCACACGGTGTCGAAGCTCATCGGCTCGCCTCCGGGCTACGTGGGCTATGACGAGGCCGGTCAGCTCACCGAGAAGATCCGCCGCAAGCCCTACAGCGTGGTGCTGTTCGACGAGATCGAAAAGGCCCACCCCGATGTGCTGAATATCCTGCTGCAGGTGCTGGACGACGGCCGTATGACCGACGCCCACGGCCGCACGGTGAACTTCGAAAACACCATCATCATCATGACCACCAACGCCGGAAGCGAGCGGAAGGACGGCGCCGTGGGCTTCAACCGCACCGTCAACGAGCAGGGCAGAGAAAAGTCCATGAAGGCGCTGAACGATTTCCTGCGGCCGGAGTTTATCAACCGGGTGGACGAGGTGGTGTACTTCAACCATCTGGACGAGGAGAACTTCCGCAGCATCGCCCGGCTCATGCTGGAGGAGCTGAAGGAGGCCATGGCCGAGAAGACGCTGGAGCTCCAGTATGATGACAGCGTGGTGGATTATCTGGTAAAGAAATCCTTCTCCTACACCTATGGCGCCCGGAACCTGCGCCGGGTCATTCAGAAGGACATCGAGGATCGGATCGCCCAGGAACTGATCGAGGGGTACACCCGCTCCATCACCAAGGTGGGCGTCACGGCGGCGGAAGGTGAGCTTCAGATCCTGGCCGTCTGACAGTCGGGTACGATCCCCCCGGCGATCCGGCCGGTCAATGTGCCTTTTTCCCCTTGACAGATCCGTTCCCGATTGCCAAGGAGAAATGTCAAGTAGAGAAAATGGACAAAGGCAGGGCAGAGATTGACAGGGGGAAGGAAAGAGAGATAATAAAAAGGTCAACCGCGAATAAAAAGGGAGATAGAGAGGCGTGTGCCGGGAAGGGACACGTGCGCCCCGCAGGGAGCGGGGGAAGAAAACAGGAGGTGAGCAGGTGGAAAAGTATCTGGCATTCAAAGGCGTAGGGAAGTCGTTTCCCGGCGTACAGGCGCTGAAGGATGTGA
>JAFWFZ010000007.1 GCA_017515345.1 Oscillospiraceae bacterium | reverse complement strand
GGGAAACGGAGAAACGGACGACCCACTCTCCGTCTCCCGTATCTCGATCACGAGCCCGGCGCAGCGGACGGCGAGACGGCGCAATCGGGTACGCGTCGCATCGGGCACCGCACTGCGGCAGCAAAATGACAGCAGAGAGTATAGACTAAGGACATCGTACCGAAGCTGTGCAGCCGCCTTTTAGGAGGGAGAGTCCAGAGAGGGGCGTCTCTGTAAAAAGCCCCTCTCTGGCGGCGTCTCTTTGATACTTTCTCTCCGCTGCTGGAGAGAAAGTATGCCCCCGGCAGGGACAAACCAGCCCCCGGTTGGCACCGGGGGAGAAGTAGGAGGCGGCACCCCGGCGAGGGAAAAGTATGCCCCCGGCAGGGACAAACCAGCCCCCGGTTGGTACCGGGGGAGAAGCAGGAGGCGGCACCCCGGCGAGGGGAAAGCATGCCCCCGAAGGGAAAACTCCGCCCCCGGTGTTGCGCCGAAAAAGAAAAGCGCCGCCCCCCCGCCGTGGGAAAGGGCGCCCCCCAAAAACAGGCCCCCGCGCGGGGCAGCGTCACACCGCCCCCGAAAAAAACAAAATGCGAGCCCAGGGGAATGGGCCGCATTTTGAAAGAAAGAAGGAGCCTGAAGAAAGGAGCTTTCGCCGCCCCGGCGGGAGCGGAACGGTTCAGGCTTCTCCTGACGCCGTGGTGCCGGTGACCGGGATCGAACCGGTACGAGTGTAACCTCACGGGATTTTAAGTCCCGGGCGTCTGCCAGTTCCGCCACACCGGCGTATCCGTTCGTAAGTCTAGCATCCGGGCTGTCTTTTGTCAATGATCCGTTTCGCCCGCTGTTGCGGCGGAGGGGAAGATGCGGTATACTGTACCCGGCGGTCCGCGGGACAGTGGGCGGACCGGCAGTCACAGGAGACGGAGGAACGGTATGAATATCGTGCTCATCGGGATGCCGGGCAGCGGAAAGGCCCGGATCGGGAAAATGGCGGCGGACGGGAGCGGGATGGCCTTCCGGGACACGGACGAGATCATCCGCGCGTCCACCGGGATGACGTTTCAGGAGATCTTCGCGGTCATGGGCCGCGCCGGCTTCATGGAGGTGGAGTCCGCGGCGTGCCGGCTCGTGACGAACAGCGAGAACACGGTGATCTGCGCGGGCGGCAGCGCCGTGGAGCGGGAGAAGAACATGGAGCTGCTGCGTTCCTGCGGGCCGGTGGTGTTCCTGGACAAGGCGCCGGAGGCGCTCCTGCGGGACGCGGACGAAGCGGAATGGCCGCCCCTGCGGAAGGGGAGGGAGCTGGTGCTGGACCTCTACAGCGAGCGCATCGCCCTCTACCGGAAGTACGCCGACCGAACCGTGGCGGTCACCGACGAAGCTTCCGCGGCGGAGACGCTGAAGGAGATCATCGCGGAGTACAGGGAGGGCGGCCGGGCCCCGGAGGAGCCGGACCCGGATGCCCTTGCGGAGCTCTCCGAGCTGGCAAAGCGGCTGGACGGGATCGACAGGGAGCTGGTGGCCGCCTTTTCCAGGCGGCTCCGCGCGTACCGGGAGCTGCGGGAGCTGAGACGGGCCCGGGGGATCGCGGCGGACGAGGAAGAGGAGGACCGGCTCGCCTGCGACGCGGCGCTCCGCCGGGTGACCATGGACCAGTTCGATGAGACGTTCGCCTTCATGCGCTGCGTGCTCGCCCTTTCAAAGGGCGGCGAAGGGGAAAAATAACGCAGTTTCTCTTGCAAACGGCGCGGACACATAGTATAATACAACATCAAGCCGTAACCAGTAAGGGCAAAGAGTATCAAGCAGCCGGAACCGGCGGAATGGAGAGTTTTATGGTTAAAGTGGAGAATGAGAAGGGAAGCATCGTGATCTCCGGCGATGTGTTCACGAATCTGACCGGCGAAGCCGCAACAAACTGCTTTGGCGTCAAGGGCATGGTCGTCCGCTCCATGACGGACGGGCTCGTGCACCTGCTGAAGCGGGAGTCCATGGGCAAGGGCGTCCATGTGATCTACAACGGGAACGGCAGCGTTTCCCTGGAGCTGCACATCGCCGTGGACCCCGGCATCAACATCCCGGCGGCCTGTTCCAGCATCATTCACGAGGTGCGCTACAAGGTGGAGAGCACCACGGGCGTGAGCATCGAGAATATTGATATTTTCGTGGATTCCATGATCGCAGGCTGACGGAAGACGGGGGAGGAAGACGCGTTGACAGAAAAAGTGACGGGCGCGGCGTTCCGTGAGATGATCCTCAACGGGGCCGCCGCGATACAGAACCACAGGGAAGAGATTAACGAGCTCAATGTATTCCCGGTGCCGGACGGCGATACCGGCACGAATATGAGCCTGACCATGGGCGCCGGCGCCGACGCGCTGGCCGCCGCCGCGCCGGGGACGGTCTCCCGCGCTGCGGACGTGGCCGCCGGCGCGTTCCTGCGGGGCGCCCGGGGCAACTCCGGCGTGATCCTGAGCCTGCTGTTCCGGGGCGCGGCAAAGCGCCTGAAGGAGTTGGACGCGGCGGACGCCAGGACATTCGCCGCGGCGCTGCAGTCCGGTGTGGAGACGGCGTACGGCGCGGTGATGAAGCCCGCGGAGGGCACCATCCTCACCGTGTCGCGCCTGGCCGCGGACGCCGCCGTCGCGGCGGCGGAGGAGGAAACGGACGTGGAAGCCGTCCTCGCCTCCGCGCTGGCCGCCGGGCAGGAGGCGCTGGCCGATACGATCAACCAGAATCCCGTGCTGAAAAAGGCCGGCGTCATCGACGCGGGCGGCAAGGGCTACCTCTACATCCTGGACGGGATGCGCAGGGCCCTTCAGGGAGAGAGGATCGAGCTGGAGAGGGCGGCGGCCGCCGCCGACAAGGCCGATTTCACCAGCTTTGAGACGGAGGATATCCGCTTCACCTACTGCACGGAGTTCATCATCGCCCGCAAGACGAAGCGGGACGTGAACCAGCTCCGGGACTTCCTGGACGCCAGGGGCGACAGCATCGTGGTGGTGGAGGATGACGAGATCATCAAGGTCCACGTCCACTCCAACGAACCGGGCAACGTGCTCACGGAGGCGCTGACCTACGGGCCGCTGCTCACCGTGAAGGTGGAGAATATGAAGGAGCAGCACACCTCCAAGGTGGTGGAGGCCGGGGAGCAGGACGACGTGCCCGCGGCCGCCGAGCCGGAGAAGAAATACGGCGTGGTGGCCGTGTGCGCGGGCGACGGACTCACCGCCGTATTCGGCGAGCTGGGGGCCGACGGCGTCATCACCGGGGGCCAGACCATGAACCCCTCCACGGAGGATATCCTTCGGAAGGTGGAGGCCGCCCCGGCGGAGATCGTCTACGTGCTGCCCAACAACGGCAACATCATCATGGCCGCGCAGCAGGCCGTGCCCCTCGCCTCGAAAAAGGTCGTGGTCATCCCCACAAAAACGGTGCCCCAGGGCGTCTCGGCGCTGATGGCGCTGGACCCGGACGGGGAGGAGGAGGCCAACACCCGTGCCATGACCGAGGCTGCCGCGGGGGTCCACACCGTCCAGATCACCTACGCCGCGCGGGACAGCCTGTTCAGCGGGCTGCCCATCCGGGCGGGGGAGTATCTGGCGCTGCTGGAGAATTCCCTTCTGGCCACCGGGCCGGAGCTCAGTGAGATCATCACCGCCGTCAAGAACGCCCTGGCTCCCTTCGATCCGGAGTTCCTCACCGTGTTTTACGGTGAGAACGTCCCGGAGGAGGACGCGGAAGCCGTGGCGGAGGAGCTCGGCGCCGTCATGCCGGATGCGGAGCTTTCCGTCATCAACGGCGGCCAGCCCGTCTACTACTACATGATCTCCGCGGAATAAACGGTAAAACAGACCCGCCCCCGTCTTTCGACGGGGGCGGTTTTTTCATACAGGCAGAGGATCGCCCCGCCGGAAATCCGGCGGGACGATGTGATCATGCGTTGGTGCCTTCGACTGTGCGATCAGTCAGGGATCAATACCAGGCGATCTCGAAGCCCAGCTCATCCTCCACCTCGTGCATGATGTCCACGTAGTTGTCCTTGGTGTACATACGGGTGGGCAGGCTGTAGAGGGTGGCGAAGTCGCCGGGACGGCGGGTGTCGGCCCACAGGGTGTCATAGGTGGCTCTGCCGTCGCGGAGAGCGATCAGGCCGTTGAGCATGGGCAGCACGTACAGGTAGTTGTTGATGGCGTAGGCGCCGACCCAGCAGCCGTCATAGTCGTTCTCTTCCCACATCTTGATGAGCAGGGTCTCGCCGCCGCAGGTCATCAGGGTCTTGTCGTCCTTGCCGGCCTGCTCCACGGCACGGGCCGCGCCGTTGGCGAAGTCGGGCATATCGGCGAAGATGATCCAGTACTCATACTCCGGGTGGGCCGCCAGCAGAGGCGCCAGGGCCTCATAGCCGCCCTGCTCGGATACGGAGGTGTTGACGCAGTCCGCCACGAAGACGGGCACATCCTCGCCCAGACGCTCATGCAGGACGTCGATGGCGGTGGTGGTGCGCAGCGCCAGATCGGGGATGACGGAGTGGGT
Organism: Oscillospiraceae bacterium; assembly: GCA_017515345.1. Lineage (GTDB taxonomy): Bacteria > Bacillota > Clostridia > Oscillospirales > Oscillospiraceae > RGIG5705. The sequence continues at coordinate 74,598 of JAFWFZ010000007.1, read as the reverse complement.
GACGAAGCCGAAGCCGATGTTGGAGGTGGCGACGTCCACGTCATCGCCCAGGTAGGTCTTGTAGTTGTCCAGCATCCAGTTCATGCAGTCACGGCCCAGATCCTGCGCGAACAGGTTGACGCAGGGATACAGGCTGCGGCCTTCCTCGTCCAGATAGGCGTTGAAGACGAGGATGAAGGGGATCTGCAGCTCGTCCTTGCAGACCTCGCACACGCGCTCCATGATGTTGGTGTCGGGGTTGAGGAGGAAGCCGTCAAAGCCCTGAACGGCAAAGGTCTCCATGTTGTTGATGAAGAGCTCGTTGTCGCCGTCGGAGCTGGAGTCCATGATCTCGAAGTTCATCTTGTCCTCGAAGTCCTTCATGGCGTTGTAGAACATGGCGCTGATGGAAGTGGCGCTGGAATACATGAACGCGAACTTATACTTGTCACGGGCGAAATTGTCCACCGGATCGCCGGGATAGCCGGTCAGGTCGCTGACGGTGCTGGTGTCCACCACGGCGGAGGTGGTGGACGGCTCGGGGGAATCGGCGGGCTCGGTGGAGGCCGCGGGCGCCGGAGTGTTGCTGGCGCAGGCAAACAGCGACACGGCCATTACCAGGACCAGAACAAGGGTGATGATCTTTTTCATTTCTTTCCTCCATTCATAGTTCAAAAATCTCAAAGGTCTGCCTCGCCGGACGCGCTTTCGGCGCGCCGGCTTTTCGATTTGATAGTAGCCTGTTTTATCGGAAATGTCAAGATATCGCGCGCTGTTTTGTGATTTTTGCGCGGGCCGCGCGCCCTTCGCGGACGTCCTCAGCCGAAAAGCGAAAGCTGGCTGGTATCCGGCAGGCCGGACAGGGCGCCCAGCTCCTTCAGGTCCGCGATGTGGGCCTTGGAGAGCTTGGGGCAGGTCATCTCCAGCTCCTCCACGGAGATGAACTCCATGCCCTTCCGGTGCTCCGCGAGATCCCGTGCCGCCGTCTCGCCCAGTCCGCTGACGGAGACGAAGGGGGGGCGCAGCTTTCCGTCCTCGATGAGGAACTTCACCGCGTCGGACTTGTACAGGTCGAGGGAGGCGAATTCAAAGCCCCGCTTATAAAACTCGTAGCACGCCTCCAGCGTGGTGAGCAGGTCCTCCTCCTTGGCGGTGGCGTCGGGGTTATTGCGGATCTCCCGGATCTTCGCCGCCGCCTTCTCCGGCCCGGCGGTCATCATCCGGGCGTCGAAGCCGTCCTTCTGGCTGCGCCGGTAGAAGTAGGCGCTGTAGAAGGCCAGGGGCTCGTGGACCTTGAACCAGGCGATGCGGAACGCCATCATCACGTAGGCCACCGCGTGGGCCTTGGGGAACAGGTACTGGATCTTCCGGCAGGACTCGATGTACCACTCGGGCACGTCCAGCTCCCGCATCTTTTCTACCACCCCGTCAGGCCAGGATTTGCCCTTGTGGATGGCGCCCTTGCGCACCGCCTCCATGAACTTGAAGGCCAGACGCTCGTCCATGCCTTTGGAGATCAGGTAGAGCATGATGTCGTCCCGGCAGCCGATGGTCTCCTTGACGGTGGCGGTGCCGGAGAGGATCAGGTCCCGGATGTTGCCCGCCCACACGTCGGTGCCGTGGGAGAAGCCGGAGAGGCGGATCAGGGTGTCAAAATCCCGCGGCTGGGTGTCGCGGAGCATCTGCCGGGTGAAGGCGGTGCCGAATTCCGGGATGCCGATGGTGCCCGTCTCCCCGATGATGGGGTCGCCCCGCTCCAGCCCCAGGGGCTCCGGCGAGGTGAAGATGGCCATGGTCTCCGGATCGTCCAGGGGGATCTCCCGGGCGTTGACGCCGGTCATATCCTCCAGCATCTTGATCATGGTGGGGTCGTCGTGGCCCAGCTCGTCCAGCTTCAGGAGGTTGTCCTCCATGCAGTGGTATTCGAAGTGGGTGGTGATCACGTCGGCGTCGGCGTCGTCCGCCGGGTGCTGGGCGGGGCAGAAGTCGGTGATCTCCATATCCTGGGGGATGACCACCAGCCCGCCGGGGTGCTGGCCGGTGGTGCGCTTCACGCCCACGCAGCCCAGGGCCAGCCGGGTCTCCTCCGCCCTGGAGAAGACCTTGCCGGTGAGCTCCTGATACTTCTTCACGTAGCCGAAGGCCGTTTTTTCCGCCACGGTGCCGATGGTGCCCGCGCGGAACACGTGGTCCGGGCCGAAGAGCTCCGTGGTGTATTTATGGGCGTTGGCCTGGTACTCGCCGGAGAAGTTCAGGTCGATGTCCGGCACCTTGTCGCCGCCGATGCCCAGAAACGTCTCAAAGGGGATGTCGAAGCCGTCCTTCTTCATCCGCGCGCCGCAGACGGGGCAGTCCTTATCGGGCATGTCCGCGCCGCAGCCGTACCCCTGGCCGATGACGAATTCCGTGTGCCGGCACCCGGGGCAGCGGTAGTGGGGCGGCAGGGAGTTCACCTCCGTGATGCCGGAGAGGAAGGCCACCAGGGAGGAGCCCACGCTCCCCCGGGAGCCCACCAGATAGCCGTGGGCCAGGGAATCGGCCACCAGCTTCTGGGCGCTCATGTAGATCACGTCGTAGCTGCGGCCCAGGATGTCGCCCAGCTCCGTCTCCACCCGCTTTGTGATGAGCTCGTCCGGCTCCTCGCCGTAGAGCTCATGCATTTTCCCGTAGACCAGGCTTTTCAGCTCCCCGGCGCTGTTTTTGATGGTGGGCGGGAACAGCTTCTTCGGGGGCAGGGGCGATACCACGTCGCACATGTCCGCGATGAGCCGCGTGTTCTTCACCACCACCTCATAGGCCGTCTCCTCGCCCAGGTAGGAGAATTCCTCCAGCATCTCGTCGGTGGTCTTGAAGTAGATGGGCAGGGACCGGTCCGCGTCCTCAAAGCCCTTGGCGGTGAGGAGCACGTGGCGGAAGATCTCCTGCTCCGGATCGAGGAAGTGCACGTCCCCGGTGGCGACCACGGGCTTGCCCAGCTCGCGGCCCAGCTCCACCACGCGCCGGTTGAAGTCCCGGAGCTCCTCCTCGTCCCGGGCGCGGGGCCGGTCGCCGGAGAGCATGAAGGCGTTGTTGCAGATGGGCTGGATCTCCAGATAGTCGTAGAATTCCGCCAGGCGCCGCTGCTCCAGCCGGCTGCGGTGGTCGGAGATCAGGGAGAAGACCTCCCCGGCCTCGCAGGCGGACCCGATGATGAGCCCCTCCCTGAGCTCCATGAGCAGGCTCTTGGGGATGGTGGGGTAGCGGTTGAAATGCTCCAGGTGGCTCCTGGTCACCAGCTTGTAGAGGTTTTTGATCCCCGCCTGGTTCTTCGCCAGGATGATGATATGCTGCGGCCGGTAGCGCCTCGCCCGGATCGCCTTTGCCCGCGTCTCCCGCAGGAAGCCGTTGATGTCCTCGATCCGCGTCACGCCCCGCTCGGCCAGCATTTTGCGGAACCGGTCGTAGATGAGCCCGGTGACGGCCGCGTCGTCGGAGGCCCGGTGGTGCCGGAATTCCGGCAGGCTCAGGGCGGAGGCCACCACGTTCAGCCTGTGGCTCCTCAGCTCCGGCATCAGCGCCCGGGCAAGGGCCAGGGTGTCTATGTAGCAGGGCTCGAAGGGGATATGCTCCCGCAGGCACGTCTCATAGATGAAGCCCACGTCGAAGGCGGCGTTGTGCCCGCAGAGGGGCCTGCCCCCGGCGAAGCGGAGGAACGCCTCCACCGCCTCCCTCTGGCCCGGCGCGCCGGAAACGTCCTCGTCCCGGATGCCGGTGAGGTTCGTGATCTCCAGGGGGATATGGCGGCCGGGGTCCGCGAAGGTCTGGAACCGGTCGATCTCCCGCCCGTCCTTCATGAGGACGGCGCCGATCTCGGTGATGGCGTCGCCGGTGCTGGAAAGGCCCGTGGTCTCCAGGTCGAAGACCACGATCTCGCCCCCTGCCGCGCCGGATACGTCCCCGTAGGCGGCGAGGACGCTGTCCACATCGTTGACGTAGTACCCCTCCACCCCGTAGAGGACCTTGATCCTGTCCCCGGCCGCGCTCATGGCGTCGGGGAAGGACTGGACCACGCCGTGGTCGGTGATGGCGATGGCGGGGTGGCCCCACTCGATGGCCCGTTTGATCGCCTGCTTCGTATCGGTGAGGGCGTCCATGGCGCTCATCTTCGTATGCAGGTGGAGCTCCACCCGGGTCTCCTCCGCGCCGTCGGTCCGCTTTTTCTTCGCGGCGGTGACGATGCTCCTGGGCTCCAGCACCTCGCCGTCAAAGCTGTTTAAGTGCATGGTGCCGGACACGGTGAGGTACATGCCCTCCTTCACGGCCCGGCAGACGTCGCCGGCGTTCTCCTCGCGCATGTATCGGGAGACGCGGAGGGAGCCGGTATTGTCCGTGATGTCGAAGCTGAGGACCCACGCCTTGTTTTTCGGCAGCTCCCGGGAGGCGACGGAAAATACCTCGCCCTGCACGGTGACGGCGCCGGATTCCAGGGTCACCTCGCTCATGGGCATGGGCTTCGTCTTCACCCGGCGGCCCATGATGACCTTCTCCCCGTCGGCCGCCCGCTTCCGCTCCTTCCCCGTATTGGGGAGCACGGTGAGGAGGGTGGCGCGGCTGAGACCGTATTCCCGGGCGATCACGTCCCCGGCGGTGGAGAGGACCACCGGCGGCACGGGGGCGGGGAGCAGGGCCGTGACCGTCATGGTGAGATTGGCCCTGTCGACGGAAGCCGACAGGACCCTGGCGTCCTTCAGGGCGCCGGCAAGGGTATCCACGGCGCCGCAGAAGGGAAACATATCAAAAAACGGGATCATGCTGTTATCTTTCAAGAGTCATCCTCCGTGTGTTCCCGGACGAGCCGGACCAGCTCGTCCACGAGCCGGTCCATGGGGACCTTCTTCAGCGTTTTGCCCTTGGCGAAGAGGATGCCCTCCCCGTCGCCGCCGGCGATGCCGTAATCCGCGCGGGACGCCTCCCCGGGGCCGTTCACGGCGCAGCCCATCACCGCCACGGTGAGGTTTTTGTCAAACTCCTTCAGGCGGCGCTCCGCCTCCGTCGCCACGCGGATCAGGTCGATCCTGCACCGGCCGCAGCTGGGGCAGGAGATGAACTCGATCCCCCGCCGCCGGAGGCCCAGGGCCTTGAGGATCTCCAGCCCCGCCTCCACCTCCTTCACCGGGTCGGCGGTGAGGGAGACGCGGATGGTGTCCCCGATCCCCTCCGACAGGAGGGCGCCGATGCCCACGGCGGACTTGACGAGCCCGGCGTATTCGGTGCCGGCCTCGGTGACGCCCAGATGGAGGGGGCAGTCCGTCATCTGGCTCAGCAGCCGGTAGGCCGCGATGGTCAGCGGCACGTCGGACGCCTTGACGGAGATGCACACGTCGTGGAAGTCGAATCTCTCCAGCAGGCGCACGTGGCCCATGGCGCTCTCGGCCATGGCCTCCGCCGTGACGCCGCCGTACTTCTCCAGCAGCGGCTTTTCCAGGCTGCCGCCGTTTACGCCCACCCGGATGGGCAGGCCGCGCCTTCTGCACTCGTCCACCACGGCCTTCACCCGGTCGTCGCCGCCGATGTTGCCCGGGTTGATGCGGATCTTGTCGGCGCCGGATTCCGCCGCCGCGATGGCGAGCCGGTAGTTGAAATGGATGTCCGCCACGATGGGGATGCGGAGCCGGGGCCGGATCGCCTCGATGGCCCGGGCGGCCTCCATATCCGGCACGGCGAAGCGGACGATGTCGCACCCCGCCTCCTGCAGGCGCAGGGCCTGGGCGGCGGTGGCCTCGATATCCGAGGTCCTCGTATTCGTCATGGACTGCACGGTCACGGGGCTTCCGCCGCCCACAGACACGCCGCCCACGGTTATCTTTCTAGCCATGGATCACCTTCAACACGTCGTTGACCATGACGAAGGCCATGAGCCCCAGCAGGAGCACCAGCCCCGCCGTGTGGATATAGCCCTCGTATTTCGGATCGACGCGCTTTCTGCTGAAAAGCTGGATGACGCCCGTCACGAGCATCAGGAAGATCCTGCCCCCGTCCAGCGCCGGGATGGGCAGCAGGTTCATGACCGCCAGGTTGACGGCCACAAAGGCGCAGAGGTACGCTACGTTCTGGAACGCGGCAGCCCGGGTGGGCGCCTCCTTCGCCACGTCGTTGATGGTGGATACGATGCCCACCGGCCCGGACAGGTCCTTGATCCCCACGGCGCCCCGGATCAGGTCCGCGAGGCTGATGCGGATGAGCCGCACGAAGTTGTAGGCCTGATAGCAGGAGTATTTGAAGTTCGTGAGGGGGGAGGCCGGCAGCACCTGGAAGGAGAGCCCGTAGCGCACGGAGACGGTGCCGTCCGGATTCGCGTATTCCCGCGGGGAGAGGGGGAAGCGGCTGTATTCGACGCGTCGCCCGTCCCGGATGAGGGCAAGGTCCACGAAGCCGTCCCCGTCCAGGTTCATGAAGGAGGAGAAATCGGTGGAGTACCAGACCCGCTCACCGTTGAGGGAGACGATCCTGTCGCCGGGCATGAGGCCGTCCTCCCCGGCGTTGGGGAAGCCGTCCGCCAGCTCGGCGATCACGTTGGAGCCGAACCCGGCGGCGCCCGCGAACATGATGACGATCACCAGGAAGCCCGCCACGAAGTTCATGACGGGCCCCGCGGCCAGCACGGCCAGCCGCTTGGGAATGGGCTGGGACGTGAACGCCCGGGGGTCGGCGGAGGATTCGTCCTCCCCCTCCATGGCGCAGTAGCCGCCGATGGGCAGCAGCCGCAGGGAGTAAAGGGTCTCCTTCCCCTGCTTCTTCAGCAGGGCGGGGCCCATGCCGATGGCAAATTCGTTGACCCTGACCCTGAACGCCTTGGCCACGATGAAATGGCCGAACTCGTGGATCCCGATGAGGATGCCGAAGGCCAGGATCGCGATGATGATATACATAGTGAAAAGCCTTTCTTGACGGGGAGCGCGTTTCACGCGCGGGATACGTATTCCCTCGCCGCCGCGTCGGCCGCGAGGATATCCTCCGGCGTGGGGGAGGCGGTGTTTTCTATTCTGTCCAGCGCGCCCGCGACGGATTCATAGATCCCGTAAAAGCCGATCCGGCCCCGGAGGAACAGCCCCACCGCCGCCTCGTTCGCCGCGTTCATCACGGCGCAGGCGGTGCCTGGCCGCTTCGCCGTTTCCATGGCGAGGCGCAGGCAGGGGAACGACTCCAGGTCGGGGTCCGCGAAGGTGAGGGGAGGCATGGAGGAAAAATCCGCCTCCGGGCACAGGGACTCCGCCCGTTCCGGATACGTGAGCGCGTACTGGATGGGCAGGCGCATATCCGGCGGGGCGAGCTGGGCGATCACGGCATTGTCCGCAAACTCCACCATGGAGTGGACGATGCTCTGCCGGTGCACCAGGACGCGGATCGCCTCCGGCGGGACGGAGAAGAGGTGCATGGCCTCGATGATCTCCAGCCCCTTGTTCATCATGGTGGCCGAGTCGACGGTGACCTTGGGCCCCATGCTCCAGTTGGGGTGCTTCAGCGCCATCTCCGGGGTGACGGAGCGCAGCTCCTCCCGGCTCTTTCCGAAGAAGGGACCGCCGGACGCCGTGAGCAGGATGCGCTTCACGTGCCGCCGCGCGGCGCCGATGCACTGGAAGATGGCGGAATGCTCCGAGTCCACGGGGAGGATCTCCGCCCCGTTTGCCCTCGCCTCCGCCATGACAAGGGACCCGGCGCAGACCAGCGTCTCCTTGTTGGCCAGGGCGATGCGCTTTTTCGCCTTGATGGCGGCCAGGGTGGGCTTCAGGCCCACGGTGCCCACCACGGCGGTGACCGCGGTATCCGCCTCCGGCAGGACGGCGGCCTCCGTGAGCCCGCCCTCCCCGGACGCGACGCGGATATCCGTATCCGCCAGCCGGACCCTCAGGTCGGCGGCCGCCTTTTCGTCAAAAACCGACACGAGAGAGGGCGAAAACCGCCTTGCCTGCGCCTCCAGCAGCTTCACGCTGGAGCGGGCCGCCAGGGCGGATACGCGGATGCCGAGCTTTTCGCACACCTCCAGGGTCTGGCGGCCGATGGAGCCGGTGGAGCCCAGCACGCTGATGTTCTTTGAGCCGTTTTCAAGCATGGCGCGCCTCCCGCGGTCAGAAGGCGGGCAGCAGCGCCGCCAGCACGTAGAGCATGGGCGCGGCGAAGACCATACTGTCGAACCGGTCCAGCATGCCGCCGTGGCCGGGCAGCAGATTGCCGTAATCCTTGATGCCGTGCTCCCGCTTGACCAGGGAGAAGGCCAGGTCGCCGATCTCGGTGGCGGCGGCGCCCAGCACGCCGTAAACGGCGATGCGCCAAATGATGATATGCAGTCCGCACAGGGACAGGATGAGCCCGTAGATGAGCATGATGAGCACGCCGGCGACGAGGCCGCCCGCGCACCCCTCCACCGTTTTCTTGGGGGAGACACGGGGAAACGCCCTGCGCCTGCCCAGATACAGGCCGGCGAAATAGGCGCCGCCGTCCGACACGAAGGCGGCGATGAACGGCAGCAGCACGAGGAGCCTGCCGTCGGGCATGCGCCGCAGGCTGACGATCAGGGTGAGGAGGGCGGGCATGACGGCGCCGGCGAAGACCTGCATGGCCAGATCGGCGAACCGGAAGGGCTTTTCGCGCTCGTAGCCGGCGACGGCCCGCGCGAACAGGGCGGTCACCAGAAGCAGCGCCGCCAGGGGGATCGCCCAGCGGCCCGCGCCCAGGGCCTCGCACACGGGCATGGCGGCGGCGGATACGGCGGCGCAGATCCGGGGGAAGAGCCCCGCATCCGGCGTGACGCCGCCGATGAGCTCCCAGGAGGAGAGGGCGCACACGGCCGCCATGACGACGCCGATGCCGATGGGCGGCAGGAAAAACATCACAACGAACAGAAGCGGAACGCAGACGGCCGCCACGATGAGTCTTGATTTCATTTGATCCCTCCGAATCGTCTGTCCCGGTGCTGATAGCTGATGATGGCGCGGCGCAGCTCCTCCTCCGTGAAATCGGGCCAGAGGGTGTCGGTGAAATAGAGCTCGGAGTAGGCCGACTGCCACATGAGGAAATTCGAGAGCCGGTATTCCCCGCTGGGACGGATGATGAGATCGGGGTCCGGGATGCCCGCGGTGTAGAGGTAGCCCGCGAAAGACTCCTCGGTGAGGGGCTCTCCCGTCTCCCGGTACTTTTCAGCATATGCCCGGGCGGCCCGGATTATTTCGTCCCGGCCGCCGTAGTTGAGGCAGATGTTGGCCTGCATGCCGGTGATGTGCCGGCTCAGCTCGTCGGTCTCCGCGATGAGGGCGCGCAGCTCCGGCGACAGGACGGAGGTATCCCCCAGGATCCTGAGGCGCACCCCGTCCCGCTCCATCTTTTCGATGGCCTCGTGGAGATACTTCTCCAGCAGGGACATGATGGCGGCCACCTCCTCCGGCGGCCGCTTCCAGTTCTCCGTGGAGAAGGCGTAGACGGTGAAGTGCCCGATCCCCATGTCCCGGCAGCAGGTGGCGATGCGCCGGAACGTCTCCGCCCCGGCGGCGTGTCCCGCCTGCCTGGGAAGGCCGCGCTTTTTCGCCCAGCGGCCGTTCCCGTCCATAATGATGGCAATATGGCGGGGGAGCTTCGACATGTCGAGCTGCCCCGCCGTATCCCTTCTCTTGCTGAAAAGACCCATCAGATGGCCTGAAGCTCCTTGATCTTGGCCTCGGTGACGCCGTCGATCTTTTTGATGTAGTCGTCGGTGAGCTTCTGCATATCCTTCTCGATGTCCTTCAGGTCATCCTCGGTGATCTCGGATTTTTTCTTCTGCGCCTTGAAGCTCTCCATGGCGTCGCGGCGGATGTTGCGGATGGCGACCTTGCTCTCCTCGCCGTATTTCGTCACCTGCTTTGCCAGCTCCTTGCGGCGCTCCTCCGTGAGCTGGGGGAACACCAGCCGCAGCAGGCGGCCGTCGTTCTGGGGGTTGATGCCCAGGTCGGAGGCCTGGATCGCCTTTTCGATGGCCTTGAGGGAAGAGGCGTCCCAGGGCTGGATCACCAGGGTCCGGGGATCGGGGGTGGAGATGGAGGCGATCTGGTGGATGGGCGTGGCCGCGCCGTAGTATTCCACGGTGATCTGGTCCAGCACGGCGGCGTTCGCGCGGCCCGCGCGGACGGACGCGTTCTGGGTCTGCAGCACCTCCACCGTTTTCTTCATTCTGTTTTCGTATGCTTCGTAGCCTGTACTCATGTTGTCGTCCTCCTTTATATCGGTTCGACCGGCAGGTCAGCCAACGATGGTGCCGATCTTTTCTCCCATGATGACGCGGTGGATGTTTTCGGGATCCTTCAGCGCGAACAGGATCACGGGGATGTGGTTGTCCATGGAAAGCGAGGTGGCGGTGGAATCCATCACGGTGAGGTGCTTTGCCAGGACCTCGTCATAGGTGATGGTGTCGTACTTCACGGCGGAGGGATCCACCTTGGGATCGGCGCTGTACACGCCGTCCACGTTCTTTGCCAGCAGGATCGCGTCCGCCCCGATCTCGGCGGCCCGGAGCACCGCGGCGGTATCGGTGGAGAAGAAGGGGTTGCCGGTGCCGCAGCCGAAGATGACCACCCGGCCGTTCTTCAGGTGCTTGTCCGCCTTGAGGCGGATATACGGCTCCGCCACGGCGCGGATCTCCAGCGCGGTCTGGACCCGGACGGGCACGTCCATCTGCTCCAGCACGTCCGCCAGGGCAAGGCAGTTCATAACGGTGGCCATCATGCCCATGTGGTCGGCCCGGGACCGCTCCATCCGGACGCCGTCCTTGGCGCCGCGCCAGAAGTTGCCGCCGCCCACCACGATGCCGACCTCCACTCCTTCGCCGACGCATTTCTTGATGACGCGGCACACGTCGTTCATCACGTCGAAATCGAGCCCCTGGGACTTGCTGCCCGCCAGGGCCTCGCCGCTGAGCTTTATGAGAACACGCTTGTAAACAGGTTTGTTTTCGCCCATAGCTGACCTCCGCTTGCATCTATCAGATTTCAACCAGTATTCTAATATATTTCACTCGAAAAATAAAGACCAAAGTGTAAATTTATTGTAACACGCCCCGTCCTGAAAAAAAGACAATATCGGAAAATCCTCTTGTAAAAGAATGCGCGAAACAGTATAATGTGCCCATAAGCATGTTAAAACCGTATATCCAAATGAACAGGAGGAAGAACGTATGAAATCCGTTACTGTCGTGAAGGTCGGCAGCCTGCGCGACCCCAATGAGGAGACCAGGGGCCGCGTGCAAGTCTGCGACATTCCGGAGCAGCCTCTCGGGGACGAGGACGTGCGCATCAAGGTCGCGTACTGCGCCATCTGCGGCTCCGACCCCCATCTGGTGGAGAACATTTTCGGCTGGGATCCCCCCTACGGCCTGGGGCATGAGCTCTCCGGCGTCATCATCGAGGTGGGCCCCAAGGCCACGAAGAAGGGCCTGAAGGTGGGCGACCGGGTCGCCGGCAACTTCCTGCATTTCTGCGGCACCTGCTACTACTGCCGCAACGGGCAGGAGCAGTTCTGCGAGCACTGCAACGCCACCAACTACCCCGGCATGAGCGAGACCATCGTATGGCACGAGTCCCAGGTCTTCAAGCTGCCCGACGACGTGAGCCTCAAGACCGGCTGCCTGCTGGAGCCCATTTCCATCGCCACCCGCCTCATGGACAAGGTCCAGCTCAAGCTGGGCGAGCGCGTGGCCATCTCGGGCGGCGGCCCCATCGGCCTTCTGGCGCTGCAGGCCATCCATATGTCCGGCGGCACCGACATCACCCTGATCGAGCCCATTGCCGAGCGCCGCGAGCTGGCGAAGAAATACGGCGCCCTCCATGTGATCGACCCCGTGGCCGAGGACGTGACCGAGGCCGCCATGAAGATCACCAGGGGCCTGGGCTACGACGTGGTCATCGACTGCTCCGGCTCCGTCCACGCGGTGTATCCGCTGCCCGGCATCACCGCCAAGGGCGGCAAGCTCATCTACGCCGCCATGTATCCCAACACCTACGAGATGCCCCTGAACCTCTACAAATACTGCTACTTCAACGAGCTGACCATCACCGGCCTCTACGTGGCGCCCTACGCCTTCCCCCGCGCCCTGCAGATCATGCCCCGGTTCCAGCTTGAGGACTTTACCAGCAAGGTTTTCGACATCGACGACGCGGAGGAGGCTTTCGCCACCCAGGTCACCGGCAAGTATCCCAAGATCCTCATCCGCTGCAACGAATTTCCCGGCGAATAAATAGAAAAGGAGCAATTCACCCATGAACGTAAAACCCATCGACATCGCCACTGTTCATGAGCTGGAGGAGCGCTGCTACAAGGTCCGCCATGATCTCCTCACCCTCGTGTACAACATCGGCATGGGCCATCTGGGCGGCGAGCTCAGCATGGTGGAGGCCGCCGTGGCCATGTACTACCGCTACATGAACTATAACGTGCTGGATCCCCACAATCCCGAGCGCGACCGGTTCATCCTCTCCAAGGGCCACTGCAGCGAGACGCTCTACTGCATCTTCTCCAACCTGGGCGCCTACAGCCTGCAGTATATGATCGACAACTTCGAGTGCCTGGACAAGTCCAAGTTCGGCATGCACACGAACCGCAAGTATTGCCCCCAGATCGAGGTCTCCGCGGGCTCCCTGGGCCACGGCCTCCCCATCTCCGTGGGCATGGCGCTGGCCGGCCGGAAGCAGAAGGCCAAGTGGCGCGTCACCGTCATGACCGGCGACGGCGAGCTGGACGAGGGCTCCAACTGGGAGGCCATCATGGCCGCGGGCCACTATCAGCTGGGCAACCTGGTGCTCATCGTGGATAAGAACGGGCTCCAGATGACCGGCCCCACCAGCGAGATCATGAACCATGAGCCGCTGGACAAGCGCCTGGAGGCCTTCGGCTGGGACGTGCGCGTCATCGAGGACGGCAACGACATGCTCCAGGTGTGCCAGGTGCTGGATACCCTGCCCGAGGCGGATCCCGTCACCCGCAGGAAGCCCATCGCCATCCTCGCCAAGACCGAGAAGGGCCACGATGTGGATTTCATGGCCGGCCAGGTGAAGTGGCACGGCGGCGGCATCAACGAGGAGGATTACAACAGGGCGATCGAGTCTCTGGAAAAGAACTGGAAGGAGCGGAAAAGTAAATGGCAGTAAAAACGACCTTTGACTTCGACCAGATGCTTTCCAACGCGAGAGAGGCATACGGCGAAGAGCTCAAGCGCATGGCCGACGACGGCCTTGATTTCGTATTCACCTACACCGACAATGTGGCGCCCTCGTCCTCAGCGGGCAAGCTGGTGAAGGCATATCCCGAGCGCTGCTTCAACTTCGGCATCGCGGAGCCCGGCCAGGTGGGCGCGTCCTGCGGCATGGCGCTGGCGGGCGAGGTGGTCTACGCCCAGGTCATGGGCCCGTTCCTCTCCCTGCGCAGCGCGGACCAGATCCACACCGACATCGCCTACAACGATGTGAACGTGCGCCTCATCGGCACCCACGCGGGCGTCACCGCCGGCGGCGGCCCCACCCATAACTGCATCGCGGACCTGGCGCTCTACCGCGCCATCCCCAACCTGACCGTGGTCGTCCCCGCGGACGCGGCCCAGTGCTGCAAGGCCGTCCGCCAGTCCCTGACCTTCCAGGGCCCCATGGTCATCCGCATCGACCGCGCCGGTTCTCCCGCCGTCTACGCCGACAACGACTATGAGTTCGAGTTCGGCAAGGCCATCGAGACCCTGCCCGGCACCGACGTGACCATCGTCTCCGCCGGTTCCCCCGTGTACTGGTCCATGATGGGCGCGAAGAAGCTGAAGGAGGAATACGGCATCAGCGCCCGCGTCATCGACATGCACACCATCAAGCCCATGGACACCGATATGCTCCTGAAGTGCGCCAGGGAGACGGGCAACATCGTCACCGTGGAGGAGCACTCCATAAACGGCGGCCTGGGCGGCGCCGTGGCCGAGTTCCTGCTGGAGGCGGGCTTCCACGGCAAGTTCAAGAGGATCGGCCTGCCCGACGAGTTCGCCGTCCTGGGCGAGACCGACGCCATCTACGCCTACTACGGCATGGATCCCGACAGTATCGCGAAGACCGTCGCCAATCTCCTTAAATAAGGATAATCAAGACAAATGATGCGCGGGTGCGTCCTGTACCCGCGCATACTCTGAAGAATGAGGTGCATCCAATGACCAACATCGAAATGATCCAGCAGTTCTCCATGGATATGTTCAGCCTGAAGGGCAAGGTGGCCATCGTCACCGGCGCCAACACCGGCCTGGGCATGGGCTATGCCGCCGCGTTCGCCAAGGCGGGCGCCGACCTGTTCATCCCCCACTACCTGGACGACGTCTCCGACGTGAAGAAGCTGGTGGAGGACGCCGGCCGCCGCGTGGAGTTCCTGCAGGGCGACATCAACGACATGGACTACATCCACCGCGTCATCGACGCCTGCCTCGCCGCCTACGGCCGCATCGACATCCTGGTGAACAACGCGGGCACCAACTGCTTCGCGGACTTCCTGGAGTTCCCGGACGACGGCTTCAGGCGCGTCGTGGAGACCAACATGATGTCCGTGTACTACATGGGCCATGAGGTGGCCAAGGTCATGGCCAAGCAGGGCGGCGGCAAGATCATCAATATCGGCTCCGCGCTCAGCTACACCGCCGACTTCAAGTGCCCGTCCTACGTCACCGCCAAGCACGGCGTCATCGGCATCACCCGCAGCTTCGCCAGCGAGCTGGGCCCCTACAACATCCAGTGCAACGCCATCTGCCCGGGCTTCATCCAGACCGAGGTCAACCGCGCCGTCAGCGACGACCCCGTGTTCTATCAGCACATCACCGACCGGATCTCCAACGGCCGCTGGGGCACCCTGGCCGACCTGATGGGCCTGGCCGTGTTCCTCGCCTCTCCCGCGTCGGACTACATCAACGGCGCCGACATCAAGATCGACGGCGGCTTCTCAACAAGGCTGTAAGCGCAGACAAACCGGACCAGCTCCGTCCGCGCCGCGCGCTCTGCGTCCTCCGGCGCGGAAACTGCTGACAAATGATAAAAGCGGCACGACCCCTGGTCGTGCCGCTTTTATCGTTTTGTGCCGTTTTGGCGTTCGCGCTTACTCGATCTCCAGGTGCTTGGCCTCGGGCAGCTCCTGCTGCTTCTTGGGCATCTCGAGACGGAGCACGCCGTCGGTGTACTTTGCCTTGATGTGGTCCGTGTCGATGCCGGATACGTCGAACTCCCTGGTGTAGCAGCCGTAGGACCGCTCGCAGCGGATGTATTTGTCCTGCTTCGATTTGTCCTCGTGGTCGGAGTGGCGCTCGGCCCGGATGGTCAGCACGTCGCCGCTGACGTCCATGGTGATGTCCTTCTTGTCAAAGCCGGGGAGATCGGCCTCCAGCAGGTAGCTGTCGCCGTTGTCGGTCACGTCGGTGCGGAAGTCGCTGAGCCCCCGCTCGCCGAAGAAGCCGAAGGGGGAACCGAAGAAGTTCTTCTCGAATTCGTCCATCTCACGGAACGGATTGTAGGTAAGCGCATGCTGTCTGCGGTTGAAGGGTCTGAGTTCAAACATGATAAATGCCTCCTTTTATCTAACAGGCCGTCCGGCCCATGCCTTCCGGCCGTTCCTCTTTTGAACGGTTTTAGTGTATCCCCCATTTGTGTTTTTTATGTGATCTTTTTTTGAACGGAATGTTAATTTTAGCACTCTGATCATGAGAGTGCTAATCCCGGAGCAAAAAAACACAGGCCCGGTTTCGAGCCTGTGTTCCTGTTTTTCAGAGTTCCGGCGCCCGCCGGAAGAATTCATAGCGTTTTTCCGGGGTCATGCGCCTTCGTCCTCGCATGCTTCGTATCGTTCGTTCCGCCGCAGGCGGCAGAACTCATTCACTCCGCTGCTCGTCCTTCGTCGGCACAAGCTCCGAACCTCTCGCTTCCTGCTTTGCCGAAAGCTCGTTCTCTCCGCTGCTCGTCCTCTCCCCGCGCGACCCACTTCGTTGGGCTCGCGCGGGGGCACAAGGCGCATTTCACGCCGCGCCGAGGGCGATGGAAAGCGAGTCGTTTCTCTCGTCCCATCAAATGCGATCCCAACGAAGTGGATCGCATTTGAAGAACTCAGCCCTTGTATCCGATCTCGTCGGCCAGCTTCTTCTCCAGGATGACGGTGGCGTCCCGGTGCATCCGCATGAAGGTGGCGGGGCAGCGGGGGTCGATCTTGTCCTGGATCAGGAGCTTCGCGGCGGCCTCCTGCTTGTTGCCGCTGATGATCATCAGCAGGGCCCTGGCGCGCATGATGTTGCCCATGCCCATGGTGACGGCGTAGCGCGGCACCTCGTCCCGGGTGGCAAAGAAGCGGGCGTTGGCGTCGATGGTGGACTCGTCCAGCACCTCCCTGTGGGCGCCGTCATACAGGGTGTCGCCGGGCTCGTTGAAGCCCAGGTGACCGTCGGGGCCCACGCCCAGGACCTGGATCTCGATGTCCGTTTTGTCCAGCACGGCGTTGAACTCCGCGATGTTGGCGTCCACGTCGCCGGTGCCCTTGGCCACGTAGGTGTTTTTCTTGTCGATGTTGATGTGGTCGAAGAGGTTGTCGTTCATAAAATAGCGGTAGCTCTGGTCGTGGGTGGGCTCCAGTCCCACGTACTCGTCCAGATTCACGGAGTGGATCCCGGAGAAGTCGAGCCCTTCCTCTCTGCAGCGGCGGGCCAGCTCCTGATACATGCCCACGGGGCTGGAGCCGGTGGCGAGGCCAAGGGTGCAGTCGGGCTTTTCCCGGACGATCTTCTCGATGATGTCGGCGGCGGCGGCGCTTACGGCGGCGTAATCCTCACATACGATGACTTTCATTTGAACCACTCCTTTAAAAATCTTCTTTCGGCACGATGTTGTCCGGGCCTTTATAGATGCTGCACGCGGGGACAACGCCGCGCACGCAGGAGACGGGGTAGACGCTGGAGTCGCGGCCCACCACGGTGCCGGGGTTCAGCACGCTGTTGCAGCCCACCTCAACGCGGTCGCCCAGCATGGCGCCCACCTTTTTCCTGCCGGTGTCGAAATGCTCGGCCCCGTTTTTCACCACCACCAGGGTCTTGTCGCTCTTCACGTTGCTGGTGACGGAGCCCGCGCCCATGTGGGCCTTGTAGCCCAGGATGGAATCGCCCACGTAGTTGTAGTGGGGGACCTGGACGTTGTCGAACAGGATGACGTTTTTCAGCTCCGTGGAGTTGCCCACCACGCAGTTCTCGCCCACCAGGGCGCTGCCGCGGATGAAGGCGCACTGGCGCACCTCCGTATTGTGGCCGATGATGCAGGGGCCCGCGATGAAGGCGGTGTGGTACACGGTGGCGTCCTTCGCGATCCACACATCCTCGGCGGGATGGTCGTACTCCTCCGGGGAGAGGGTTTTCCCGATCTCGCGGATCAGATCCGCAATGCCGGCCAGCGCCTCCCAGGGATAGGTGAACTGCCGGAGATACTCGCAGGCGCGTGTGTGGCCGAGATCATAGAGCTCGCAGATTTTCAGCATTATTTTTTCACCTCGATCAGATGACCGGACCGCTCCATGGCGGCGATCATGGAATCCACCTGTTTCTCGCATTCCTCGAAGGTGCCCGCCTCGGCCATGACCCGGAGCACCGGCTCGGTGCCGCTCTTCCGGAGCAGCACGCGGCCGTTGTCGCCCAGCTGCCTGGTGCACTCCTCCACGGAGGCGGCGACCAGGGGATCGGCCAGGGTGGCGTCCTTATCGTCCACCTTCACGTTTTTCAGCACCTGGGGATACATGCTCATCCCGGAGGCCAGCACGGAGAGGGGGAGCTGGGTGTCGATCATCACGCCCATGAGCATGATGGCGGTGATGAGGCCGTCGCCCGTGTGGGCGAACTTGCGGAAGATGATGTGGCCGGACTGCTCGCCGCCGATGAGATGATCGTTTTCCTTCATATTCTCATAGACGTAGCGGTCGCCCACGGCCGTCTTCTCATAGAAGATGCCCTCCCGGTCCAGGGCCTTGTACAGGCCGAAGTTGGACATGACGGTGGTGACCACGGTGTTGCTGGGGAGCTGGCCGCGTTCCTTCATGTATTTGGCGCAGATGTACATGATCATGTCGCCGTTGACCACGCTGCCGTGCTCATCGACCGCGAGGCACCGGTCCGCGTCGCCGTCGAAGGCGAAGCCCACGTCCAGGTTGTTTTCCAGCACGTATTTCTGCAGCCCCTCGATATGGGTGGAGCCGCAGTTCAGGTTGATGTTCACCCCGTCGGGCGTGTTGTTGATGACGTGGGTCTTGGCGCCCAGGGCGTCGAACACGGCGCGCCCGATCATCCAGGAGCTGCCGTTGGCGCAGTCCAGCGCCACCGTGTGCTTCTCAAAGGATTTGGTGGAGAGGCTGGTCAGATAGCCGATGTAGCGGTTGCGGCCGGAGTAGAAGTCCACCGTGCGGCCGATGTCGGCCCCCTCCGCGGAGGGGAGCTCGGCGGGCTCGCCGTCGATATACCGCTCCAGCTCGTCCTGAAGGTCGTCGTCCATCTTCTCGCCGATGCCGTTCATGAGCTTGATGCCGTTGTCCGAGAAGGGATTGTGGCTGGCGGAGATCATCACGCCGCAGTCAAAATTCTCCGTTCTGGTGATGAAGCTGACGCAGGGCGTCGTGGTGACGTGCAGCAGGTAGGCGTCCGCCCCGGAGGAGGTGATGCCGGCTGCCAGCGCGTTTTCATACATGTAGGAGGAACGGCGGGTATCCTTGCCGATGACGATCTTCGCCGTGTCCCGGCCCTGCTTGACGGTGTAATACCAGCCCAGGAACCGCCCGATCATGAAGGCGTGCTCCGCCGTCAGCTCGGCGCCGGCCTTGCCGCGGAAGCCGTCCGTTCCAAAGTATTTGCCCATAACTCCACTCTCCTTTATTGACGTTGACGTTGATAAAGCGCCTGCAAAAATTGACAATTTATGATAAGCCCATATTGCAGGAAAGTCAAGAAGAAATTGCAAAAACGGGCGCGCCTCAGAGGGCGATCTCCCCGTCGAACACGAAGGCCGCCGGCCCCGTCATATAGACGTGATCGTCCTCCTCGCTCCACCGGATGTCCAGGTCGCCGCCCAGGAGCTTTACCGTGGCCTCCCTCGAGCAGACGCCGCAGAGCGCCGAGGCGACCACGCTGGCGCAGGCGCCGGTGCCGCAGGCCAGGGTCTCGCCGCTGCCCCGCTCCCATACCCGCATTCTGATGGTATGATCGTCGATGCGCTGAATGAACTCGATGTTGGCGCGCCGGGGGAAGACGGGGTGATTTTCAAAGAGGGGCCCGATCTTCTCCAGCGCCACCGCGGCGGTATCCTCCACGAAGGTGACGGCGTGGGGGTTGCCCATGGAGACGCAGGTGAAGCGCAGGGTGTGTTCCCCCGCGGTCAGCGGCAGATCCACGAACCGTTCGCCGCTGTGGAGGACGGGCACCTGGCTGCAGGAGAGCCCCGGCGCGCCCATGTCCACCCGCACCGCGGCCGTCACGCCGCCGTCGCGGAGAAGCTGCAGCGTCTTGATCCCGGACAGGGTCTCCACCGTGATCTCATCCTTCTCCGTGAGGCCCCGGTCCCGGACGTATTTGCCCAGGCAGCGGATGCCGTTGCCGCACATGCTCCCCTCGCTGCCGTCGGCGTTGAACATGCGCATCCTGAAGTCCGCCGTCTCCGAGGGGCAGATGAGGATCAGCCCGTCGGAGCCGACGCCGAAGTGCCGGTCGGAGACCGTCACGGCCACGGCCGCGGGGTCCGCCACCGTCTCCTCAAAACAGTTTACGTATACATAGTCGTTCCCGATGCCCTGCATTTTTGTGAATCTCATAATGCTCCCTCCGTCACAGCATCCGTTCATAGGCCTTCCGCACCGCGGCGCTGACCGCCCCGGGCACGCCGGCCCCGTCCATGTGCAGCACGCCCTGCTCCGTGGCGCCGCCTTTGGTGGCCACGGCGCGGACCGTCTCCGCGTAATGGCCCCGGTCCAGGGCGTTTTTGAAGGTCTGCGCCGTGATCCGGCCGCATTCCTCCTCGGAAAAGCCCATCGCCAGCCCCGCGCCCCGGAACGCTTCCAGCAGGTACGCGGCAAAGCCGATGCCGCAGGAGGCGAAGGCCATGACCTTTTCGATGTTCTCCGGCTCCGTCTCAAAGGCGTAGCCCAGCCTGCCCAGCAGCTCCGCCACCGGCTCCGGCGCCTTGGTGTAGGCGGTGATGCCCTCGCAGCTCTCGATGGCGATGGAGGGCATGGCCCGGACCACGGCCGCGCCGGGCAGCGCTTCGCGGAGCGCCTCCAGCGTGACCCCGGCCATGAAGCTCACAAAAACGCGGCCGTCCCCCGTCTCCCCGGAGAGGGAGGGGGCCAGCTCGAAGAACCCGGCGGATTTCAGCACGATGAAGCACACGTCCGACGCCCGAACGGCCTCCGCCGCGTCGCAGACGGCGTGGACGCCCTCCAGCCCGCTGAACCGGGCGGGGCTGCGGTCGTACACGGTGACGTCCTCCGCGCTGCATCCGGCCTTCAGAAGACCGCGCAGCAGGGCGCCGCCCAGGTGCCCCAGCCCGAGAATGGATATTTTCATGGTATCACCTCATATTCTGATTCGCGGTCCGGCGCGGCTGATTCGCCGGAACCGGCTGACGGCCCGCGCGCGGAGACCGGCGGCGCCATTCGCCACGGAACAAAAAAACATGCTCACAGCGTGAAGCCGTGAGCATGTCCGTGCCGATCTATTGCTGCGCGTTTCCGCGTACCTACCGCCGAAAACGGCGGATAGAGCCATAAGAAACCGCCCTGATCACACAGCGCGGGTGACTTTACCGCTTCTCAAGCAGCGTGTGCAGACGTAAATGTGGCAGGGAGTACCGTCCACTATAGCCTTGACACGCTTGACATTCGGCTTCCACATACGATTGCTGCGTCTGTGGGAGTGGCTGACCTTGATACCAAAAGTAACGCCCTTATCGCAAATTGCACATTTAGCCAACTACCGCACCTCCCTTACTACATTCCAGATAGCCTAACAATAAGCTCATCTATAATAACAGAACGAAAAACAAATTGCAAGCATTTTTTGAAAATATTATTTCGTTGCAACTGAGCAAAACTGTTGCAAACCGGAGGGAATTACTATACAATCTATATAAAGCGACCTATATCTGGCGTCCCTCGGAAGAAAAGGAACGGCGCGGCGGAAAGCCCGGAATGGAGAGAGAAATGGAAAAGAGACTATCGATCAAGCTGAAAAGCGTAGTGGATGAGCTGAAATACGAGGTGCTGTACGCCTCCTCGGACTATGAAAACGTGCCGCTGTATTCCCCGAACGTCCACCGGCCCGGCATGCAGTTCATGGGCTTTTACGGGTATTTCGATCCGGAGCGCATCCAGCTCATCGGCCGGATGGAGACGGAATACCTGGCCACCCTGCCCCAGGAGCAGAGGAAAAAGGCATACGACGAGCTGCTGAGCCGCAAGATCCCCGCGCTGGTGATCTGCCGCGGCATCAATGTTTTCGACGAGATCGAGGAGCTGGCCAGGAAGCACGACGTGACCATCCTCAGCACCGAGCATGACACGGGCTACGCCGCCTCGGAGATGACCAGGGTCCTGTACCTGGGGATATCCCCCCGGATCACCCGTCACGGCGTGCTGGTGGAGATCTACGGCCTGGGCACCCTCATCCTGGGCGACAGCGGCATCGGCAAGAGCGAGGCCGCCATCGAGCTCATGAAGCGCGGCCACCGGCTGGTGGCGGACGACGCGGTGGAGATCAGCGCCCTGGACTACGAGACGCTGCAGGGCACGGCCCCGGCGCTCATCCGTCATTATGTGGAGCTCAGGGGCATAGGTATCATTGATGTGAGACAGATCTTCGGCGCGGGCGCCGTGAAGGAGAAGCAGACCATCCACCTGGTGGTGAATCTGGAGCAGTGGCGGGAGGGCGTCCTCTACGACCGGCTGGGCCTCAACGACCAGTATGTGAACATCCTGGGCATCGACGTGCCCGCCGTCACGATCCCCGTGCGGCCCGGGCGGAACCTGGCCGTCATCCTGGAGGTGGCCGCCATGAACGCCCGCCAGAGGCACCTGGGCTACAACGCCGCCCAGGAATTCACGAACCAGATCAACAAGCATTTTGACCAGCAGCTTTCGGGACAGGGCAATAATGGCTGATTTTCGGGAAAAGGTAAGGGAACTGATCCGGCTCCTGCCGGAGGTGGAGCGGCGCGAGGGGGAACCCATGTGCGGCCACACCTCCTTCCGCATCGGCGGGCGCGCGGCGCTTATGCTGCTGCCCCGCTCGGCGGAGGAGCTGGAGCGGTCGTTCGCCTGCTGCCGCAAGCTCGGCGTCGCGCCGCTGATCATCGGCAACGGCACGAACCTGCTGGTGGAGGAGGGGGAGCTGGAGCTCGCCGTCATCAAGACCCACGGCGGGCTCGAGGGCGTCCGTCTTCTGAACGGCACGGAGATCGAAGCGGAGTCCGGCGCGCTGCTCGCGCGCATCGCCGTCTTCGCGATGGAGCATTCCCTCACCGGGCTTGAATTTGCCCACGGGATCCCCGGCTCCGTGGGCGGCGCGGCGGTGATGAACGCCGGGGCCTACGGCGGGGAGATGAAGGACGTGATCGTGCGCACCCTGGCGCTGGATGAACAGGGGCGCGAATTCACCCTCACGGGGGCGGAGCACGATTTTTCCTACCGGCACAGCGCCTTCACCGGCGGCGACGTGGTCCTCAAAACGGTGATCCGGCTTGAAAAGGGCGACGGGGCGGCCATCCGGGGGAGGATGGAGGAGCTCATGGCAAAGCGGAGAGCGAGCCAGCCCCTCAATTATCCCAGCGCGGGCAGCACGTTCAAGCGGCCCGCGGGCGGTTATGCCGCGGCGCTCATCGACGAGGCGGGGCTCAAGGGCTACCGGGTGGGCGGCGCCATGGTTTCGGAGAAGCACGCGGGCTTTGTCATCAACGCCGGGGGCGCCACCTTCGACGATGTGCTCGCCGTGATGGAGCATGTGCGGGAGACGGTTTTCAGACGCTCCGGCATCGAGCTGGAGCCGGAGGTGCGGATCATCCGCGGAAGGAGCTAGAGCATGGAGATCATCATCATATCCGGGCTCTCCGGCGCGGGCAAGAGCCGGGTGGCCGGCGTGCTGGAGGATATGGATTTTTACTGCGTGGACAATATGCCCGTGGTGCTCATGCCGAAGTTCGCGGAGCTGTGCATCGCCACCCGCGGCCGGTATGAGCGGGTGGCCCTGGTCACCGACGTGCGGAACATCGAGAATTTCAACGAGCTCTTCTCCGCCCTGGAGGAGATGCACGACATGGGCTGCGAATACACCATCCTGTTCGTGGAGGCCGCGACGGACACCATCGTGAAGCGCTACAAGGAGACGCGCCGCCGCCATCCGCTGGATGTGGACGGGATCGACCTGTCGGGCGCCGTGCAGCGGGAGAAGGAGCTGATGGAGCCCGTCCGCCGGAAGGCCAGCTACATCATCGACACCTCGGGCCTCACCCTGGGCATGCTCCAGCGCAGGCTCGTGAACATTTTCATGAGCGGGCACGAGGACCAGTCCATGCAGATCACGGTGGAGTCCTTCGGCTATAAGTTCGGCATCCCCATCGAGGCCGACCTGGTCTTCGACGTGCGCTTTCTGCCGAATCCCTTCTACGTGCCGGAGCTGAAGGAGAAGAGCGGTCTCGACCGGGAGGTGCGGGACTATATCTTCGGCTTCGACGTGTCGAACAAGTATATGGAAAAGCTCTGCGGGCTCATCGAGTTCCTGATCCCCCAGTATATCGAGGAGGGGAAGAGCCAGCTGTTCATCTGCTTCGGCTGCACCGGCGGGCACCACCGCTCGGTGGCCGTGGCGGAGAAGCTGGGCGAGATGCTCGCATCCGACGGGCACCGGGTGGAGCTTTTGAACCGCGATATCGGGAAAAGCTGATATGAAAAGCACTGTCATGCCTTCCATCGCCTGCCTTGGCGGCGGCACCGGCCTTTCCACCATGCTGCGCGGCCTGAAGAAATACAGCGAGAACATCACGGCCATCGTGGCCGTCACCGACGACGGGGGCGGCTCCGGCGTGCTGCGCCGCGAGCTGGGCATCCTGCCGCCCGGCGATATCCGCAACTGCATCCAGGCTCTGGCCGACGACGAGAACCTGATGACCCGGCTGCTGAACTACCGGTTCCGGGACGGGTCCCTGGCGGGGCAGAGCTTCGGCAACCTGCTGCTGGCGGCCATGAACGGGATCTCCGACTCCTTTGACGAGGCGGCCGCCCGGGTGGGGGAGGCACTGGCCATCACGGGGCGCGTCCTGCCCGTGACCAACGACAATGTGGCGCTGCTGGCCGAGCTGGAGGACGGATCGACCGTCCTGGGCGAGTCCCACATCCAGGAGGTGAAGGAGCGGCGCTGCTGCCGCATCAAGCGCGTGGCGCTCAATCCCCGGCACGCCCGGGCGCTGGACCAGTGCATCACCGCCCTGGAGGAGGCCGACCTGATCGTCATGGGGCCGGGGAGCCTGTATACCAGCGTCATCCCCAATCTGCTGGTGGACGGGGTGCCGGAGGTTATCGAGCGCTCCCGGGCGGTGAAGCTCTACGTCTGCAACATCATGACCCAGCCCGGCGAGACGGAGGGCTATACCATCAGCGACCATATCAACGCCATCTTTGCCCACGCGGGACGGCGCGTCTTCGACCGCTGCATCGTCAACAGCGGCGCGCTGGCGCAGGAACTGGTGGAAAAGTATGCCCGGGCGGGGGCGTGGCCCCTCTGCGCGCCGGAAAACGGCGGGGGCTGCGGCGGCGGGGTCGAATACATATACGCCGACGTGGCGTCGTCGGGCACGGAGCAGGCGCGCCACGATCCCATGAAGCTGGCGAGGGAAATCATGCGCGTGTACCGGCTCCACTCCGATACGAAGCTGTACGGCGAGTGAGAGCGGCGGGAGGGGCTATGTCTTTTTCATCAGAAGCAAAGGCGGAGATGTGCCGGGAGCTGCCGGGCAAAAAGTGCTGCTGCGTCGCGGAGAGCTACGGCGTCCTCCTGTTCTGCAACACGTTCACCAGGCGGGAGATCCGGATCATCACCGAGAGCCGGGAATTTGCCGCCCGCCTGCCCCGTCTGTTCCGGCGGGCCTTCGGCGTGCAGTTCGATATCGTTCCCCAGCCGGAGGACACCGGCAAGCTGAGCCTCATCATCTATAAGGACGAAAAGCTGCGGCGCATCCGCGGCTTTTTCGGCTACGGGGACGAGGACATGCTGGCCCACCACATCAATTTCGGCATCCTGGAGGAGGACTGCTGCCGCGTGAGCTTTCTCCGGGGCGCCTTCCTGGCAGGCGGCTCGGTCACCGATCCCGCGAAGCGGTACCATCTGGAGATCGTCACCGACCACTACAACGTCAGCCGGGAGCTCTACTCCCTCATGCTGGATATGGGGCTTTACCCCAAGGACGCCGCCCGGGGCGGGAACTATATGATCTATTTCAAGCCCAGCGCCGCCATCGAGGATCTGCTCACCATGATGGGCGCGCCGGTCTCCGCTATGGAGATCATGTCCGCCAAGATCGAGAAGGGCGTGCGCAGCAGCGTGAACCGGCGCGTGAACTGCGAAGCGGCCAACGTCATCAAGGCGGTGGACGCCTCCCAGCAGCAGCTGGCGGCCATCCGGGCCATCGACCGGCGGGAGGGGATCGTCGCCCTGCCGGAAAAGCTCAGGGAGACGGCGCGGATGCGCATGGAAAATCCGGAGCTCACCCTGACGGAGCTGGCCGCCCTGTTCGATCCACCCATCACCAAATCCTGCCTCAACCACCGGCTGAGGAAGCTCGTCGCCCTGGCGGAGGAAGGTCATGACCGATAACGCATCGCCGCGGGACGGACGCACAACGCGTCCGTCCCGCTTTTTTTCTCCCGTGGCGCGCACTTGAAATGGCCGCGTGTTTCGGTTATACTATTATATTATTGTTTGCCGGCTCGGCCCGGCGATAGGGAAAGAGATGGATATGGAGAGGATCACAAGCCGGAAAAATCCGAAGCTCGCGCACCTGAAAAAGCTGGGCGCATCCCGGGAATACCGGTATGCGTGCGGTGAGTTCCTCTGCGCCGGTGAAAAGCTCCTGCGGGAGGCGATGCAGTTCGGCGGCGGGATCACCGCGGTGCTGACGGCGTCCGGCTACGCGCCCGAGGGGCTGGACCCCTCCGTGCCCGTTTACGGCGCGGGGGAGGAGCTGCTGGACTACGCCTCTCCGCTGAAGTCACCGCCGGAGCTCCTGTTCTCCTGCCGCATGCGGGGCCAGACGGAGGGGGCGATCGGCAGCGCCGTGGTGCTGGACGGCGTCCAGGACCCCGGCAACGTGGGCACCGTGCTCCGCACGGCGAACGCCATGGATGTGGACGCCGTGCTGCTGCTGCCCGGCTGCGCCGACCCCTACAATCCGAAGACCGTCCGCGCCACCATGGGCGCCGTGTTCCGCCAGCGCTTTTTTGAGACGGATCTGGACGGGCTCCGGGCCCTGAAGGCGGGCGGGCTCCGGCTCCTGGGGGCTGCCCTGGGGGAGGGATGCCGTCCCATCGGGGAGACGGACCTGCGCGGCGCGGCGGTGGCCATCGGCAGCGAGGGGCGCGGCCTTTCAAAAGAGGTCATATCCCTGTGCGACGGGCTTGTCCGGATCCCCATGTCGCCCCGGTGCGAGTCCCTGAACGCGGCGGCTGCCGCGGCGATCATCATGTGGGAGATGTGCGGGAAATGTCTGCGCTGAAATACTGGCTTTGGCTCTCCAGAGCGTGCGGGAGCCACACCGCCCGGAGGCTGCTGGAGCATTTCGGCGATCCGATGGCGGTGTTCTTCGCCGAAAAGGGCGATTACAGGAAGGTATCCGACGTGAAGGAGCGGGATCTGGCCGGGCTGGAGAGCAAGAGCCTGGGCTGGGCTGCCTCCGTCGCCTCCGCCTGCGCGGAGAAGGGGGTGCGCATCCTGACCCTGTCGGACGCCGCCTACCCGGAGCGGCTGAGGAATATCTTCGACCCGCCCGTTGTATTATATGTGAAGGGCGATCTGCCCGACCTGGACTCGGAGGCGGCCATCGCCGTGGCGGGCACGAGGCGGTGCACGCCCTACGGCGTCCGCACGGCGGAGCGGATGGGCTTTGAGCTGGGACAGGCCGGGTGCACCGTGGTATCCGGGCTTGCCCGGGGGATCGACACCGCCGCCGCCCGGGGAGCCCTGCGCGCGGGCGGAAAGGTGATCGGCGTGCTGGGCTGCGGAACGGACGTGGTCTATCCGCGAGAGAACGGCCGGCTCTACGACGATGTGGCGCTGAACGGCGCGCTGGTCTCGGAGTACGCGCCCGGCGAGCCGCCCGCCGCGAGCCATTTTCCCGCCCGGAACAGGATCTTTTCCGGGCTCGCCGTGGGCGTGGTCATCATCGAGGCGCCGGAGGGCTCCGGCGCGCTCATCACTGCCTCCCGGGCGCTGGAGCAGGGGCGGGACGTGTTCGCGGTGCCGGGGAACGTGGATTCTCCAGCCTGCCGCGGGTCCAACGCGCTGCTGAAGGAGGGGGCCATCGCCGCCACCTCCGGCCGGGACGTGGCGGAGATGTACGCGCATCTTTTCCCGGACAGGATCTTTCGGAAAAGCGGCCGCCGCGCCGTGTTCACGCCCCTGGCCGCCTCCGCCGAGCCGGAGCAGGAAGCGGAGGCGATAACGCCGCCGGGGGAGCCGGAGGCGGAACGCGCCGCCGAAAAAACGATTGACAGACCGGACGGCGAGGGATATATTGACCTAGTAAAAATGACGGAAAATATGCAGGAGGACGAAAAACGCGTCGTTCTTGCGATCAATACGGGCAGGCTGCACGCCGACGAGATCGTCCGGCTCACGGGGATGAGCGCCACGGACGTGATGACGGCGCTGACCATGCTGGAGATCGAGGGCACGGTCAGCCAGCTCCCCGGCAAATACTTTACGCTCAGCCTTTGAGCAAGCCGATGAAAACTGGAAATGAGGAACCGGAATGGCAAAGACGAATCTGGTGATCGTGGAGTCGCCCGCAAAGGCGAAGACGATCGGGAAATACCTGGGCAGCGACTACAAGGTGACGGCCTCCATGGGCCATCTGCGCGACCTGCCGAAGAGCGTGCTGGGCGTGGATGTGGAGCACGGCTTTGAGCCGGACTACCAGCCCGTGAAGGGGCGGGAGGACACCATCAAGGCGCTGCAGAAGGACGTGAAGAACAGCGGGAAGGTCTATCTCGCCACCGACCCGGACCGGGAGGGGGAGGCCATCTCCTGGCACCTGAAGGAGCTCCTCAAGCTGAAGGACGACAACGCGTACCGGGTCACCTTCAACGAGATCACGAAGAAAGTGGTGCAGGAGAGCATCAAGAATCCCCGCGCCATCGACATGGACCTGGTGGACGCCCAGCAGGCCCGCAGGATCCTGGACCGCATCGTGGGCTATAAGCTGAGCCCGCTCCTGTGGCGCAAGGTGCGCCGCGGCCTCTCCGCCGGGCGCGTGCAGTCCGTGGCCACGCGGATGATCGTGGACCGGGAGGAGGAGATCCGCTCCTTCAAGCCGGAGGAATACTGGCTGCTGGACGCCGACCTGAGCCGCGTGGGAAAGCCCGGCCGGCTCATGGCCCGCTTCCACGGCATGGGCGAGAAAAAGCTGGAGCTCCGCACGGCGGAGGACGTGGAGAAGGTGGAGAACGCCGTCCGCAGCGCGCCGTTTACCGTGAAGAACGTGAAGCGCACGGACAAAAAGCGGACCCCGTCGCCGCCCTTCATCACCTCCACCCTCCAGCAGGAGGCGTCGAGGAAGCTGGGCATGACGCCCCAGCGGACCATGTCCATCGCCCAGCAGCTCTACGAGGGCGTGGAGCTCAAGGGCGAGGGCACCGTCGGCCTCATCACCTATATGCGTACCGATTCGCTGCGCATCTCGGCGGTGGCCCTGGCCGACGCCAGGCAGCTCATCGAGGATCGCTACGGCAGGGAATACTACAACGGCTCCCCCCGCACCTTCAAAACGAAGGCCGGCGCCCAGGACGCCCATGAGGCTATCCGGCCCAGCAGCGTGTTCGTGGTGCCGGAGGAGATCCGGTCCAGCCTCACCAGCGACCAGTACAAGCTCTACCGGCTCATCTGGGGCCGGTTCGTGGCCAGCCAGATGGCCGCGGCGGTCTATGACAGCGTCACGGTGGACGTGGAGTCGGCGGGCTACCTCTTCCGCGCCGGGCACTCCGCGCTGAAATTCGCGGGCTTCACCGCGGTCTATGAGGAATCCGGCGACGAGGAGCATGAGGAAAAGGCGTCCCCGCTGCCGGAGCTCCACGTGGGCGACCCGCTGAAGCTCAACGAGCTCAAAAAGGAACAGAAATTCACCCAGCCCCCCTCCCGCTATACGGAGGCGACGCTGATCCGATCCATGGAGGAGACGGGGGTCGGCCGCCCCAGCACCTACGCGCCCACCATCTCCACCATCCTTTCCCGGGAATACGTGGTCAAGGAGGGGCGCTTCCTCCGGCCGACGCCCCTGGGCGAGGTGGTCACCCAGCTCATGAAGGACCGGTTTTCGGACATCGTGGACCTGAAATTCACCGCCCGCATGGAGGAGGAGCTGGACAGCGTCGAGAAGGGACAGAAGGACTGGCGGGGCCTGCTGCAGGAGTTCTACGGCGGCTTTGAGCAGTCCCTGGAGGACGCGGAGAAGGCCCTGGACGGGGAGCGCATCAAGGTCCCCGACGAGGTCTCCGACGAGGTATGCGACGTGTGCGGCCGGAAAATGGTCGTCAAGACCGGCCGGTTCGGGCGCTTTTTGGCCTGCCCCGGCTATCCGGAGTGCAATTTCACGAAGCCGCTCGTCATCGAGATGCCCGGGCGGTGCCCCAGGTGCGGCAAGCGCATCCTGAAGCGCACCTCCCGCAACGGATACACCTACTACGCCTGCGAGAATCTGAAGACCTGCGGGTTCATCACCTGGGACGTGCCGGTGAAGGACGACTGCCCCCAGTGCGGCTGGACCATGTTCAAGCGCTCCGGCCGGGGCTACCGGAAGCCCTTCTGCATCAACCCGGACTGCGCCAATTTCACCCCGGAGGATAAGCGGGGCTACCGCAGGACCGCCGCCCAGCCGGGGGATGCCGCGGGCGCGCCCGCGGCCGAGGCTGAGCCCGCCGGGAAGAAAACGTCCTCCCGGACAAAGCAGACGACTGCCGCGCGGAAGACCTCCTCCCGCTCCGCCGGGACGAAGAAGGCCGCCTCCGGCACGGGAAAAAAGACGGCCTCCACCCGGGCGAAGAAGCCCGCGGCTTCTGCCGCGGAGAAGAAATGACGGGAGTCACGGTGATCGGGGCCGGCCTTGCCGGCTGTGAGGCGGCGTGGCAGCTCGCCGAGCGGGGCGTGGATGTGCGCCTTGTGGAGATGAAGCCCCAAAAGCGCACCCCCGCTCACGTTTCCGACGATTTCGCGGAGCTGGTATGCTCCAATTCCCTGAGAAGCGACGAGCTCACAAACGCGGTGGGCCTCCTGAAGGAGGAGATGCGGCGGCTTAACGGGCTCATCATCTCCTGCGCCGACGCGACCCGCGTCCCCGCGGGCGGCGCCCTGGCCGTGGACCGGGCGGCCTTTGCCCGGATGATCACGGAGAGGATCCGCTCCCACGGGAGGATCACCGTGGAGATGCGGGAGGCGGACGCGATCCCCGAGGGGACCGTGATCGTCGCCACCGGGCCCCTCACCTCCGACGCCCTGGCGGCAAAGCTCCGGGCGCTGGACCCGGAGGGGGCACCCCTCAGCTTCTACGACGCGGCGGCGCCCATCGTCACCTTTGACAGCATCGACATGGAAAGCGCCTATTTTGCCTCCCGGTACGGGAAGGGGACGGCAGATTATGTAAACTGCCCCATGACCCGGGAGGAATATACCGCCTTCCGCCGCGAGCTGGTCTCGGCACAGGAGGCGGAGATCCACGGCTTTGACGACGGCGGCGTGTTCGAGGGGTGCATGCCCATCGAGGTCATGGCCCGCCGGGGCGAGGATACCATGCGCTACGGACCCCTGAAGCCCGTGGGGCTCATCGACCCCGGGACGGGGAAGGAGCCCTACGCCGTGGTGCAGCTCCGGATGGACAACGCGGCGGGCACGATCTACAACATCGTGGGCTTCCAGACCCACCTGAAATTCGGGGAGCAGAAGCGGGTGTTCTCCATGATCCCGGCGCTGAAGAACGCGGAGTTCGTGCGTTACGGCGTCATGCACCGGAACACCTATCTGGATTCGCCCCGGCTGCTGGACAGGTATTACCGGCTGAAGAGCGATCCGCGCATCCGTTTTGCCGGGCAGATGACGGGCGTGGAGGGGTATGTGGAATCCGCCGCCTCCGGCCTGCTGGTCGGCATCGAGACGGCGCGGGAGCTTCTGGGGCTCCCGCCGGCGGATTTCCCGGCGGAAACGGCTGTCGGCGCCCTGGCGGCGTATATCTCGGGCGGGAGCGTGGGAGGCTTCCAGCCCATGAACATCAATTTCGGGATCATGACTCCGCTGGGGTATAAGGTCAAGGGCAAGAGGAACAAGAACGCGGCGATCTCCGAGCGTTCGCTGCACCTGATAGAAGAGAAGAAAAGGGAGGCAGAGATATGAAGATCATCGTGGACGCCATGGGCGGCGACAACGCCCCCGGCGAGATCATCCAGGGCGCGGTGAACGCCCGTAAGAACCTGAATACGGACATCGTGCTGGCAGGCAGGATGGAGGACATGCTCCGCTGCCTGGAGGGCATGGGCTATTCGGAGCCGCCCGAGGGGGTGGAGCTGGCCGCCGCCTCCGAGACCATTGAGATGGACGAGGACCCGGTGTCCGCGGTGCGGACGAAGAAGGACTCCTCCATGGCGGTGGGGCTGCGGCTCCTGCGCGACGGGGGCGGCGACGCCTTCGTCTCCGCCGGCAGCACGGGCGCGCTCCTCTCCGGGGCGACGCTCATCGTCAAGCGCGTGCGGGGCATCCGCCGCGCCGCTCTCGCGCCGGTGATCCCCGGCCGGGAGGGGGAGTGCATGATCATCGACTGCGGCGCCAACGCCGAATGCACCGCCGAGTACCTGCTCCAGTTCGCGTTCATGGGCTCCTATTATATGGAAAGCGTCCTGAAAAAGCCCAGCCCCCGGGTGGGGCTCCTGAACATCGGCACCGAGCGGGGCAAGGGCACCGCGCTGCAGGATGAGACCTTTGATCTGCTGGAGAAGGCCGCGGCCGGCGGGCACATCAACTTCATCGGCAACGTGGAGGCCAAGCAGGTGATGCTGGGCGGCGTGGACGTGATCGTGTGCGACGGGTTCTCGGGGAATATCCTCCTGAAGGGGATCGAGGGCGTGAGCCGCTTCTTCTCGGCGGAGCTCAAGGATATTTTCAAAAGGGGCAAGCTCTCCAAGCTCTCCGGCTTCATGGTACGGGACGCCCTCTACGACCTGAAGGACCGCATGGACCCGGATAAGGTGGGCGGCACGGCCCTGCTGGGCATCGCCAGGCCGGTCATCAAGGCCCACGGCTCCTCCGGCGCGGTCGCCATCGAGAACGCCGTCCGCCACGCGATCCTGAACGCCGAGGCGGACGTGGCCGGAAGCCTTGCGAAAAACATCGAAAAGATCAGGATCGACGGGCTTGCCTGAGATATACCTGAAAAGCGAAAAAAACTGTTGACAAATCATGTGTGCCGCTTTACTATTTCGATAGTGCAGAGCGGGCAGTGCCCGACTAGTAAATGACGGGGTGAAAACCATGATATTTGAAACGCTTCAGGATATCATTGCGGAGCAGTTTTCGATCGATCCGGGCAGCATTACGCCGGAGACCACGTTTGCGGACGATCTGGGTGCGGATTCCCTGGACGTGCTGGAGCTGACCATGGCGATCGAGGAGGGCTTCAACATCGTGATTCCTGAGAGCGATGACGAGGAGTTCGCCAAAATGGCCACGGTGGCCGATGTGGTGAAGTACATTTCCGACAGGATAGACTGATGATTCGGGGCGGGCTTCCGCCCCGATTTTGCTGATTTTGAGGGAGGCGCGGGCATGAACGAGCTGGAAAAGGAGCTGGGTTATGAATTCAGGGACAGGGGCCTGTTCCTGCTGGCGCTGACCCACAGCTCCTACGCCAATGAGAACAGGCGTTCCGGCGCCGGATGCAACGAGCGGCTGGAGTTCCTGGGGGACGCCATCCTGGGCATGGCGGTGGCGGAGCGGCTTTTTGCCGACGAGCCGGATATGAGCGAGGGGCAGATGACCCGCCTGCGGGCGGAGCTCGTCTGCGAGAAGAGCCTCGCCGAGGTGGCGGAGCGGCTTGGCCTGGGCCGGTTCCTGCGGCTGGGCAGGGGAGAAGAGCTGGGCGGCGGCCGGACCCGGGCGTCCATCAACGCGGACGCGGTGGAGGCGCTGCTGGCCGCCCTGTATCTGGACGGCGGCCGGGAACGGGCCCTGGGCTTTATCGAAAAGCATATCCTCTCCCGGAAGGACGAATTCAAAAAGCGGCAGCTGGATCACAAGACGCTCCTGCAGGAGCGGGTCCAGCGGGACGGGGCGCACCGCATCGAGTATGAGCTCACCGGCGAGCGGGGCCCCGACCATGCCAAGGAGTTCTTCATGCGGGTGCGCGTCAACGGCGAAGTGATCGGCAGCGGCTCCGGCCGCAGCAAGAAGGAGGCCGAACAGGCCGCTGCGGCGGACGCGCTGGGCAAAATGGAATAAACGACAGAATGCTGTCCGCCTCCGCGGGCAGCATTCATAATAAGGAGATACGATGGCAAGAAAAAACGTGATCCCGGTGTTCGTGCCCCATGCGGGCTGCCCCCACGCCTGCGTTTTCTGCAACCAGCGGCGGATATCCGGCGCCTCTGAGCCCGCCACGGCGGAAACGGTGCGCCGGGCGGCGGAGGGCTGGCGGGGCGGGCCCTGCGACCTGGCGTTCTACGGGGGCAGCTTCACCGCCCTCCCCGACGAGCGGCAGGAGGAGCTCCTCGGGGCGGCGCAGCCCTTCCTCTCGCTGCACCCGGGAAACGCCCTGCGCCTCTCCACAAGGCCGGACGCAGTGGACGACGCGGTGATCGGGCGGCTCCTGCAATACGGCGTCAAAACGGTGGAGCTGGGCGTCCAGTCCATGGACGGGCGGGTGCTGACCCTCTCGGAACGGGGCAACACGCCGGAGGACGCGGAGCGGGCGGCCGGGCTCGTGAAGGACGCGGGGCTGGCGCTGATCCTGCAGATGATGACCGGTCTGCCGGGCGACACGCCGGATACCTCCCGCTATACGGCGCGGAAGCTCATCGACCTGAAGCCCGACGGGGTGCGGATCTATCCCACCGTCGTGGTGCGGGATACGGCTCTCTGGGATATGTACCGCCGGGGCGCATACCGGGAGCACACGGTGGAGGACGCGGTGTCCCTCTGCGCCGCGCTGGTGCCGATGTTTCAGGCGGCGGGTATCCCCGTGATCCGGCTGGGGCTCAACCCCACGGAG
Source organism: Oscillospiraceae bacterium (assembly GCA_017515345.1). Taxonomy (GTDB): domain Bacteria; phylum Bacillota; class Clostridia; order Oscillospirales; family Oscillospiraceae; genus RGIG5705. The sequence goes on along the minus strand of JAFWFZ010000007.1, from coordinate 40,099 downwards.
GAGCTGAGCGCCGGCGGGGCCGCGGCGGGCGCGTACCACCCGGCGCTGGGGGAGCTGGTTTTCCGCCGGATATACCTGGAGCGGGCAAGGGCGCTCCTGCGGGGGGCGGGGGCCTTCGGCCGCACGGTGACGCTGGGCGTTCCGCGCGGGCGCCTCTCCCTGATGACGGGGCAGCGCCGGAGCAATATCCGCGTTCTTATGCGGGAGTTCCGGCTGGAAAGGCTCGACGTGCGGGAGTCGGAAAACGCCGAAATAGTCATATTGGACATTGAAAAGCACGGATAAAAAGGTTATAATAATCTGAACGATTCCGCGCCTGAAAGGAAACGGCGCGGCAGTCCGCCCCGCGGGGCGGTGATTACAGCCGGATGAAGCGGCTATGACCGGGACGGTGAATGAATTGTATTTGAAAGCATTGGAGATGCAGGGATTCAAGTCGTTTCCCGATAAAACGCGCCTCACCTTCGATAAGCCGGTCACGGCCATCGTGGGGCCCAACGGCAGCGGCAAATCCAACATCTCCGACGCTATCCTCTGGGTCATGGGCGAGCAGTCGTCCCGCACGCTGCGGGGCGGCAAGATGGAGGATGTGATCTTCGGCGGCACGCAGAAGCGGGGCCCGGTGGGCTTCGCCGAGGTGTCGCTCATTCTGGATAATTCGGAAAAGCTCTTTGACATGGAGGAGTCCGAGGTGATGATCACCCGGCGGTACTACCGCTCCGGCGAGAGCGAATACTATATCAACCGGCGCTCCGTCCGGCTGCGGGACGTCAGCGAGCTGCTCATGGATACCGGCATGGGCCGGGAGGGGTACAGCATCATCGGCCAGGGCCGGGTGGACGCGATCCTCTCCGCCAGGAGCGGCGACCGGCGCGAGATCTTCGAGGAGGCGGCCGGCATCTCCAGATTCCGCCACCGCAAGGAGGAATCGGAGCGGCGGCTGGAGCGCACCGACGAGAACCTGGTCCGCATCAACGACAAGATCTCGGAGCTGGAGCTGCAGGTCACGCCCCTGAAGAGCCAGGCGGAGACGGCGAAGAAGTACCTGGTCCTCCGGGACGAGCTGCGGGGACTGGAGATCTCCGTCTGGACCGATACGCTCCGTCGGCTGGGGGAGACGTCGAAAAAGCTGGAGATCGACTGCCAGGTCGCCGCACGGGAGCTGGCAGCCGGGAACGAGGAGCTGGAAAAGGCTTACGCCGAGGCGGAGCGCCTGGGCGAGCAGATGCGGGAAAAGGACGTGGAGGCGGAGGCCAGGCGGGAGCTCATCTCCCGCGCCGTCGCCCGCGCCGGGGAGTACGACAGCGCCGCCCGGGTGCTGGAGGCCAGACTGGAGAGCACCCTGGGCGAACGGGAACGGATCCGGCGCGATATGTCCGAGCAGGCCAGCCGCGACGGCGGCATCCGGCAGCAGATCGGGGAGAAGAACGCCCGCGTCCTGGAGATCGACCGGGAGCGCGCGGCGCTGGACGAGGAGACGGAGGGATATCTCCGGGAGTCGGAGTCGCTGCTCTCCGCCTACGGCGAGCAGGCGCGGCAGCTCTCGGAAGCCATCGCCGGAGAAAACGACGCCGAGCGGGAGCTCTCGGACAAAAAAGCGGAGCTGTCCTCCCTGGCGGCCTCCGCCCAGGAGCTGGAGGACAGGGACGAGGCCGCGGCGCGTGAGGCGGCGTCCAACGCGGAGCAGGCGAAGACGCTCCGGCAGGACGCGGAGAAGTGCGCCGCCGAGCTCAAAAAGGCGCGGGAGGACGTGCAGTCCCACCGGAATATGATCGCCGGCCACGAAAAGCGGGTGGCGGCGAGGAGACAAAAATCGGAAGACCTGGGCGAGCGGCAGATGAAGCTCACCATGGAGGACGGCGCCATCCGCTCCCGCATCTCCCTGCTGAGGGAGATGGAGAAGGAGTACCAGGGCTATTCCCGCGCGGTAAAGACCGTGATGCAGGAGGGGGCCAGGGGCACGCTGAAGAATATCTTCGGCACGGTGGCGGGACTGGTATCCACCTCCGACAAATACGCGCTCGCCATCGAAACGGCGCTGGGCGGCGCCATGCAGGATATCATCGTGGGCACCGAGGAGGACGGCGAGGCCGCCATCCAGATGCTCAGGCGGCGGGACGCCGGACGGGCCACCTTCCTGCCCGTGTCCGCCGTGCGCGGCAGGACGCTGGAGGAGCGCGGACTGGAGAACGAGCCGGGATATGAGGGCGTTGCCCTCCAGCTCGTGGAGTATGATCCGCGCTATGCCGGCGTCTACGCGAATCTCCTGGGCAGAACGGTGGTGGCGGACACGCTGAAAAGCGCCATCGCCATTTCGAGAAAATACAAAAACCGCTTCCGCATCGTTACCCTGGACGGACAGGTGATGAACGCCGGCGGCTCCATGACCGGCGGCTCCGCCGCGAAGGGAGCGGGCATCATCTCCCGCGCCAATGAGCTGAAGCGGCTCGGCGAGCAGCAGGCGAGGCTGAGCGCCTCTCTGGAGGCGGCGGAAAAGCAGCTGCAGGAGTCAAAGCGCGAGCTGGCCGCCGCCGAATACGAGCTGGAAACGGTCCGGGGCGAGCTGCGGAGCGTGGAGGACAGCGCCCTCCGGCTGGAGGCGGACGCCAACCACTACGCGCTGCTGCTGGACGCCGCGGAGAAGAGCGCGGACGCCCTGCGCGCGGAGCGGGAGACGCTGCGTGCGAGGATCGAAAGGAACAATGAGTCCGTTGCCGCCGTGCGCGCGGCCATCGCGGAAGCCGGGGCGCGGGCGGAGGAATACGGCCGGAGGGCAGCGGCCCTCACCGACGGGCAGGAAAAGCTCAGCGCCGAGCGGGAGCGGATCGCGTCGCTCCTGTCCCGGGTGCGGGCGTCTCTCGCCTCTCTGGAGGCGGAGCGGACTGCCGTCCTCAGCGCCATCGGGGAGCTGAACGCCCTGCGAGAGGACCTCTCCGGCGGCCGGGACCAGCAGGAGCGGGACCTGCAGCGGCTGGAGGGGGAGATAGAAGGCCTCCGGCAGGAGATCGCGGACAACAGGCAGAGCGCCGCCGGGGAAAACGCCCGGGCGGAAGAGCTGAAAAAGGAGCTGGAGGCGGTCAGCGCAGAAAAGCTGGAGCTGGACGCGCAGCGCACCCGCAAGGACCGGGAGACCCAGGAGAAAAACAGGCGCATCCTGGACCTGGAGCGGGAGTCGGCGCGGCTGGAGCAGCGGAAGCAGGCCGCCGAGCTGGAGGAAAAGCAGATCGTCGACAAGCTGTGGGATACCTATGAGCTGACCCGCACGGCGGCCATGGAGCAGCGCCTGGAGCTGGAGAGCGTCCCGGAGGCGAAGCACCGGATCGGGGAGCTCAAGCGCGACATCTCCAGGCTGGGCACCCCCAACATCGGCGCCATCGACGAGTATGAGCGGGTGAACGCCCGGTACACCTACCTCACAGAGCAGCGGGACGACGTGGAGCGCTCCCGGAATGAGCTGCTGGAGATCATCGGGGAGATCACGAAGGAGATGAAGGCCATCTTCGCCCGGGAGTTCGACGCCATCAGCGAGAGCTTTCGTCAGACGTTCCTGGAGCTGTTCGGGGGCGGCAAGGCGTCCCTGGAGCTGGAGGACGATTCGGATATCCTGAACTGCGGCATCGAGATCCGGGTGCAGCCGCCGGGGAAACAGCTGAAGACCATCTCGCTCCTCTCCGGCGGAGAGAAGGCGTTCGTGGCCATCGCGCTGTATTTTTCCATCCTGCGCATCCGCCCCACGCCCTTCGTGGTCATGGACGAGATCGAGGCCGCCCTGGACGAGGCAAACGTCCTGCGCTTCGCCGAGTATATGCGGAAGATGTCGGACAAAACGCAGATGATCTGCATCACCCACCGGCGCGGCACCATGGAGGAGGCGGATATGCTCTACGGCGTCACCATGCAGGAGCAGGGCGTTTCCCGCATCCTGTCCATCGACATCGAGGACGCGGAGCGGACCATCAATTCATAAAGGAGACAGGGAATTGGGCTTTTTTGAGAAGATCCGGCAGGGACTTGCCAAGACGAAAAAGAATATGACCGCGCAGCTGAGCGGCATGTTCGCCTCCTTCACCGGCGCCAACGAGGAGTTCTTCGAGGAGCTGGAGGAGACGCTCATCATGGCGGATCTGGGCGTGGAAACGAGCATGGAGGCCGTGGAGCGGCTGCGGGAGGTCACGAGGAAGGAGGGCTACCGCCGGGGCGAGGACATCAAAAACGCCCTGACGGAGATACTTGTGGACATGATGCCAGAGACGGAGAAGGGCCTCCGGCTGGAGACGAAGCCCTCCGTCATCCTGGTCATCGGCGTCAACGGCGTGGGCAAGACCACCACAATCGGCAAGCTGGCCGGGCGCTATATCGGCGAGGGGAAAAAGGTCCTGCTGGCGGCGGGGGACACCTTCCGCGCGGCGGCGGCGGAGCAGCTCACCGTGTGGGCGGAGCGCACCGGCGCCGACATCGTGCGCCATGAGGAGGGGTCCGATCCCGCCTCCGTGGTGTTCGACGGCATCGCCGCCGCAAAGGCCCGGGGCGCGGATATCGTCATCTGCGACACGGCTGGGCGGCTGCACAACAAGTCGAACCTGATGAACGAGCTCAACAAGATCAGCCGCGTCATCGACCGGGAGCTGCCCGACGCCGACCGGGAGACGCTCCTGGTACTGGACGCCACCACCGGCCAGAACGGCCTCATCCAGGCGAAGCAGTTCAAGGAATCCGCCGGGATCACGGGCATCGTGCTCACGAAGCTGGACGGCACCGCCAAGGGTGGCATCGTGATCGCCATCGCGGATCAGCTCGGCCTTCCCGTGAAGTATATCGGCGTGGGCGAGGGGCAGGACGACCTGCTGGAATTCGACGGACGCGGATTTGTGGAGGCGCTGCTGCAATGACCTTCGTGCTGGCGAGCAACAACGAAAAAAAGCTCATCGAGCTGCGGGAGATCCTGTCCGATCTGGGGCTGGAGGTCATATCCCAGCGCCAGGCGGGCCTCCGGCTCGAGGTGGAGGAGACGGGGACGACGTTCGAGGAAAACGCCTTCCTCAAGGCAAAGGGCGCCTGCGACGCGCTGGGCCTGCCCGCCATTGCGGACGATTCCGGACTGGAGGTGGCCGCCCTGGGCGGCGCGCCGGGGGTATTCTCCGCCCGCTACGGCGCGGAGAACGGCGTGGAGCTCAGCTCCGCCGAGCGCAACGCGCTGCTCCTCAGGAACACCGCGAAGGCGGAGGACCGGCGGGCCCGGTTCGTCTCCGCCATCGCCTGCGTTTTCCCCGACGGCACGGTGCTGCGCGCCAGGGGCGAGGTGTACGGCGAGCTGCTCCGGGCGCCCAGGGGCGACGGCGGCTTCGGCTACGACCCCATATTCTGGCTCCCCGAGCTGGGAAAGAGCATGGCGGAGCTGGATCCGGAGGAGAAGAACGCCATCTCCCACCGGGGGCGGGCGCTGCGGGAATTCCGGCAAAAACTCATTGCGCTGCGGGAGGACGGCCGCGGCGGGAAGGTGGAGTGACAGGATGCTGAACAGCAGACAGAGAGCCCAGCTCCGCGCCATGGGCAACGGACTGGAGACCATATTGCAGATCGGCAAGGGAGGCGTCACGGAAAACGTGACCGCCCAGGCGGACACCGCGCTGACGGCGCGGGAGCTCATCAAGTGCAGGGTGCTGGAGACGTCGCCCCTCACGGCACGGGAGGCGTGCGACACGCTGTGCGCCGCCGTGCGGGCGGAGCCGGTGCAGGTCATCGGCACCCGGTTCATCCTGTACAGGCCCAGCCGTTCTCTGCCTCCGGAGAAGAGGATCAGACTGGTAAAGTAGGAGGAGCGCGATGAAAACGGGTATTTACGGCGGTACCTTCAACCCGCCGCACATCGGCCATGTGAAGGCGGCCGCGACCGCCATCGCCTCCCTGGGACTGGACCGGCTTATCGTGCTGCCCACGGGGGAGCCGCCCCACAAGCAGATCCCGGAGGGATCCCCCAGCGGGGAGCAGCGGCTGGAAATGGTGAAGCTGGCGTTCTCCGGGCTGGATCGGGTGCTGGTCAGCGACCTGGAGCTGCGGCGCGGCGGCCCCAGCTATACCTGCGACACGATCCGGGCGCTTCGGGAGGAATACCCGGAGGATGAGCTGTTCCTCATCATGGGCACCGATATGTTCGCCACCCTGGACCGCTGGTACAACGCGGGCTATATCCTGGATGAGGTGTGCCCCGCGGTGCTGGCCAGGGAGGAGGACGATATGCCGGAGCTTCTGGAGAAGGCGGAGAGTTTTCGCCGGGAGCTGCGGGAGGAGACGGTGATCATCCGGAGCGAGGTGATCGAGGCCTCCTCCACCGCCGTGCGGGAGAAGGTGAAGACCCGGGGCGGCCGGGAGCTGGTGCCCCCGGCGGTCTATGCGTACATCATCCGCAGCAGGCTCTACGGCGCACGGCCGGACTTCGACTGGCTGCGCACCCAGGCCTACGCCTGGCTGAAGCCGAAACGCACGGCCCATGTGGCCGGGTGCGAGGCGGAGGCGGTCAATCTGGCCCGCCGCTGGGGAGAGGACGCGGACGACGCCAGAGAGGCGGCGATCCTGCACGACATCACCAAAAAATATGAGCTGGCGGAGCAGTTGATATTGTGCGGGAAATATGGTATCATAACCGATAACGTCGAAAAAAGGGAGTTCAAGCTGCTCCACGCCAAAACGGGCGCCGCGGTGGCGGAAAGTGAATTCGGCGTATCGGAAAGGGTGCGCGACGCCATCCAGTGGCACACCACCGGCAAGGCGGATATGTCCCTGCTGGAGAAGATCATCTACCTCGCGGACTATATCGAGCCGACCCGGGATTTTGACGGCCTGACGGAGCTTCGCAGGCTCGCCTACGAGGATATCGACGGCGCCCTGCGGCTGGGACTCGAGATGAGCGTGGAGGATATGAAGCAGCGCGGGATCACGCCTCACTGCCGCACGCAGGAGGCCATCGACTATCTCCGCCAGAACGGCTGAAAAGGGAAATAACATGAAATTAGTGGGAAACAGCAGACACGGCAAGCACGTGGACTCCGGCGCGGCAGTCCGGCGCGCGCCGTATCAGGCTGCGAAAAAGAAAACGAGCGCGGCAAAGGTCCTCGTCATTATCCTGATCGTGCTGGCCTGTATCGCCGCGGTGCTCTTCGCGCTGTACAAGATGGGCGTGAAGCCCCCGTCCGTCAACATGATCCGCCGGCCGGGCAGCAGCGGCAGCGCGTCGGCCGACCAGTCCGGCCGGGACCCCGAGGCGCCTTCCGCCGCCGTGCGCAACGGCAGCAAATATACCTTCCTCGTCATGGGCACCGACCAGGCCAACAGCAACACCGACACCATCATGGTGGCGACCTTCGATACGGAGAACTACTCCATGGACGTGGTGAGCATCCCCCGGGATACCCTGGTGAACGTGCCCTGGTATGTGAAAAAGGTCAACTCCCTCTACGGCAGCGTGGGGATCGAAGGGACCATCGAGCACCTGGCGGATATCCTGGGCTATGAGGTGGACCACTACGCCATCGTGGATCTGGACGCGTTTCAGATCCTGGTGGACGCCATCGGCGGCGTATACTATGACGTCCCCGTGGACATGGACTACGAGGACCAGTATCAGGACCTCTATATCCACATCCCCGCCGGGGAGCAGTGGCTGGACGGCGCCCACGCCGTGCAGGTCATGCGCTTCCGCTCCGGCTACGAGAACGCGGACATCGGCCGCATCGCCACCCAGCAGGACTTTATGATGACGATGATCTATCAGATCCTGGAGAGGCGGGACGACATCACCATCCCCGACATGGTGGAGCTGGCGGTGAAGCATGTGGTAACGGACATGAGCTACGGCAACATGATCTGGTTCGTCCAGGAGTTTTACAAGGTGGACGCCGAAAACGTGTCGTTCACCACCATGCCCGGCAACTACTACGACATGGTCGACGAGATCTCCTTCGTGTCCATCAAGGTGGGCGAGTGGCTGGAGCTGGTCAACAACAGGCTGAATCCCTTTGACGAGCCCGTCACCCTGGACGACGTGAGTATCCTCACCAGGGACGGCGACGGGTATCTCTATTCCACCAACGGGTATTATGCCGGGGATCCCTCCTGGGGCTCCGACAGCGTCCATTACCCGGAGGAGGATGCGGTCACCGACGCGATCATCTATTACGGCGAGCCCTCGCAGGAGCCTTCGCCCTCTCACGACCCGGAGCCGGTCCGCAGCGAGGAGCCCGTTTATTACGAGCCGGAGCCCACGGAGGAGCCGTGGTATGAGCCGGAACCCACGGAAGAGCCTGTGGATGAAGAGCCGGAGCCCACGGAGGGATCCGACTGGGAATCCGACTGGGAGTCCTCGGAGGAGACGGTGGACGAAGGATCCGGGGAAGAATCCTCCTGGGAGGAGACGGAAGAACAGGTACCTTAAGAAGGAGTGATTGATTCATGATGACACCGAAAGAGATGGCGGAGCTCGCCATCAAGACACTGGATTCCAAGAAGGCGTCGGACATCAAGCTGCTGGAGACAAGCGACGTGACCGTGCTGGCGGATTATTTCATCATCTGCACCGCGAACTCCACCACCCAGATCAAAACGCTCTCCGACGAGCTCCAGAAGGTGCTGGAGGAGAACGGCGAGCGGCCGCTCCATATCGAGGGGTACCGCGCGGGCGGCTGGGTGCTGGTGGATTACGGCTGTGTGGTCGTACACCTGTTCCTGAAGGAGATGCGGGAGTTCTACTCCCTGGAGCGGCTCTGGAGCGACGCGAAGGAGCTGGATATCAGCGCGCTCGTGACCGAGAACTGAAAACTGACGAAGAAGGAATGTTCAATGAAATACGATTTTTCGCGTATTGAGAAGAAGTGGCAGGAGATCTGGGAGCGGGAGAAGCTCTACGCCGCGGAAAACGGCACCGGAAAGGAGAAATTCTACGGACTGGTGGAGTTCCCCTATCCCTCCGGCGAGGGGCTTCACGTGGGGCATCCCCGGCCCTACACCGCCATGGACATCATCGCCCGCAAGCGCAGGATGCAGGGATACAACGTGCTGTTCCCCATCGGGTTCGACGCCTTCGGGCTGCCCACGGAGAACTACGCCATCAAGAACCATATGCATCCCCGGGACGTGACAAAGCGGAACATCGCCCGCTTTACCGAGCAGCTCAAGATGCTGGGCTACAGCTTCGACTGGGACCGGGTGGTGGATACCACCGATCCGGAGTACTACAAGTGGACCCAGTGGATCTTCCTCCAGATGTTCAAAAAGGGCCTGGCGTACAAGGCCAGCATGCCCGTGAACTGGTGCACCTCCTGCAAGGTGGTGCTGGCCAATGAGGAGGTCGTCAACGGCGTCTGCGAGCGGTGCGGCAGCGAGGTGGTGCGCAGGGAGAAGAGCCAGTGGATGCTGGGCATCACCAAATACGCCCAGCGCCTCATCGACGATCTGGACGATGTGGACTATATCGAGCGGGTCAAGATCCAGCAGAAAAACTGGATCGGCCGTTCCACCGGCGCCGAGGTCCGCTTCAGGACCACGGCCGGGGACGAGCTCATCGTCTTCACGACCAGGCCGGATACCCTCTTCGGCGCCACCTATATGGTCATGTCGCCGGAGCATGAGCTCCTGAAAAAGTGGGAGCCGCTTCTTGAGAACATCGAGGCCGTCCGCGGTTATCAGGCGGAGGCCGCGCGGAAATCGGATTTCGAGCGCACGGAGCTGCAGAAGGACAAGACCGGCGTGGAGCTCATGGGCGTGCGCGCCGTCAACCCCGTCACCGGCGGGGAGATCCCCATCTATATCTCCGACTACGTCCTGGCCACCTACGGCACCGGCGCCATCATGGCCGTGCCCGGACATGACACCCGCGACTGGCAGTTCGCGAAGAAATTCGGCCTGCCCATCGTGGAGGTGGTCAAGGGCGGCGATATCGAGAAGGAGGCGTTCACCGACTGCGAGACCGGCGTGATGGTGAATTCCGGCTTCCTGGACGGGATGCCCGTGGAGGAGGCCAAGAAGACCATCACCGAGTGGCTGGAGGGCCGCGGGCTGGGCTCCGCCAAGGTGAACTACAAGCTGCGCGACTGGGTCTTCTCCCGCCAGCGCTACTGGGGCGAGCCCATCCCCATCGTCCACTGCGACAGGTGCGGCTATGTGGCCATCCCCGAGGAGGAGCTGCCCCTGATGCTCCCCGATGTGGAGAGCTATGAGACCACCGATACCGGGGAGAGCCCCCTGGCCCACATGGACGAGTGGGTGAACACCACCTGCCCCCATTGCGGCGGCCCCGCCAAACGGGAGACCGACACCATGCCCCAGTGGGCCGGCTCAAGCTGGTATTTCCTCCGCTATATCGACCCCAAAAACGCCGACGCCCCCGCGTCGAAGGAGAATATCGGCTACTGGATGCCCGTGGACTGGTATAACGGCGGCATGGAGCACACCACGCTCCACCTGCTCTACTCCCGGTTCTGGTACAAGTTCCTGTACGACCTGGGCGTTGTGCCCACGGCGGAGCCGTATCAGAAGCGCACCAGCCACGGCATGATCCTGGGCCTCAATCCCCACAACTTCGCGAACCTCCCCGCCGAGGAGCAGGAGGAGCTGCTGAAGACCTGCGGCAGCGAGGAGGCCGCCCGCCATCATCTGGTGGAGAAATTCGGCGAGATGGCGGAGCACCCCATCGTGAAGATGTCCAAATCCCTGGGCAACGTGGTGAATCCCGACGACGTGGTGAAGGAGTTCGGGGCCGACACCCTGCGCACCTATATCATGTTCCTGGGCGATTTTGAAAAGGCCGCCCCCTGGCAGGCCAACGCCGTCAAGGGCTGCAAGCGGTTCCTGGACCGCATCTGGAACCTGGCGGAGGAGCGCGTCGACGGCTCCGAGGATTACTCCGCCGCCAACGAGGCGGACGTGCACCGCGCCATCCGGAAGGTGGGCGATGATATCGAGGCCATGAAGTTCAACACCGCCATCGCCGCGCTGATGGCCCTGGTGAACCGCTATTATGAGTCGAAGCCCTCCCGGGGCGACATCAAGGCGCTGCTGACCCTCGTCTCGCCCTTCGCGCCCCACATCGCCGACGAGCTGTGGGAGATCCAGGGGTTTGACGGCCACGCCAGCGTGGCGCCCTGGCCGGACTATGACGAGGCCAAAACGGTGGAGGCGGAGAAGGAGATCGCCGTCCAGGTGGGCGGCAAGCTCAAGACCACGGTGAAGGTCCCGGCCGACGCCGACGATGATGCCCTGGTCGCCGCCGCAACAGCCGATGAGAAGATCATGCGGCTCATGGAGGGGAAGACCCTGGTGCGGACCATCGTGGTCAAGGGCAGGCTCGTGAACCTGATCCTAAAATAAAACTTGACAATTCCGCGCCGAGTGCTTATAATATCTATGCTAAAAGCCATGACAATGGCCCTTAAAGCGCGCGAGAGTGCGTATTTGGAGGGAGGGATATAGATGTCTGAAGTCCATGTGAAGGAAAACGAATCCTTGGACAGCGCCCTGAAGCGATTCAAGCGCAACTGTGCAAAGGCCGGCGTGCTCGCGGATCTTCGCAAGAAGGAGTACTACCAGAGCCCCAGCGTCAAGCGCCGCAAGAAATCCGAGGCCGCCAGGAAAAATAAGAACAAGAGATACTATTGATCCGACAGGGCATGTAAAGCGATGGCTTTACATGCCCTTCTGCATTATCTGCCTGCCGTTTTTGCTGTTTTCACAAAAAATATGGTAAATTTTATAGTGCGGAGTTGAAATAGTGCTTGCTATCCGCGCTTTTTTTCAGTAAAATAACGAGGGGTATCGTCGGCGCGGGACCGACGGCCACCGGACCTGTGAGCAATGCTTTTTCAGGCTTACATAGAAACAAACGTACATTTGAAAGGAGATCAGATCATGGGACTTATTAAAGCTGTGCTGGGTGCTGCCGGCGGCGTGCTCGCCGACCAGTGGAAGGAATACTTTTATTGCGAGGCGATCCCGGAGACGGTGCTGGCGGTCAAGGGCCAGAAGCGCGTTTCCGCCCGCTCCAGCAACACGAAGGGCAGCGACAACATCATCTCCAACGGCTCCATCATCGCCGTGGCCGACGGCCAGTGCATGCTCATCGTGGAGCAGGGCAAGGTCGTCGATCTCTGCGCCGAGCCCGGCGAGTACCAGTACGATATGTCCACGGAGCCCTCGCTCTTTGCGGGCGGCAGCCTGGCCCAGAACATCAAGGACGTTTTCCTGAACATCGGGAAGCGTTTCACCTTCGGCGGCGAAGCGCCCAAGGATCAGCGGGTCTACTACTTCAACACCAAGGAACTTATCGGCAACAAGTACGGCACCCCGTCCCCCGTGCCCTTCCGCGTGGTGGATCAGCGCGCCGGCATCGATATCGACATTGCCATCCGCTGCTTCGGTGAGTACAGCTACCGCATCACGAACCCCATGCTGTTCTACGTCAACGTCTGCGGCAACGTCACCTCCGCCTACACCCGCGACACCCTTGAGGGCCAGATGAAGACCGAGCTCCTCACCGCTCTCCAGCCCGCCTTTGCCAAGATCAGCGACATGGGCATCCGCTATTCCGCGCTCCCCGGCCACACCATCGAGCTGGCCAACGCCCTCAACGACGTCCTCTCCGAGAAGTGGCGCGACCTGCGCGGCATCGAGATCGTCTCCTTCGGCGTTTCCTCCGTGAAGGCCAGCGAGGAGGACGAGGCCATGATCAAGGAGATGCAGAAGAACGCCGCCTACACGAATCCCGGCCTTGCCGCCGCGACCCTTGTGGGCGCTCAGGCCCAGGCCATGAAGGACGCCGCCAACAACCAGGGCGGCGCGGCCGTCGGCTTCATGGGCATGAATATGGCCCAGGGCGCGGGCGGCATCAGTGCACAGAACCTCTATCAGATGAACGCCCAGCAGCAGGCTGCCGCCGCCGCTCCCGCAGCTCCCGCGGCTGACGGCTGGAAGTGCCCGTCCTGCGGCGCCACCGCCACCGGCAAGTTCTGCACCGAGTGCGGCGCCAAGAAGCCCGCGGACGCGGACGGCTGGACCTGCGCCTCCTGCGGCGCGGTGAACAAGGGCAAGTTCTGCGCGGAGTGCGGCGCCAAGAAGCCCGCCGGCGTGCCCCAGTACAAGTGCGACAAGTGCGGCTGGGAGCCGGAGGACAAGGCTCATCCGCCGAAGTTCTGCCCCGAGTGCGGCGATCCCTTTGACGACGGCGATCTGGTGTGATCCGCGCCTGATCCGATGACAGTATAGAACCAAAGCCCCGGGCCGTTGGGCGTTCCAGCGCCCGGGGCATCCGCTTTTTGCAGAAAGGAAATACCATGGGACTGTTTGACAAGAAATTCTGCGCCGTCTGCGGTGAGAAGATCGGCATCATTGCCACCCGCAAGCTGGAGGACGGCGGACACCTCTGCAAGGACTGCGCCAAGAAGCTCTCCCCCTGGTTCAGCGACCGGCGGAACAGCACGGCGGCCGAGATCAAGGCGCAGCTTGAGTACAGGGAAGCCAATAAAGAGGCGGTGGCGGCCTTTCGTCCGACGCGCACCCTGGGCCGGTTCACGAAGCTCATACTGGATGAGGACGCCCGTAAATTCGTGGTCACAGACGCCTCCAACCTGCTGGAGGCCAATCCCGATGTGCTGGACTTTTCCCAGGTCACGGGCTGCGATCTGGACGTCCGGGAGAACAGACGGGAGCTGAAGCGCACCGGGCAGGACGGCAAGCAGATCAGCTATATCCCGCCCCGGTATGAGTATTCCTACGATTTCTACGTGACCATCCACGTGAACACGCCCTACTTCGACGAGATGAACTACAAGCTCAACGCGGCGTCCGTCAGCACCGGCGAGCAGGCCATGAACGCGGCGCCCGGAGGCTGGAGAGTGCAGCGCACGGGCATCCTGTCCGGCGTCAGGACCAACGATTACTACGAGTATCTGAATCTGGGCAACGAGATCAAGGATACGCTGACGCAGATGCGGCAGGAGATCCGCCGCGACGCGGAGGAGGCGAAAGCGCCCAGGCAGGCCGTGACCTGCCCCTGGTGCGGCGCCACCACCACCGGAGACGCCAGCGGCTGCTGCGAGTACTGCGGCGGCTCCCTGAACGGCTGAGAAAACGAAAGAACGCCTGCGGAAAATGTTTTTCCGCAGGCGTTTTGCTTTTCCGCAGGTATTATATTTGTGCCGTCAGCGCAGGGTGCGGCCCTCCCACAGGTCGTAGGTGCGGACATAGCGCCGGAGCTCCAGCCCCCTGCGCATGTAGTCCAGGGCCAGCCGCGCGCAGGCGAGGCTGTCGCTGTCCGCCCGGTGATGGTCCAGGGGAATGCCCAGATACCGGCACATGGTGCCGAGCTTTCGGTCCGGGAGCCGGGGATAGCAGCGGCGGCCCATCTGCACGGTACAGGCATAGCGCGCGTAGCGGGGCACGTCGATATAATAGTCCATGAGGCAGCGGGACAGCACGCCCATGTCGAAGGGGGCGTTGTGAGCCAGAAGCACGCCGCTGAGCATGAGCGGCCCGATCCGCTCCCACAGCTCCGGGAAGGCGGGCGCGCCCCGCACCGCCTCCGGCGTGATTCCGGTGAGGGCGATGTTGAACCCGTCAAAATCCGCCTCCGGATCCACCAGGGACGCGAAGGAATCCACGATCTCCCCGTCCTCGATGACCGTGAGGCCGATGGAGCTCATGCGGTTGTTCCGGGCGTTGGGCGTTTCCACGTCAAAGGCGATATACCGCTCCATGCTGTGTCCGCTCCTCTCTCGCCGGGTTACGGCTCCGATCCCGTCTCCACGGTCTCGGTCACGATCTCCGTGCTCTCCTGCCGGGGACCGGTTTTCGTGTCCGCGGAAAACAGCACGACGCCGATGATGTTCAGCAGCACCAGCGCGGCCAGGATGATGCCGATGATGCGCCAGATTCGGCGGGCCCTGCGGTTCTTTACGGCAAGCTGCTCGTTGATGCGCGCGAGCTGCTCCACCACGGCGTCGTCCTCCCGGGGCTGCGTCTTCGGCTCTCCCAGAAGCTCCTCGACGCTGACCTCCAGCACCTCCGCCATTTTGGAGAGGAGCTCCGCGTCCGGCACGGAGAGCCCTTTCTCCCATTTTGATACGGTCTGTCTGACCACGTTCAGCCGGATGGCCAGCTCCTCCTGAGAGTAGCCCCGCGCCTTGCGGATCGTTCTGATATTATCGTTGAGCATGGCGATGCCCCCTTTCATGGGATCAGCATAGCGCTCTGAGCCGCGCGGGGCAAGCAACGCGGGTTAACATTCCCGCAACGGAGCCGCTTTTCCGCCTTTCCCGGCAAAAAACCGCCTGAGCCCCGAAGCCCAGGCGGCTTTGTTCTGTGTCGGCGATCATTCGCCGGCGTAGCTGATCCCCTCGTAGGTGGTGGAGGAGCCGCTGGCAGAGGTGACGGTGACCACGGCGGTATCGCCGTTGGCGGAGAAGGTGATGCTGTCCCCGATGGCCAGCGTGACCTCATACACGTCATAGTTCATGTTGTTTTCATCCACGACCGCAACGTCGTAAACGCCGGGGCCGTAGGTGCCGAGCTTCTCAAAATCAAAGCGGATCGTGGAGCCGCTGTTGATCTTGGCGCTGTTGATGGGCTCGCCCCATTCGCCCTCGCTCTCGTGGCTGATGTAGACGCTGTGCGCCACGGTGCTGAGCTTGTTCGTAAAGGAGAGCTCGCTCTCCTTGCCGCCGCAGGCCATAAGCGTGAGGCAGAGTGCAGCAATGAGCATGATCGCAACGATGGCTCTTTTCATGGTGGTTTCCTCCCAATTGCTTTAATTCCAAACGGACGGCCGTATCCGCCGCCCCCCGAAAAGGATGAAATACCGGCGAGACAAAATCACCAATATTTCACTGCTGATTATATCTTGTTATCATATATATGTCAATGACAAAAATGGTATTCCGCCTTTTCCGGGAGAGCCGCCCGGCCGTTCCGGCCGCGCTCTCCGACTGCGCCCGGGGGTAAAAATGTCGCTCCGCAGGCGACCCCGTGCGGCCGGGGAGAGGGTATACTGCAATCAGAAACGAAAAGGAGGTCATTACCATGAACGACAACATCACCGAGCTGGTATTCATCCTGGACCGCAGCGGCTCCATGGCCGGGCTGGAGCAGGACACGGTGGGCGGCTTCAACGCCATGCTGGAAAAGCAGAAGAAGCAGGACGGCGTCTGCTATGTGACCACGGTGCTCTTCAACAGCGTGAGCGAGACGGTCCATGACCGGCTCCCCCTGGCGCAGGTGGCGTCCATGAAGGACTCGGACTACTGCCCCGGAGGCTGCACGGCCCTGCTGGATGCCGTCGGGGAGACGGTGGAGCACATCGCCGCCATCCACAAATACATCCGGCCGGAGGACGTGCCCGGGCACACGGTGTTCGTCATCACCACCGACGGGATGGAAAATTCCAGCCGCCGGTTTTCCGGCGACGCGGTGAGGAAGCTCATCAAAAAGATGCAGACGGAGAGAGGCTGGGAATTCCTGTTCCTGGCCGCGAACATCGACGCGGCGGAGACGGCGGCAAGCCTGGGCGTTGCGAAGGATCGCGCCGTGAATTACAACTCCGACGGGATCGGAACGAAGATCCTCTACGACACTGTGTCCGACGCCGTGAGCTGCGTCCGCGCCTCCGCGCCCCTGGCTCCGAGCTGGGGAAGGCGCATCGAAGAGGACTATAAGAAGAGAAAACGCAGATAAAAAGGAGCCGGAGGGGATTGCCCCTCCGGCTTCGCTGTTGTGATCGGTTCGTTTTGCCCGCCATCGGGTCACAGCACCACCGTGTTGTGGAAGGCGCTGTAGTTGGCGTAGCCGATGCTCTTCTCCGCGTCGTCGCAGTCGCCGATGATATAGGTGTCCGGCACCAGGTATTGGAGCTCCTCGAAATCGTCCCGGTTGGGCGCCACGCCGAAGGCGGTGACCACGGTATCCGCCTCAAAGAACTCGTGCTTCCAGTTCCGGTCGATGGTCTCCACGCCCAACTCCGTCACCCGCTCCACCTTCCGGTTGCCCAGGAGCTTCACGCCGTGCTTTTTCAGCAGCATGAAGAGCATGTTCTTCGTGGGGAAGAAGATCTCGCTGGCGAAGTCCGCAGGATCCAGCATGTCGATGACCGAAACCTTCTTTCCCTGCATGGCGAGGCCCAGTGCGCACTCCAGCCCGCTCATGCCGCCGCCGCAGACCACGACCCGGTCTCCCGTTTCCGCCCTGCCGGAGTCCACGGAGCACACGTCCACGACGTTCGCCCCGTCGATGCCGGGGATATCCGGGGTGATGAGCCTGCCGCCGGTGGCGAGGAACAGCACGTCGGGCGCTTCCGCCTCGATGAGCTCGGGCGTGGCCTTCGTGTTCAGCAGGATCTTCGCGCCGCAGGCCATGGTGGTGCGGATGTCCCACTCCCGGTACTGGCGCAGATCCTCCTTGAACGGGAGGCTGGCGATGTCCAGGAGCCGTCCGCCCAGGGAGGCGTTCCGCTCGATGAGGGTCACCGTGTGGCCTCGCTTCACCAGTGTCTGGGCGGCCATCATTCCGGCGACGCCGCCGCCCACGATGACGCATTTTTTCGGCTCCGGAGACTTGTAGATGACGGAGTATTTGGATTCAAACCCCAGCTCCGGGCTGACGGCGCAGCTGATGGGAATGCCCATGGCCGTGTTCTTGTTGCAAACCTGCAGGCAGCGGAGGCAGGGCTTCGTCTTCTCCGGCTCGCCCCTGCGGGCGTTTTTCAGCATGTTGGGGTCGCACATGAGCTGCCGCGCCATGGCGATCACGTCGGCCTTGCCGGCGGCGAGGATCTCCTCCGCCATTTCCACCGTTTTGATGGAGCCCACCACGGATACGGGAATGTCGATGGCCTTTTTGATCTTCTCCGCGTAGGGCACGTTGTGGGCGTAGCCGTTGTAGTAGGGGGGCTGGGTGTAGAACTCATAGTTCCTGTCCACGATGAGCCCGCGGGAGACCACCACCAGATCCAGATAATCCTGGGCTTTCCGCAGGAAGGCGATGGCGTCCTCCACCCTTGCGCCGCCGGGGATGATCTCGTCCCCGGAGATGCGGAACTCGACGGCGATCTTATTGCCGCAGCGATTGCGGATGGCCTCCAGGATCTCCAGGGGGAAGCGCATCCGGTTCTCCGGCGAGCCGCCGTAGCAGTCGGTGCGGAAGTTGAAGGCGGGGGAGAGGAAGGAACCCACCATGTTGCCGTGGGCGCCGTGGATCATGCACATGTCGAAGCCGGCCTCATACAGCCGGTAGGCGCAGTCGGCATAGCACTTCACCACCCGGTCGATATCGAGCTGGTCCATCTCCTTCACGAAGCGGATGCGGCCCGGCAGGGGCATGGGCGTCGGGGCGATGGCGTAGGGCGTTTTCGTCAGCATGGGATCGGCGTTGCGCCCGGCGTGGATCATCTCCGCGGAGATCTTCGCCCCGTGCCGGTGACTGGCCTCCGCGATGCGGGCGAGACCGCCGATGTACTCGTCCCGGGTGATGTTCAGCTCGCCGGCGCAGTCGAAGCCGTTCTCCTCGTCGATGCCGGAGGCGCCGATGGTCACCAGGGCCGCGCCGGTGCGGGCCTGCATGGCGATGAAATCGCAGTACTCCGTTGTCACCTCGCCCGAGGCGGTGGTGAGACAGCTCACCATGGGGGAAAACTGGATCCTGTTCCGGAGAGTCAGATTTTTGAGCTTCAGGGGAGAAAACACGTGTGGATATCGGTTCACTTTTTCCATATTCTGCACACCCTTTCTTACACAAAGACGCTATTTGACCGCCAGCGGCCGCGTCCGCCATTTCCCGGAGAAGAAATAGGCGCCGCCGACGAAAAGATATGTGTAGCCCGCCAGAACGCTGCCCAGCCAGAAGCCGGTGATGCCCATTTTCAGCACCGTGCCCAGCAGGATGGAAATGCCGATCCGGAACACGACGCCGTCCAGCATGCCGACGGTGAAGCCCAGGGCGGCAAAGCCCTGCCCGTTCACCAGCGCCAGGAAGGGCGCGCGGGAGGCAAATCCGAAGAAGCTCAGCACGCCGACGATCACGTAGCTGTGGCACATGGCGAGCACGGCCTCCTCCTTGTTGAAGATACCGAAGATCTCCTCGGGGAAGATGATGAGCAGCGCGGACAGGATCGCGGCGAAGACGACGCTGGCCACGGCCACCACGCCCATGATGCGCTTGACCCGATCCAGCTTCCCCGCGCCGAAGTTCTGTCCCACCAGGGCGGCTCCCGCGGAGTTCAGACCGGTGGTGACGATGCTGGCGATGTTGCCGATCTTGTGGGCCACGGCGTTGACGGCGGATTCCGTCAGCCCGATGTCGTTGATGAAGGCGTTGACCACCAGGCCGGAGAGGTTGATCGCGCAGAACTGCAGGGTGCTGGGGATGCCCAGCCGCAGGATGATGCCCATGATCTTTTTGTTGGGGATGAACAGCCGCCCGGAGAATCGGAAGCCGAAGGTGTTCCGCTTCCGGTAGAGATAGACGACGGAGCAGAGGAAGGCCACGCACTGGCCGATGACGGTGCCCAGCGCCGCGCCCAGCGCCTCCAGCTTCATCACCACGATGAAGGTGTAGTCCAGAACGATATTGATGACGGTGGCGAGGGCCACGAACAGAAACGGCGTTTTGGAGTCGCCCATGCCCCGCTGGATGGCGCTGACCATATTGTAGCCGAAGATGAAGATGAGCCCGCTGTAGCACACGAGGGTATAGGCGCGGGCCTGGCTCCTGGCGGCGTCGGGCACGTGCATCCAGGTGAGGAATTGACCCCCGAAGGCAAAGCCGATCAGCATGAAGAGCGCCCCCAGGGAGAGGATGAAGACCGACGCGGTGCCCACGGTGCGCCCCACGTTGTCGTACTCCCGCTTGCCCACATACTGGGCCAGGATGATCTGCACCACCGAGGTGAAGCCCATGCAGATAAAGGTGAACAGGTTCAGGATATCGCCGCCCACGGAGACGGCAGAGAGCCCGGCCTGCCCCACAAAACGGCCGATGAAGGCCATATCCACCAGATTGTAAAAGGTCTGAAGAAGGTTGGAGAGCACGAAGGGCGCCGAGTAGACCAGCACCTGCTTCGCGATGTTCCCCTCTGTGTAGTTCCGAATGATCGTGTTTGCGGCCAAAGCTTATCACCAGGTTCGTCTTTTTTTCCCATGATAGCATAAGTAAGCGCCGTTTTCAAGGCTGGACGCGGCTCCGCCCCGTCTTGCCAAAGGGGATCACATGGTATATAATGACCTCATTCCAACGCTCCGAAAGGAGCATCTGATGAAAGGAGAGCGGGAAATCCCGCAGACTGCCATGTCCAACAAGTTTCCTCACCTCTTTGAGCCCATCGTGCTGGGCAAGCGATTTTTCAAGAACAGGATCTTTTATTCCCCCACCGGCTACAAGGAGCAGCCGGTAGACGAGGCGGCCTGCTACTATGAGCGCAAGGCCATGGGCGGCGCGGCGTCCGTCTGCGTGGGCGACGCTGCGGTGGCTGCGGACGGGATCGCCCGCTCCAACCAGCTCCGGCTGGACCTGACGGCCACGGTGCCGGCTCTGGAGCAGATCACCGCGCCCATCGTGCGCCACGGGGCGGTTCCGGCGGTGGAGATCCTCCACGCGGGCAACTGCGCCCACTACTCCGCCTCCATCGGCGGCAAGCTCTACGGCCCCGTCCACACGGACGACGGCAACGGCCATGTGGTCTATGAGATGACGGAGGAGATGATCCTCAAAAACATCGAGGATTACGCCAACGCGGCGGCTGTCGCCCAGTCCGGCGGCTTCGAGCGCGTGGTGCTCCACGCGGGCCACGGCTGGCAGCTGTCCCAGTTCCTGGCCCCCTGGTCCAACACCAGAAAAGACAGGTGGGGCGGCCCCTCCATCGAAAACCGCGCCCGCTTCATGGTGGCGGCGTGCGACAGGATCCGTCAGAAGTGCCCCAACCTCACCCTGGAGGTGCGCATCAGCGGCGCGGAGTGCTTTGAGGGCGGCTACGACATCGGGGAGGGCGTGGAGATCGCGAAGCAGCTGGACGGCCACTGCGACATCATCCACGTTTCCGCCAGCAGCCACGAGGTGCCCCTGGCCCTGACCCTCATGTCCCCCAGCATGTTCAAGCCCGACGGCGTCAACGTGAAGTACGCCGCCGAGATCAAAAAGTACGTGAATACCCCCGTGGCCACCGTGGGCGCTCTGGCGGATCCGGAGCTCATGGAGGAGATCATCGCCACCGGCAAGGCCGACGTGGTGGAGGTGGCCCGCGGCCTCATCGCGGACCCGGATATCCCCATCAAGGCCATGCTGGGCCGGGAGGACGAGATCAACCAGTGCATGCGCTGCCTGTACTGCTATTCCCACCACATGCACCGCTCCAACTACCGCTGCGCCATCAATCCGGAGATCGGCAACGAGCATGAGATCAAGCACGACACGCCCCCCCGGTTCAAAAAGAAGATCCTTATCGCCGGCGGCGGCATCGGCGGCATGCAGGCGGCTCTCACCGCGGCGGACCGCGGACACCAGGTCATCCTCTGCGAGAAGGCGGATCGCCTGGGCGGCGCCCTCCGGTGCGAGGAGCTGGTGCCCTTCAAGAAGCGGCTGGGCATGTACCTGGACCATCAGGAGCACATGCTCACCAAGACGAATGTGGACGTGCGGCTGAATACCCCCGTAACGCCGGAGCTGGCAAAGGAGCTCGCTCCCGACGTGATCATCGCCGCCATGGGCGCGCGGCCGGTGGTGCCGAAGTTCCTGAAGGGCTGGGACAATGAAAACGTCATCGGCGCGGAGGAGCTGTACATGGCCCCCGAAAAGTGCGGCAGGCGCCTGGTGGTGCTGGGCGGCGGCCTGGTGGGCATGGAGCTCGCCGTGTTCATGGCCATGCAGGGCCGGGAAGTCACCATCGTGGAGATGATGCCGACGCTGAACGACGGCGGGAACAACCTCCAGGGGCTTTCCCTGTCAGGCGAGTTCGAGACCTATGGCGTGAAGATCTCCGTTGCCACCCGTGCGCTGGAGATCACGGATAAGGGCGTCCTCTGCGAGTTCACCGGCGAGCCCCTTCCCCCGAAGAATCCCATGCCCTTTGCCCTGCCCCAGTACGAGCCCCTGGGTACGGAGGGGACCGTCTTCTTCGAGGCGGACACCGTGGCCTACGCCGTCGGCCAGAGCCCCCTGCGGGAGGATGCCCTGGCGCTCCGGGAATGCGCCCCCGAATTCTACATGATCGGCGACTGCGTCGCCCCGAAGAACATCCACGAGGCGTCCAGCGCGGGCTTCTTCACCGCGCGGGACATCGGACGCCGCTTTTGACGGGAGGAAAACGATTTGTACTGCGTTAGAAAAGTCACGGACGACGTCACGTGGGTGGGCGGCTGCGACCGCAGGATCAGCATCTTCGAGGGGGTCTACCGGCTCTCCCGGGGCATGGCCTACAACGCCTACGTGATCACGGATGAGAAGACCGTTCTGGTGGACACGGTGGATCACGCCGTTTCCGAGGCCTTTCTCGAGAACGTGGAGCACGTGCTGGGCGGCAGGAAGCTGGACTATATCATCGTCCAGCATATGGAGCCGGACCACTCCTCCACACTGGGCGAGGTGATGCTCCGGTATCCCGAGGCGCGGATCGTGTGCAGCAAAAAAGCCGCCGGCATGATTGGCCAGTTCTTCGGCAGGGACGTGACCGGCACGGCCCTCCTCGCGGAGGAGGGGACCGTCCTGGATACGGGGCGCCACAAGCTCACCTTCGTCATGGCCCCCATGGTCCACTGGCCGGAGGTCATGGTCACCTATGACGCCGCGGAAAAGCTCCTGTTCTCCGCCGACGCCTTCGGCACCTTCGGCGCCCCCGACGGCGCGCTGTTTGCCGACGAGGTGGACTTTTTCCGGGATTATCTGGACCGCGCCCGCAGCTACTACTGCAACATCGTGGGCAAATACGGTCCCCAGGTGCAGACCCTCCTCAAAAAGGCGGCGGGACTGGACATTCAGACGATCTGTCCGCTCCACGGCTTCGTGTGGCGGAAGGACCTGGGCGCGATTTTGGAGAAATACCTGAAATGGAGCGCCTATGAGCCGGAGGACCGGGGCGTGGTCATCGCCTACGCCTCCGTCTACGGCGGCACCAAGAACGCCTGCGAGGTGCTGGCCTGCCGTCTGCGGGAGCTGGGCGTGAGGGTCGTCATGTACGATGTGTCCGTCACCCCGGAGGAGACGGTGGTGGCCGCGTCCTTCCGGTGGAGCCACCTGGTGTTTGCCGCGCCCACCTACAACGGCGGCGTGTTCATCCGCATGGACGAGACGCTGCGGGATATCGCGGCCCACGGTCTCCGCGGCCGCACGGTCGCCTTCATCGAAAACGGCTCCTGGGCGCCCACCAGCGCAAAGCAGATGCGGGAGATCCTGGCCCCCTGCAGGGACATGACGTTCCTGGAGAACACGGTGACCGTCCGATCCCGTCCCGCGGAGGCGCAGAGGGAGGAGCTCTATGCCCTCGCCGACGCGCTCAAAGCGTCCCTGGAAGCGTAAGCGGCAAAATGCGGCACAGCCCGGCGCGGATGCGCCGGGCTGTGCTTTTTATTCTCTTTTCGTGACGGCGACCACGTAGACGCTCATGTCGTCCTCGTCGCCGAATTTCTCCGCCGCGGAACGGATGATGGACCGGGACAGCTCCCTGGGCGGCTCGCCGCTCCGCTGCGCCATGAGCTCGGTGAGCCAACCGTCGTCCGCGCCGCAGGTGACTCCGTCGCTGACGATCACCGCGCAGGCGCCGGGCTGCAGCGTCAGATGCACGTGGTCCGGGGCGTCGTTGGGCGGGAGCCCCAGCCCGGCCGCCAGGCTCTCTCCCCGGATGCGGCGGATCTTCTGCCCCTGCCGGAGATAGGAGGGCGCGGCCCCGTATTTGAACAGGTCCGTCTCCCCGGTGAACAGGTCGATGGTGACGAGATCCACCGAGGCGCAGACCGTGTCGTCCTCGTTTTTCAGCAGCAGCAGGTCGTTGAGGATGCGCACGGACGTCTCCGGCGAGACGCCGGAACGGAGGAACCGCTCCAGGATGCGCACCGCGTCCGCGCTCTGCTTTGCCGCCTCCTCTCCGGAGCCCATGCCGTCCGTGAGCAGGATATGGAGAACGCCGTCGTCCGTCTTGAAGTACGCGCCGCGGTCCCCGCTGGGGGCGCGCCCCTTCCGGGCAATGCTGGAGATGCCCACCGAGGCCGCCAGCGGCTCCGCCTCCATGAGGCAGAGGACGTCGTGCCCGCAGGCGGAGGGGCGTGTGCAAAGGCGCTTTTTGAGCACGGCGGAGAGCTTCTCCAGATGCTCCCGGTCCCGCATGAGCCGCGCTGTGTCGCCGCCGGAGATCTCCGCCCGCAGCCGTCCCCGCCGGTCTGTGTACACCGCCGTGTCGGCGTGATACCCCTGGGAGGAGAGATACTGGCTGAGCCGGGCCTCCTGCTCCGGCAGGGCGCTGTCCCGCCGGAGCTCCAGGGAGAGGTCGGAGAGGATGGACGCGATGTCCGAATACTGGTGAAAGGCCACGCTGCGGTTGTCGCGGATGCGCGTCCGGAACTGCCGCCTGTACAGAAGCGCCCGCATCTCACAGTTGATGGCCGCCGTCAGGGCGGTGATGTGGGGGCATTCCCGGGAGAAAAACGTGGGGAAGTCGGTTTCCTCGATGCGGCCGGTCCTGAGCATTTTCGGCGTCAGATCGTTCATCACGTTCTGGGTGGAGCCGTACCGCTGCGCCCAGCAGACGTGCATGCTTTCACATCCGCGGCAGACCTGCTCCGCTGCCCGGTCGAAGACCGTCGCCGCGTCCTCCCCGGCGGGATCGTCGGAGGCGCCCGGCCGGACCGTTTCACAGAGGTCGCTGAAGGCGAGGGAGGTCATATCCACCCGCCGCCGGGTGCTGATCCGCGCCCGCTCCGCGCCGTTTCCGCCGCCCTGACGGGGGAGCATGGCTCCCACCCGGTTGACGGTCTGGCGGGGCAGCGCGATGAACAGCATGCTGGCGAGAAAGACCTCATACAGGATCGCGGGCACACCGGCCCCGCCCCTGCCCGCCGCGGCGCAGGCGGCGGCGGAGACGATGAACACCAGGGCGAAGGGCAGCCGCCCGTGCTTGGCTACGGTGCCCGCCGCCAGGCCGGACACGCTGTAGGCCATGCAGAAGAAGGGCGTCGTGCCCGCGGAGGCGTCCATGGCCAGCCCCAGCACCACCCCGAAGCAGCAGCCGGCGCCCGAGCCGCCCTTGAAGGCCAGCAGCATCACGGCGGCGATGGCGGCCGCCCGCCCCGGGGAGACGAAGCCGAACACCTTGATCCGCCCCACCGCCATGAGGAGCGCGGCCAGCAGCACCAGTACCGAGATGGTGTGGGTCAGCTCCGCGCCGCGGTCGAACTCCAGCCGCCCCGACCAGGGGGACAGGGCCGTTTTGAAGAAGTACGCCCCGCCGCCCGCCAGCGCCGTATCCGCCGCGAAAACGGCCATGGAGCGGAGGGTGAAACCGGCGTCGATGACCCCGGTGAAGGCCACGCACATCATGGCCGAGGCGGCGCAGACCGGAGCGAACCAGCTCTTCCGCAGCGTCTCCGTGGAGCGGAACGCCATTGCCGCGGCGAAGGCCAGGGCGGAGGCGCACAGATAGCGCACGGCGGTCCGGAAGGGACACAGCAGCAGATACCCGGCGGCGGCGCCCGCAAACGACACGGCGCCCGCGGCGCCCGCGCCTGCCGCGGCCGTCATGGCCGCGGCGAAGGGGGACAGGACGCCGAACATCCCGGCCCCGGCCAGGATGAAGGTCATGGCGAAGCGCACCGCGTACTCCGCGGCGCGTATGGTTTTCTCCCCGGGGATCAGCCTGCCGGCCCGGGGCGCGGCCTGGGGCTGCACAGGATTGTTTCTGGTCATGGGACCACTCCTTCCGATATGGGTTGGAATATTATGGTAACTAGAGCATAGCAGTCCCATCCCGCGTTTCCTGTCGGAGGACGCAGGTCAGGATCGGAAGTTCCCGTCGGGAAATAACGGGAAAAGGTCCGAATGCCCGACGGCGGCCCCGGGGAGGGCGACATAAGCCGGCCGCCGCAAATTGAGGGAAAGCGTTGACTTTATGGGATAAGTAAAGTATAATATTTTGAAATTGTTTGGCTTTGCCTATCGTCATCAATCGCCCCGACCGGCGCGGGGCGCGATATCAGGAGCGTAGTTATGAAAGAATTACCGAAAGTGTACGAACCACGGGAAGTGGAAAAAAAGATCTACGATATGTGGGTGAAGGGCGGCTATTTCAGGGGCAGGATCGACCCGGAGAAAAAGCCGTTCACCATCGTCATCCCGCCCCCCAACGTCACGGGCCAGCTCCATCTGGGCCACGCCTTTGACGAGACGCTGCAGGATGTGCTCGTCCGCTTCAAGCGCATGCAGGGCTACGCCGCCCTGTGGGTGCCCGGCACGGACCATGCGGGCATCGCCACCCAGATCAAGGTGGAGGAGGCGCTGCGCGGCGAGGGGCTGACCCGCTACGACCTGGGCCGGGAGAAGTTCCTGGAGCGGGTGTGGGACTGGAAGAACAAGTTCGGCAGCCGCATCGTCGAGCAGCTCAAGACCCTGGGCTGCTCCTGCGACTGGGACCGGGAGCGCTTCACCATGGACGAGGGCTGCTCCCGCGCCGTGCGGGAGGTGTTCGTCTCCCTCTATGAAAAGGGCCTGATCTATAAGGGGAACCGGATCATCAACTGGTGTCCCAAGTGCACCACCGCCCTCTCCGACGCGGAGGTGGAGCATGAGGAGCAGGAGGGCCATTTCTGGCACATCCGCTACCCCGTGAAGGACTCCGACGAATATGTCGTCATCGCCACCACCCGGCCGGAGACCATGCTGGGCGATACCGCCGTGGCCGTCCACCCGGAGGACGAGCGGTATACCCACCTCGTGGGCAAAACGCTGGTGCTGCCCCTGGTGGGACGGGAGATTCCCGTGGTGGCCGACGAGTACGTGGACAGGGAGTTCGGCACCGGCTGCGTGAAGATCACGCCGTGCCACGATCCCAACGACTTCGAGGTGGGCCTGCGCCACGAGCTGGAGCAGGTGCTCATCCTGGATGAGAACGCCCGTATCATCAACGGCGGCAAGTACGACGGCATGGACCGGTACGAGGCCCGCAAGGCCATCGTGGCGGATCTGGAGGCGGGCGGCTATCTCGTGAAGATCGAGAAGCATGCCCACAACGTGGGCATCTGCTACCGCTGCGGCACCACGGTGGAGCCCATCACCAGCCCCCAGTGGTTCGTGAAGATGAAGCCCCTTGCCAGGGATGCCATCAAGGTGGTGGAGGACGGGCGGATCCGCTTCGTGCCGGACCGGTTCTGCAAGACCTACTTCAACTGGATGAACAACGTCAACGACTGGTGCATCTCCCGCCAGCTCTGGTGGGGCCACCAGATCCCCGCCTGGTACTGCGCCGACTGCGGCCATGTCACCGTCACCCGGGAGGATCCGGACTGCTGCGAGGCCTGCGGCAGCAGGAGCATCACCAGGGACGAGGACGTGCTGGACACCTGGTTTTCCTCCGCGCTGTGGCCCTTCTCCACCCTGGGCTGGCCGGACAGAACGCCGGACCTGGACTACTTCTATCCCACCTCCGTGCTGGTCACGGGCTATGACATCATCTTCTTCTGGGTTTCCCGGATGATCTTCTCCGGCATGGAGCATATGCATCAGGAGCCGTTCAAAACGGTGCTGTTCCACGGCCTTATCCGCGACTCCCAGGGGCGGAAAATGTCCAAATCCCTGGGCAACGGCGTGGACCCCATCGAGGTCATCGAAACCTACGGCGCCGACGCCCTGCGCTTCAACATCATCACCGGCAACTCGCCCGGAAACGACATGCGCTACTACCCAGAGCGGTGCGAGGCCATGCGCAACTTCGCCAACAAGATCTGGAACGCCAGCCGCTTCGTGATGATGAACCTGACCATCGATAAAAACGAGCTGCCGGAGAAGCTGGAGCTGGAGGACAGATGGATCCTCTCCAAGCTGAACAGCCTGGTGGGCGAGGTCTGCGAGAACATGGACAGGTTCGAGCTGGGCATCGCCGCCTCCAAGATCTACGACTTCATCTGGGACAGCTACTGCGACTGGTTCATCGAGCTGACGAAGCCGAGGCTGAACGGCGGCGACGAGGAGAAAAAGCTCTCCGCCCAGAAGGTGCTCCTGTATGTGCTGACGGAGACGCTGAAGCTGCTGCACCCGTTCATGCCCTTCATCACCGAGGAGATCTGGCAGGCCCTCCCCCACGACGGGGAGGCGCTGATGATCCAGAAGTATCCCGAATTCGACGAAGCGCTGTCCTTCCCGGAGGACGAGGCGCGGTTTGAGATGATCATGGCTGCCGTCCGCGCCGTCCGCGCCCGCAGGGCCGAGATGTCGGTGCCGCCGTCAAAGCATCCCCAGCTCACCATCGTGACGGCAAAGAGGGACGTGTTCGAGGCCGGCCGCGTGTACCTCTCCAAGCTGGCCTACGCCGGCGAGCTGGATATCCGTGAGGAGGAGCTTGCGGATACGGACGGCATGGTCAGTGTGGTCACGAACGAGGCCAAGCTCTATATGCCCCTGGCGGAGCTGGTGGATCTGGATAAGGAGCGGGAGCGCCTGCAGAAGGAGCTGCAGAAGGCGGAAGGCGACCTCCAGCGGGCGGAACAGAAGCTCCGGAACGAGAGCTTCGTGTCCAAGGCGCCGGAGCACGTGGTGAACGTGGAGCGTGAAAAGGCCGAAAAGGCGAAGGCGCTCATCGAAAACCTGAAGCAGAGCATCAAAAAGCTGGGCTGACGACCGTTTGCGACAGCCTTTGCGGAAAACCTGGCATACAATAGCCGCGTACCGATTCGGTACGCGGCTATTTTTTATGATCGGAGGACGCCATGAGGATCAGAGCGAGCTGCGCGGGCAGAGCGTTGCGGCTGTATTTCGACGGAGAATTGGATCACCACGCGGCAAAGCGGGCCATGGGCGAGATCGAGGGCTATATCGACAGCCGCCTGCCCCGGGACTGCGTGATCGACCTGGGGGGCCTAACGTTCATGGATTCCTCCGGGATCGCCGTGATCCTGAAGGCTTACCGCCGCATGCACGACATCGGCGGGCGGCTCGGTGTGGAGCGCGTCACGGGCCAGCCCCGGCGGGTGATCGACGCGGCGGGCATCGAGCGGCTCATCAGTATCGCGTAAGGGGAGATCGTTATGAAGGAAAAGAACGTGTTCAAGGCCGAGTTTCCCAGCCGCTCCGCCAATGAGGGCTTTGCCCGGGCGGCGGTGGGCGCTTTCGTATCCCAGCTCGATCCGACCATGGACGAGCTGGGGGATATCAAGACCGCGGTCTCCGAGGCCGTAACAAACTGCATCGTCCACGCCTACCCCGATACATACGGCAGCATCCGGCTGAAGGTGCGCCTCTCCGACGACGGGGAGGTGGAGATCACCGTGAAGGACAGGGGCGTGGGCATCGAGGACGTGGAAAAGGCCATGACGCCCATGTTCACCACCGGCGGCGACGACCGCAGCGGGATGGGCTTCACCATCATCGAGAGCTTCATGGACAGCCTGCGGGTGAAGTCCGTCCCCGGCAGGGGCACCGCGGTGACCATGAAACGGCGGATCGCGTCCCGCCGCTGAGATGGCTGCGCCGGACGAGATCCTCCTCCGGCTGGCGCGCGCCGGGGACCGGGACGCCGCGGGGCGTCTCATCGCGGAGAACACCGGCCTTATCTGGAGCGTCGCGCGCCGGTATTTCGGCCGGGGCGCGGAGCCGGACGACCTGTACCAGCTGGGCTGCGTGGGCTTTCTCAAGGCGGTGCAGGGCTTCGACGAGGGCTTCGGCACCCGGTTTTCCACCTATGCGGTGCCGAAGATCGCCGGGGAGATCCGCCGATTCCTCCGGGACGACGGAGCGGTCAAGGTGAGCCGCACCCTCAAGGAACGGGCAAACCAGGTGAAGACCGCCCGCACCGCCCTGGAGCAGCGGCTGGGCAGGGAGCCCACCCTCTCGGAGCTCTCGGAGAAGACGGGCCTCACGGCGGAGGATATCGCCTCCTGCGAGACGGCCGTCACAGCGCCGGAATCGCTCCAGCAGGAGTCGGGGGAGGACGGACGCAGTCTGGAGAGGACCCTGCGCTCCCCGGAGGACGAAGAGCGGCTCATCGAGCATGTGGACCTGCGCCGGGCCATCGGAGAATTGCAGGAGAGGGAGAGCATGGTCATCCTGCTGCGCTTTTACCGGGGCATGACCCAGGACGCCGCGGCCAGGGTCATGGGCGTGTCCCAGGTGCAGGTATCCCGCCTGGAGCGGAGAGCGCTGACCGCCCTCAGAGAAAAACTGAAAACCGGATGAAAGATGACTTTCATCCGGTTTTTCTTTATAATCCGCGGCGCTTCAGCTCCGCGGCCATGTCGATATAGACCTCAACAATGTCCCGAACTCCATCTGCCGGTCTGCGGGTCAGCGGCGCTCTCCGCAGGTCGATGGCGTCCAGGTGGGAGATCCCCCGCATCACGCCGGATCGGAGTACGCGCCGGTCTTCGCCCCAGAGCGCCGATTCCACCGTGACCAGGCCGTCGTTTTCCCCCTCAATCCGCCCCACGAAGTAGTTGGCGGTGGAGAGATTGATGTCGGAAAACGGGTGAGACATGACGCAGGCGAAGCTCCGGTAGAGCACGTCGGGACAGTCGGGGTTTGCCCGGTTGAATGCCGCCATCCGCTCCGTCGTCAGCTCCTCGCAGACCCGGAGAAAATCCGGCTTCCGGTCGCCCACCACCCGGATCCAGTTGTCCACCGCGAAGGCGGCTGCGGAGAACAGCGAGCGGGGCGCCTTCATGAGCGTGTCCACGGTTTTGGAGCCCCGGTGGGGCGTGGCGACGGTGGTGACGCTGGCGATCAGATCCCCCGCGCCCAGGGAGGAGGCGGCCATCCTAGCCTCCAGTCCGCCCTTGGAGTGAGAGATTATGTTAACCTTCTTCGCGCCGGTTTCCCGAAGGATCTCCCGGATCCGATCCACCAGCGCCCGGGCGTTGTCGGCGATGCAGCCCCAGGAGTCCTGCCTGCCGTAGAAAACGGCGGCGCCCCGGGCGGTGAGCGCGCCGGGGATCCGGCCCCAGTAGAGAGGGCGCTTCAGATCCCGAAAGCCCGCGCCGTGGACCAGGAGCAGGGGATAGCGGGAGGCACAGCTCTGATCGCGCAAGGCTCAGTCCCCGATGGCCTTTTCGATGTCGTTGATGTGGCCCAGCACCAGCGGGTGATCCTCCGCGCGGAACACATAATCGGGGGAGGGGAGCACGTTCAGGTCGCTGCCGGACTGGATGGCCAGGATGGAGAGGTTGTATTTGGAACGGAAGTTCAGATCCCGGATGCTCTTGCCGATCCAGCTTTTCCGGGTGCCGATCTCAAAGATCCGGTGCTCGCCGGCCAGCTCGATGCAGTTGAAGATGTTGTCGGAGCTCTCGCTGATAGCGATGCGCTCCGCGGCGTCCAGCTCGGGGTAGATGACCTCGTCCGCGCCGACGCGCAGGAGGAACTTGGCCTGCAGATCCTGGCCCGCCTTGCTGTAGACCTTTTTCGCGCCCAGCTCCTTGAGAAGGCTCGTGACCTCCAGACTGTCCTGGAATTTGCTGCCGATGCAGACGAAGCAGGCGTCGAATTCCGGGATGCCGAAGGAGCGGAGCACTTCGATGTTGGTGCAGTCGCCCACCTTGGCGCTGACGACATAGGGCAGCAGATCCTCCAGCCGCTCCTCGTGCCTGTCCACGATCATGATGTCGCACTTTCGCTGGGCCAGGCACCTGCACAGGTGGTGCCCGAAGGAGCCCATTCCGATGATGAGAAACGATTTCATGTTTCTGCCTCCTTAACCGATGGTGATGCTGCCCGCCGGGGCGGTGACGGGCGGTCGGGCCCGCCGCTCGAACAGGGCGGTGGCGAAGGTGACGCTCCCCAGCCGCCCGCTGTACATGAGAAGGATGATGACGATCCGCCCGATCACGGTAAGGTCCCGGGTGACGCCGGTGGAGAGGCCCACGGTGCTGATGGCGGAGAACGCCTCCAGGACCGAGTCGCTCAGGGGGATGCCGGAGGCGGCAGTGACGATGCTGCCGATGAGGCCCAGGGTCAGGTTGAAGGACGCCACGACCAGCGCCTTTCTGATGGCGTCTTCCGGGATCTTCAGCCCGAAGGCGCCCACATAGGTGCTGCCCCGCATGTGGGAGACGGCGAAGAACAGGATCACCGCCACGGTGGCGGTCTTCACGCCGCCTGCGGTGGAGCCGGGGCTGCCGCCGATATACATGAATACGGTGGTGAGCAGCTTGGACGCGTCGTTCATGGCGCCGAGATCCACGGTGTTGAAGCCCGCCGTGCGCGGCGTGACCGAGGCGAACAGCGCCTGAAGGATCTGCTGCCCGGTGGAAAGACCCGCGCCGGTGTACCCCCGCTCCAGCAGCCAGAACAGCGCCGCGCCGCAGACCGTGATGACCGCCGTCGTCGACAGCACCACCTTGGAGTGGAGGGAATAGCGCCGCAGGCGCAGCCCGTTTTTCAGCACATCCGCCCACACGAGGAAGCCGATGCCGCCGATGAGGATCAGGAGGATCAGCGTGATGTTGACCAGCGGATCCCCCGCCCAGGCGGTGAAGGAGGAGAACGGCCCGCTGTAGCCGCCCATCAGGTCGAAGCCAGCGTTGCAGAAGGCGGAAACGGAGTGGAAGATGCTGAGCCACGTCCCCCTGCCCGGACCGAAGAGGGGGATGAACCGGATGGAGAGCAGGACGGCGCCGGTCAGCTCCGTCACGGCGGTACCCGTGACGATGATCCGGGTGAGGGAAATGATCTCGCCCACGTGGGAGACGTTGATGCTCTCGCTCATCACGGCGCGGCTGCGCAGTCCCACCTGCCGGCGCATGAACAGGAAGAAGAAGGTGGATATGGTCATGAAGCCCAGACCGCCGATTTGGATGAGCACAAGGATGACCGCCTGCCCGAAGCCGGACCAGTGGGTGGCCGTATCCCGCAGCACGAGCCCGGTGACGCAGGAGGCGGAGGTGGAGGTGAACAGCGCCTCCAGAAAGGGGCTGGCGCTCCTGTCCGCGGCGGAAATAGGCAGCATGAGCAGCACAGCGCCCAGCGCGATCATGATAAAGTAGCCCAGCGCAATGATCCGGACATGAGAAAACCGTTTTTTGATGCGCATACGATCCGTTCTCCCGTAAAGCCATACAGTGCCGGGCGCAGGCCCGGTGCTTCTACATTAGCATAACAGCGGCATTTTTACAAGGACGGCGCAGCCAAAAATTTATCGGAAATGCCAAAAGGGTTTTTCTGACCGGCGGCGTATTATACAAATGAGAAAGGGGGGCGATCGTGTGGAAGACCTGAGAAAAAAGAGGGAAGAACTCGAACGGGTGATGATCGCGCCTTACGGGGCGCGGGCCTCCGAGTCCCGCGGCAGGCTTCGTCCGGAGGAGGAGTGCCCCGTGCGGACCTGCTTCCAGCGGGACGTGGATCGGATCATCCACTCCAAGGCGTTCCGGCGGCTGATGCACAAGACCCAGGTGTTTCTCCAGCCGGAGGGGGACCATTACCGCACCCGCCTGACCCACACGCTGGAGGTGACCCGCATCGCCCGCACCATCGCCAGGGGCCTCATGCTCAACGAGGACCTGACCGAGGCCATCGCCCTGGGCCACGATCTGGGCCACACGCCCTTCGGCCACGCCGGTGAACGTGCCCTAAACGAGCTCATGGCCGGGGAGGG
This sequence comes from Oscillospiraceae bacterium, assembly GCA_017515345.1. Lineage (GTDB taxonomy): Bacteria > Bacillota > Clostridia > Oscillospirales > Oscillospiraceae > RGIG5705. Next base: position 6,300 of record JAFWFZ010000007.1, on the reverse strand, counting down.
CGGCTTCCGCCACTATGAGCAGAGCCTGCGGGTGGTGGATGTGATCGAGAAGAGCGGCGCGGGGCTGAATCTCACCTGCGAGGTGCGAAACGGCATCCTCCGCCACACGAACGACCCGCCGGCCGACACGCTGGAGGGCCAGGTGGTCCGGGTGGCGGATCGGACGGCCTATATGAACCACGACGCGGACGATGCGATCCGCGCGGGGATCCTGCGGGAAGGCGACATCCCGCCGGAGGTGACCTGCGCCCTGGGCGATCGGTACAGCGAGCGCATCGACACCATCATCCGGGACGTGCTCACAGAGAGCGCCGGGACGGGGGAGATCCGCATGAGCCCGCAGATGAGCTTCGTGTTTTCCACCTTCCACGCGTTCATGAATGAAAACGTCTATAAAAACCCGAAGGCCAAGGGCGAGGAGAGCAAGGTCTTCGGGATCCTGGACGGGATATACAGCTATTACATGGAGCATCCGGACAAGCTGCCGGAGGATTTCCGCGGCATCGCCGCGCGGGACGGGCTCCGGCGGGCGGTGTGCGACTATGTATCCGGCATGACGGATAAGTACGCCATGGGCGTTTTCAGCGGCCTGTACCTGCCCATGGCCTGGCAGGTGAAATAGGAAAAAACCGGCTCAAAACCGGGAAAGGAGGCAGAGATGGCGATCCCGCAGAGCTTTTTGGACGAACTCGTCGCCCGGTGCGACATTGTGGACGTTGTGAGCTCCTACGTGCCCCTCACCAAGCGAAGCGGCAGCAACCGGTTCGGCCTCTGCCCCTTCCACAGCGAGAAAACGCCGTCGTTTTCCGTGAATCAGGACAAGCAGATCTACCACTGCTTCGGATGCGGCAAGGGCGGCGGCGTCGTCAACTTCGTCATGGAGATGGAGAACCTGAGCTTCGGCGACGCGGTGGCGCTGCTGGCAAAGCGCGTGGGAATGACCGTGCCGGAGGACGACGTGCCGCTGGAGACCCGGCGCCGCCGCCAGCGGATGCTGGAGCTGAACCGGGACGCGGCGCGCTTTTTCCACGACTGCCTCTCCGCCCCGGAGGGGGAGAAGGCCGTCGCCTATCTGAAAAAGCGCGGCATTACCCGGAAGATGGTCACCCGGTTCGGCCTGGGCGCCGCGCCGGACAGCTGGGACAGGCTCATGAACGCCATGGAGAAAAAGGGCTACTCCCAGGCGGAGCTGCTGGACGCGTGGCTCGTCACCCGCAATCAGAAGGGCGGCGGCCTGCACGACACATTCCACGACCGGCTCATGTTCCCCGTCATCGACGTGCGGGGCGAGGTGGTGGGCTTCTCCGGCAGAACGCTGGGGGATGACGACAGAAAATACGTCAACTCCCATGACACGCTGGTATTCAGCAAGAGCCGGCAGCTTTTCGGCCTGAACCTGGCGAAAAAGACGAAGTCGGGCCGCCTCATCCTGGTGGAGGGCAACATCGACGTGGTGACCCTGCACCAGGCGGGCTTCGACGGAGCCGTGGCCTCCCTGGGCACCTCGCTGACGCCGGAGCAGGCGCGGCTCCTGAAGCGGTACTCCGAAAACGCGGTCATCGCCTACGACGGGGACGCCGCCGGGGTCAAGGCAGCCCAGCGGGCCATCGGCGTGCTGGAAAAGACGGGCATCGGCGTCAAGGTGCTGAAGCTGCCGCCGGTGACGGACGAGCACGGGGATCCCGTGCTGGACGCGGACGGGCGGCCCGCCAAGGACGACCCGGACAGCTTCATCAGGCGCCGCGGAGCAGAGGCGTTTTCCCTCCTGCTGGAAAAGAGCGATAACCACATCGAGTACCGGCTCTCTGCGATCCGGGCAGCCCACGATCTGGAGACGGACGAGGGGCGGATCGCTTATCTGGCGGAGGCCACAGGGCTCCTCTCGGAGCTGGACAGCGCCGTGGAGCGGGAGATATACGGGGCCAGGGTGGCGGAAGCGGCCGGGGTCTCGAAGGAGGCGGTGGCCAACGAGCTGAGGAAGGCGTTCCGCCGCAGGATCAGCGCCCGGAAAAAGAAGGAGGAGCAGGCGATGCAGCGCGTCTCCGCGAACATCCAGCCTGCGGACCGGGCCATCCGCTACGACGATCCCCAGTCCGCCGCGGCAGAGGAGGGAGTCATACGGCTCATCCTGCTGGATCAGTCGCTGCTCGCCTCTGCGGGGACGCTGGAGCCGTCGGAGTTCACCTCGCCGTTTTTGGCAAAGCTCTTTGACGAGCTGAAACGGCGAAAACGGGAGGGCGCAGCCATCACCCCTGCGGCAGTCGCCGCGGGACTCAGCCCCAGCGAGGCCGCTCAGCTCACCGTCATACTGGGCAAACCCGAGTCCATTGCCGGCGGAGAGCGGGCGATGGCCGATTACATAGAGAAAATCAGATCACGCAAGCTCAGCGGACAGGCCGACCTGCTGGAGGTGGCCCAGAGGCTGAGAGAGAAAAAAGGATATGGAGGATAAAGACATGGCCGAGAAAAAAGACAGCAGGGAAAAAAGCGCAAAGAGCCGCCGGGAAGCCCAGGAGGAAACGGCTCCCGAGCTCCGCGGCGAGGGGACCGGCAGCGAGGAGAAAACGAAGGAGCAGCAGAATGAGGAGCGCCTGAACGCCCTGATCGAGGAGGGGAAAAAGCGCGGCCGCCTCAGCGCCAAGCAGCTCATGGACGTGCTGGAGGAGATGAACCTCGAGCAGGAGCAGATCGACAAATTCTACGACACCCTGGAAAACCTCAACATCGACACTATCGACTCGGACGACGCCATCCTCCCGCCCATCGACGAAGCCTCCCCCGACCTGGAGGAGCTGGAGGAGATCGAGAGCATGGCCGAGGAGGAGGTCGTGGACACCGACGCCCTGGTGGACAGCTTCAGCGTGGACGATCCCGTGCGCATGTACCTCAAGGAGATCGGAAAGATCAGCCTCCTTTCCGCTGAGGAGGAGGTGGAGCTGGCGATGCGCATGGCCGAGGGGGATGAGGACGCCAAGCGCCGCATGGCCGAGGCGAACCTGAGACTGGTCGTCAGCATCGCGAAGCGCTACGTGGGCCGCGGGATGCAGTTCCTGGACCTGATCCAGGAGGGCAACCTGGGCCTGATCAAGGCCGTGGAAAAATTCGACTACACCAAGGGCTACAAATTCTCCACCTACGCCACCTGGTGGATCCGCCAGGCCATCACCCGCGCCATCGCGGACCAGGCCCGCACCATCCGCATCCCCGTGCACATGGTGGAGACGATCAACAAGGTGATGCGCATCTCCCGCCAGCTCCTCCAGGAGCTGGGACACGACCCCTCGCCGGAGGAGATCGCGGAGGAGATGAACATGCCGGTGGACAAGGTGCGCGACATCCTCAAGATCGCGCAGGAGCCCGTATCCCTGGAGACGCCCATCGGCGAGGAGGAGGACAGCCACCTGGGCGACTTCATCCCGGATGAGGACGCCTCCGAGCCCGCGGAGGCCGCGTCCTTCACCCTGCTGAAGGAGCAGCTCGCCGAGGTGCTCATGACCCTGACGCCCCGGGAGGAAAAGGTGCTCCGCCTCCGGTTCGGCATCGAGGACGGCAGGACCCGCACGCTGGAGGAGGTGGGCAAGGAGTTCAACGTCACCCGTGAGCGCATCCGCCAGATCGAGGCCAAGGCGCTGCGGAAGCTCCGCCACCCCAGCCGCAGCAAAAAGCTCAAGGATTTCCTCAACTGAGCGGACAGAGGTGGCTTGAGATTGGACACGCTGTCAGAGCTCAGCGAGCAGCTGCAGAACGGAAAAGTATCGAAGGTCAGGGAATTGGTGCAGCGCGCCCTGGACGAGGGGATCCCGCCGCGGCAGATCATCGACGGCGGGCTCCTTGCCGGCATGGGCGTGCTGGCGGACAGATACAGGAGCTCGCAGGTCTTTGTGCCTCAGGTGCTGGTCGCCGCCAGGGCCGCCAACGCGGGGCTTGAGATCCTGAAGCCCCATATGCGGGACGAGACCGCGAACCCTGTGGGCCGCGTGGTCATCGGCACCGTGGAGGGCGACCTTCACGACATCGGCAAAAACATGGTGAAGATCATGCTGCAGAGCAAGGGACTGGAGGTCATCGACCTGGGGGTGGACGTCTCTCCGGAACGGTTTTTCAACGCCGTGGTGGAGTCTGGCGCCGAACTTCTCTGCTGCTCCGCCCTGCTCACCACGACGATCGAGTCGCTGCAGCGGGTGATCGTCTATTTTCGGGAGCACGGATACCGGGACAAGGTCTATATCATGATCGGCGGCGCGCCGGTGACGCAGGAGCTTTGCGACCACATCGGCGCGGACTGCTACACCTACGAGGCGCTGGACGCCGCGGAGGCCGCATACGATTACTGCATGAGGAAAAAGAACGGAGGAAAAGCGCCGGAAGGCGCGTGACCGTTGCTGCCGGCGTCCGGCCGAGCGGCGGGAGGATGAAGATCAGGCCGTGGATAAGGAACTGAGGAAAAAATGTGAAAAATACCGGGCCCATTTTTCGGAGCTTCTGGAGGTGGGCTGCAAGATCGTGGACGTGCCGTCGGACGCGCCCGCTGCCCTGCTGCCCCAGCCCAGCTCGGAGAATTTCTGTTCCCACTGTCCCTATGGGAAGACCGACGAGCTGACGACCCACCTCTACGGCTGCAACGAGGCGCACCGCTGGAACGGCAAATACATCTACTACTGCCCCATGGGGCTGGTGTTCATCGCGGCGTCCATCATGGCGGCCGACGGCAGCCTGTGCGGCGGCCTGGTGCTGGGGCCTCTCGTCATGGGGGATATGCAGGACGTGGTGGAGGATCTGCCCGAGCCGGACATGGCATGGGCCGTTTCGCGCCTGTCGGCATTTTCCACCCAGAAGGTGCAGCACATCTCCGAGCTGCTGGCCGCGGTGACCGCATACCTCTCCGGTCCTCCTCAGCAGCTCCAGGACAGCATGGAGCGCCAGGACAGGATCCTCAAAGAGATCTATGTGGCCAAGGAATACTATGAGGACATGGACACCAAGAGCGCGGAGCTGCTGCTGGAGTTTGAAAAGAACCTGCAGACCGCGGTGATCCGCGGGGAAAAGGCCGCGGTGATGGACATGCTCAACGAGATGCTGGCCCACATCTACGTCTACTCCAATTTTGACATTTTCGCCATCAAGGCGCGGCTGCTGGAGCTGCTGGTGATCCTCTCCCGCGCCACCATCGAGGCGGGAGCCGACACCACGGAGACGTTCCGCCTCTCGGAGAACTACATCCTCCAGATCGAATCCTTCAACGACGTGGATCAGCTTGCGTTCTGGATCTCCGACATCATCCGCCGGTTCATCGTCCAGGCGTTCGACCTGGCGGAGGTGAAGCACTCGGACGTGGTGTTCAAGATCACGAACTATATCAAAAAATACTGCGCCGAGAAGCTGACGCTGGATTCCCTGGCGCGGGAGGTGTTTCTGAGCAAATCGTACCTCAGCAGCATCTTCAAGCAGGAGACCGGCATGTCGCTGACGGCGTATATCACCAAGGTACGGATCGAAAAGAGCAAGAAGCTGCTCCTGGAAAACAGCGCCAGCCTGGCCTCCATCGCCAGCCAGTGCGGCTTCAAGGACCAGAGCTACTTCACAAAGGTATTCAAAAAGGAGGTCGGCCTCTCGCCCAAGCGCTTCCGCACCAATTATTACGGAGAGAACAAGGAAACGGAATAAAATCCGCGGAGAAAACGGGAGAGAAGGGGAAAAGCAGCGGCGCCGCAGCTTTTCCCGACATTTATGCCTCGATTTTTGTATTCTTCTATATCGGGGTTTCAGGGAGGTATTGACATGAGCAGGAAAGCAGGAATGAAATACGCCGTACTGTTCGCGCTGTGCCTTGCGATCCTTCTCGGCGCGGGCTGTCAGAAAGCCGGCGTCCCGGCGGAAAACGCTGCCGGCGCGCAGGAGCAGAGTCCCGCTGCCGCAGTGGAAGAAGGCACGGCCGGCGATGGGGGACAGGGATTTGTCCCCGCACCGGAAGAATCCCCTTTCTATCAGCCTGACGGGCTGCATGATGAGGGCGTCGAGGATTACGATCTGATCTCCTCGTTTTCCATTGCCAATCGGGCAGAAATGATCGAAAAGCGGGAGAAGTATTCTGACGATTCCGGAAACACCTATTACTTCGCGGACAATGAATTAGTAGTGTACCAGATGCCGGAATTCGGCGTCATGCACGAAAACAGCGAGATCCTGGAGAAGGAGGACTGCCTTGCCGCCGCTGATGAAGCGCTGGGCACAATGATCCGGGACTATGGAAGCTATACGATAACGAGCTGCAATGAAACGTTCGGCTGCTACAAGCTGCTG
>JAFWFZ010000006.1 GCA_017515345.1 Oscillospiraceae bacterium | reverse complement strand
TGCCCAGCACCACCCGGTTGCTCCCCGCGTCGACGGCGCAGACGTACATGGCCTCCGGCAGGCTCAGGCCAAGTCCCCGGTGCTGGCCGACGGTATAGCGGATGATGCCCCGGTGGCGGCCAAGCACCCGGCCGTCCCGGTCCACAAAGTCCCCCGGCTCCGCAGTGCGGCCAAGCTGCTCCTCGATGAAGCGGGCGTAGTCCCCGTCTGGCACGAAGCAGATGTCCTGGCTGTCGGGCTTGCGGGCGTTCAGGAGGCCGTTTTCCTCGGCGATGGCCCGCACCTCCGGCTTCGTGAGCTCCCCCAGGGGAAACGCCGCGCGCCTCAGCTCGTCCTGCCCCAGGAAATAGAGGACGTAGCTCTGATCCTTGCTTTCGTCCCTTCCCCGGCGCAGGATGAATCGCCCGTCCCGTTCCTCCGTCCGGGCATAGTGCCCGGTGACGATGTGGGAGCATCCCATCAGCTCCGCCCGCTCCAGGAGCTTTTTGAATTTCATCTCCCTGTTGCAGCGGATGCAGGGGTTCGGCGTCCTGCCCGCCAGGTATTCCGCCGCGAACGGCTCAACGACCTCACGGCTGAAATCGTCCTTCATATTGAAGGAATAGTGGGGGATGCCCAGCCGCCGGGCGGCATACCGCGCGTCCTCCACGTCGTCTGCGGAGCAGCACCGGGAGTCGCCGCTCCATAGCACCATGGTGCAGCCCACGCAGTCGAAGCCCCGCTCCAGCATGAGCAGCGCCGCCACGGAGGAGTCCACCCCGCCGCTCATGGCGATCAGTGCCTTTTGCAATCTCTCACCACCCTTTGTACCAACATAGTAGTTAAATCCAACTATATCACATCCGCCGTCAATGTCAACACGGCCGCTTTTCAAACCGCGGGGACTGCGGTATACTGTCCCCCGGAGGGATGCACATGACGACGGTATTTTCCTGTCCCCTGTGCGGGGCGGGCCTCATCCGGGAGGCGCGGCGGTACCGCTGCCCCGCCGACCACAGCTTCGACGTGGCGCGGGAGGGGTACGTGGACCTGCTGCCGGTGAACCGGCGGCACTCCCGCTCCCCCGGCGACGACCGGGAGATGGTGGACGCCCGCAGGCGCTTCCTCTCCGGAGGGTGGTATGGACCCCTGCGGGAGGCGCTGTGCCGGCTGGCGGGGGCTTCGGAGGCGGAGCGGCCCGTGCTGCTGGACGCCGGCTGCGGCGAGGGGTACTACACCCAGGCTCTCAGCGCGCTCGTCACGGAGCGGGGCGGGGCGGCGGCCGGCGTGGATCTTTCGAAAACGGCTGCGAAGCGTGCGGCGCGCCTCTGCCGGGACGCGGAGATCGCCGTGGCGTCGGTATACCGGCTGCCTCTGGCGGACGGGGCCGCGGATATCCTGGTAAACTGCTTCTCGCCCCTGGCGGCGGAGGAGTTTTCGCGGGTGCTGCGGCCCGGCGGGCTGTTCCTCTACGCGGTGCCTGGGCCGCGCCACCTGTGGGAGCTGAAGGAGATCCTCTACGACGATCCCTACGAAAACCCGGAGAAGACGGAGGAGTACCCCGGCTTCCGTCTGCTTGGCGCGGAGCCGGTGGAGACGCGCTTCACCCTGACAGCGCCGGAGGATATCGCCGCTCTGTACCACATGACCCCCTACACCTGGAAAACGCCCCGGGAGGGGGCCGCGCGGCTCGCGTCGGTGGAGGAGCTCGCGGTGACGGCCCAGTTCCGCGTCTTCATTTACCGCAAAACATAGGCCTTCTTATTATTGAAAACGCTCCTGCCGCCTGCTATAATCAGGAGAAGAACAATTCAAATCGCAATAACGGAAAGGAAGATCATAGTGAGCAAGAAGATACTGGTCGCTTATTTTTCCGCGGGAGGGCGCACGGCAAAGCTGGCGGCGCTGGTGGCCGAGGCGGTCGGCGGCGATCTCTTTGAGATCAGACCGGAGACGCCCTACACCCGGGCGGACCTGAACTGGATGAACCGGAACAGCCGCAGCATCGTGGAGATGATGACCCCGGGGATGCGCCCGCCGGTGACGAGCCATGTGGAGGACATGAGTCAGTATGACGTGATCTTCCTTGGCTTCCCCGTGTGGTGTGAGACGGTACCCACCATCGTACAGACGTTCCTGGAGGGGTATGATCTCAGCGGGAAGAAGATCATCACCTTCGCCACTTCCGGCGGCGGAGGCATGGGACACAGCGAGCGGGAGGTCAGCGCCTCCGCCCCCGGCGCCGAGGTGGTCCGGGGCAGGCTCCTGAACGGCAGACAGACAGCGGGCGGCATCCGGGAGTGGGCCGTCCCCATGGCGGAGTAAGAAGGAGGAGAACATGGCATATCTGGGAGAAGAGATCGGCAAGCTGGGCTTCGGCCTCATGCGTCTGCCGAGGAAGGACGATGCGATCGACGTGGAGCAGGTCAAGGCCATGGTGGACAAATTCATGGCCGCCGGCTTCACCTACTTTGACACCGCCTGGGCCTACACGGGCAGCGAGGACGCTATCCGCCAGGCGCTGGTGGAGCGGTACCCCAGGGAGAGCTTCCAGCTCGCCACCAAGTGTGCCGCATGGATGGGCGACCGGACGAAGGAGGGTTCCCTCCGGCAGTTCGACCAGTCCCTGGAGCGCACGGGGGCCGGGTATTTCGATTTCTACCTGCTCCACAACATCGGGGAGCACAAGACCCACTTCTTTGAGGATTTCGGCATCTGGGACTTCGTGGCGAAGAAGAAGGAGGAGGGACTCATCAAGCACTTCGGCTTCTCCTTCCACTCCAAGCCCGAGGAGCTGGACGAGGTGCTGACGAAGCACCCCGAGGCGGAGTTCGTTCAGCTTCAGATCAACTACGCCGACTGGGAGAATCCCGCCTTCTCCGCCCGGGGCTGCTATGAGGTGGCCAGGAAGCACAACAAGCCCATCGTCATCATGGAGCCCGTGAAGGGCGGCCTGCTGGCGAATCCGCCCGAGAGGGTGGCGGAGATCCTGCATGCTGCCGATCCGGCGCACAGCGCGGCCTCCTGGGCCATCCGCTTCGCCGCGGATCTGGAGGGTGTCATCACCGTTCTTTCCGGCATGAGCACCCTGGAGCAGATGGAGGACAACCTCTCCTACATGAAGGACTTCAAGAGGCTCACCCCCGAGGAGCGGGAGACGGTGGAGAAGGCGCGGATCGCGCTGACCGATATCCCTCTGATCCCCTGCACCACCTGCAACTACTGCGCCAAGGTCTGCCCCATGGACATCGGCATTTCCGGCACCTTCACCGCCATGAACATGCTGACCCTGTACAACGAGCGGCGGGAGGCGGAGTTCCAGGCCAACTGGCTCGTGGGCGGCCACGGACACAAGCACGCGTCGGAGTGCATCCAGTGCGGCCAGTGCGAGGAGGTCTGCCCCCAGCACATCAGCATCCGGGACGAGCTCCAAAAAGGCGCGGAGCTGTTCCCGCCCATGGCAATGCCTTCAAAATGAACCCGCTCTGGCGGGCTTCATCTGAATGGACCGAAAAACTTCCGGCCGGCATTTCGCCGGCCGGACTTCTGTGAAGGAATCGAGGAGAAGCAATGATCGGATTTGACGAGAAGGTCTTTCTGGACTATTTTCAGAAGCTCCTGGCGGTGGACAGCACCACCGGCCAGTATGAGGAGATCCAGCGGCTCCTGTGCGACCTGCTGGACGAGCTGGGCTTCGGCTACCACGTGACCCGGAAGGGCGGCGTCATCGCCTCCCTGGGCGGGGAGGGGGAACCCCTGTGCGTCACGGCGCATCTGGACGATATCGGCCTCATGGTGCGGCGGGTGAACGCCGACGGCACCCTGAACGTGTGCGCCGTGGGCGGGCTCTACCCCTTCTACTGCGTCACGGAGAACGTCCGCGTCCACACCCGGGACGGGAAGGTTTTCACCGGTTCCGTCTGCCGCACGCCCGGCTCAATCCATGTTACGGAGGAGGAGCTGCGGGACACGCTCCCGGATTTCCGCAAGAACGTCTGCGTGGTGCTGGATGAGAACGTGAAAACCGCGGAGGACGTGGCCGCCCTGGGGATCGGGACCGGCGACATGATCGCCCTGGAGCCGCGCTTCACTGTCTCGAACGGTTATATCAAGAGCCGGTTCATCGACGACAAGGCCTGCGCCGCCCTGCTGCTCACCGCCCTGCGTAAGCTGCGGGAGACCGGGACGGAGCCGAAGCGCCGGGTCTACTTCTATTTCGCAATGTATGAGGAGATCGGCCACGGGACCGTGGTGCTGCCTGAGGACGTTTGCGACATGCTGGCGGTGGACATCGCGCCTGTAGGCCCGGATCAGACCTCCGACGAGCGGAAGGTCACGATCTTTGCCAAGGACTCCCGCTTCCCCTACCACTGGGCCATGACGAACGAGCTGCGGGAGACGGCCATCGCCGCCGGGATCGACTTCGTGACGGATGTCTTCACCCCTCACTACGGCACCGACTGCGACCCCAGCGTCGTCGCCGGCTACGACATCCGCCACGCGGCCATCGGTCCCGGCACCCTGAACAGCCACGGGTACGAGCGCACCCATATGGACGGACTCCGGAACACCTACGCCCTGCTGACGGCGTACATGCTGCGGTGACGCCGTGTACGCGCTGATACACGGGCTGCTGGCCGACCGGGGCTCAGCCGCGCCCTTCACCTGCTTCGGCCCCTGGCACATCCGCACTATCATCGGCGCGGCCGTAATCGCCGCTCTCGTCCTGCTCCTGACGAAGAACGGGAGCCGGGCCAGGGAGAAGGCGGCGTCGGTGTTCACCCACATCGCCTTTGGCCTGTACATCGCGGATTTCTTCCTCATGCCCTTCGCCTATGAACAGATCGACATGGAGAAGCTGCCCTTCCACGTGTGCACCGCCATGTGCGTGATGTGCTTTCTGAGCCGGCATGTCCGGTTTCTGGAGAAATACCGGGCCAATTTCGCCCTGCTGGGGTTCGTGTCCAATCTCGTTTATCTCATCTATCCCGCAGGGGTCATGTGGTACCGGGTGGACCCCCTGTGCTACCGGGTGGTCCAGACGCTGACATTCCACGCAATGATGACGGTCGGCTGCCTGCTTACTCTGGTCGCCGACGGGGAGGGCCTTTCGGCCAAAAGCTGCCGGAGGGACCTGGCCGTTCTGGCCGGGATGACCCTCTGGGCGGTCCTGGGCAACGCCCTCTACAACGGCGCGGCGGGAAGCTATGACCACCGGTTCAACTGGTTCTTCGTCACCGGCGACCCCTTCGGGATACTGGATCGGAGCATTGCCCCGTACGTGATGCCGTTTCTCAATATCGCGATCTTCTTCGCGGCGGAGCTCCTGGTGCGGGCTGTCCTCCAGCTCCTGAGGCCCCGCTCTGCCCACGGCTCCGGAACGGAACAAAAGAAAGCATGATACAAAAGCAGCCGGGGAGGCGCTTCGTAAGGAAGCCGCCTCCCTTCACTTATAAGCGGATGCGGTTTTTGCGAAAGGCAAGGCGCAGGGGCCGGATCATCCTGACGGATATCCGACCCCTGCACCGCAGTATTTCACAAATAAATGTGCCGCTGCGGCAGCAGGATCCCCAAGGGAGGGCGCCCAAGGCCTCCCCTGCTTTACTATTTCAACTTTGCACGGCCGATTTCGCGCCATGTTCTGTTTTTTGGCGCGCCGTTGTGGTATACTCATGGAAAGCATGGCGCGGGGACGGCAAATCCGCGCGGGAAAAGAGAAAACGAAAGAAAGCAAAGGAGAAGATCGTATGAAGCAGCGTTATCCTCTGTCCCTCTCCCCCATGACGATCCGGGGGATCGAGTTCAAGAACAGGCTCGTCATGACGCCGTCGTCGCCCGGCCTGGTCGACATCAACGGCTTCATGACCCGGGAGTGCGTGGACTTCTTCCGCCCCATCGCGAAAGGAGGCGTCAGCGTCATCGCTCTCGGCAACGCCCTGGTGGATTACGACATGGGCCACGATGAGGAGCGGCAGCTCCGGCTGGACACGGACGAGATGATCCAGCCCCTGGGCAAGTTCACGGATATGTGCCACCAGTTCGGGTGCGAGCCCTGCATTGAGCTGAACCACACCGGCAACGACGCCAACTGGCAGAAGACCGGCCACGCGCCCGTCTCCGCCTCCGTCTGCGTCTCGGACTTCGAGCTGGCCCGTGCGGCCGCCGAGGGGCGAGAACCGGTGATGACCCGCGCGCTGACCCACGACGAGGTGAAGGACGTCATCGAGAAGTACATTGCTGCCGCAGTCCGCTGCAAGCAGGCCGGGGTGCGGCGGGTCATCGTCCACGGCGGCCACGCCAATCTGATCGGTCAGTTTTCCTCCCCCTATTTCAACCACCGCACCGACGAATACGGCGGCAGCCTGGAGAATCGCGCCCGGTTCGCCATCGAGATCCTGGACGGCATCCGCGCCCGCTGCGGGGAGGATTTCGTCATCGTCTTCCGCATTTCCGCCGACGAGATGATCGAGGGCGGCATGCACCTGGAGGAAACAAAGGAATATGTCCGCCTCCTGCAGGACAAGATCGACGTGCTGAATGTTTCCGCCGGCATCCGGGGCAAAATCGACGCCATGCACTACTGGGTGAACCCCTACGCCTCCCCCCGTATGGCCAACGTGAACTACGCCCGTATTTTCCGCGAGATGCTGCCCAAATCCGTGCTGGTCTCCGCCGTGGCGGGCATCATGAACATTGACAACGCGGAGATGATCCTGCAAAACGGCTGGGCGGACATCGTCTGCATGACCCGGCCCTTCATGGCCGATCCGGAAATGCCCCGCAAATACGCACTGGGCAAGCCGGAGACAGTGCGGCCCTGCCTCCGCTGCTCCTTCTGCACCGCAAGGCTCGTGGCACGGCGGCCCACCGAATGCGCGGTGAACCCCGTACTGGGGCGGACGACCGAATTCCCCGCGGGCATCATTCCCCGGGCGGAGGAGAAAAAGCGCGTCGCCGTGGTGGGCGGCGGCCCCGCCGGCCTCCAGGCGCTGGACACCCTTCTTCAACGGGGACACAGCGTCACCCTGTACGAGGCGTCGGACCGGCTGGGCGGCAACCTCCACAACGCCATCGGCGTGCAGCCTCTCAAGCAGGACCTGAAAAGCTATCTGGATTTCATCATCCGGCGGGCGGAGGCGTCCGGCGCGGACATCCGTCTGAACACCCCCGCCACGGCGGAGGAGCTGGAGAAGAACGAATACGACGGGATCATCCTCGCGTGCGGCGCCGTCCCGGTCGTGCCGCCAGTGCCGGGCACGGACCTGCCCCACGTCCACTGGGCGCCGGAGGCGGATCTTGGCACGGTGGAGCCGAAAGGCCGCGTGGTGATCGTGGGCGCCGGCTCCGTGGCGCTGGAGTGCGCATACGGGCTGGTGAAGAAGGGGATCGTCCCCACCATCGTCGCCATGGAAAAGGATCTGAGCTCCGCCAGGGGCGGCCTGCGTGGCGGGCTCTCCGGCTCCATCACCATCATCGGCGCCGCGCTGAAGGAGGCCGGGGTGGAATACCGGCTGGATCACCGTCTCACGGAGATCAGGCCCGACGCGGTGGTCTGCGTCAGCGGCGAAACGGGCGAGACGGTGGAGTTCCCCGCCGACACGGTCCTCCTGGCCACCGGCATGCGCTCCCGTAAGGACGTGGTGAACGAACTGCGCGGCTGCGCCCCCGCCACCGAGGTGTGGGTCGTTGGAGACGCGAAGGAGCCCGCCAACGTGGCCAACGCCGTTCATACCGCCTTCAACGCCACGGTGTATATGTAAAACTGCGCCGCCCGCTTTCAGAAGGCGCAGAGCGCACGGCTGCTGCAAACCAAAAAAAGAGGCAGCCCTCTGCGGCGCTTCACAAGTACGCTGCTTTGAGGCGGCAGTTACCTGCTCAAAACGACATGAAACCGGCGTGACCGCAATGGTCACGCCGGTTTTGCCTTATTTGTCTGGATTTTGGGGTGCAAAACCCGATGCCCGCAAGACCCGTGGACAGTAAAAGGCCTTCTGATTGACAGGGATCTATCGGGAAAACCCGAAGATATCAGGTATGACGTCCGCCCCGAATGTCCGTATCCCCATTCTGTACATCGCTTTGGCATGGATCCGGTCATGCCAAATGAAGCGTCTCAAAACCTTTCGTACGGACCACTGTTCATCGTAACTGCCTGTTACGGTTTCAAGGGATAAATAACCCGTGATGGATTCAAGCGCTTCAAATCCCCTTGCCCTGCAAGAAACGATCGTTCCTTCGTTATCTGCCTTCGCGCCGACTTCGGAGAAATAATACGCGTTTACATCTTTCGTATGCTGATACATCTCCTCCGCAGTACGGGGAACAGAGCCGTAAAATGTCTTGCGATAAGGAAGGGCGCTTGTATTCTTATCGGGAAACGAACTGTAAAGTGTGTGAAAATCTTCGGCGGATTTCAAAGCCAAAAGCTTGAGATACCGGTATTCTTCCGCAGTCAATGGCTTTTCTTCTGCCGCAAACAAAACGTCACTGTCCGCATCTCGAATCTGGAGCGCAGATTCCTTTTCCTGAACGATCTCAATATCATACTCATCAGGCGGCATTTGGTTTCGCCATAGTAGGAACTGCCGGATTTCTTCCGGCATTTTCAGCATTGTTTCCTCTTTGGATGCGCCTCTTGTAAAGGCTCCAACAAAATCAACAGCATAAAGGATACTATCATTGCCATTGTGTTCCCATACGCAATGGATCTTCATCTTACCCCTCCGCTAATTATGATTCGCTGAATAGAATATACCACTGTTGAGCGGCGCTTTCAATCCGCCCGCTTTCTCAAAAAGAAGGAGGCGCTTCCCTGTAAAGCGCCTCCCTCCGGCTTCCTGTTTTATGCTTTGAAGGGTTTATTTCCCTCTCCGGCTCACTTCTCCGGGAAACCGTGGCCCATATAGCAGAAGGTCAGCGTAAGCGGCATCTCCTCCACATAATGGCGCGGCCCCTTATTCAGCGTCTCCGGGCAGGGGAAGGGATAATCCATGGCCATCAGAACGTCGCCCACCATGGTGCCGGTGCCGTGCATCTCCGCGGCGCGGAGGAGCATCCAGACCATGGCGGCGCCGGAGGCCTCCGGCGTGATCATGCCCGCAAAGCCGGGCATGCGCATGTTCTTCATCTCCTCGGTGATCTCCTTCTGGGACGCGGGATTCACCGCGCCGACGCCGGCGGGGCAGAAGCAGAACACGTTGACGCCGGTTCCCTTCACCTCGTTGGCGAGGGACATGGCGGCGGAGGTGGCCGCAGCCTTGGACGCGGTGTAAACGCTGCCGCCCAGCATGCCGGGGACATAGTGGAACTGGGTGGTGGAATAGGTGACGGTCCCGTGGCCGCGCCCGATCATATCGGGAACGAAGGCGTGGGCAGTCAGCATGAAGGCCCGGACAGAGATGGCGCAGGCCCGGTCAAGCTCCTCCACCGTGGATTCCAGGATGGACCCGTTCAGGGACATGTCCATGGCGTTGTTGATGAGGATGTCAACCTTGCCGAAGGCGGCGACGGCCTCCTCCTTCAGGCGGGCGACGTCCTCCTCCACGGCCACATCGGCCTGCACGAAGATCGCGGTGCCGGCGCCGTTATCGGCATTGATTTCCTCGGCCACCGCGGCGCCGCGAGCCGCGCTGCGCCCCACGATGACCACCTTGGCCCCCGCCCAGGCCAGCGCCTGGGCAAAGCCCTTGCCCACGTTGCTGGTGGAGCCGGTGATCACAGCGACCTCACCGGTCAGCGAGCCCTTTTTCAGACATGTGTTGGATAGATCAAACATTTTAAAACCTCCCGTTCAATAGTCCTGCCGCCCCGCTCTGTCAGACTGGCGCCGCGGGGACTCGTCCGCTGCCGCGCTTTCCGCTGCGCGGGACTTTTGCTCTCCCCCGGCGGCGGCAAAAACCTGTTGCTTTTATACCATTTTTTTCGGAAGAAGTCAATGCGCCGGACCGCGGCGCGGGTAAACAGGGCGCGGCGTCATTGGCGGGCGATCATCGGCAAATGGAGCGGGCGGACGCGAAAAGCATCCGGCGTCTCTTTTTTGTAACCCTTCGGCCGGTTTTCTCGCTATAATGGGTGAGAGCTCCCAGAAAAGCGAAAGGAGGCGGAGTCATGGAGGATCGGGAGATCGTGGCGCTGTACTTTGCCCGCAGCGAGGACGCCATCGAGCTGACCGCGGAAAAATACGGCGCGCGCCTGCGTCTGCTGGCGGACCGGATCCTGGAAGACGAGAAGGACGCCGAGGAATGCGTCAGCGAGACATACCTTGCCGCGTGGAATTCCATCCCGCCCCACGAGCCGGCATCGTACCTCTACCCCTACCTGGCCCGCATCACGCGGCATCTGGCCATTGACCGGTGCCGGAGCCGCGCGCGGGCAAAGCAGTCCCTCACGGAACTCACCGACGAGATGGCGGAATGCATCCCCGCCTCCGGCGGACCGGAGGAGGCGGCGGACGCCCGGCTCCTGGGGGAGACGATCGGCCGCTGGCTCCGGACGCTGACCGCGGAAAAGCGGATCATCTTCCTGCGGCGATACTGGTACATGGACACGATCGGGGACATCGCCCGGCGGCTCGGCATCGGACAGAGCAAGGTAAAAACCACGCTCCACCGCTGCCGGAAGGAGCTGCGCGCGTTCCTGGAGAAGGAGGGATATAGGATATGAACGGCACTGTGATGCTGGAGGCGGTGGGCTTCGTGGACGAGAGCCTCATTGCGGAGGCGGACTGCGAGCCTGTGAAAAGGCGGAAGCGCAGCATCGGCTGGGTCGCGGCAGCGGCCTGCGTGTGCATCCTCGCGGGGGTACTGCTGATCCCCCGCGTCTTCGGCGGCCCGGGGAACGGGCAGCAGGCGGGGCAGTCGGAAGGTTCTGCCGCCGCCGATTACTTTAAAAACTGCGTTGCACCGGACGGTTCCGGCGTCTCCTCAGACATGGCCACCATGATCGCCCCCTTTGCGGATACCCGCTCCTTTGATGACCAGCGGGAGGCGCTGGAGGCGGAGGGCGTGATCCCGGATATGCCGGAGCACCCCCTGTTCTCCGCCCAGGGCGAGTACATGGAGGACGGCAGCCTCTACGCGGCGCGGCTGAGCTGGCACAGGCGGGGCAGCATGGATGACTACAGCGACCTGACCGTCATCGCCGCACCGCAGCCGGTGCGGGAGGCGAGCGACGTAGTGGTCGTGGATGAAAACGGCCTGCCCCTGTCCGACGCAGTCACCGTAACGGTGCGGGACGGCATCTCCGTCGAGGCTGCCCTGGAACCGGGGGGCGGAAAGTATCTCACCTGGGAGCGGGACGGGGTCTGGACCCGGGTCGCCGGTTCCTGGAACGACAGCTATGAGGACGTGGTCGCGCTCCTGGACTGGTTCTGGGATCATCCCATCGACCTGAGCCGGTTCGGGATGTACCGCGGCAGCGTCATCACCTGGATCGGCGCCGACGAGCTGCCGCCGGAGGCTGCGGCCTGCGTCCCCGATCTGGAAGCGCTGGGCTATCTGCTCACCGACGGGAACGGCGCCCTGGAGGACGGCTCCTTCCTCTGGTTCGAGGGGGCCTACGCAGCCGGGCTCGCTCCGGGACAGGTGCTGTACGGCTACGAGGGGCCGGAGATCCGGCGCATCTGGTGGCGGGTGGACGCCCGGCCGGATGCCTATGAGCTGGCGGAGGCGGAGTACGAGCTCTCTGAGCTCACGGAGGAGACGGTGCGCAGCGCCTTTGAGGCGAGCCAGCACATCACCTTCCGCTGGAACGGGTACTGCGTCCGGCTCTATCTGGGCTCCGACACGCCCGACGGGGAGGCCTGGCGGATCCTTTCAGCGATCCGAAGCTGAGCAGCGCAAATACGGCCGCGGGGAGACGAGTTTCTCTCCGCGGTTTTCTGTCTGGGGCGTCTTTTGTGCAGAAAGCATAGAATTCAATTACATAAGCTGTACTGAAAGCATAGTGACAAGTGATGATAAAAATACTACAATGTTAATATATTTTTATAAAATGTGAAGTTGTGTTCATTTCCGTACAGGCCTGCCGAAAGCGGCCTGCTCTGTGGACGGCGCGACAGAAAACGAATGGAGGATTGATGATGACACTGTCACCGAAAGAAAACTATATCCGCACCCTGGACGGGGAGATTCCTGAGTATGTCCCCTCGTTCTTCGACCCCTACATGATGCCGGTTACCGACGAGATGCTGACTCCCAACAGCCTCCCCGACGGTAAGCCTTTCGTCACCAGCCTGGGCGTCACCTACGTGGGCTCCGCGGAGATCAACTACGGCGCCATGCCCAAGCCCGGCGAGATCCTGATCGACGATATCACCAAGTGGCGTGATATCCTCAAGATCCGTGACACCACCGGCCGCGACTGGGAGGGCTATTACAAAAAGCGCGAGGAGACCGTGGACCGGAGCAAGATGTGCCTCTGCGTGGACGGCGGCGACTACTTCCTATCCCTGGTGAGCCTCATGGGGTTCGAGGGCGCTCTTCTGGCCTGCTATGAGGAGCCGGAGGAGGTCATCGCCCTGCTGACCGAGATCTCCAAGTTCTACACCATGGTGCTGAAAAAGCAGATGCAGTATCTGAAGCCGGATATCTACATCCTCATGGACGACGACGCCGCCTACCGCGCGCCCTTCTTCTCCCTGGATATCTACCATGAGATCTTCAAGCCCTTCCACAAGCTCCACTGCGACATCGTCCGTGAGAACGGCTGCCGCATCGTCCGCCACGACTGCGGCCGGTCCGAGCAGTTCGTGGAGGATTGGCTGGAGATCGGCGTTGTGGGCTGGAACCCCTTCCAGACCTCCAATGACTGCGCCGGGATCAAGAAAAAGTACGGCGACCGCCTGACGCTTGAGGGCGGCTGGGACAACTTGGCCGCGGCCCATTACACCGACGACGAGCTGATCGCCCACATGGACGAGTACTGCAACACCTTCCTCCCCGGCGGCCGCGCCACCTTCTCCGTCCACGCCGGCGGCTTCGGCGGCAAGCCCAATCCCCAGGGCGAGCTCATCAAGCAGTATTACGAGGATCACGTCCGCAACTGGTACAAGACCCACTGATCGGCTGATACTTTTCCGCTGCAAAAACAGCACCGGCCCGAACATTCGTTCGGGCCGGTTTTCATGTCTGTGGATCTGCCGAACAGCGGCTCATTCCGCGGGCGGCTCCGGAGGCTGATCCGACTCCGGAAGCGTCGGCTCCGCGTTCTTCCGGCCGCGGCCCTTCCGCTTCTTCTCCTTTTTCACCTTCGCCGGGGGCGTTTCGGCGCCCCACTCCTCCGTCCGCCTCCGGAGGGCGCGGCGGCGCAGAGCCCGGATGAGCAGCACCAGCAGGAAAACGACCACCGCCAGCACCACCAGTACGGGCAGGTTCACCACGATCCACCTGAAGAGGTTTTTGAAGAACCGCCCTGTGGCCTTCAGGGTGGACAGGAAGCCGTCCCGCAGCTCTTCTCCGAAGGTGCGCTGATACTCCACCCGCTCGCGGATCTCCTCCACCTCCTTGATGGTCAGGGTCACGGTGGAATAGTCGATCTCGTTCTGCCAGTTGCGCAGGGTGCTGGTGATCGCCTCGATCTCATAGCGCACGTCCGCCAGGCGGCTCTCGATGGTGATGAGGTCCTCCACCGTGTCGGCCTTGTCCATCATGGCGATGAGCCGCTGCTCCTCCGCCTCATAGACGGACAGACGCGCCTGGGCATCGGTGTACTGCGGGGAGATGTTCACCGCCGTAGACTGCAGGCTCGTGACGCTGCCCAGGCTCTCCAGGCTCTCCGTGAGGCCGGTGTAATTGTCCTTTGGGACCCGGATGGTGAACTGTGCCTCCCGATAGGTCTGGTACCCGTAATACTCGCTGCGGTAGTCGGCGCCCCGGATGTAAGAGTCCTCAAAGAATCCGCCGAACCGTTCCACCAGGTCGTAAGTCTTCTGCACGCTGCCCTCAAAATCCGTGGTCTCTACCCGGGCGCTGGCGGAGTAGATCATCTTGTCGGAGAGGGCGTCGTTCCGGGTGATGACGGTCAGGAGGCCGGATTCGCCCTTTTCCGCCTCCGCGCTCTCCATGGGCGCGCTGTCGGCGCTCTCATAGTAGCCGCTGTCATAGGCGGGGGCGGAGCTGGCGGCGGCAGGCGCGCTGCTGGGCATAGGCGCCGCGGGCGCGGAGCTGTTCGCGGCTTTGCCGCCGCAGGCGCACAGGCCCAGGAGGAGCACGATACAGAGAAGGATCGCAGATAATCTTTTCATGGGGATCGCTCCTTTCCTCTTTCTATGTCCATTAGGACGCTCCGGCAGCGAAAAAGTTCCCCTTTTGCCTCAAAAACCGTATCTTTTCCCCGAAACCGGTAGACAAGGCCCCGCCGCGGTGTTAGAATATCTGGCAGAAACCGCCGCCCCTGGGCGGCGTATATAAGCCGCAGTGCCTTAGCCGGTCATGACCGGCGAGGGAGAATAGGGAACCGTGTGCAATCCACGGACGGTACCGCCGCTGTGAGCGCCTATGGTCGATCGGAGACGCAAGTCTGCCATTGGGGTGACCCGAGAAGGCTCGATCGGCCAGCCGGGAGACCGAGGGGCGCGAGTCAGAAGACCTGCTGCGGATGACGGATCGGACGGACCGGCAGTCCGCCTTTCCATCGCGCTATGGGAACAGCCGGCTGTAGCGATGACCATTTGGTCATCGTTATTTTTTTGCGCAAATACGACAGTGGAGGCAGTGCTATGTCAGTCATGATGATCGGCGTGGATCACAACCGGGCGAATCTGGACGTGCGCGGCGTCTTCTCCTTTACAAAAAAGATGATGGAAGAGGCATACGCCCGCGCGCGGGAGCTCTCCGCCGTCAGCGGCAGCGTGATCCTCTCCACCTGCAACCGCATGGAGTGGTGGCTCAGCGTGCCCCACGAGCGGGGGCTGAAGCCTCTGGAGCTGCTGTGCGGCTTTTTGGGGGTGGACGCGGACTCGTACCGGCCGTTTTTTGTGGAGCGGCGGGACGACGAGGCGGTGGAGCATCTGTTCCGGCTCACCGCCGGGCTGGAGTCCCGCATCGTGGGCGAGGACCAGATCCTCACCCAGGTGGGCGACGCCCTGAAGACGGCCCGAGTCTGCTGCGCCGCGGACCATGTGCTGGAGGTGCTGTTCCGGCTGGCCGTCACCGCGGGCAAGCGGGTCAGGACGGAGACGGACCTCTCCACCGCGGACAGCTCCGTGATCCACGCCGCCCTCCGCGCGCTGGAGGCGCAGGGATTCGACGTGAAAGGGCGGAAATGTCTTGTCATCGGCAACGGCATGATGGGCAGGCTCTCCGCCAACGCCCTCATCCAGAAAGG
Source organism: Oscillospiraceae bacterium (assembly GCA_017515345.1). GTDB lineage: Bacteria > Bacillota > Clostridia > Oscillospirales > Oscillospiraceae > RGIG5705. The sequence continues at coordinate 35,797 of JAFWFZ010000006.1, read as the reverse complement.
CGCGGACGTGACCGTCACCGTTCGACAGTACCACAGCGGCATCGTGGACATCCCCTTCGGCTGCAAGCGCATCAACTACACCGACCGCTACGGGTTCATCCCCTCCTGCGACCTGGTGGTCAGCGCCACCAGCAGCCCCAACTACACTCTCACCGTGCCGGAGCTCACTGCCATGGCGCCCCACGGGCCCATCTGCCTGGTGGACCTGGCCGTACCCCGGGACATCGAGGTGGAGGCGGGCGCGCTCCCCGGCTTCACCCTGTATGATATCGACGCCTTCCATATCGACGTTTCCAGCGACAGGCTCCGGCGCAATATCGCCCTGGCGGAGTCGATCCTGGAGGAGGAGAAGCGGGAGTTCTACTCCTGGTATAACGGGCAGGACATGATTCCCCGCATCCAGTCCCTGAAGGAAACGGCGGCAAAGGACGTGGACGCCCGGCTCACCCCGGTCTATCGGGGCATCCCCCTCACCGGCGACCAGAAGGAAAACCTGGTGAAGGAGGTGGACGGCGCTGCCCAGCGGATGATGAACCGGCTGCTGTTCGGACTGCGGGCCCGTCTGCCGGACAGTGTATTTTCGGAATGTGTGCAGGCCATGGAGCATGTTTTCCGCGACCAGGCGTAACCTATAAAAAGTGACAAAGGAGAGATCGGAAATGGATCTTACAGTCAGGCCGAGAAGGCTTCGCAGCAGTGAGAAGCTGCGCAAGATGGTGCGGGAGACGCGGGTCGACCCCTCCACTCTCATCTACCCCATGTTTTTCACGGACGGGACGGACATCAAATCGGAGATCCCGTCCCTCCCCGGGCAGTACCGCTATTCCATCGACAGGATGGACGAGAAGCTGGACTCCCTCTCCGAGGCGGGCGTGCGGAATATCCTCCTCTTCGGCATCCCGGAAAAGAAGGATGAGATCGGCAGCGGCGCCTGGAACGCAAACGGCGCGGTGCAGCGGGCCCTGCGCCATATGAAGGAGCAGTATCCCCACCTCTGCCTCATCACCGACGTGTGCATGTGCGAGTACACCTCCCACGGCCACTGCGGCCAGCTCTGCGGCACGGAGGTGGACAACGACGCCACCCTGGAGCTGCTGAGCCGGGCCGCCCTTTCCCACGCCCAGGCCGGCGCGGATATGGTGGCCCCCTCCGATATGATGGACGGCCGCGTCCGCGCCATCCGGGAGAAGCTGGACGCGAACGGCTTCACGAACATTCCCATCATGTCCTACGCGGTGAAATACGCCTCCGCCTTCTACGGCCCCTTCCGGGAGGCCGCCGACTCCGCGCCCGCCTTCGGGGATCGGAAGAGCTATCAGATGGACTTCCACAACCGCAGAGAGGGCATGAAGGAGGCGCTCCTGGACGTGGAGGAGGGCGCGGACATCCTCATGGTGAAGCCCGCCATGAGCTACCTCGACATGGTGCGGGAGATCAAGGACGCCACCGATCTGCCCATGGCTACCTACAGCGTCAGCGGCGAATATGCCATGGTGAAGGCCGCCGCGGCAAACGGCTGGATCGATGAGGAGCGGATCGTCTGCGAAATGGCCGCCTCCGCCTATCGCGCCGGAGCGGACCTGTACATCACCTATTTCGCCGAGGAGCTGGCAAAATACATGCGGGAGGGAAAAATCGGATGACTTCAACCTCTCAAGAGCTTTTTGACCGGGCCAGGCGGCGCATCCCCGGCGGCGTCAACAGCCCCGTGCGGGCCTTCGGCTCCGTGGGTATGACGCCCCCCTTCATCGCCAGCGCCGAGGGCGACCGGATCACGGACGCGGACGGGCGCGAATATATCGACTTCGTATGCTCCTGGGGCCCCATGATCCTGGGCCACGGCCACCCCGCGGTGCGGGATGCGGTGGATCGGGCGGTCCGCGGCGGCCTCAGCTTCGGCGCGGCCACCGAGCGGGAGGTGCAGATGGCGGAGCTCATCTGCGCTATCGTCCCAAACATCGACATGATCCGCATGGTGAACTCCGGCACCGAGGCGGTGATGAGCGCCGTCCGGGCGGCCAGGGGCTTCACCGGACGCGACAAGCTCATCAAATTCTCCGGCTGCTACCACGGCCACAGCGACGCCATGCTGGTGGCGGCCGGCTCCGGTCTCATGACCCAGGGCATCCCCGGCAGCGCCGGCGTGCCCGCCGGGTGCACGAAGGACACCCTCTCCGCGGAGTACAACGACCTTGCGGGCGTTGCCGCCCTTTTCGATGCGAATCCCGGCGAGATCGCCGCCGTGATCGTGGAGCCCGTGGGGGCCAACATGGGCGTGGTACCCCCTGCCGACGGCTTTCTGGAGGGGCTGCGGGACCTGTGCGACAAAAACGGCGCCCTCCTCATTTTTGACGAGGTGATCACCGGCTTCCGGCTGGCCCTGGGCGGCGCCCAGGAGTATTACGGTGTGCGGGCGGACCTGTGCACCTTCGGCAAGATCATCGGCGGCGGCATGCCCGTGGGCGCCTACGGCGGCCGCCGGGACGTGATGGAGACGGTGGCCCCCCTGGGCCCCGTGTATCAGGCGGGCACCCTGTCCGGCAACCCGGTGGCCATGGCCGCCGGGCTCGCCCAGCTCACGGTTCTGAAAAACACCCCCGATTTCTACGGCGCCCTGAACAGGACGGCGGAGCGTTTCTTCTCCGAGCTGGACGGCGCCCTGCGGGACGTGCCTCATACCCTCAACCGCGTGGGCTCCCTGGGCTGCGTGTTTTTCACCGGCGATCCCGTGACAGACTACGCCTCCGCCAAAAAAAGCAGTACATCGCGCTTCACCGCCTGGTTCCGGCACATGCTTGAGCGGGGCGTGTACCTGGCCCCCTCCCAGTTTGAGGCCATGTTTCTCTCCTCCGCCCACTCGGAGGAGGATCTGGCGCGGACGCTGGCGGCGGCGCGGGAGTTCCGGCCATGAGGCGGATCATCGTCGGCAGCCGGGAGAGCGTCCTGGCTGTCAGGCAGAGCATGATGGTGGTGGACTATCTCCGCGCCGAAGTGCCGGATGCGCAGGTCGAGCTCGTCACCATGAAGACCACCGGGGATAAGATCCTGGACCGCACCCTGGACCAGGTGGGCGGGAAGGGGCTCTTCGTCAAGGAGCTGGACGCCGCCCTGCGGGACGGCCGCGCGGACATCACGGTGCACAGCCTGAAGGATGTGCCCATGGAGGTGGCGGCGGATCTGCCCCTGCTGGGCTTTTCAAAGCGGGAAGATCCCCGGGACGTGCTGGTGCTGCCTGAGGGGGCGACCGTCCCCGACCCGGCAAAGCCCATTGGCTCCGCCAGCCTGCGCAGGAGCCTGCAGCTCCGGGCGCTGTATCCCGGATACCGGATCGAGCCCGTCCGGGGCAACCTGCAGACCCGGCTCCGGAAGCTGGACGAGGGGCAGTTCGGCGCCCTGGTGCTGGCGGCCGCCGGTCTCAAAAGGCTGGGACTGGAGAGCCGCATCAGCCGGTTCTTCGAGCCGGAGGAGATGATCCCCGCGGCGGGGCAGGGCATTCTGGCCATCCAGGGCCGCGCCGGGGAGGATCACAGCTATCTTTCCGGCTTCCTGGATAAGGACGCGGAGACCGCCGCGATCTGCGAGCGGGCCTTCACCTCTGAGCTGAACGGCGGCTGCACGTCGCCCGTCTGCGCCTACGCCAGGGTGGAGGACGGGACGATCCGCCTTCGCGCCCTGTACTATGACGAGGCTGCCGGCCGCCACGTGACCGGCGAGGCGGAGGGCACGGCTTCCGACGCCCGGGAGCTGGGCGTGAGTCTTGCCCGCAGGCTGCGGGATCACTTCAGGGAGGGCGGCATATGACCGGAAAAGTTTGGCTGGTGGGCGCTGGCCCCGGTGACGCCGGACTGCTTACGCTTCGCGGAAAACAGGTCCTTTCCGAGGCGGAGGTGGTGGTCTACGACGCGCTGGTGGGACAGGGCGTTCTGAACATGATCCCCGATTCCGCCCGGCTCGTCTTTGCCGGGAAGCGCTCCGGCAACCACTATATGAAGCAGCATGACACCAACCGGCTGCTGCTGGAGGAAGCCCGGAAGGGATACCGGGTGGTGCGGCTCAAGGGGGGCGACCCCTTCCTCTTCGGCCGGGGCGGCGAGGAGCTGGAGCTGCTGGCGGAGCACGGGATCCCCTTCGAGGTGGTGCCCGGCGTGACCAGCGCCTTTGCGGTGCCCGCCTACAGCGGCATCCCTGTGACCCACCGGGACTATACCTCCAGCGTCCACGTGATCACGGGACACAAACGGGGCGAGAGCGAGTACGACATCGACTTCGGGGCCCTGGTGAAAACAAAGGGCACCCTCATCTTCCTCATGGGCATCGCGGCGCTGCCCCATATCCGCGCCGGGCTGCTGGAGGCCGGCATGGACCCGGGCACCCCGGCGGCTGTACTGCAGAAGGGCACCACCGCCGCCCAGAAGCGCATCGTGGCCACCCTGGACACTCTGGAGGCGGAGTGCGAAAGGCAGGGGGTGGAGACGCCCGCCATCATCGTGGTGGGGCCGGTCTGCTCCCTGGCGGACACCTTCTCCTGGTATGAAAAGCGGCCCCTGGGCGGTGTGAAGGCGCTGGTGACAAGGCCGCGGGAGCTCGTCTCCGGTCTGGCGGATCTGCTGCGGCAGCGCGGGGCGGAGGTCCTGGAGCTGCCCGCCATCGCCACCGTGCCGGTGGACGATCAGGCCCCTGTGGAGGCGGCCATTGCGGCGCTGGCGCAGGGCCGGTACGACTGGCTGGTGTTCACGAGCCCCAGCGGCGTGCGCATCTTCTTCGACAAACTGCTGGAGGCGCTGGACGTGCGCGCCCTGGGGCGGGTCCGCATCGCCTCCATCGGACAGGGAACGTCAAAGGCCCTGAGAAAATACGGGCTGAGACCCGATTTCGTCCCCTCGGTGTACGACGGGGAGACCCTTGGCCGGGAGCTGGCCGCCGTCTGCGAAAAGGGCGCGCGGCTCCTCATACCCCGGGCCGCCATCGGGAACCGGGCCCTCATCGAAGGACTCAGGGGCGGCGACGGGCTGGAGATCACCGATCTCCCCACTTATGATACGGTCTATATACGCTCCCGCGTCATCGACGAGCGGGCCGCGGTGGAGTCCGGCGACGTGGACCTGTGTCTGTTTACCAGCGCGTCCACGGTGCGGGGCTTCGCGGAGAGCATGGGAGACATGGACTTTTCAAAGGTGAACGCCGTGTGCATCGGCCGCCAGACCCGGTCGGCGGCGGAGGCGCTGGGTATGCGCACCTGGGTTAGCGAAAAAGCGACGCTGGAATCTCTGGCCGACTGCGCGGAGCGCGCCGCGGCGGAGCTGAAGAAGGAGGAAAAGAAATGAAAGGAATCGCATACGGCGTGGGCGTGGGCCCAGGCGACCCCGAGCTCATGACGCTCAAGGCCATCCGGCTCATCAAAGAGAACGATGTGATCGCCGTGGCTGGGAAGGACGCCCGGGAATCCGTCGCCTACAAGATCGCGGTACAGGCGGTGCCGGAGCTGGCGGAAAAGGAACTGGTGCCGGTCTATATGCCCATGGTGAAGGACCGCGCCCTCATTGACGAGGAGCACAAAAAGGGCGCCGAGCTGCTGAAAAAGTATCTGGATCAGGGGAAGAATGTGGTTTACATAACCTTGGGCGATCCCACCGTTTACTGTACGTTCAGCTATCTCCAGCACTATCTGGAGGCGGACGGCTACCCCGTGGAGCTGGTGAGCGGCATCACCTCCTTCTGCGCGGCGGCGGCGCGGCTGAACCTCCCCCTGGCGGAGTGGGACGAGCCTCTGCACGTCGTGCCCGCCGTCCACAAGACGGAGGACCGGCTGGAGCGGGACGGCAACTACGTGCTGATGAAATCCGCCAGCCACATGAGGGAGGTCAAGGAGCTCCTGCGCTCAAGCGGCCGGGAGGCCTGCGCCGTCATCGACTGCGGCATGGAGACGGAGCAGATCTGCCGCAGCCTGGATGAGATCCCCGACGACGCGGGCTACTTCTCCCTCATCATCGCAAAAGAGCACAGATCATGATCGAGCTTCGATCGCTGACGAAGCGGTTCGAGGATTTTACCGCGGTGGACGGGCTGAGCCTCACGGTGGAAACGGGGGAGTTTTTCGGCCTGCTGGGACCCAACGGCGCGGGCAAGACCACCACCATCAGCATGCTCTCCACGGTGCTGCTGCCCACCTCCGGCGAGATCCTCATCGACGGACAGCGGCTCACCCGCAAGTCCTCCGCCCAGAAGCGGAAGCTCAGCGTCATCACCCAGGAATACTCCATGCGGCAGGATATGAGCATGGACGAGGTGATGGAGTATCAGGGGCGGCTCTACCGGCTGCCAATGAAGGTGATCCGTCAAAAAACAGAGGAGCTTCTGGATTTCGCGGGACTTTTGGAGTACCGGCGGCGCACGGTGCGTCACCTCTCCGGCGGCATGAAGCGGAAGCTGATGATCTGCCGCGCCCTGCTCATCGAGCCGGAGATCCTTCTGCTGGACGAGCCCACCGCCGGGATGGATGCTCTGTCGCGCCGGCAGATGTGGAACCTTCTGCGGCGGCTCAACGGCAGAAGCATGACCATCATCCTCACCACCCACTATATGGAGGAGGCCCAGGCCCTCTGCGACCGGGTGGCCCTGATCAACCGGGGAAAGCTCCAGAAACTGGACTCCCCGGCGGGCCTGATCGCGGAGCTGGGCGGCTTCGCCGTGGATGAGACCGGGGAGGATGGGCTGAAAAGCCGTTATTTCCCCGACCGGGAAGCGGCCATCGCCTACCTGCGCACGGCGGGGCAGGACGCCAGCCTCCGGGCCACCACCCTGGAGGACGTATTCGTGGAATGCGCCGGGCGGAAGCTGACGAACGGCTGAGAGGAGCAGTATGGGGATCATTACAGTATTATGGGAAAAATGGGTGGAGTTCCGGCGCGACTTCTACAAGATCACCGTCGCGGCCATGATCTCCCCCCTCATGTACCTCATCATCTTCGGCATGGGGATCCAGACCACCTCCCACGGGGAGCCCTATCTCCATTTCCTCATCCCCGGCGTAGTGGCCATGGCCACCATGACCGGCAGCTTCAGCGCCATCGCCCAGAATATGAGCGTGCAGCGCCTGTACGAAAAGGCGCTGGACCAGGTGATGGTCTCGCCCACGCCCCTGTGGCAGTTCATCCTGGGCCAGGTCATCGGCGGCGCGCTGCGGGGCATGTACGCCGGAGGCATCATCCTGCTGCTGACGCTGCCCATCCGCACGGATCTGACGTTCAATCTCATCTCCGTGCTCATCATGTTCCTGAACGGCACCGTGTTCGCCACCATCGCGCTGGTGCTGTCCTTTCTGGCCAAAAGCTATACCGACGCCCCCCGGTTCACCTCCTATATCATCATGCCCATGTCGTTTCTGTGCAACACCTTCTTCTCCACGGACCAGATGCCCTCCGGCTTCCGGCAGGTCATCAGCCTGCTGCCCCTCTCCCAGGCCAGCTCCATGATCCGCGCCATTGCCAACGCGGAGGAGCCGGGGCTTTTCGGCTTTGCCGTGCTGGCGGCGTATCTCGTAGTTTTCGGCGGGCTCGCAGTCTGGTTCATCTACCGGAAGAAGAATCTGTGAGGTGCGCCATGGGAAGACTGAAACGAATACTCGCTTGTGTTTTCTGCTATGCGCTCTGCCTTGCGGTGATCCTCTGCGACGCGACCCCCGCTTTCGCGGAGGAGGATGACCTCTCCGCCCGAGCGGCCCAGGCGCAGAAGGAGATCCGCTCCATGGACGTGGGGCGCTACGGCATGGTCCCCGTCTACGGGCGGGACGTGGCCGACGGGGTATACGACGTGAAGGTGGATTCCTCCTCTCCGTTCTTCAAGATCCTGGAGGCGCAGCTCATCGTGGAGGACCATGTCATGTCCGCCCGCATCACTGTATCGAGTCTCAGCTATCAATGGGTCTACCCCGGCTCCGGCGAGCAGGCGGAAAACGACAAAAAAGAGAACTACATCGGCTACACGGACAGCAGCGGCCACGGCGTGTTCACCATCCCGGTGGAGGCGCTGGACAAGGGCGTCCCCTGCGCGGCCTACAGCAAGCGGCGCAAGCGGTGGTATGACCGGACGCTGGTGTTCTACGCCTCCTCCCTGCCGGAGGGGGCTGTGGCCATCGACCTGCCCGATCTGGACGTGATCGAGGCCGCCATCCGCGCTTACGAAGCGGCGCCCGTCACCCCGGCGCATATGGAGCCGCATGAGCCGCCGGAGGCGGTGACGGTGCCCCGCTCCGACGGGGAGTACTCCATTGAGGTGAACATGACCGGCGGCAGCGGCCGGGCAAGCATCTCCTCTCCCACCCTGCTCATCGTGCGGGACGGGCGGGCATACGCCCGTCTCCTGTGGAGCAGCAGCTATTACGACTATATGATCCTGGAGGACGAGGTCTATCACAATCAGACCACCGACGGGGGCAACTCCACCTTTGAGATCCCCATCACCGTTATGGATGAGGGGATCCCCGTCATTGCGGACACCACTGCCATGGGCGACCCGGTGGAGATCGAATACGTGCTCACCTTCTACGCCGAGTCCATCGGCTCCAAGTCCCAGATCCCCCAAAACGCGGCGATGAAGGTGCTGTATCTGGCGGCGGGGATCATCGTGCTGGGCGGCGTTGCCAACCATTTCATCAAGAAGAAAAGGAAGTGAGCCCGTGGCGGACTACCCCTATTTCCCCCTGTTCGTGGACCTGAGCGGAAAAAAGCTCCTGGTCGTCGGTGCGGGACGCATTGCGTACCGGCGGATCAGGACGCTGCTGCGCTTCGCCCCCCGGGTCGCCGTGGTCGCAGTCGGGGCGCTGCCGGAGCTGGAGGCGCTGCCGGGCGTAGAACTCCTGAAAAAGCCCTACGCCCCGTCGGACCTCGACGGCGCGGACCTGGTATTCGCCGCTACGAATGACCCGGCGGTGAACGACCGGGTATATGAGGACTGCAAGCGGCTGGGCATACCGGTGAACGTGGCCAGCGACAAGGGAAAAAGCGACTTCTACTTCCCCGGCGTAGCCGTGAAGGAGAACGCGGTTATCGGCGTCACCGCCAGCGGAAAGGACCACGAGGAGGCCAAACGATTGACCGAAGCGGTTCGGGAACTCCTGGAAAAGGAATAAGACAAGACCGGAGGCGGCGCCCTCCGGTCTTTTTTTGTCCTATTTCGGCGAGGCGTCGCATAGGCTGGAACAAAGGGGGTGGCGATATGCAGGTGAGCATCGGGGAGCTCCGGTGCAAGGAGATCGTGAACATCCGGGACGGGCTGCGCCTGGGCCTTGTGGCCGACGTGGTGCTGGAGTCGCCGGGGGGCCGGGTGGTCGCCCTGATCGCGCCGGGGCCCCGGCGGTTTTTCGGGCTTCTGGGCCGGGAGGACGACTATGTGCTGCCCTGGGAGTGCATCCGGCGGATCGGGGACGATATCATCCTCATCGACGTGGAGGGCGCCTATCGACGGGAAAAGATCCTGCGCGGCTGGTAGGTTTTGACCTTTTTCACGCCGCTCCCGGCGTAAGATGGACGCGGCCGGTGGGCTGGCGCTCCCGGCGGGTGGGAGGCAACGTGATGCAGGTCGTCTACATAGATTCCGTATTTTTCGTCAACGCGCTCATCGACTGTTTCCTGCTGCTGGCCACGGGCGGTATCTGCGGCGTCCGGGTGCGGCGGGCGCGGCTCATCCTTTCGGCGGCGCTGGGCGGACTTTACGCCGCCGCGGGGTATCTGCCGGGGATGGGTTTTCTCCTGTCGCCTCTGCTCCGGGTCGCCTTCGGCATCCTGATCGCTCTGGCCGCCTTCGGGGGACCTCGCTCGCTCCTGCGGCCGACGCTGACGCTTTTTGCTGTGGCGGCGGCATTCGGCGGCGTGGCCTGGGCTCTTGCCCTCTTCACCGGCGGGCGGCTGGCGGAGCCGCAGGTGCTCATTCCCGCGCTTCTCTGCTGCTGCGGCATCTTTTCCATCGTCTTCCGTCGGGCCGGACGGCGGGGCGGCGCGATCGCCCAGCTCACCCTTATCCGGGGCGGCCGGTGTGTGCGTCTGTCAGCCATGGCGGACACGGGGAACAGCCTCACCGACCCGCTGACAGGCTCCGGCGTGGCCGTGGCCGGGGCGGACGACCTGATGCCCCTGTTCGAGGGGGAATCCCCCAACCCGGCCGTCCTTGTGCGGGAGCGCGGCGCCGTGGCCGCCTTCGAGGCGCTGGAGGACAGCCGCTTCCGTCTGGTTCCTTACAGCGCCGTGGGAGTGGAGGACGGCCTGCTGCTGGCCTTCCGCCCGGACGAGGCTCGTCTGGACGGAAGGCCGAAACGATCACTGCTCGTCGCCGTGTCGCCCAACAGCGTATCTGACGGCGGCGCATACCGCGCGCTCATCGGCGCGGAGGAGGGACCATGAACCTGATACTTACTATCCGGCGGATGCTCATCCGCTCGGGGGCCCTGCGCCCCCAGGGGATCATGTACATCGGCGGGAGCGACACCCTGCCCCCACCGCTGGAAAAGGACGCTGAGCAGGACTGCCTGGACCGACTGGCCGCCGGCGACGAGGGGGCCAGGAGGGAATTGATCGAGCGAAACCTGCGTCTCGTCGTCTACATCGCCAAGCGTTTTGAGAATACAGGCATCAACATAGAGGATCTGATCTCCATCGGCACCATCGGGCTCATCAAGGCGGTGAGCACCTATGACCGGGGAAAGAAGATCAAGCTGGCCACCTACGCCTCCCGCTGCATCGAAAACGAGATCCTCATGTTCCTGCGGAAGGCGGCGAACCGGAAGATCGAGATCTCCCTGGATGAGCCCCTGAACACCGACTGGGACGGGAATGAACTTCTCCTCTCCGACGTGCTGGGCACCGACGCCGACGTGGTGATGCGCCCTCTGGAGGACGACGCGGAGGTGAAGCTGCTCCGGGAGGCTGTGTCGAAGCTCAGCGACCGGGACCGGACGATCATCCAGATGCGGTTCGGCCTGGGCGGGCGGCGGGAGCGCACCCAGAAGGAAGTGGCAGAGGGGCTGGGCATCTCCCAGTCCTACATCAGCCGTCTGGAAAAGCGGATCATTCTGAAGCTGCGGCGCGAGCTCGTAAAGAAGATCTAGGAAAAAAACTGGACGCGGCCCCGGCCTTGTGCTATAGTGCTGTCTATCCCCTGCTAGGGAGTGATCGCACATGAAAAAGGAGCCGCCGAACGGCCCCGTCCTGAAAAACGCGCTGCGAGCCGCCCTCCCCCGCACCCTGCCCGTGCTGACGGGCTACCTGTTTCTGGGCATGACCTACGGCGTTTACATGAACGTCTCCGGCTTTCCCTTCTGGTACCCCATGCTCATGAGCATCGTGGTCTTCGCCGGGAGCGCGGAATTCGTGGCGGTGAGCCTGCTGCTGGGACCCTTCGCGCCGCTCCAGGCATTCCTGGTGATCCTGATGCTCAATGCCCGGCATCTGTTCTACGGCATCTCCATGCTGGATAAGTACAAGGGCCTGGGTCTGAAAAAGCTGTACCTCATTTACGCTCTGACGGATGAGACGTTCTCTGTCAACTGCTCCGCCGAGCTGCCGGAAAACGTGGACCGGGGGCTGTTTTACCTCCTGGTGACGGTGCTGGATCACTGCTACTGGGTCACGGGGGCCACGCTGGGAGGCGTACTGGGCTCCCTGGTCACATTCAGCACCAGGGGGCTTGATTTCGTCATGACAGCCATGTTCGTGGTCATCTTCCTGGATCGGTGGCTCAAGGAAAAGAGCCATATTTCCGCCCTTCTTGGCCTGGGGCTGACGCTGGTATGCCTGATCGTCTTCGGGCCGGACCGATTTTTGCTGCCCGCCATGGGTGCGATCCTCCTTTCGCTGACCCTGCTGAGGCGTCCGCTGGAGAGAAGGGCGGGTGATGCGGTATGACCACGGCCCAAAGCCTCATCACCATCGGCATCATCGCCGGAGCCACCATCCTCACCCGGTTCCTGCCGTTCCTCCTTTTCCCCGCGGGGAAACCCACGCCGGGCTATGTCCGGTATCTTGGGAAGGTGCTCCCCGCCGCCGTGTTCGGGATGCTGGTGATCTACTGTCTCAAAAACGTGAGCATCGTGTCCGGCAGCCACGGTCTCCCGGAGTTCATCGCTATCGCGGCGGTCGTCGCGCTGCATCTCTGGAAGCGGCAGACGCTCCTCTCCATCGCGGGAGGCACCGTATGCTATATGCTGCTGGTACAGTTCGTATTCAAATAAAGCAAGGGACAAGCCGGATTGGCTTGTCCCTTGTTATTACGCGGATTTTTCAGCTTACTCCTCTGCTTCTGCCGCCTTTTTACGGCTTGCCCTGTGCCGGTTCGTCAGGATGGTAATGAACAGGATGATGAGCAGCAGGCCGCCCTCCACCGACTCGGAGATCTGGCTGTCCGACATGCCGATGAGGGACAGGCCGTAGACGATGACGGTGATGGAGAGGGAGCCCAGGATCACCTTGTAGAACCTGGCGGAGCTGCCGCCGGTGACCAGGACGCCGCCGAAGAAGATGGCCATGGCCACCTTCATCTCCAAAAACGCGCCCATGGTCATGGTGGTGCCGCCCACGGTGGCCATGGAGAACACGGCGCCGATGCCGGCCATGAGCCCGGCGATGGCAAATACCAGTATTTTCATTTTATCCACCGGGATGCCTACGAAGCGGGCGGTGGTCTCGTTCTCGCCGATGGCCTGACTGTAGCGGCCAACGCGGGTGAACTCGAACACGAACAGCACGATCAGCGCGATGACGATAAACGCGATGATGCGGAAGGTCGACGTAGTGACGAAAAGCATTGACTCCGGGATATATTCGATGCCGATGATCGTCTGGATATAGTTCACCACGCCCCTCACGCCGATGAGCATGGCGATGGACAGCGTGAACGACGGCACATGGCACTTGCTGACGATCACGCCGTTGAACAGTCCGACGATCAGGCCGATGACCATGCTGCACGGGATCATGAGCCAGCCCTGCCCTGTGACCGTGGCGATGTGCATGCCCACCACGCCGGAGAGAGCCACGTTTACGCCCACGCTCAGGTCAATGGAGCCCTGGGCCACCACGAACAGCACGCCGCAGGCGGTGATGATCGTCAGGATGGACTGCTCCAGCAGCATTTTCAGGGAATAGGCGGAAACCATCTTCCCCTTGCTCACGATGGTGAAGAACACAAACAGCACGATAAACGCCGCAAAGGGCACGATATCCGAAACCTTGATCCGCTTCATATCATCACCCCTATCACGGATTGCTCGGTGAAGTCCGGGCCGCGGTCGATGGTCTTCGTCACTTTCCCGTCCTTCATCACCATGAGCCGGTCTGCCATGCCCAGCACCTCGGTGAGCTCGTCAGAGATCAGGATGGTGGCGATGCCCTGGCGCTTGGCCTCGTTCATCAGGGAGTAGATATACGCCTTGACGCCGACATCCACACCTCGGGTGGGGCAGTCCAGGATCAGCAGCTTCAGATCCTTGGCAAGCCACCGGCCAAGGTTCACCTTCTGCTTGTTGCCGCCGGAGAGGGCATCCATGGGCTGGAAGATTCCGGTGCACTTGACGGAGAGCTTATCCCGCATCTCACCGGCCAGCTTCCCCAGCTTTTTCGGGTTCAGGAATCCCGCGGCGCCCTTCAGCTCTGTCAGCGACGGCAGGCAGAAGTTGTCGCGGATGCTGGCGTGGATCATCAGCGCCTCGTTGTCCCTGTCCTTGGGGACGTAGCCCATGTTGCTCTGCATAGCCTGGGTCGGGTTTACGATGTGCGCGTCGTTCGCCTTCAGATATACGTCTCCGGCACTCCTTTTGCTCAGTCCGTAGACCGCCTTGCCCACGGCGTGGATGCCGGAGTCGCTCAGTCCGCAGAAGCCCAGGATCTCGCCCCTGTGCAGCTCAAAAGACACATCCTCCAGCTCGCCGGGGACGGAAACGCCGCTGACCTCCAGCACCACCTCGTCCTCGTAGCTGGGGGCGTTGTCCGCCCGGTAATAGTCGCCGCTGAGCTCGCGGCCGACCATCATCATGCGGATCTCGTCCGGCGTGGTCTTCCGGGAGTCCACGGTGCCGATGACCTGCCCGTCCCGCAGGACGGTGATGGTATCCGTGATCTCCACCATCTCGTCGATGTCGTGGGTGATGACAAGGACGCTCCGGCCCATGTCCTTGAACCGTCGGATGAGTTCATAGAGCTTGTTGCGGTTGTTGAGGGAGAGGGATTGGGTCACCTCGTCCAGGAGAAGCAGCTCCGGGTCCACGGACAGGGCCCGGGCCAGCTCGATCATTTTTCTCGACTCGATCATCATGCCGTCGGTCATCTGGCCGAGAGGCGGCGCGTCGAGCCCCCACTTTTCAAACTGCCCGGCGGCTTCCCTCCGCATTTTGCGCATGTTGATGATGCCGAATTTCGAGAACTGCCCCGTTCTGCCCAGGTATACGTTCACCCCGGCGGGCAGGTTGCCCACCACGCCCAACTCCTGCATGACCATGGAGATGCGGCGGCGGTTGGCGTCGATGGGGCTGTGTGGGTCATAGGGCTCCCCGTCCACGAACATCTCGCCGCCGTCCCGCCGGTAGAGGCCGGCGATCTGGCTGAGGAGGGTGGACTTGCCCGAACCGTTCTCCCCGATGAGGCCGTGGATCTCGCCGCGCTTTACGGTGAGGTCGATGCCCCGGTTGGCATGGGTGGGGCCGAAGAACTTGTCAAGGCCGCGGATCTCAAGAAAATTCTCGCCCATTATTTCACGACCCCCTTTGCCTTCCGCTGTCCGATGACGCCGAAGATGATGATGAACGCGCCCAGGAACGCCTCCTGCAGTGTGCCGGAGGGCACGCCCAGCACCGTGAGGATATTGAACACGGCATAGAGGATGAAGGAGCAGATGGGCACGCAGATGATGATGTTGATCCTCTTCTGGATGATCTGGGCCAGCAGGTAGATGGCCAGCGGCTGGAAAATCAGGTTGATGCTGGTCAGACCTGTCTTGACGGTGGTCTGGCCGGCGTAGCTCTGCTGCAGGAAGCAGGCGATGCCGATAAGCACGCCGGTGATGAGGCCCACAGCCAGCAGCGTTTTGCTCACGTTGATGCCCAGCTTCTCCGCCACGTCCCGGTTGCCGCCCAGGGAGCGGATGTTGAGGCCGATGGTGGTACGGTTATAGAGGAAGTAGATGACCACGAGGCCCACGGCCAGGAACACGAGGCTCCAGGGAAGCTGGCCCAGGGTCCGGTACTCCGTAGCCAGGGCGGTGGAGACCAGCGGCTTCGTGGTCTTCCCCAGCTTGAGGAACACGGCGATGGCCTCATAGATCATGGCGAGGCTGATGCCCGCGATCCAGGAGGGGATCTTCGTATATGTGAAAATGAGGAAATTGATGAAGATGAGCAGCATGCCGGTGATGAGGCCGCCCAGCACCACGCCGGAAAGCCCGTACCAGTTGCCGAAGATGCACGACGCGAAGGAGCCCAGCACAACCACGCCGCCGATGGACATATCGGTGTAGCCGCAGGCGAACAGGAAGCAGAAGCCCCACGCGATGAAGCAGGGATAGATGAGATGGGATATGATGACCTTGAGGTTGGTCCATTCCAGGAACAGCCCCTTGGAGATGATATTGAAAAGCAGCAGGACGGCTGCGAGCACCAGCACGAAAACCACCGGGAACAGCCAGGGCCGCCGCTTCGTGTTTTGTTCTGTTGTCGCCATAGACAGACCCTCTCTGATCGTTATTGAGGTTTGGAAAACAGTCTGCCGGAAGGGCAGACTGTTTTCCCATAACGCCGCAGCGCGGCAGATGGCTCAGCGCTTATTTGAGGCCGTTGGACTCCAGCATGTAGTCCAGGTTGATATTCGCGATCAGATCCACATAGTCCTGATAGCTCACGTCGGGATTGTAGGTGTAGACCAGCTCCTCCAGCATGGACTTGGTGAAGGGCGCAGCGGAGTCGGAGAAGAACACCTTCATGTAGTTGTCCACGTTGTTCTGATCCACGCGGAAGGGATGGGTGCTCAGGCGGGGGGCCTTGCCGTTGGCGTCCACGATCTTGTGGCCGGCCAGATAGTTCAGCACCAAGGTGCTGGAGATGTAGCAGGCCAGGGAGATACCGTCGTTGCCGCCCATGACCGTGCCTTCCTTGATGTACTTGGCGGTGCCCTCGTCCACGCAGGAGACGTAGACCTGGATGTTGTCCTTCAGGCCAAGGTTGCCGATGGCGGTGAGGGAGCCCTCGATATAGTCGCCCACGAAGCAGTAGACGCAGTCGGCGTCCTTATGGGCGGAGAGCATATCCAGCGCCTTGGTGGGGCACTCGGAGTTGTCGGTGCAGCGCGCCTCGGCGAGGACCTCGCCGCCCAGGGCGGTGAACTTCTCGGTGAAGCCCTGGCTGCGCTGATCCATGTTGTTGTCGCCGATGTTGCCGCCGATCATGCAGGCCTTGCGGCAGCCGTTGTCAAACGCCATCTGGGCGATGGCCGCGCCGTCGGAGACCATGTCCAGGTCGATGGCGCCGCAGTAGAACTCATTGGATTCCGCCAGCTTCTCCAGGTCGGGATCCTCGCCCACGAACACGTCGAAGGAGAAGGGGATCTTGGCCTTGGCGCACTCCACGCCGATCTGGGGAACGGTGGAGACGGCGGCCGCCTGGAACACGATGCCGTCCACACCGGCGGCGCACATGTTCTGGGCGTTCTGGAGCTCCTTGTCGGCGGTGAAGTCGTCGCTCATGCGGTTGACCTTGTGGCCCAGTGTAGTGAGGGTGTACTCCACGGCGTCGCCGAACATATCGAGCACGGGCACGCCGGAGCCCCAGGTGTTGATGCCGATGGTGTAGGTCTTGCCGGCGTCCGCGCTGCCGGAATCGGAAGCGGCCGGGGCGGGGCTTGCGCTTCCGCCGGAATCCTTGCTGCCGCAGGCGGCCAGGGAAAGGGCCATCACCAGAACGAGCAGCACTGCGATGATTCTTCTGATTTTCATTTTCTTTCCTCCTTGATAATTTGAGACACTATCCCGAATCGGGGACGGCGCCGAAGGTTGCACGGCGCAGGTATCGCCGTCGGCGCAATTATACCCCAGCGCCCCGCTTCCGTCAATGAGCTGTGCGCATTTTAGCGTAAGTTTTCATGATTTCTTCCTGTTTTTCCGGAGGGTTCTTCTTTATGCCCGGAAAAGTTGCCGTTTTCACCGGCGTGATCCTGTGATATACTTGGGGCAAGAATATCTGCGGGAGGTCCGGAAAATGAAAACTGGCATCATCGACGTGGGAGGCGGAATGCGGGGCATCTACGCGGCGGGGGTGTTCGACCGCTGCATGGATGAGGATATCCGCTTCGATCTGTGTATCGGCATATCCGCCGGAAGCGCCAACGTATCGTCCTATCTGGCCGGCCAGCGGGGGCGGAACCGCTTTTTTTACGAAACCTATCCCTTCCGGAAGGAGTACATGAGCCTGGGAAATTTCCTTCGGATCGGCTCCTACCTGGATCTGGACTATATTTACGGCACGCTGAGCAATACGGGGGGCGAGTGTCCCCTGGATTACGACGCCTTCGCCGCGAACCCCGCAGAGCTCATCGTGATCGCCTGCGATGCGGACACGGGGGAGAGTCGGTATTTTGAAAAGAAGGACGTGGCGCGGGACGATTACCGGCCCATGATGGCCTCCTCCGCCATACCGGCCGTGTGCCTGCCTTATCCCATCGACGGCCGCCGGTATTTCGACGGCGCCCTGGGGGATACGATCCCCCTGCAGAAGGCCTTTGACGAGGGATGCGACCGGGTGGTGCTGGTGCTGACAAAGCCGAAGGATACCCTGCGCAAGGCGGACAAGGATGTGTTCCTCGCCCGCTTTGTGAAGCGCCGCTGGCCGGTCGCGGCGGAGCGGCTGCGCACCCGGGCAAAGCGATACAACGAGGGCGTCGCCCTGGCAAAAAAGCTGGAGGCGGAGGGAAAGGTCCTTATCATCGCGCCGGAGGACACCGAGGGGATGGACACCCTCAAGAAGGACCGGGACGCCATGGAGCGGCTTTATGCCCGCGGGTATGAGGACGCCGCCGCCATCCGGGCTTTCGCGGCCGGGGACTGATCCGGTGTTGCCAACAGCCCCGGACTGATTTATAATGTGTCACGCCGCGCAAGCGGCAGATTTTCGGAAAAGAAGGCGCGGTATGAAAAAGAAAAGCGCATTCATGGCCGGGCTGGTGGACGGGCTGCCCATCTGCTTCGGCTATCTCTCCGTCTCCTTCGCCTTCGGCATCTTCGCCGTGGGCAGCGGGCTGACCGTATGGGAGACGCTGTTCATCTCCATGACGAACGTCACCTCCGCGGGGCAGCTTGCCGCCGTGCCCATCATCACCCTGGGGGGCACCCTGGCGGAGCTGGCCTCCTCCCAGTTCGTCATCAACCTGCGATACGCGCTCATGTCCATTTCCCTGTCCCAGCGATTGGACGGCTCCATGACATTGCCCCATCGGCTTGCCGTGGCTTTTGTGAACACGGACGAGGTGTTCGCCGTGGCCGCATCCCGGCCGGAGCTCGTGGGGAAAAGGTACCTGTACGGGCTCATCCTGACGCCTTATCTGGGCTGGAGCACCGGGACTCTGGTAGGGGCAGCCGTGGGCGATCTGCTGCCCGCGTTCCTGACCAGCGCTCTGGGCATCGCCATCTACGGTATGTTCCTCGCCATCATTATCCCCAAGGCGCGGGAGGACCGGCCGACCGCCGTCTGCGTGGTGCTGGCCGCTGTGCTGAGCTGCCTGTTCCGGTATGTGCCGCTGCTCAGCCGCGTGCCCTCGGGCTTCGTCATCATCATCTGCGCCGTTGCAGCCAGCGTGGTCATGGCGATCGTCTCCCCCATACCGGAGAAAGCGCAGGGGGAATCGGAGGTGGCCGAGGATGCATAGCTTCTGGATCTACCTTCTCGTTATGGCGGGCGTCACCTATCTCGTGCGCATGCTGCCCCTGGTGCTGGTGAAGAAAAAGATCACCAACCGGTTCCTCCTGTCGTTCCTCTACTACATCCCCTACGCGGTGCTGAGCGTGATGACCATCCCCGCGAGCCTCTACGCCACGGGCAGCCTCGCCACCGCCGCCGTGGGTGTGGCCGTGGCGCTGGTGCTGTCCTGGCGGAAAAAGAGCCTGATCGTGGTGGCGGCCGGCGCAGTGGCCGGCGTGCTGTGCGCCTATCTCGTGATCACGTACCTCCTGCCCGCACTGGGCTGACGCGCGAAATCATTTGCAACATCCGGAAGAAAATGGTATACTCCCACTGAACACACACGCGTGGAATCACAGAAGAGAGAAGGGGGTAACATGAGAAGGACCTACGCATACAATTCCATCATCATCGGCTTTCTGCTGGGCCTTCTGGTCTGGCTGAAAAGCGATAAGCTGATCCTGGGCATCCTGGTGCTCATCGCCGTGTCCGTGGTCGGCTTCATCATCATCCGCGCCATCGAGAAGGCCATCAGCAAGGGCGTGGA
The DNA here is from genome assembly GCA_017515345.1 of Oscillospiraceae bacterium. Lineage (GTDB taxonomy): Bacteria > Bacillota > Clostridia > Oscillospirales > Oscillospiraceae > RGIG5705. The sequence goes on along the minus strand of JAFWFZ010000006.1, from coordinate 16,328 downwards.
CGCGGGGGTGGACGCCGCCGCCCGCGCCATCCAGAAGAGAAGAGAACAGAAGCAGGAAAGGGAGAACGGCAGCAATGAAAACGAATAAACTCATCAGAAGGCTCGTCTGCCTCACCCTGGCGGCCGTGCTCATCGCCGCGCTGCTGTCCGGCTGCGGCGGCAAGCCGAAGGGCACCTACAAGGCCTCCGGCCTCGTGCCCCAGACCTTCACCTTCAGCGGGGACAGCGTCACCATGTCCGCCTTCGGCATCGAGGCCGACGGCACCTATGAGATCAAGGGCGACAAGATCTACATCACCTATTCCCTGCTGGGCTTCGAGTACACCTGGGATCAGTCGTTCCGCCGCTCCGGCAAGGACATCATCATCGGCGGCACCCTGTTCGAGAAGGAGTGAACCATGGTCTTCGTCGCCATCCTCATCGGCGTCGCCATCCTCGCCGCGGCGATCTGGTACGGGCTGAAAAAGAACAGGCAGCTGGTGGGCGAGGGTAAGATCATCAGCCGGAAGCCGGATTTCGCGGAAAGCGCTGAGATCTTCACCCTGAACGTCCCGGATTTCAGCCTGGTGACCGAGGGTGTGAAGTCATTCAACTACGGGGAGATCGGCACGGACCTCAAGGGCAGCAGCACGGAGCAGCGGTTCAATTTCACCGCCTCCTCCTGGGGCGCGAAGCTGTTCCGCACCTCCGGGGAGGAGGAACCCGCGGAGTACCGTTTCGAGTTCACGAACTGGAGCACCCGCAACGGCATCCCCACCTGTGCGCTCCAGATGAACATGCTGCTGACGGCGGTGGAAAAGCTGTTCCTCTCCATCGACGGGAACACCCAGGTCCGCTCCCGCCCCCTGGAGCTCAAAACGAAGCACCACCTGTTCTGAGGAGGGAGCCTATGTCAACGACCGCGATCTGGATCATTTTCATCGCCATCGTCGCCGTGCTGGTGATCGGCGTGGGCTATATCGGCAACAAGGTGGTGGACAAGGGTGCCGACGCCATCCGCAACAAAGCGGTGCGGAAGCAGAATCAGGAGCCGCCGGGAAAGACCGAAAACCTGGCCGACCGGTATAAGCATCTCCCGAAGGAATAGACACAGAAAAACGAGCCGGTCTCCCGGCTCGTTTTTTTACAGCACTTCGTACAGTCTTATGATGACGCCGCCCTCCCAGGGAGTTCCCTCTCCCACGAACTTGTTCTGATGAAGATACGGCGCCAGCTCCGCGCTGTCCGTCATGAAGGCGGGCACGGTCTTGAAGGGTACGGCGGCCTCCCCGTCGGTGAACCAGCCGTTGTTTTCAATATAGATGCGGCACGGCTTGCCCGCCCGGTCTGTCCCCTCCAGCATATAACGGGCCAGCATGTGGCGTACGCCGCTCAGATTCACCCGCTGCACATCCACTCCGCCGGGCCGGACCACGCCGTGGAAGATCTCCCCCGTCACTGTCCCGCCAAAGGGGATCAGAAGCACGTCGCCCCCCGGTCCGCTGAGGCTGCTGATATCCTCCGGGTCAAAGGTCACCTTGATTTCCAGAATGAGCTTCTTCTCCATAGTCTCCTCCCCCTTTTTGCCAGTGTACACCCTCCGGCGCGGCGAATCAAGGAAAACCGCCGTATCTGTTGACTTGCGGCCTCCTCCGTGCTAGTGTAACATCAGCGGGCCGAAGCGTCCTGCACAAGCCGGAGCGCGGACCGCCCGCAAACGGAGCAAGTAATCCACCCCGCCCACGCGGGACATGATATAAGGAGGAACACGATGAAAAGGATCTTATGTTTTGGCGATTCCAATACCTACGGGCTGGCCTTTTCTCCGGAAAAGGGCCCCTACCGGCTGGATGAGGAGCACCGGTGGACCTGCCTTCTCCAGAAGGAGCTGGGGCCGGAGTACCGGATCATCGAGGAAGGCCTGAACGGCCGCACTACCGCCTATGACGTGCCCGCTTCGGACACGCCGCCCCTCTTTGACGCGCCCAACTTCGCCAGCCGCAACGGCGCAGCATTCCTGCCCATGTGCCTGGAGAGCCACAGTCCCCTGGACCTCGTCATCCTCAACCTGGGCACCAACGACTCCACGAAGCTCTTCGGTCTCGGCACCCCCGACATCGTAGAGGGTATGCGCACGCTGGTGGAGATCGTCCGCGCAAAGCCGCCGGTCATGGTCTTCCCCACGCCCAGGATCCTCATCATCGCTCCCGTCCCCCTGAGCCCGCTCGCCATGAAGGACGCCATGATGACGGATGAGGGCGCGCTCAAACGCTCCGCCGAGCTGGCGGGCGAATATGAAAAACTGGCCGAGGAGCTGGCCTGCGATTTCTTCGACCTGAACACCATCCCCTGCCATGAGCTGGTGGACGGCGTCCACCTCACGGAGGAGTCCCACGCCGCCGCAGCCCATGCCCTGGCGGAGAAGATCCGCTCTCTGGCGCTGTAAGCGTTCAGCGGACTGAATCAGTACGTGGTTTTTTCGCCGTAGCTGCTATGCTACGGCGAAAATGCTATTTGCTCTTTACTCTTCCCGCGCTGTCATTTATAATATTTTGTAAACTTATTTGATTGCAATTATACTCTGACGAATCCACGAACCGCTGAAAGCAGAGGACAGCATGACGATAAAACAAATCCAGTATTTCACTGCCATCTATGAGTGCAAGAATATGACGAAGGCCGCCGACAGGCTCTACGTCTCGCGGCCTGTGCTTTCCCGCGCATTGATCGATTTCGAAAAGGAACTGGGGCTGACCCTGTTCATCCGCACGACCAACGGTGTGGAGCCCACGGAGCAGGGGCGTTCCCTCTATGAGACGATCAGCGCCCTCACCTCCACCTTCAATGATACGGTCAAGCGCCTGAAGGGGGAGGCCGCCAGGGAACACCGTCCCTTCCGCATCGGGATCATCAACTCCGGCGGCGTCTGGTTCTATCCCCATATCCTCACCCCGTTTTCCGAGGAGAATCCCGATCTGACGCTCCATGTGGAGAGCGTCACGGTGGAGGAAGTGCCCGACGCGCTCCTGCATATGGAGCTCGACTGCGCTATCTCGCCCATCCGCGAGGAGTTCTCCCGACTGATCGGCAAACAGCATCTGTACGATGTGGAGTGCGCTCTGTGCAGCTCCCCGGAGAACAGGAGGGACGCGGTAACGCTGGAGGATCTGAAGGACCTGCCCATCGGGATCTTCGGGAATGTGCTCCCCACCATTTATTATGAACACAATGTGGTGCTCATGACCCAGCAGCCGGATCTGCTCCACATGGCCATCGCCAACGGCTTTGCCTACGCCACGCTCCCCATGGATCTGACCAGCGGGTGGAAGGACATCCGCCGGACACACTTTACGCCGCCGCTCAAGGCAAAGGTATACCTGCTCTGGAACAAGGCGGTGGAGTACAACGAAACGTTCGACCGGTTCCGCACCTTTGTATCCTCACGGGATTTCAGCTTTATCGACCAGTTCTCCAAGGATATGGATTGAGTCACAGCGGCTCACGGATATAAAAGCGCCTGCCCTCCACGGTTTCATGGAGGGCAGGTTTTGTGTTATCCGTTCAGCTGATTCTGCTCGAGGAAGGCTTTGATCTGCTCCTTAGCCTCCTCCCGGTGCTTCAGCGGGTTCAGCAGGCTCAGATAAGCCCTGACGCCGCCCGTTTTCGCGGCCACCTGCTGCACCGATTTACCGGGATTCCCGCTGGAGGAGCTGGTGATCACATACACGTCCTTCCCCGTAAGATCGTACCGCTCCAGGAACGCCCCGATGGCCGGCGGAAACTTGCCGGCCCAGATGGGGTACGCCAGGATAACGGCGTCGTACTCCCGGAGCTGCGCCGCCACCGGCAGGAGCCCCGGGTCCGTGCCGCGGATGGCCGCGCCGCCGCCCACGAGGAATTTTCCCAGTCCTTTCTTCGGCGGCTCCTTTCCCACCTGAAGCTGCTCGATCTCCGCTCCGGCGAGCTCCGCCGCTGTCTCAGCAGCAAAGCCGCTGTTCCCCTCAAGCGTATAATAAAACACGATCATCCTGCTCATAGGATACTCCTCCCTCGCGCTGTCTCCTGCCGTGCTTCAGGCGTCAGCCTAAAAATGGCAGCTCCTCAGTGGTATTCCTGTCGGGATCTGATTCTCTGATGATCACCGTCAGCGTCGCCGCATTCGACGTGGTGTCGCCCACGCCGTTCGTCACGACGCAGCGGTATTGCCGACCGTTCATCGCCGTTGTAGCCGTAAAGGTGAACACGGCCTTCTTTCCGCTGGAGCTTGTGCTGTTGAGCCAGGTGCTCCCGTTGTCCTTGCTGTACTGCCACTGGTAGCTCTCCGCGCCCGTGGCCGTTACCGAAAAGGACACTGTTTCGCCGGCATTCACGGTCTGCGGCGTGGGCTGAGCCGTGATCTTGGGCTTGGACAGGACTGTCAGGGTCGCCGCGTTCGACGTGGTGTCGCCCGCGCTGTTCGTCACAACGCAGCGGTACATCCGACCGTTCATCGCCGCTGTCGTCTTGAAGCTGAATGTATTCGTATTGCTCCCCGTGGCCGAATTGTTCGCCCAGGTAGCCCCGCCGTTCTTGCTGTACTGCCACTGGTAGCTCTCCGCACCCGCGGCTGTTACCGTGAAGGTCACCGTTTCGCCGGCAGTCACGGTCTGCGACGCGGGCTGGGCCGTGATCCTGGGCTTGGACAGGACTGTCAGGGTCGCCGCGTTCGACGTGGTGTCGCCCGCGCCGTTCGTCACGATACAGCGGTACATCCGGCCGTTCATCTCCGCTGACGCCTTGAAGCTGAACGCGGCCTTCCTGCCGTTGACGCTCGCGCTGTTCGTCCAGGTGGCCCCGCCGTTCTTGCTGTACTGCCACTGATAGCTCTCCGCTCCCGAGGCTGCTACCGTGAAGGTCACCGTTTCGCCGGCATTCACGCTCTGCGACACGGGCTGGGACGTGATGACAGGCTTGGAAACCACGGTCAGCGTCGCCGCGCTCGACGTAGTGCTGCCCGCGCCGTTCGTCACGACGCAGCGGTACATCCGACCGTCCATCGCTGCTGACGTCTTGAAGCTGAACGCAGCCTTCCTGCCGTTGACGCTCGCGCTGTTGAGCCAGGTGCTGCCGCCGTTCTTGCTGTACTGCCACTGGTAGCTCTCCGCTCCCGTGGCCGTCACCGCAAACGTCACCGTTTCGCCGACATTTACGGTCTGATCAGCGGGCTGGGACGTGATGACAGGCTTGGTAGCCACGGTCAGCGTCGCAGCGCTCGATGTGGTGCTGCCCGCGCCGTTCGTCACGATGCAGCGGTACATCCGGCCGTTCATCTCCGCAGACGCCTTGAAGCTGAACGCGGCCTTCTTACCGCTGACGCTCGCGCTGTTCGTCCAGGTGGCCCCGCCGTTCTTGCTGTACTGCCACTGGTAGCTCTCCGCTCCCGTGGCTGCTACCGTGAAGGTCACCGTTTCGCCGGCATTCACGCTCTGCGACGTGGGCTGAGTCGTGATGACAGGCTTCGAGGCAACGGTCAGCGTCGCCGCGTTCGACGGGGTGTCGCCCGCGCCGTTCGTCACGATGCAGCGGTACATCCGCCCGTTCATCGCGGCTGTCGCCGTGAAGCTGAATGTGGCCGCCTTACCGGTGGGGCTGTTCATCCAGGTGGCCCCGCCGTTCTTGCTGTACTGCCACTGGTAGCTGTCCGCTCCCGTGGCTGCCACTGTAAACGTCACTGTTTCGCCGGCCGCCACGGTCTGATCCGCGGGCTGGGCGGTGATGGCAGGAGGCGCCACCACTGTCAGGGTCACCGGGATCGACGTGGTGCTCCCGTACGCGTTCGTAACCTTGCACCGGTACTGCCATCCGTTGTAATTTGCCTTGGCGGTAAATACGAACGTCGGCTCCTGGCAGCTGCAGTTCGACCAGGTGCTGCCGCCGTTCTTGCTGTACTGCCACTGATAGCTGTCCGCTCCCGTGGCCTCCACGCCGAAGACGGCCGTGCTTCCGGCGGTCACGGTCATGTCTTCGGTCTGGACATTGATCACCGGGGGCCCCGACAGCAGCAGGATATTCAGTGTGCTGTAGCCCTTGTTATCCTCCCAGGGCGCAATGCCAAAGCCGTCCGCCGTGAGGGTGGTCTCGGCAAGGGAATAGGTATCGCACCGGCTGAAGAACCAGAGCATATTCTGGTTCTCGTCAAGCTCATAGCGATACATCAGATCCGCAGCGCCGTTCTGATCCAGGTCCACCAGAACGCCCTGTTCGATATCTCCAGAAACGTCGATGTCGCCGAGCTCATAGGCGTGCCACTCGATCACTCCCACGTAGTCGGCGCCCTCGTCACGTTCGAAGACAAGCTCATTGCCGTCGCTGAGATCCAGCGTGCCGGCCCCTGCGTCCGTGGCCACATACAGGGTGGCGCGGTTGCTTTCCGTATACACCTCCGGATCAAGCGTCGTACCTACTCGGCAATAGTACCGGCTTCCATTCATCTCCTCAGTGACAGGCAGGTAAAGGGTGTCTTCCGTGGCGTCTTCGATGGGCACTTCAGCGCCCGTGACGTCCCAGGTATACCACTGATAGGTGAGACATTCTCCCTCGGCCTCCACCGAGTAGGTCGCTACGGTCCCGGGGAACCAGACGACTGAGTGCGGCTGCGACGTAATGTTGGGGAAATACATGATAAGCAGGCTGCTCAGTGCCTGATCGTCAAACCAGGAGAATCTGGGGGCGCCTCCCGCCGTGAGGGTGATATGCGAGGTCACGGAGCAGGTGACGTGCTGCGCGAAGTAGAACCAGAGGCCGCTGTCCTGGGTCGGCGTAAGCGTATAGTATTCGATATCCGCCGTGCCGTCCTTGTCCAGGTCAAAAACGGCGCCGTATTCGTTGGCGTTCTCACCCATCACCGCGATGGCGCCGGTGTTCACGTTCTCCCAGAGCGCGGCGGCAATGTGGCCGCCTACCTCTGTGTCGTACTGTCCGCCCGTAATGCGCAGGGTCCCGCTGCCGACGTCCGTGGTGAAATACAGCGTGGCTTTATCGGAAAGCTCAAAAAGATTCGGGGCATCGGATGACGTGATCGCGCAGCGATACTGGTTGCGGCTCATACTCATATCGACGTTTTCCAGCACCAGGGTGGGCGACGTTTCACCCTCGATCGCACGGTTGACTTCTGTGGTGCCGGAGCGGTCCACATAGAGCCACTGGTAGGTGAGGCCATTGCCCTCGGCCTCCACCGTGAAGGTGGCGTCAGCCCCCACAAAGCGGTATGCGTCGCTGGGCTGCTTCGTGATCTCCACACCGGTGTCCGACTGCTCTGCAGCCGCCGGCAGCGCGACAGCCGGCAGCAGGGTCATGACCAGCACCAGCGTCAGCAGGATACTCAAAAGACGCTTTCTCATATCGTTCCTCCTTTTTCAGATCTTCTCCATTTATCGTTCAAGCCCGATTCTGCCAAAAATTGTTTTTCCTTCAGTACATTATATAATAATTCCGGGGCAAATTACAAGGCTTTCGAGCCGCTTTTTCAGATTCGTATAAGAATACCGGCGATTCTTCTGCCATTTTGTGCTAAAAAAGCGGCCGCCTTCATCCGCCGTAAGAAAGGAGCCGCGAGGTCCCGGCACTCGCGGCTCCTTTGATCGTTTTCAGTTTTCTTCCATCCCCGGACGGTGCGTTCCGCCTCAGCCTTCCGGCTTCACAGCCCGCAGCATGTAGAGGGGCGTCGCCCCGTAAAAGAGCTTTTCCTTCTCGCTCCACAGCTCCTCCGTCACATCCCGGTCGAAGGACACGTCCGTGCAGGGGAGCTGCCTGAGTACGCCCATGTCGAAATCGGGGCGCTGTGCTTTTCCGAAAACCCGGTAATTCTCCGGCTCGAGCCCGCTGTCGATATATTCGAAGGAGCCGTCGAAGGTAAAGCCCCGGCCGTACTTCCGAAGGCCCTCCCGCTCCCGGCGGATGGCCTCCTCCCGGACAGGGCCGGGCTGGTAGGGCAGGTGCCAGTTGGCGTCGAAGATCAGCAGCACGCCGCCGGGCTTCAGCACCCGCAGCCACTCGCCATAGACCTTCAGATGCTCCCGGATGATGTGGGTCACATTGCGGCTGACAACGAGATCGAAGGTCTCGTCACCGAAGGGCAGAGCACCGAAATCCCCCCTGATCAGCTCCGGAGACACGCCGAAGCGCGCCGCGTTCTCCCGCGCGTGATCAAGCATCCCCTCCGAGCCGTCGACGCCCGTGACCCGGTGCCCCGCGCGGGACAGAAGCACGGAGAAGAACCCGGGGCCGCAGCCGGCGTCCAGTATCCGCAGGGGCCGGGCGGCCGGGGCATTCTCCTCAATGATCCGGAGCCACTTCTCCGGCCGATCGGTGGCGAGTTCCTCCTCCACGTAGTTGTTGTAGTTGTCCGAGCGGACCGTCCAGTCCGCATTGATCTGTTCCTGTGTGAGCATGCTTTCTTCTCCTTCTGTCATATCGTCAGCACCGAGGACAGTAGCCGTTTCGTATACGCCTCCCTCGGCTCGCGGATGATCTGCGCTGTCGGGCCCTGCTCCACCACCCGCCCGCCGCAGAGAACGTACGTTCTGTCGCAGAAGCTGCTCACCAGCGCCAGATCGTGGGAGATGAACAGATAGGATATCCCCGTCTCCCGGCGGATCGCCGTCAGCAGCTCAATGACCTGGGCCTGCACGGATACGTCCAGGGCGCTGGTGGCCTCGTCGCAGATCAGGAGCCGGGGCTTCTGGGCGATCGCCCGGGCGATGGCGGCCCGCTGGCATTCGCCCCCGCTGACCTGACGGGGATACGCCTGGGCAAAGCGCGGCTCCAGTCCCACCACATGCAGCAGCCGCCGGACCTCCGCCTCCTGCTCCCTTCTCCCCCGCATGACGGGCTTGAGCGCTGCCCGAATGCTCACGCCCAGGGTCAGCCGGGGATCGAAGGAGGATCGCGGCTCCTGAAAGATCATCTTCATATCGCGGTACGCGCGCCGCAGGGCAGCGCCGCCCGCCTCCGTCAGCTCCGTGCCGCAGAAACGCACCGAGCCGCTGTCCGGGAGGATCAGCCTTGTGATGATCCTCGCCAGCGTCGATTTACCGCAGCCGGATTCCCCGACAACGCCCACGCACTCGCCCTCCCGGACGGTGAGAGACACGTCGTCCAGCGCCCTGAACCGTCTCCCGCCCCGCTCCCGGAATGTCTTCGTCACGTTTTTCACGTCCAAAACAGGCTCAGACACCGTCGGTCACCCCCTTCGGGCAGAGCGTCCAATGCGCTTCCAGGATCAGATGCTTTTCCATGGCGCAGGTCCCGCAGTCGGGGGATGCGCAGGCGCAGCGCGGGGCAAAGGCGCAGCCAGCCGCCGGGAACACGTCGGGGCGCTTCCCCGGAATGCCCCTGGGCGGTTGCCCGTCCAGCGTCGGGATCGCCTCCAGCAGCGCCCGGGTATACGGGTGCGCCGGATGATGAAGCACATCGGCCTTCGGTCCGTACTCCACGATCCGCCCGCCGTACATGACGGCCACCCGGTCGGCCATTTTGGAAACGACGCCCATATTGTGGGTGATGAGCATGATGCAGGTCCTGTACTCGTCCCTTAAACGCAGGAGCTCGTCCACGATCTGGGCCTGCACCGTCACATCCAGCGCGCTGGTGGGCTCGTCGCACAGCAGGATATCCGGCTCCAGCGCCATGGCCAGCGCAATGGCGACACGCTGATTCATCCCGCCGGAGAGCTGCGCGGGGCAGCTTGCAAGGATGCGGTCCGGATCGGGGAATTCCATGCTTCGAAGGAGCTCCGCCGCCTTTTCGCGGGCGGCCTGCTTCGTCACCCGTCTGCTGTGGGCGCGCATCGCCTCGTAAAACTGCACGTGGATCCGACGGATCGGGTCGAGAGACGCGCCCGGCTCCTGAAAAACGACGCCGATCCCATTGCCCCGCAGCTCGCGGAGCTGCTGCTTTGTCATGTCCCGCAGGTCCTGTCCCCGAAAGGACACGCTTCCCTCTGTGATCTCCACACGGCCGGGGAGCTGCATGATCGCGTGAAAGAGCGTGCTCTTTCCGCAGCCCGACTCCCCGATGACGCACGTGATCTGCCCCGGGTGCAGCGTCAGCGCCACATCCCGCAGCGTCGGTCTCTCAGCGCCGGGATAGCGGACGGTCAGATCCCTGACCTCCAGCAGCGTTTCCCGTTCCATGCGGCCTCCTTCACGCGCTTACTTCACGCAGGTGAGATATGTGATGTGATAGTAATCCACCGGGGACTGCACGAGTCCCTCCACGGTATCCTTCATGGCCATGTACATGTTCAGATGGTACATATTGCACACGTGGTTCTCCGCCAGCACCAGGGTGTCGATCTCCCTTGCCAGCTCGGCGCGCTTTGCGGAATCGAACTCCGCGGCGAGCTCGTCGGCCAGCCTGTCCACCTGGGGATCGCTGAACTTGCCGAAGTTCTGGGTGCCGCCGGTCTTGTAATTGTTCATGATATAGGAGTACGGATCGCCGGTGGGCAGGGTGACCTCGGCGTAGACGCTCAGGTCATAGGCGCCCGCGTTGGCCCGCTCCTCGGTGGAGTCGAGCTGCTCGAAGGACACGTCCATGCCCAGCTGCCTGAGCGCGGACTGCAGCGCCTGGGAGGACTGGGGCAGGCCGGTGCGTCCGTATGTGATGATCTGGAGGGAGACGGGCTTGCCGTCCTTATCGAGGATACCGTCGCCGTCGGAGTCCACGTAGCCGTTCTCCGCCAGCAGCGCCTTCGCGCCCTCCATATCGAAGTCGGGCACGTTGGGGGCCAGCTCATCGCCGCCGAACGCAGTGGCCGCGGGGAAGGTGGACTTCGTCGCGGTGCCCGCGCCGTTCACCAGGACGGCGGCGTAATTCACCCGGTCCACCGCCATGCAGACCGCCTTGCGGAAGTTGGGGTCGCCGGTGAATTCATGCTCGTGGTTGAAGTAGATCTTATATACGCGGCTGGTGGCGGCCTGGGAGATCTTGAAGCCGCCGACCCCGTCGAACAGATCCCGCGCGTCGTAGCTCAGGCCGTAGCAGGCGTCCAGCTCGCCCTTCTGCAGCGCGAGGCTGGAGGAGTCCAGATCGCCGATGGACCGGATCGTCACGTGCTTGCTGGCGGGCATACCCTGCCAGTAGCCGTCATAGGCGTCCAGCTCCATGCGCTCGTTCTCCACGTATTCCACCAGCTTGAAGGGGCCTGTGCCGATCACGGCGCTGCCGTCCGCCTCCAGGCTCTTTACATCCACGATGCCGGAGTAGGGATCGCACATGCAGTTGGGGAGGGCGGGGTTGGGCTCCCTGGTGGTGACCTTCAGGGTCAGGCCGTCGGCCTCCATGGAGGCGATCTTCAGCTCCCCGTCGGCCCTGGCCTGCATGGAGCAGGTGCGCTCAAGGGACGCCTTGACGGCCTCGGCATCGCAGGCGTTGCCGCTCTGGAAAGTGATGCCGTCCTTCAGCACGATGATCCAGGTCATACCGTCGTCGGAGATGGAGTAATCGTCCACCAGGTTTTTCCGGACGTTCAGATTTTCGTCGAATTTGAACAGGGACTCCATCACGCCGGTGCGGATGCCCACCCAGGCGTAGGCGCCGGAGGCGGGGTCCACACTTCCCACATAGTCGCCGAAGACGAACGTTCCCCGGGTATCCTCCTGGGGGGCAGGCTCTGACGAGGCGGCCGGGGCGCCGTCGGACGCAGGCGCGCCGCCGGATGACGGGGATGCGTCTGCCGCCGGGGCAGCGCCCGGCGTATCGTTCGAAGAGGTCCCGGAGCCGCAGGCGGCCAGGCCGAGGACCAGTACCAGCACCAGAAGCAGTGCGATGACCTTTTTCATTTTTTACCTCCTTAGTCATTCAGCACTTTATTCTTGCCATTGGGGTCCAGCACGTCGCGGACGCTGTCGCCCAAAAGATTGAACAGGATAGTCACCAGAAAGATCGCGATGGCCGGATACAGCACCACCCACGGGCACTGCTGCATGAGGCTGCGCCCCTCGGACAGCATGCTGCCCCACTCCGCGGAGGAGGAGCTGAGCCCCAGAAAGCTGAGGCCGGAAATGCTCAGCATGGCGCCGCTCAGGTGCAGGGTCCCAGTGACCACCACGGGCCGGATGGCGTTGGGAAAGATGTGGCGGGCGAGGATCGACAGTCCGCTCTGTCCGTTGAGCCGGGCGGCCTTGACGAAGTTTTCCTGCCGGAGTGACAGCACGTAGCTTCGGATGAGGCGGGCGTACTGGGTCCAACTCGTAGCGGCCAGCGCCAGGATGCCGTTTTTCAGCCCCGGCCCCAGCATCCCGGCCACAGCGATGGACAGCACGATGCCCGGAAAGGCCAGGAAGATATCCACGATCCGCATGACGACCTCATCCACCGCGCCGCCGGCGTAGCCGCTGACGATCCCGATGGCACAGCCCACAAGCATGGACAGCACGACGATGACGAGAGATGCGAAGATCGAGCTGGATGCGCCGGCCAGGATCCGGGACCAGATGCACCGCCCCAGCCAGTCGGTGCCCATGGGGTATTCCCCGCCGGGCGCACGCTTGGCGGCGAGCAGATCCACGAATTCGGCGTCATGGGGCGCCAGCCTGCCTGAGACAAGACTGAAAATGCAGAGCGCGATAAATATGGCCAGATAAACGGCCATTTTCCGCTTTGCCCCTGAAGAAACGCCCATCATTCCACCCCCATGCCTGCGCTGACGCGGGGATCCATATAGTAGTAGGAGACGTCGGTAAGCAGATTGATGACGAGATAGATCACGCTCATCCACACCACGAAGCCCTGAATCACCGGGTAGTCGCGGGCCGTCACGGCGCTGGTGACCATATAGCCCAGCCCGGGCAGCACGAAGATCATCTCAATGGCGGCGGTACCCCCCAGGAGGGACCCGATGGACATGCTCATAAGCGTCACGATGGTAATCATGGCGTTGCGCAGTACATCCCGGAACAGCACGGTGCGCGTTTTCAGGCCGCGGGAAACGGCCCCGTCCACATAGGGCCTCCCAAGCTGCTCCAATACCGCCGCCCGGACCTGCCGGACGTATTTGCCCGTCATGGGGATCGCCAGCGCCAGCGTGGGCAGCACCAGGGAGATCAGCGACCGGGAGGACAGGATCGGGAACCAGCCCAGCTTGAGCGCGAAGAAATACAGCAGCAGCAGGGATACCACGAAGTTGGGCAGACTGTTGCCGATAAAGCTCAGAAATCGGATCACCGCGTCCACGGGCCGCCCCTGATACACCGCCGTCAGGATCCCCAGCGGCACGGAGAACACCACGGTCACGATCACCGAGGAGGCCGCCAGCTTCAGGGTATTGGGCAGGGCCGTCAGCAGCTTGCCAGCCACAGAGATCCCGTCCACATAGGATACGCCCATGTCGCCGCGGATGAATCTCCACAGCCAGTCGAGATATTGAATGACGAAGGGCCGGTCCAGTCCGAGCTGGTGCCGCATGGCGTCCACCACCTCCCGGGAGGGGGCGGTGCCCTGGGCCTGAAGCATCATCTCCACCGGGTCCTTGGGCGAAATATACATCAGTGCATAAGTCAAAAGCGTCACGCCAAGCAGCACCGGGATCAGGCTGAGGAGCCGCCGCAGCACATACCGCAGCACGGCGCCCTGACCCAAACGGGGCGATGATTTGCTCAACCGTATCACTTCCTTTTCAGCACTTGACCTCAGACGCTCGACGGCGCCGTGACGGACCCGGCAGGCAAAAAGACTGCTCCCGCATGATGCGGCAGCAGCCCGCTTCCCCGCAGCACGGCACGTCCCTGCTGTCTCCCCCTCCGAAGTCCGCGGAGGGGAGAGCCGCCGGAAAGGTCAGTCTTCCGGCTCACGGCTCCGCACGGGATCTGCACCCGTTTCCTTGCTGCCCGGACGGGCAGCCCCTTTCCGCTAGTCAGCTGATTGCGCCTTATGCTTTTCGGCGCCTGTCAAAACGTTTCCTTTTCCGCGCAGACCATGAACATGGGCGTCGCGTCGTCATGCTCCCACATGGAGGGATCCGTGACGTTCATGCCGATATTCTCGTTGACGCGGACGATCCTCATGCCGAGGCCCGTGAGCTTATCCCGGTCCCATTCGGGACGGTGCTCCCTGGACAGCGGCAGGGACAAGGCGATCCTCTCAAGGTCCCGGACCCGTTCCGGGCTCAGATCGCCGCCCCCGGTGAAGTCCGGATGCTTTTCCCGGAACGCCTTGTGCACCGCGTCTCTCTTTTTCCGCAGTTCCCCGTCATACAGATACAGATACCAGTTCGCGTCGAAATAGACCATGCGTCCGCCGGGCGCCAGCACCCTAGCCCACTCGGACAGGGCGCTCTCCGGATACTCCAGATTCCACAGCACGTTGCGGCTGACCACCAGGTCAAAGCAGCCGTCCTCAAAGGGCAGGAACTCTCCCCGGTGGAGCAGGAAGCAAACCTCCGCCCCGTAGGCGCGGGCGTTGTCCGCCGCGTGCCACAGCATATGGTCCGTCACATCCACAGCGGTGACCTCGTGTCCGGCAAGGGCAAGATTGATGGCGAAAAAGCCCGGCCCCGTGCCCACGTCCAGCACACGCAGCCGATCCTTCCCCGGCGCGTGGGAAAGGATCAGCTCCCGCCAAGCGCCGCAGCGCCAGTCGTTCATCTCCGCCACGTTCTGCGCGGAATAGCTGTGGGCCCGATCCGTCCAGTAGGACGTGAGCCCCTCCATGATCCGGTCTTTTTTCTCTATAAGCTGCATGCGTTTTCTCCTCGTTTGCGCCGCTGCGGTTTCAAGCCGATCATTGCGGTCGGCAATTATGTTCGATCACGTAAACGATACCACGCCCCGCATCCCTCAACAAGCCTCCCCGGGGGATACGCGCACCCGTTTTTTTCCTTTTTTCCAGCGCCGTCCCCATCACCGTCAGCGCCTTACGGTCAGAATAATGGAAAGAACCGCTTGACATTATCGCTCTGACTTGATATAACCGCAGGTAAGGTTGCACGCTCCCGTTCAGGCAATACACTATTCTAGGAGGTTCTGTCATGAATACTTTGGACGCCATCAAAACCAGACGCTCAACTCGCGGCTTCTCTGACAAACAGATCAGCGACGCCGACCTGGAAGCCATCCTCTTCGCCGGCGGTCAGGCCGCCGTGGGCGGTGCGGACTTTAAGAGCCTGAAGCTCTACGCGGTGCAGAACCCGGAGCTTCTGCAAGCCATCGACGCGGCCTCCGCCAAGGCGCGCCCCGGCAGCCACCCCCTGTACGGCGCCCCAACACTGGTGGTGCTGGCCTCCAAAACGAGTATCCTTCCGAACATTGAATTCACAAACGCGGGCTGCATCATCCAGAATATGATGCTCGCGGCGACCGATCTGGGGATCGACAGCATTTATCTGTGGATGTCCATGTTCGGCATCAACAACGACCCGGAACTCATCAGCCGTCTGGGCTTCCCCGAGGGCTTCACCTGCGTGGGCACGATGGCCCTCGGCTACGCTGCCAAAGATTTCCCCAAGCTCAAGGCCGAAGAGCAGCGCATCGAGGTCACCTATATCAAGTAAGAAGCGCAAACGCTCTGCTGCGATACAGCGGCATATCCGAACAAACAAAAGCAGCGGCTGCCGGACGAAAAGAACGTCGGCAGCCGCTGTTTCAATAAAACCGGAAAAGTGTTAGACAGGCGGGGGGCCAAAAAAAGAAAACGCCCAAAAGCCTTGTAAAATCAGGACTTTTGAGCGTCTTCCTGGCAGGGGTTGAAGGATTCGAACCCTCGGCACGCGGTTTTGGAGACCGCTGCTCTACCAGCTGAGCTAAACCCCTATTTATTTTTATCTTCCCATCAGATGCGGGAGCATCTGATGGGAATGGTGGGCCTTCGGGGACTCGAACCCAGGACCATCCGGTTATGAGCCGGGAGCTCTAACCAACTGAGCTAAAGGCCCATATCGTTTATGAAAGTATTGCCGCCACGAAATCGTGACGGCAATACGTGGCTCCTCAAGTAGGACTCGAACCTACGACCCTTCGGTTAACAGCCGAATGCTCTACCGACTGAGCTATTGAGGAATGTCAGAGCCCGTTATTACAGGCTCGATGTTGGCGTCTACCTATCTTTCCGGGCCGTCGCCAGCCAAGTATTGTCGGCACAAGTGAGCTTAACTTCCGTGTTCGGAATGGGAACGGGTGGACCCTCACCGTTATCAACACCAACTATGTCACAGCTTTCGCTGCAGCATCCAGATTGTATTACCTTTTCGCTCTTCTGTCAAGTCTTTCTCTCAACAGGATGTATACTCATGTACACATCCTGTCGAGATGGTACACCTTCAGGGACTCGAACCCTGGACACCCTGATTAAGAGTCAGGTGCTCTACCAACTGA
>JAFWFZ010000005.1 GCA_017515345.1 Oscillospiraceae bacterium | reverse complement strand
CCACGCCGAGGAATGCTGGTACTGCGGCTGCTGCGCCACGGACTGCCCGACGCCGGGCGCGATGGAGTTCAACTGGCCGCTTCCGCTGAAGCCGCGCTGGAGGAACAAGGAGACCGGCGTCGTCAGCCAGCTCAAGTAAAACACATCCATACGGCGAGATACCGCCGCGGGGAGACCCCGCGGCGGTCATTTTTCATGATTGACGATTTGTTCCGGTGATCGTTGTGTCGTTACGCGTTGAAAACGTACTTGTCCAGCCGGTCGAACGCCTCCCGGACCAGGGAGAAGGGAAGCGCCAGATTCATGCGGATGTGGCAGGGGCCGTTGAACTGTCTGCCGTCCTGCCAGGCAACGCCCACGTCAAAACCGGCCCTGAGCAGCTCGTCGAGGCTTTTTCCCCTTTTCGCGCACCAGTCGGAGCAGTCCAGGAAGAGCATATAGGTGCCCTCGGGCGTCCCCGCGCGCACGCCGTCGAACCGGCTGCGGATAAAGTCCACGGCATAGTCCGCGTTCCCGCCAAGCACCCGGCAAAGCTCATCCACCCATTCATGCCCCTCAGGAGAATAGGCCCCGATGAGCGCGTGCATGGACAGCACGTTCATGCCGTTGTAGTGGGAAAGGGACGATTCCCGGTCCACCCGGTCCCGGAGGTAGGGGTCGCAGATGACGTGGTAGCTGCCCACGAGACCCGCCAGATTGAACGTTTTGGACGGCGCGTACAGCGCCACGGTCCGGGCCCGTGCGTCCTCGCTGATGCTCTGGACCGGGATGTGCCGATGGCCCGGGAGGATGATGTCGGACCAGATCTCGTCGGAGATCACGAACACGTCGTGCTTTCGGAAGAGTGCCATGGCGCCCTCCAGTTCCCACCGCTCCCACACGCGTCCCGCGGGGTTGTGGGGGGAGCAGAACACGGCGGCGTGGATGCGGTTTTCCGTGAGCTTCCGCTCCATGTCCTCAAAATCCATGCGGAGGACGCCGCTTTCGTCCGGCCGGAGCGGCGAGTGGACGATGCGGTAGCCGTTGTCCTCCAGACTGTGGGTGAAGCCCACGTAGGTGGGGGAGTGGAGCAGGACCCTGTCGCCCCGGGAGCAGAGGGCGTTCAGCGCGCTGATGACGCCGCCCAGCACGCCGTTTTCGTAGCCGATATGCTCCCTTTGAAGCCAGTCGGAACCGTTGCGCGTCCTGTGCCAGTCGAGGATGGCCTGATAGTACTCGTCCCTGGGGGCGAAGTAGCCGAAGCAGGGGTGCTGCGCCCGTCGGATGATCGCCTCCTGAATGGCGGGGACGGTGGCGAAATTCATGTCCGCCACCCACATGGGGATGGGCGTAAACCCATCTCTTGGCGCGGGGATAAAGCTGCCCGGCGCGCCGATCAGCTCCACGGCCAGGGCGTCCCGCCCCCGCCGGTCGATGATGCTGGTGAAATCGTATTTCATGGCAGTGCTCCTTGCAAAGTTGGTGTAGCCGTATTATACCACATCCCACAGTATTCGGCACCTGTTTTCCGAAAGAGGCAGTTTTTTGCAAATAAAAAGACGGAAAAATCCCTTTTTTTCAGCTCCGCTTCATCCACGCCGCCGCAGAATGTGTATAATAAAAGCAGAAACAAATCACAGGAGGAGTTACCATGAAAAAAAGAGTCATAAGTATCCTGTTAGCGCTTGTGCTGTGCGTGGGATTGCTGCCCGCGGCGGCGCTGGGTGGGAGCCATGCAAGTTCAGACATTGCCTATGCGGTGACCGGCGGCAGCATCTGGTTCGACCCAAGCACAGGGGAGATCGTGGATTGCGACGAAAAAGTGACAGGAGCCGTGATTCCCCCCTCGATAGACGGCAAGGTGGTCACCTCCATCGGGATGTTTGCGTTTGCCGACTGCAGCAGCCTTACGAACGTCACTATCCCCGACAGCGTCACCTCCATCAAATTCGGCGCGTTCTGGGGCTGCAACAGTCTCACCAGCGTTACCATCTCCGACAGCGTCACCTCCATCGGGAAGTTGGCGTTCTACCGCTGCAGCAGGCTCAAAGACGTCTACTTCAAAGGATCAAAAGAACAGTGGGACAAAATCACCATTTATGCCGACAACGATCCGCTTCTGAAGGCCAAGATCCACTTCACCGGCGGGGAGACGCCGGAGCCAGAGCCGGAGCCGGAGCCTGAGCCCAGTTCCAGGATTGCCGTCGATTTCCGCGGAAAAAAGTTATACGTCAATTGGGACTGGGATTTCTTATCCGGCGATGCGACCAAAAAAGGGTATCAGAAAGACCTGGCGATCACGTCATTAGCATTGAGCGGCGCCGCGGAAGACGAGTCCCCAAATAAAGTTGAGACTATGCTGAAGGCTTTAGGATTTGATAGTTTTAACTCACCTGGATACGATAAGCCTGCTGTCCACAAGCCTGCCATGACGATTGCCTCCACCCAGGTTAAAATTGATGGAAGAGTAAAAACGGTAATTGCACTGGTTTGCCGAGGGTCTACAACCAGCTGGGATTGGATTGGAGATGGCTTGGCCCAGTTTGACGGTTTCGTTCCGAGCGCGGAATTTGCCTATAAGACTGTTAACGATTACATTAATAAATCACTAAAACCAAAGCCGAAGAAGGAAGACATCATTTTTTATGTGACCGGCCACAGCCTGGGAGGTGCGATTGCAGGAAGTGTCTCCTTTAGACTGGAGAAGTTTGCCTACCGGGAAAACATTTTCGTGTACACATTCGCAAGTCCCAGGTATAATACGAATGTCGGTGGCCAGTATCGAGTTGCAAGTGGTTATTCCAATGTCATCAATGTCATCAATGACGATGACCAAGTTCCTAATGTGCCAAAGGGGATTAATTACCATAGAGTGGGGATCTCTTATAATTTCAAAATCACTTCGGGGCTTACCAGTTTTTTCAGTTTATATGAATCATTCACAGGCAAGTATTATACGAGTAATATCTACACAGACCATGTGGCGCAGACCTACATGGCCTATCTGCTTTCAGACCGGCCATTGTTTAGAAAAACAGTGGGCTACTTCACTGTTGCTGAAATCCACTGTCCCGTGGATGTAGCGGTTTATAACAGCGACGGTACCTTTATGGCGAGCGTGACGGATGGGAAGGTCACTTACTCTGAAGACAGTGAGGTTTTGATTCAGGTGGCCGGCGACGAGAAGACTGTGATCATGCCCGTCGATTCCGAATACCGAATCGATCTGACCGCAACAGGTGAAGGGAAAATGGAATACACCGTTCAGACACTGGATTCGGAAACCGGTGAGGCCGTCAAGGAAAAAGCATTTCGATCTGTTGCCCTCACCGAAGGAAAGACAATGACCAGCACCGTGCCCGGCGGGGAAAACGTTTCCGACGTAAAGCTCTACGTGGTGGACGATGCGGGCAATGCCGTGGCGGAGGTCCAGACGAGCGGCGTGGAAACGCCGGTCGGAGCCAATCCCTTCACCGATGTGCCCGCCGGGACGTGGTACACCGACGCGGTGCTTTGGGCGGTGGCGAACGGGATCACCAACGGCACCAGCGACACCACCTTCAGCCCCGGCAAGGGCTGCACCCGCGGGCAGGTGGCGACGTTCCTGTGGCGGGCCAACGGCAGCGCCGAGCCGAAGAAAGCCGGGAATCCCTTCACGGACGTGAAATCGGGCGAATACTACTACAAGCCCGTCCTGTGGGCGGTGGAGAAGGGCGTCACCAACGGCCTGAGCGCTTCCACCTTCGGTCCCGGCAATACCTGCACCCGGGGCCAGGTGGTCACGTTCCTGTGGCGCGCCGCCGGTTCCCCGGAGCCCAGGAGCAAAACCAATCCCTTCGCCGACGTGAAGACGACCGACTACTTTTACAAAGCCGTCCTGTGGGCGGTGGAAAACGGGATCACCAACGGCACTTCAGATACCACTTTCTCCCCCGGCAACACCTGCACCCGCGCTCACGTGGTCACGTTCCTTTACAGGGCAATGGGAGAATAAACTCTATCCTTCTCTCGTAGCGACACAAACCGCGCCGCGTCCCATGGGACGCGGCGCCCTTTTTCGAGCCGAAAGCGGCCGCTTGACCCGTCAGCGGGCAAAAACGCCAATTTCTGTCTGTTTCTGCGCGAAAAGAACGGACCATATTATGAATTGAAATCTCAGCGCGTTTTCGGTAGAATACTGTCGGTTGAAGAAAAGGACGCGCTGTCCGCCGCGTGCCGGGCGGCGCAAAACAAATAACGAAGTTAGGAGTTGACCTTATGGTAGCAAAATTCGATCCCAAGGAGCTGGAGCTGAAGGAAGGCTTTATGTTCGGCAGGCCGATCAAACAGTTCAGCTATCCTCTCAACCAGCACGACGCGGATGAGAAGTTCTTCCACGGCGAGCCCTGGTGGCAGATGCAGCAGGCCTCCGACACGACGATGTTCAACCCCCATGTGATCCCGGACAACGTGGCCCGCGGCTTCGTCTTTGAGGCGCAGATGGGCGACTATATGCCCCCGCACGGCGGCCTCGATATGTTCGGCGTTGACTGGGAATGGGTCGAGCAGGTCGGCGGCGCCATGGTCCGCCCCGGCAAGCCCTTCCTGGAGGAGATCGAGGAGTGGCGCGAGAAGATCGTGTGGCCCGACGTGGATTCCTGGGACTGGGAAGGCTGCGCCAAGGCCAACAACGGCACCTATCTCCGGCCCGGTCAGTTCGTGCAGACCTGGTTCTTCAACGGGTATTTCGAGCGGCTGATCTCCCTCATGGAGTTTGAGAACGCCATCATGGCCATCTTTGACGAGGACAGCCAGGAGGAGGTCCACGCCTTCTTCGAGCGGCTGACCGAGCTGTACCTCGACATCCTGAAGCACATGCTGGACTATTTCCCCAGCATCAACGCCATCTTCTTCCACGACGACTGGGGAAGCCAGAAGGAGACCTTCTTTTCTCCCGCCGTGGTGGAGGAGATGATCGTCCCCTACATGAAGCGCATCACCGATTATCTCCACTCCCGGGGCGTCATGTGCGAGCTGCACTCCTGCGGCAACATCTACAAGCAGGTCCCCAATATGATCGCCGCCGGCTGGGATATGTGGGCGCCCCAGCTCATGAACGACTGCTACAAGATCTACGATGATTTCGGAGACAAGATCGTCGTCGCCACCTATCCCATGAATATCCCCGAGGAGATCCAGAAGCTGCCCACGGAGGAGGCGCGCAGAGACGCCTTCGCCGCCCTGCCGGAGGAGGAGCAGCGCCGCATCGCCAGAGAGTACGCCCACCGGGTGAACAGGATCGGCAAGCCCAGCGCCTACAGCTTCTACGCCGCCCACTGGCTCACCCCCGCCGTGCGCGAGGTGATCTACGAGGAGACCAGAAAGATCTACAGCGGCGAGATCCAGCCGTAAACCGGCCGGAGAAAACAGCCGAAAGCGTATAATGAGAAATCCCGGCCCGGAGAGATCCGGGTCGGGATTATTTTCATTCGGCATCGGTCACACCGTCAGCGTCTG
Source organism: Oscillospiraceae bacterium (assembly GCA_017515345.1). GTDB lineage: Bacteria > Bacillota > Clostridia > Oscillospirales > Oscillospiraceae > RGIG5705. The sequence continues at coordinate 64,995 of JAFWFZ010000005.1, read as the reverse complement.
ACCCGCGGAGATGTAGGTGAGGCGGCGCATGTGATTTTTCATGAAGTCGAACTGCTTCACGCCGGTGCAGTGGCAGGTGTAGTAATCGGTATCGAAAGCGTCCAGCGCCTCCGCATAGCGGCGGAGCGTATCGTCGAGGGGGTGCATGAAGTAGTGGAAGCCGCCCACCAGCACGTCCGGCCGGAACCAGCCCATCAGATTCAGGACGCCCTTGTGGGAGCAGCCGCTGATCAGGATGCGTCTGCCGCCCTCCCCGATCAGCAGATAGTGCTCGTGGCGGAAGTCCTCCGGCGCCATGGCCCCGTCCCGCAGCGTGAACAGTCCTGCGGAGTCGACGCCCCAGGGAGTCTCCCTGTCGTTGCAGGAATAGAGCGTCAGCCCCGGCGCCAGCTCCGTCACGCCGTCGGTGAGGATGACCCTGGGGCTCTGCAGCAGCGCCCCGTCCACGCCGATGGGCTCGCCCTTATCGGTGAAGTGGGGCTCCGGGGCGTAGCGGCTCATGTAGACCGGCGCGGTATCGTTGAGCTCCAGGAACCGCGTCAGCCCGCCGCTGTGATCGCCGTGCCCGTGGGACAGAACGGCCAGATCGACGCGCCGCAGGTCCGCGCCGCACGCCGCCGCGTTTTCCGCGAAAAGGGACGAAGCCCCCGCGTCGAACAGGATCGTGTGCTCCCCCGTCTCGATAAACAGGCTCAGCCCGTGCTCCGATGGAAGCCCGCAGGCGCTGGTATTCTCGCTCAGGACCGTGATTTTCATAGATGATCTCCTTTCCGGATGCGCTTACCGCTCGAATTTCCTGATGAGCGACAGCTTTTTGTCGGTGTAGGGGTGCTCCCGCAGGGGAAGATTGAAGCGGCGGGAGCCAAACATGACGGCGGAGGGATGGGTGAACTCCCGAAAACCCCACTCCCCGTGATAGGCGCCCATGCCGGAATGGCCGACTCCGTTGAAGGGCACGCCCTTGACCATGAGATGCTGGCACACCTCGTTTACGCCGCCGCCGCCGTACTGCTGCGTGGACATGACGCGCTTTGCCCAGCGGATGTCCCGCGTGAACAGGTAGAGGGCGAGACCGTGCTCCCGGGAGCCGATCACGTCCATCAGTCGGTCCACCTCCGCGTCTGGGAAGGGGACGACGGGCAGGAGAGGCGAGAACAGCTCATGCCGCACGATGGGCTCGTCCGCGTCCACCGGCCAGATGACCGTGGGCTGGAAGCGGAGCGTCTCCCGGTCCCCCCGGCCGCCATAGACGATGCGGTCCCGGTATGCCTCCGCCTCCCGGGCGCATTTGTCCCAGGCCGCTTCGCTTATGAGTCGGGGATACTCGGGATTTTTCAGCGCGTCCGGCCCGATCTGCCGGGTGAATTCCGCCTTCAGCGCGGTGAGGAACTCCTCCGCCGCCTCCTCCGCCACGGCGACCTGGTTGATATCGATGCAGATCTGGCCGCTGTTGCAGAGCTTGAAAAAGGCGATCTTCCGCGCGGCGTCCCGGAGGTCGGCGTCCTTCCTTACCACGCACCAGTTGCCGGTCTCGCCGCCCAGCTCCAGCGCGGCGGGGGTGAGGTTTTTCGCCGCCGCCTCCAGCACATGCCGGCCCACGGCGGGGGAGCCGGTGTAAAAGATCTTGTCGAACCGTTCCTCCAAACAGAGGTCCGCCGTGTCGTGGCCGCCGTCCACCACCGCCGCGTACTCCTCCGGGAACGTGCCGGAGATGAGCCGCTGCAGCGCCGCGGTGCACGCGGGGGACTTGGAGCTCGCCTTGATGACGGCCGTATTGCCTCCGGCGATGCTGGCAGTGAGCACGCCCAGGGACAGCAGCACGGGAAAGTTGAAGGGGCTGATGATCAGCGAAATGCCGTAGGGCAGCTTATAGACCCGGGTAACGAGACTGGGGAAATTATGCAGACCGCTGAAGTGCGTCTCCGTTTTCGCCCATCGACGCAGCCCCCGGATGGCCTCCGTCAGCTCCAGCACCGTGCTGCCCACGTCGCAGAAATACGCCTCGGCCTCGCTGCGCCCCAGGTCGGCGGCCAGCGCCCCGGTCAGCTCCTTCTCATGGGCGAGCACCGCCGCCCGGAGCTTTTTGAGCTGCCGGAGCCGCCAGTCCACATCCAGCGTCACGCCCGTTCTGAAAAACGTGCGCTGTTTTTCCGCAAGGGCATGGATCGTATCCTTCGTCCACATACGCGCCGCCTCCTTACTGTTCTCATGCCTGGATTGTACAGCCGAACGCGCGATCGGTCAAGGTTAGGCCGCGGCCTTTCACACGGAACGATCCCCCGGAGCACGCTCCGGGGGATCGCAGTTTCACGCAAAGATCGGCTTCGTCCGGAAGGGCGAAGCTGCCGCCCGGGCTCAGAGGCTCACGGTGCGCCGGTAACGGAACCGGACCGTCCCGGTCAGATAAAGGCCGCCCGCCGTCCTCTCGATGTGCAGCGTTCCGCCGGGCTGCCGGACGGAGAGGGAGACAGCGCCCTCCTTTTCAGCCAGGAACGCGCCGACGGCCGTGGTGCCGCTGGCGCACGAGTTTTCCCAGAACAGGGTGTCGGCGGCCGGGACGTAAACGAGGGGCGCGAGCGTTTTCGCTGCCCGGTCGTACATCATCAGCCCGACGGATTCAGCGCCCAGATAACCGCACCAGACCGGCGCGGCGGCCTCCGCCTCGGCTCGGGGGAGGGGGGATTCCAGGATCACATGGGAGATGCCGTGGAACCGCACGACCGGATACCGCTTCCCGCCGGGGAAGGACTCCTCCTTCACAGAGAGCGGAAGGGGCATGGACACCGTACCGCGCACGGATCCGTCCGGAAGGCCGGAAACGCGCACCGAAACGGGCTCCGGCGTGCCGGAGACGGCGACGGGGATGACGCCCTCCCGGATCCCGCGGTCCATCGCGTACAGAACGGCGGCGCTCATGGCGGCGTTGCCGCAGAATTCTCCTCCGGCCATACGCATGGAAACACCGTCGGGGCGTGGGGAGAGAAAACCCACCTGTTCCGCGTCCGGCTCCCGCTCCATGATCTGTCCCGCGATCAGAGGCTGGCTCTCCGCGGGGACCGGCGACTCCACCAGAACGGTCTGGTTTCCCGTGGGATCGAGAAGCGCGTACCGAACGTCCGTCATTGCTTGTAGTTGCTCAGGAAACGCTTTGTGCGCTCCGACTGCGGGTTGACGAAGACCTGGTCCGGGCTGCCCTCCTCAACGATGTATCCGCCGTCCATAAAGACCACCCGGTGGCTGACCGCATGGGCAAAGGACATTTCGTGGGTCACCACGACCATGGTCATGTGGTCCTCCGCCAGCTGCCGGATGACCTTCAAGACCTCTCCCGTGAGCTCCGGATCGAGGGCGCTGGTGGGCTCGTCGAAGAAAAGGATCTCCGGCTCCGGGGCAAGGGCGCGGGCGATCGCCACACGCTGCTGCTGGCCGCCGGAGAGCTGGCAGGGATAGGCGTTTTCCTTCCCCTCCAGTCCCATCTTTTTCAGCAGGGAGAGGGCCCGTTCCCTGGCCTCCTCCTTGTCGATGCCCCGAAGCGTGAGCGGCTCGCAGATGTTTTTCATGACCGAATAGTGGGGGAAAAGATTGAAGTTCTGAAATACCATCCCGAAGAGCATCCTGAAACGGTTCAGGTCCTTCTTCGGCACGTAGACCCCGCTTTTCACGGCGTACTGTCCGTCGTACAGGATATCGCCTTCGTCGACCGTTTCAAGGAAGGAGGCGCAGCGCAGCAGCGTCGATTTTCCGGAGCCGGAGGGCCCGATGATCGTGACGACGTTGCCGGTGCTGACGGAAAAGGAGATGTCTTTCAGTACGGGGGAGTCTCCAAAGGCTTTCTGCAGTCCGCGGATCTCGAGGATAGAAGACCCCGCGGACGGATCGTTCCTGTTTATCTCTGGCATAGGCGTCTCCTCTCTTTCTCACTTGTAGTAATCCATGGACTTTTCGATGCGGCCCATGACCCGGTCCACGATCAGGTTGAACACGTAATAGAACACACCGGCAATGAGGAACGGCGTAAAGCTGGTCTGGGAGTTCGCGATCTGCTTGCCGATGGTGAACATCTCCTGATATGAGACCGTGAACGCGATGGAGGTGTCCTTGACCAGGGTGACCACCTCGTTCGTCACGCTGGGCATGATCCGCTTTACGACCTGCGGCAGCACGATGCGCAGGAACGTCTGGAACCTGGTATAGCCCAGCACCGCGGCGGCCTCATACTGACCGGCCGGGATGGATTCGATCCCGCCGCGGTAGATCTCGGCGAAATACGCGGCGTAGTTGATGGAAAACGCGATGACCACGGGGATCAGCTTATTGCGGGAAACGCTGAAGCCAAAGAGATAATAGGGCCCGTAGGTCACGGCCAGGAGCTGCAGCATCAGAGGCGTGCCGCGCAGCACGGTGATGACGAAACGCGTGACGGAGGAAACGATCCGGTTTTTGCTCATGCGCAGCAGGGCCACGAGCATCCCGAGCGGAAGGGAAAACAGCAGCGTCAGAAAGAAAATGGCGCAGGTTTTTCCCAGGCCCTCGGCCATTGTGGTGATCATCGTCAGAAGCGACATGGAATGCACCTCGTTAATCAAGATTCTTCATTCTTCGATGAAAACGGACGTGCGGTCGGCGTTCCGGCGAGCCGGAAAAGACAAGCTCCCGAAAGCGCTGAAAGGCACTTTCGGGCGCCGGTCCGTTATTTCTGTGGAGAACAGGCTGGGATGCGGAAGATCAGTCGTTCAAAAACAGCAGATTGTTGATGATATCGGGGTATTTTTCGGCGATCTTCTTATAGGTGCCGTTCTTGACGAGCTCGGCAATGGCGTTTTCGACCTGGGCGCACAGCTCCTTGTCGCCGGAACGGAACGCGATGCCGTACTGCTCGGCGCCGAGCTGCTCGTCAATGATCTTGAAGCCCTCATGCTGCGCGGTGTAGCTCGCGGCGACGGGCAGGTCCACGAATACGGCGTCCACCGAGTTGCCGGCCAGCTCCGTGAAGCATTTCAGGAAGCTGTCGCAGGTGATCACGTTGCCGAAGGTGGAAGCGAGATCGGCGAGATCGCCGCCGAGCAGCGCTTCGCCGGAGGTGCCGAGCTGGACAGCTACCAGCTTTCCGGCCAGATCAGCGGAGGAATTGAGGCCGCTGTCCTCCTTGACGACGAGCACCTGGGTATTGTCATAGTACGGCGCGGAGATCACATATCCGGCTTCCTTCATGCTGTCCAGGATCGTCATGCCGGACCACACGCAGTCGCATTCCTTGGAATCGAGCTGCACGAGCTTCTCATCCCAGTTCACGCCGAAAATGGTCAGCTCCCAGCCCAGATAATCGCAGACGGCCTGACAGACCTCCACGTCAAAGCCCGTATAGGAGCCGTCGTCGCCGAGATAGCTGAAGGGGGGATACTCCGGGTCGATGCCCATGATAAAACTGGTTTTGGCCGGCGCGGATGCGCTGGCGTCCGGGGCGGGGTCGGTTTTGGGAGCGGACTTGCCGCACGCCGTGAGAGCGAGCAGCATCACCACAGCCAAGAGAATCGCAATCATCTTTTTCATCGGGTCAAAATCCTCCTTTTTATTCTTTGGCTGCGCCTTCTGCCGGGAGCGCCCGCCCGAGGGACCGGGCTTTACGCGTTCAACGGGGAAAGCATCCGCTTTCTCCGCCCCTCAGATACCGGAGCAGCCGTTCCAATGGGGTGCGTTGCCAGTTCAAAGCTGCTGACTTTTTCCTGTGCCGCGGCAGAACAACAATACGACAGCATATTACCATATCATCGAACTAAAGTAAAGAAGTTTTGATCAAGTTTTCGGGATAACGGTCGATTGCGCGCGGCTTTCGGGGAAGCGGCGCGGACTGTGAAAGCGCGCCTGCTGCGGAGAAGATTCCGCCCGGAAGGGGCGGCTCCGAGTACCGCTGATCCGGATAAAAAAGCAGGGCACACTTTGGGCGCTCTCACTTAAGGATTATATTGGTTTTTCGCGGCTCTTTTCCGCCGCAACTGCCCGACCGGCACAGGGTATCCGCTAGGATGACCCTGTGCCGGTCAGATCGTTCAGACGAAAAATAACCAGCGAAAAACTGCTGTGCACCGCAGCGGATGCAGTTTTTGCGAAAGACAAGGCGCAGGGGCCGGATCATCCTGACGGATATCCAGCCCCTGCAACGCTGTATTTCACAAATAAATGTGCCGCTGCGGCAACAGAATCCCTAAGTGAGAGCGCCCTTGTGCGCCCTGCTTTCAGCCTGTCTTTCCCCGCGGCTCATTCCTCCGGTATATAGGCCTCGCCGGTGTAGACGCTGGAGCCGTTTACCGTGATGGTGGCCACGTCGCCGTCCGCGGAGATGGCGATGGTGTCGCCCGCGGCCAGCTCCACGCCGTAGATGTCGTAGTTCATTTTGTTCTCATCCACCGCGGCGATATCGTAGGAGCCGTTGCCGTCCACCAGGCAGGAGGAATCGAGGCGCAGCGCGGCGCCCGCGGCGATGTGCGAGGAATTGACCCGTTCGCCCCAGCTGTCGCTGGAGGGAGAGCTGACATAGAAGCTGTGGATCTCGGTGTCCAGGTTGTTCTGCACGGTCACGTAGGCCTCGTCGTCGGGATCGTAGGCTTCTCCGGTGAAGATCTTGGAGCCGTTGACGATGACGGTGGCCACGTCGCCGTCCGCCGCGATGATGATGGTGTCGCCCGCGGCCAGCTCCACGTCGTAGATGTCGTAGTTCCGCTTGTTCTCGTCCACCGCGGCGACGTCATAGGTCGCGTCGCCGTCCACAAGGACGGAGCCGTCGAAGGTCACGGTCTGTCCGATGGGGATGCGGCTGTCGTTGACCCGGTCCCCCCAGCTCGTGCTGGACTGGGAGCTGATATAGAAACTGTGGATCTCGGCGTCCAGCCCGTTCGTCAAGCTGACGCCTTCCCCGCTCTTTTCGCCGGAGGGGGAGGTGACGGGCGCGTTCAGGGAGCCGCCGGAGCCGGAGCCTTCGGAGGACTTGCCGCCGTCATCGGACCCTGCCTTTTCATCGTCTGCGGGGGACGCCGCGGGAGAGGGCTCCTCCGACGGCTCGGCGGAGGGCTCGGAGGAGGGCTCCGCAGAGGGGGTGGTCGTCGCCTTGGTGGGATCGACCAGGGTGATGTTCACGCCGCTGCCCAGTACGTCGGTGATCTCCAGAACACCTGCGGAGAGGGTACCGTTCAGGGTGGCGCCGGCGCCCTTGGCCTCAAAGGCCGTGCCGTTCAGGGACCACCTCAGGTTGTAGTCCTTGCCGTCGTAGTGGAAGACAGCCTTGCCGCCGTCCTTCAGCTCCAGGGAAAAGCCGTTCTCAAACACGTCGTCCACATCGACGGAGACGCCGGCCATCTCGGCGGAGACCGCCTCGTAGACGCCGCTGTTGGGGTCGGGGGCCGCGCTGCCTCCTCCGCCGCAGGCTGCAAGGCCGAGGGTCAGGACGAGCGCCAGCAGGATCGCAAGTAGCTTTTTCATCGTTATCCTCCTTTTTATCACATGGCTTTTTTGAGAATATGGGATGTCCATCCCATTATAACGCATATTTTTCCGTTTTGCTACGCCAAAAAGACGGTTTTTCAGCTTTTTCCCGTCCGGACGGTGGCCTGGCGGGCGCCGGCCGCTTGAAGAAGGGTCCGCCGTGTGGTATACTCGAACGGCATCCGGGAAACGGACCGGAGGGAGGCGACGCTGGATGCCCGGACAATTTGATTTTACGGTGCGCGGGAAAGAGGATCTGATCCGCGCGGTGGAGGAATTCGGCGTCGTGCCGCTGTTTCGGAATTCCGTCCCCGGGTTCTCCGTGGAGGAGCACGTGTCGCCCCGTGCCTGGTTTTCCGACGAGCCGGGCGTGTGGGAGTGGAAGGGCCCCGTGATCCGGGAGACCGGCTGCGCCTACGGCAAGTTTTTCGAGCACAAGGCAGCGTTCGTCAGCCGGGAGGTCTTTCTCGATCTGGCCAACTACCGGCGCGACGGCTACGACATGGACGCCCGGTACGAGGAGGGGCTTGCACGGCACCGCGACAAGCGGCTTTTCGACCTGGTGGAGCAGAACGGGCCGATCCTGTCCCGGAAGCTCCGGCAGCTCGGAGATTACCGCCGGGGCGGGCAGAAGGGCTTCGAGGCCGCCATGCTGAGCCTGCAGGAGCAGTGCTATGTCCTTATCAGCGATTTCGTTTATCAGCAGGACCGTTTCGGCCGGCTCTACGGCTTCGGCGTCGCGGAATACAGCACGCCGGAGCTCTTCATGGGCGGGGATTTCACGGAAAAGGTGTACGCCCGGGAGCCGGAGGAATCCCGCCTGCGGCTGCTGGCCCTGCTGCGGCGGCTTCTTCCGGCTGCGGAGGAGCGGCTCCTGAACCGGCTCCTGGGGTGAAAAAGCCCGGAATTCCGTGTATTTCGACGGTTTTTGGGCCTCGATCGATACAAAACATTGTGCCGCTGTGAAAAATACGCAAAAAACGCTCCGGCCGATAGACAATTCAAAAATCCTGTGATATACTGCCTTCCGGCAAATGCTTGCCTCTACTACACGAAAAGAAAGAGGGCAATGATAATGAACAAACAGGAACTGATTAAGAAGATCGCTGCTGACACCGAAGTGACTCAGAAGCAGGCCGCCGCTATGCTGGACTGCGCGCTGAACACCATCGTGGCGTCCGTGGCTGCCGGCGAAAAGGTTCAGCTCATCGGTTTCGGCACCTTTGAGGGAAAAAAGCGCGCTGCGCGCACCGGCCTGAATCCCCAGACCAAGGAAGAGATCAAGATCCCCGCGTCCGTCGCCCCCGCCTTCAAGGCCGGCAAGAAGTTCAAGGACACCGTCAACGCGCCCAAGAAGCCTGCCAGAAAGTCCAAGAAGAAATAAGCGAGATCATTTTAACGCATTAAGCGCCATGGCCGCCGGCCATGGCGCTTTTTCGCTTTCCGTCAGTGGGCGGACCGGATGCTCTCGCGCACCAGATCCGAGGCGGCGGCCGGCGCGCTCTCCGGGAAGTACATCATCACCACGGGAAGCGTTTCCCCCAGGTGCAGATAGCTGAGGCTGCTGTTGTGCACGGCGCTGTCCCAATCGCTGAAGAGCATGACGCCCTCCCCCCCGGCGGTGGCGAAAAGGGCTGCCGCCTGCCGGTCCATCGTCCGGATCTCCGGCCGGAAGCCGTGCTTTGAGCAGATGTTCCGCAAAAGCCCGGAGAAACGGCGGGTGATGTCGTCGTCAAACAGCAGGAAACACGCGTCCTTCAGCTCGGAGAGGTCCCGCACCTCGCCGAAGCGCGCTCTGGAATAGAGCACCCCGCAGCCCGTGGAGCAGATCCTTTTCGTCACGAGGCCGTAGATGGCGGGGGTGAAGAAGCTGTGGGTAACGGCTACGTCCAGCCGCCCGCTCTGCAGCTCCACAATGAGCTCGGAGAGCCTGTGGGCAGAGATGTCGATCCGGATATCCGGCCGGGCCGAGCCGAAGGGCTCCACGACGAGCCCCGTGAAGTAGCGGGGATCCCACGTCTCCGGGCAGCCCACGCGCAGGGCGTCCACCACGCTTTTCTCCTGCTTCTGCATGTGGGTCAGCATATCCTCATACTCCCGGCGGGTGTTTTCGATGAACGTGTGGAAACGCCGCCCGCCCTCCGTGATCAGAAGGGAGCTGCCCGACCGCCGGAAGAGCTTGAAGCCCAGCTCGTCCTCCAGCTTCGAGATGCTCTGGCTGATGGCGGGCTGGGAGATATAGAGCGTGTTCGCCGCCTTGGTGAAGCTCCTGGTCCTGTATACGGCGAGAAAGCAGTCGATCTGGGCCTCCGTCATGGGAACACCTCCGCATTATAAGTAAAATCTTATAATTATTTTACTATAATTATATTTGCTTTGCAAGCATCTCTCTTATAAAATGTACATACAAGCTATTACAGGAGGTGGCGCGCTATGATCAATACAAAGCACCGCATCGAATTTGACAGTGAAAAATGCGTGGGGTGCCAGATGTGCTACAAATCTTGCTTTGTAGACGTCATCCGTTGGGACAGCGAGAAAAAACAGCCGATTTTCAAGTATGTGGAGGACTGCGAGCACTGCTTCTACTGCCAGTCTGTCTGCGCGAAGGAGGCAATCACGGTGATACCGGATTACTCCAGCGAGCATCTGCTGCAGTCATTCCCGGAATACGCGTGAGGTGAGAAGAATGAGAGAGATCAATAAAGTCAACTGCGACGTTCTGATCATCGGCGGCGGCGTCGGCGGTCTCGCCTGCGCCCTGGATCTCAAGGAGAAGCAGCCCGAGGCGGACGTCCTTGTGGTGGAGAAGAATTTCGCCGGCTATTCCGGCAAGGCCAACCGCGGCGGCGGCGTCCTGCAGTATTTCGAGCTGGACCGCATCACGCCCGAGGAATTCGTGGGCTTCCATGCCACCCAGATCGGCGCGTTCCTGGGCGACCAGGAGCTGATGATGCGGTATGTGGCCACGAACCACGAGATGCTGGATAAGCTGGTCGCCTGGGGCGTGAACGTCCCCAAGAAGGAGGACGGCACCTATCACGTGATGCCCACCGGTCCGTTCACCTCCATGATCTGCGTGGATCTGGATATCACCCTCCGCATGCGCCGCAGGGCGCAGAAGCTGGGTATCCGCTTCATGGACAAGACCGCCATGGCGGACATCCTCACGAAGGACGGGCGCGCCGTGGGCGCCACCGCCTTCAGCGTGCTGGACGGCAGCTTTTACGCCATCAGCGCCGCCCAGGTGGTGCTGGCCACCGGCAGCCAGAACTACCGCATCGGCTCCATGTGGTCCAGCGGCCGGGGCGACGGCATCGCTGCCGCGTACCGCGCCGGCGCCCAGATGCGCAACGCCGAATTCGGCAACTTTGCCCAGCTCGTGCGGGTGAAGAGCCACAACGAGATCGTGTTCGGCGAGAACTTCATGTACAACGCCAAGGGCGAGCATATCACCAAGAACTTCACCGACCACCGGGAGACCGATATCAACAGCACGGCTATCCGCGAGTGGTACTACCAGATGAAGAACGGCAACGGCCCGGTGCATCTGGACTTCGGTCCTCCTCCCCCGCAGGCGGAGGGAGGCGGCGGCCCGAACATGGAGCGGATGTGGAACCGCCCCTACGGCGTCAAGTTCCGCAAGCTCAACGATGAGAGCGGCAACACGGTGGACAGGGACCTGGAGGTCTGCCCCATGTTCATCGGCGAGCAGTCTCCCATCAAGGTCGATCACGGCATGCGCACCACGGTGGACGGGCTGTACGCCATCGGCGACTGCAGCTACTGCGGCTCCGCCCTGGCCGGCGCCGTGCCCGCGCCTCCGGGACGCAACCGCGGCTCCGGCATCCTGAACGCTGTGTTCGCCGCCCTGCAGTGCGCCGCCTCGCTCTCCGAGGCCTACACCGGCAAGAACACCGCCGAGGTCTGCATGGAGGCTGCGGAGAAGAGCGCCGAGGAGCTCTACAAGCCCATGGAGCGTACCGGCGGCGCGAAAGCCACGGATGTGGTCGCCATCGTGCAGAAGGCCATGGCCCCCGTGGAGCAGTCGATCATCATGACCGAGGAGCGCATGGCCAAGGGCGTGAAGCTGGTGGAGGAGGCCAAGGAGCTGGCGAAGACCCTCTGCGCCGACGACTGGCACGCCCTCCTCAACTGCCGCGAGGCGGAGGCGGCGGTGCTCTCCGCGGAGATGCACTACAAGGCGTCCGCCGTCCGCAAGGAATCCCGCGGCTGGTTCATGCGGGAGGATTATCCCCAGATGGACAACAAGAACTGGCTCAAGTGGGTCATCGTGCAGAAGGGCGAGAACGGCATGGAGATCTCCACCGAGGACGTGCCCATCGACAAATGGCCCGTGAAGCCCCAGGATATCTGATTCCAAGGAGGTAACAAGCAAATGGTACCGATCACCGAAGAAGAGAGAAATTCCCCGCTGTATAAGTATTATATCCGTCCCATGGTCGAGGCGGACCCGGCGAAGTACGCTGCCGTCAAGGAGCCCATGGATCCCGAGAAGGCCCAGACCCCCTTTGAGATGAACAAGCTGTTCGATCCCGGCTATCTCCCCGGCGAGCTGGGCTACTGCCAGCTGCCGGACGGCGGTGCGACCCTGGCGAACCTCACCGATATGCCCGGCGTGACCCCGGAGATGTTCGACTTCTGGTTTGCCTGGCACGGGGTGGAGCCCATGCGCTACAAAATCTGGAATCCCGACCAGCACTATTACTGCAAGACCCGCAACATGGAGAAGGCCCTGGACAAGTCCCTGAGCATGAAGGAGCGGTATTGGGACACCACCCACGACGTGGAAGAGGACTGCTTCATGGGCAAGCAGAATATCATTATCAATTTCCGCAACCCGGCCGACATCGGCTTCGATCCGGAGAAGCTGAAGACGTTTGACGGCACCATCGTATGCTCCGGCGGCGAAAAGGCCCCGGTCATCATGTGCCACTTCGTCCGCCGCACCGAGAAGGGCTGTGAGCTGCGGACCCGGTTCTGGATGGGCTACGGCGTGATTGACAAGAAGCCGAAGCTCCTGCTCCCGCCCGGCGTGAAGATGCCCCTGGAGCCTGTGGAGGCGCTGCTGCGGCACAACATCAAGGAGTTCACGAACCTGGCCGCGATCCTTCCGGAGGTCTACGAGGAGTTCCACGCGGATTTTGAATAAACCGTATGACGGCAGGAGCGGCCGCGCCCAGGCGCGGCCGCTCCCTTTTTTATCGGTCCGGGCGGCTTGTAACCGGGGATCGATTGTGTTAGACTGATTCCGGAACTACCCGCTGCGGCGGGGAAACGCGATCGTTAAAAACACAAAAAGGAGGAGCATGATATGAAGAAACTGACTGCTGCGCTGCTGGCGTTGCTGCTGCTTGTTTCCCTGGCGGCCTGCGGCTCCAAGGACACGATCCCCACGCCTTCTATCAGCGTCAGCCCGTCTCCGAGCCCATCGGCCTCCGCCACCGCGGAGCCGGCTCCGTCGAAGGCGCCTGCCGCGGTCCCCGACGCCCCGGCTCCCGCCGAGCCGTCACCGTCACAGGAGGCGCCCGCTCCGGCCGGCAAGACGCTGGAGACCACTTACTGGACCCTGGTCTACGATCCCGACGTGTGGACCTTTGAGGAGGACGACGTGACGGACAGCGATACCCGGTCCGCGGTCATCATGGAGATCCCGGATCCCGAGGATCCCGACGATTATCTGGTGAATGCGGAGATCCGCGTCAGCATCGGGGATCCCTATTCCTTCCGCAGCAACCTGATAAGCTACGGCTTCGACCAGTATGAGTACAAGGTGAACAACGCCTACGAAACGACCGACGTGGGCGGCGTGGGCTGCCTGAGGCAGGAGGGCAACTACTGGGGCAGCCCCTGTGTCCGTTACTTCAACAGGGTGGAGGGAGCCAAGGCCACCGTGTTCCTGGAGATCATCGGGGATTATGAGGACGCCCGGGTGACGGATCTGCTCAAGGGCCTGACCTTCCGCCTGCCCGACCTGGGCAACACAGACGGCCCCTGGTACTGGGAGGGCGAGCCCTTCTCCGGCGGCAGCCTGACCGCATCGGTCGACGATTTCAGCCTCACCGGCGAGTGGGTCGCCATGGATGAGCCCATCCGCATCACCGATACCTTCGCCCACACCCTGGCCGTGGCCGGCGACCAGGTCTATATCCTTACCGAGGGCGTATTGAAGCAGTATAAGCTGGAGGGCTCCGCCCTCAAATACGTGGGCGACGTGCCCCTCGACGGGGATTACGGCACCGTGGACAGCGACGGCGGCGGCAGCATCTGGCTCTCCGATTTCATGGAGCCCCTTGTGTCCATGAAGGACGGCGCGCAGACGGCCTCCTACAGCGATGTGAACCGCTACGTGGCCATGAGCCCCGCCGGGACCTGGGGCATCATGTGGTTCTCCGGCCCCGAATGCCAGAAGGTGGAGATCAGCGGCGGCACGGCGTCGCTCACCGATGTGACATACGCCGAGGTCAAGACGATCATGCACCTGAATGCGGACGCGGATACGGTCTACGTCTGCGGCTCCGCGGCCGATGACAGCGGCCACAAGGTGTTCATGTACGACGCCGGCGGTGCCCTCAAGGGGACTCTGGAGTCGCCGGACGGGCTGGGCAGCGTGGTGTACGTGGCGCATACGGCGAACGGCTACCTGGCGCTGGACGGCAACATGCGCACCGTCTGCCTGTGGGCGAACGACGGGACCTTTATCGGAGAATTGGATGACGGCGACCTGTTCGGGACCAGCTATCCCTGGTTCTGCGACGCCGACAGGCTCGCCGACGGGAGCTTCCTCGTCGTCATGACCGAGGAGCGCGCCGACAAGTCGGCCAGGGAGCTGGTGGCCTTCAAGCTCAGCGGCTTCTGAGGAGGCCGAGGCGGGACAGAGGGATGTCACATGAAGGGTATCAAAACTGTTCAATGCTTCATACCGATCGTTTTTGTTATATTGATGATCCATGTGGTTGCCCTTGTGATGAGTCCTGAACAGCCGAAGGACCTGAAGAAGGAAGTGGCCGAAGGACGGCTGTTCTGCTTTTCGGACGACAGAGAATACTGGTGTGAACTGAATGATTATTGCATTAAAGGCGGAAACTTATATGTATTGTTTGGCAATCAAGGTGTTCTGAAAATCTACGATAGCGACGGAGCATATCGGAAGTCTTTTGCGTTCTATAAAACAAAAGGGGAAAGCGCCCTGCATATTGAAGGAGAGTATGTGTATTTATTCGATCAATCACGCAATTATTATGTTTTCTCTTCCGGTGAATGGGTCGATTTCGCTGAACACGGCGATTACGGCGCTTATCTTCAAAAACTGGACACGTTTATCTCTGCCGAAGAACAGAGAAAAGAAAATGAGGATCGATATTATATAAGACTTGCTTCCATATATCGACAGCGCGAAGGGAGGGATCCTGTTCCGGTCGTGAAGAGGCCGGTGGTTTTCGCGTTTTTCCAAGGCAAAACCCCGTTTCTGGTCATACCCTTCTGGATGATCATCCTGTTCGTTTTGGAGGGAGTATCCAGGAAAAAAACTTCATAGCACATTTGTCATATTGCTTTCGCTTTTACGACTTGCAGGGTGAAAGGAGGCGGCGGCATGGAGGATCACGAGATCGTGGCTCTGTACTGGGAACGGGATGAGAGCGCCATCCGTGAGACGGACAGGAAATACGGCGGCTTCTGCCAGAAGATCGCCCTGAACCTGCTGGGTATCCGGGAGGACGCGGAGGAATGCGTCAGCGATACATACCTGGCCGCCTGGAACGCCATGCCTGTCCAGCGCCCGGCGCTGCTGCGGAGCTGGCTG
This sequence comes from Oscillospiraceae bacterium, assembly GCA_017515345.1. Classification (GTDB taxonomy): domain Bacteria; phylum Bacillota; class Clostridia; order Oscillospirales; family Oscillospiraceae; genus RGIG5705. The sequence goes on along the minus strand of JAFWFZ010000005.1, from coordinate 49,694 downwards.
GGGCGGGTGGTGCGGAACCTGTCCGTGGACCGCTGGCGAAAAAGCCGCGCGCAGAAGCGGTATGCCGGCATGGAGCTCCTGCTCAGCGAGCTGGACGAGTGCGTCCCCTCGCCGATGACGGCGGAGCGGGCGGCGGAGGCGCGGGAGATCAGCGGCGTCATCGACCGGTGGCTCCGCACCCTGAAGGAGGAGGACAGGGACCTGTTCCTCCGGCGCTACTGGAACGGCGAGCGGCTGGACGAGCTGGCGCGGGAGCGGGGGATGTCGCAAAACACGCTGGCTCAGCGGATGCGGCGGCTCAGGCTGAGCCTGAAGGACGTGCTTGAAAAGGAGGGCATCGACCTGTGAGCGACAAGAGTGAAAAGATATTTGACGGGATCACCAACGTCTCCGACGAGCTCATCGAGAGCGCGCAGAAAAAGCCGAAGCGGCGGGGCTGGCGCAGGCTTCGGACCCCCCTGGCCGCGATCCTGGTCATCGCGATCCTCTGCGGGATAGCGCTGACAAGAAGAGGGCTGAACGCCTACGCGGTCGCGGAGGCGGAATACCCGAAAAAAGCGGCCTTCCCCCGGGGAGAGTTTTACGGCGAAGGGGACGCGTTCCTCACCGCCGTCGTTCCGGAGCTGCTCTCCGGCGCGGGGGACGAAAACCGCGTCTGTTCGCCCATCAACGTCTACATGGGCCTGAGCATGCTGGCGGAGCTGACGGACGGCGGCACCCGGGATCAGCTCCTGGACCTGCTGGGCGCGCCGGACCTGACCGCCCAGCGGGAGCGTGCAAACAAGGTGTGGAACGCCAACTATTCCACCGAGCGGGGGCGCAGCGTGCTGGCCAATTCCATCTGGCTCAACAGGGACGTGAGCTACAGTAAAGCAACCCTGAATATCCTGGCGCAGAACTATTTCGCCTCATCCTACAGCGGCGAGATGGGGAGCCGCGGTTACAACGAGGCGCTGCGCAAGTGGCTGAACGATCAGACGGGCGGCCTCCTCCGGCAGCAGGCGGGACAGCTCTCCATGGATCCGGATACGGTGATGACCCTGGCCTCCACCGTCTTTTTCAAGGGCACCTGGAGCGACGAGTTCAAAAAGGGCGACACGTACCCCGAGACATTCCACGGCCCCGGGGGGGACGAGACCTGCGACTTCATGCACATGGAGCGGATGCAGGGCCAGTATTACTGGGCTGAGCGGTTTTCCGCCGTGGTGAAGCACTTTACCAACGGCCGGGCCATGTGGTTCATCCTGCCGGACGAGGGCGTTTCCATGGAGGAGCTGGTGAACGACCCGGAGCTCGTGTCCTTCCTCTCCTCGGAGAGGTATGAGCGGTTCGGCAGCAAGGATATGTATATCAATCTCTCCGTCCCGAAGTTCGACGTGGGTTCCGACCTGGATCTCCGGGAGCCCCTTCGGGCCCTGGGCGTCACCGATGCGTTTGAGCTCGGTACCGCGGATTTCTCGCCCCTGACACAGGATACGGGCGTCTACGTCTCCCGGGTGCAGCAGGCCGCCCGGGTACAGATCGACGAGGAGGGCTGCACCGCGGCGGCGTATATCGCCATCGTGGGCGCCGGAGCGGCCGCGCCGCCCACGGAGGAGATCGACTTCGTCCTGGACCGCCCGTTCCTCTTCGCCATCACCTATCTGGATCAGCTCCCCCTGTTTGTGGGGATCGTGAACGACCCGTAAGGAGAATGAAAAATGAAGCGCACCGTACCCGAACGCGGGTACGGTGCGCTGTCTTTTTATTTCATCGCTTCCGAGAGGAGGATCAGCGCCTCACGTCTTGTGAAGGAGGCTTTGTCCGGGACGGAGGAGGGTAGCTCCGCGGCCTCCAGCAGCCGGGAGAAGTCCCCGCCCTTTACCGGGACGTTCCCGCCGCCCGTGACCCCATGCTCCGCCGCCCATTTGAGCGCCGTGCCGTAGGGGCCGTTTGTCTCCCGGATACGGGCCAGCCGGACCTCCCCGGGGCATAGGGCCATGCACAGCTCTCCGAAGGTCATGATCCCGTCGGGCCGCAGCTCGTTCGTCCGGTAGCCGATGGGCACGCGCTTTGCCTCCAGCAGCCGGGCCGCCTCAAAGCACTCGTCCTCCGGGGACAGATCCTCAAAGGGGGAGAGGGCCATCAGCTCGCTCACGGAGACCACCCGGTAGCCGAAGGACTTCAGCAGCTCCAGCTGCCGCGGCAGCGCGGCGGCCACCGGCGTTTTCCGGGACATATTGCAGCCGTCCTTCTGAAAGATGATCTGGCCGCTGAAAAACGCCGGGTCACGCTCCAGCGCCTGCCGCATGGGCTCCACCATGCCCTTCACGTCGTTTTCAAAGCTGCCGTTCTCCGGCTTCCAGCCGCCGCCGTCAAAGGAGGCGGCCATGTAGTGGTAGCCCATCAGGTCATAGGCGTCGTAGGAGGTGAAGCCCCCGGCGATGCCGTCGATATAGTGGGGCGGGCGCGCCAGCCGGATGGTGTAGCCGTGCTGCTCCTCCATGAGCCGGTGCAGCCTTGTCAGATCCTCCACCACGCTGTCCAGCCCGTCAAAGGGCTTCCGCTTTGCGTAGACGGGGCTTTTCCCGAACAGCACGTGGCGATACCCGTGGTTGGAGATCTCGAAGCCCGCGTCCAGCAGGGCCCGGATCAGCTCCGGGCAGTTTTTCGCGCCGCCGTCCGCGTCCCGCTCAAAATCCGGGTAGTGGTCGTAGCGCTCGCCGCCCCAGTAGAATTTATCGGGCTCGCCCCGCCTGTCGGGGTAGTTTTCCGAGGTGTCGCCCACCACGTCGAAGGTGGCGGAGGCGCCGTACTCCGTCAGGATCCCGGAAAGCAGAAGGGTCAGCGGCTTCCCGCCGCCGAGGTCGGGCTCCGACGGCGTCCGTGCCGGCCCGTCGTCGAAGGTCATAGCGCAGACCCGCTGGCCCTTCACGGGATAGACCCGCTCGATCCGCCGCACCGGGGAGATGAAACGCCCCGCGCGCGCCTTTTTTGCCGCTTTCAGCCGGTGATTCGCTTTTCGCAGAAGATCGTATACGAACATGTCTACACCTCGTAGGTCCGGCCTCCGGCGATATCCCTGGAGGCGCGGCGCAGCGCGCGGGTGGGATCGTATACCGCGCCCACGGCCGCCTTGGCCGCGTTGCGGAGGAAGCGCTTCGGCTTCCCGTCCCGGAGGGCGCGGCGCATCCCGTCCAGCCCCTGGGGTGTCAGGGAGAGGTACCTGCCATAGTAGGTGCCGTGCTTCGCCAGAAGCGCCGCCCGCAGGTCGCTCTCAGTGGGCTTTTCCGGCAGCTCCATGATCTTGTAGGCGCTGCCCACGTCCCCGGGCAGGTGGGCGTCGCTGCCCGCGGTGAAGGGGACGCCGAATTCCCGCACCAGCTCGGCGGAGGCGTCGTTTGCCTGCTGCCGCCGGGCCGTTTCACGCCCGTTGAAGATCTCGATCCCGTCCGTCAGGGGGATCACATCCCGGTCGGCGGGGCCGTGGCGGTACATGTGGGCGGCGAAGATGAGCCCCCCCTGGATCTTCACATACCGGCGGATATCCTCAAACAGATAGACGTTCCCCTGCTTCTCGATGCCGAACCGCTCCGGCGGCTCCTTCACGAAATAGCAGAGCATATGGCCCCGATCCGTGGACATCTCCGCGGCGGGGAAGATGACGAGATCCTCCGGCGCCTTATCCAGCGCCTCCCGCGTCCCGTCCACGCTGTTGTGGTCCGCGATGGCCACGCCGTTCAGCCCGGCGGCCCGGACCCGGTCAAAAATCTCCTCCACCGTCATCCTTCCGTCACTGGAGCGGCAGGAATGGACGTGGAGATCGGCACAGACTTTCATTGGCTGTTCCTTTCCAAAAATACATATCGTTTGTAGGCCTTGTTCACCGCGGGATCGGACCGCTCCAGCACCCCGTCCCGGACGGTGAGCGCGTCAACGGCCGCGGCAGCGGCCTTTCCCAGCTTCAGCTTCTTCCCGTAGGAGAGGGCGGCCGCCAGATTCGAGTAGCGGAAGCCCATCTTCACCCCCAGGGGATAGTGAGGCTCCCGGTATTCCGGCAGCCACTCGCCGGAGGCGGCGCGGACATAGTCCTCGGAGAAGCCTGTTTTCGCCGCGCGGGTCAGGGGGAAGCTGCCCCAGATCCGGGGATTGATCTCCAGCAGCCGGAAGCCCGTTTCCGGAGTGCCCTTGAATTCCGCCATGGCCACGCCCCGCCAGCCCAGCGCCTGGAGCAGAGCCACTGCCCATTCCACGAGCCGCGGCTCCCAGACTGTCTCGCACAGGGCCGACGGACCGCCGGTGATCGGGTACTCCCGCAGCCGGTGATGGCATATTATGTTAACCGGACGCCCATCCCGGTCAAACACCGCCGACACGCCGTAGCCGTCGCCGGGGATATACCGCTGGATGAGCGGGGGAGGCTGTCCCCCCGCGGATGCGGCGGCGGACATGTCCCGGAAAGCGTCGTCAAGGGCCGCCCGGTCCTTCACGATGCGGTAGCGCCTGGGCGCGTCCAGCCCCAGGGCCTCCCCGTCCCGGTATTTGACGACGGCGGGGAACTCCGCATCATCGGGGGAGGGGTATTCCTCCGGCGCGGGGACGCCCAGCTCCCGGGCCAGCGCGGCCACGCGGGCCTTGTTGTTGGCGAAGCGGAGGGCGTCCGCCGAGGGGCAGAGGGTGGCCGCTTCGGGACGCGGGCCCGCCTGCGCCAGGGCGGCCAGGCTCTTCGCGCCCACGGGAAAAACGGCGGGCGCGCTCCCGATGGCGCCGGCGCATTCAAAGATCGCGTCAGCCCGGTCCGCGCCTTCCGTATCCGCGCGCACGAAGCGCCCGGAAGCATACCGGGAGGCAAAGGCGGGCGGCGCACCCTCTCCGAAATGGAGGAGGTGCACCCGGTGCCCCGCCTCGCTCAAATCGCGTATGGCCGCAAGGGACATACGGTATTTCACATCGGTGACAAGAATGTCCATAGCACCGTCCCTTTTTGAGTTTTTCCCATTTTAACAAAACCGGGGGCAAAGTTCAACCGCGGATGCGCCGCCGCTACGGTCTCCGCAGCGTCCGGAGATAAGCCTTCCGCTCCTCGGAGATCCGTCTGCTCTCCAGCGCCTTCTGTATCGCCTTTCCCCGTGTCCGGGGCTCCAGGGCCGGGGACTCGAGATACGGGACCGTCTCCGCCCAGCGCTTGGCCAGGGCGGTGGCGAAGTACCAGGCGATCATCATGTTAACATAATATTCCTCCGACCGGACGGATGCCACCGTCTGCAGATGCTCCGGCCTGAAGTGCGCGTCCAGGTAATAGGTCATGAGCATCTCAATGGCGAAGCGGACCGTGTAGAGGTGCTCCGATCGCATCCAGCGGAGGATCTCCGCCTCCGCCGCTTCGGGGAAGCGGGCAAACACCAGGGGGCGAAGCGTATCGCAGGTGGCCCAGTTGTTTACATAAGGCAGAAATATGTTAAGTTGCCGGACGCACTCCGTAAAATCCTTTATCCCGCAGATCAGCAGTCCGTGGATGTTGTTCTCCTCATAATACCGGTGGGGGAGTGTCCCGAGGAGGGCGGCGCCCTCCTCCGTGCCCCGGAGCTGACGCGCCAGTTTTTTGATCTCCGGCGCGCGTACGCCGATAACCGACTCGGGCGGCAGCCCGGGGGTGAGCTTCAGTTGAAAAGCCCGGTATTCCGGGTCCTGCAGCGCGAAGAGCCGCTTTTGCAGATCGGTCATGCGTTCCTCCTCTCAAAGCTGTGAGCCGCGCTTGACGCGCGGCCCACGCTCTGTTTTTCGTTATTTCAGGATATACTGCACGACCCGTTCCATGACGGCGGCGACCTGGGCGCGGGTGGCGCTGTTCCTGGGCATGAGCAGCCCCGTGTCGGTGCCGCGGATGATGCCGGCCTCCATGGCCCAGGAGAAGGCCGCGCGGGCATAGCGGGAAACGGAGGCGGCGTCCGGCGCGCCGGCAATGGAGCCCTGGTCGCCGTACCACAGCCCGCGGTAGCCGACGTAGCGGTACAGCATCGTTACGAGCTGTTCTCTGGTGAGGGTGCGGCCGGGGGCGAACAGATCGACGCTGATCCCGTTCACGATGCCGTTTTCATAGGCCCAGATCACGGCCGGGGTGTACCACTGTCCCTCCGCCACGTCCATGAAGGGGGAGGCGCTTTCCACCGCGGGGCTGCCGGAGAGCCGGTAGAGCACGGTGACGAGCATGGCGCGGGTCATGGAGCTGTCCGGCGCGAAGGAGCTGGCGGAGACGCCGCGGAACAGGCTCCGGTCCGCCGTGAAGAGGATGCTGTCCCGCCCCCAGTGGGTGTCGATGTCGTCAAACTCGCTGCTGCCGGTGACCGCGAAATAGACGCCGGGCCCGCTGTACACAAAGGAGGCGACGCCGTTTTCGCCGACGGAGACGGGCACGAGCTCCGTATTGCTGCGCAGATCCATCCGCGCCACCAGGTCTCCGTTGCCGCCGGCGAAGCATTTTGCCAGATCAGCGGCCTCGGCCTCGGTCTGCAGCGTGCCGGTGGGAACGGTGATGCGGGCGTTTTCCGTGAAGAGGCGGATGGGGGCGGTGCGGTTGTGCTCCAGCAACGCGCGGACATAACCGTCCTCAGACGCCGTGTGTTTTTCGGCGAGTATCACCATGTCGTCCGTCACTGTCGTCTCAGCGGTCACGGGCTCGCCGTCCTCGGTGAACCAGCCGTCGAATACGGTGCCGGGCGTTACGGGCTCAGGGGGCAGCGCTGCCAGAGCGCTGCCGGCCCGGACGGAGGAACGGGCGAAGTAGAGCCCGCCGTCCACGCGGAACTCCACGCTGTAGAGGGGCGCGCTGTCCGTCACGGTGAAGGGCACGGTCACGGCGTTTCCGCCGCTGAAATCGATGGTCAGGGTATGCTCGCCGGGCAGCAGGGTCTGGGCAAAGGCCTCGTCGATGGTCAGGGTCGTCTCCAGATGCATGCTGTCCTCGCCGGTGGGCTCGGTGAAAATGCAGTAGTTGGCCGGGATCCCGGTGTCGTCGCACCGGATCCTGGAGGGCGCGTTGTCATAGAGGATCAGCCGGATGCCGCTGATGTGGCCGCCCGCGTAGAGGTCGTAGCCGGGCGCCTCCCAGATGACGGAGGAGTTGCTGGGCTGGCGCTCGACCCGGATGACGGCGCGGACCACGACAGGGACGGTGAAGTCGGCGTTGGAGCCGCCGACCTCCACAGTGACCACCCTCCCGGCGAAGTCGCCGTCGCCGGGGGTATAGGTGAAGACGGAGCCGTTGATGGCCGCGGAGCCGCTGCCGTCGCAGCTTATGATCTCAAAGATATCGACCCCGGTGAACCAGTTTTTCATTTCGGAGACGAAGGGAACGGCAGGGGAGCCGTCCATGGCAGGGGTGAGCGCCGTGCCGCGCCGCTCGGTCTGGCTGTTCGCGGCCGCGGGAAGGGGATAGGCGGAGAGACGCACGTGGAGGGTGTAGGTCCTGGCGTTCCCGCCGCCGGTCACGGTAAAGGTCCACACCGCCCCGCCCTCAGAGGCGACGGGCTGGGACACGGCCGCCAGCTCGGAGACCGGCTTGATCACGATATCGGCCGCGGTGAGCTGGGAGAGGGACGACACGGAGCCGCTGGGCAGCGTCGCCCGCAGTGTGGCGTTTTCGCCGGACACGGCAGGTATGGAGCGCACGCTGACCGTTTCGAGGGCGGTGAGGCCGTAGTTGGCCCATTTGGCGTAGTAGGTGACGGGCGCGACCTCGTAGGTCACGCCGCTGGCGGCGCGCGTCTCCCGGAGGGGACCCACGGCGCCGGCGGGGTGGGAGGTCAGCGGTCCCTGGGTGCAGGCCGCGTCCGCGTACCAGCCCTCAAAGCTGTAGCTTGCGCGGGTCGGCACGGGAAGCGTCACGCTGCTGCCGAGGGTATAGGAGTCGGGCACGTCCGCGGGGAACACGGCCGGCTCATAGGAGGTGTCGTTGAGCACGTATTCAATGGTGTAGCTGCGGGAGAGCAGCGCGTCCTTCAGCCCGGCGGCATTGACGACGCCGTACCCGAAGGAGGTATCGCGGCCTGCCTCGCCGCAGTCGACGGCGGTGGAGGCCAGCAGGGAGAGACAGCCCTCCGCGTCCAGGGCGGGCTGCACCTGCCTGGCAACGGCCACCAGGGCGCTGACGACCGGGGTGGCGAAGGAGGTGCCGCGTCCCTTGCCGTAGCCGGCCGGCTGGCCGCTGCCGTTGCTGATCCGGACGCCCAGCACGTCCTGGCCGGGCGCGCACACGTCCACGGTGCTGTTCACCTGGGAGAAGTCGGAGTGGACGAAGCTCCCGTTTTCCATGCCCACGCTGCCCACGCCGATCACGCCGGTGTTGGCGGCGGGGAAATACAGGGTGCCCGTGCCGTCGTTGCCCACGGAGGCGACGATGATGACGCCCTTGCTCTGGGCGTAGGTCACGGCGCTCTGCAGCACGGGGCCTGCCTCCGGGATCTCGGTGCCGAGGCTCAGGTTGATCACGTCCGCGCCGTTGTCGGCGGCGTAGCGGATGGCGCTGATGACGTTGGCGAGGCTGCTGCTGCCGGAGTCATAGCTCTCATCGTAGGGGTACCTGGCGCTGTTCTCCTGGGAGACGCACCGGAGCACCATGAGCTCCGTGCCGGGGGCGATCCCGGCGAGTCCCCGGCCGTTATTGGTGGCGGGGGCGATGCGGCTGGCCACAAAGGTGCCGTGGCCCGCCTGGTCACGGTAGTAGGCGTCGGCGTGGCTGCCGTCTCCCAGCAGGTTGCGGCTGAAGGGGGAGACCTTGATCCCGGACATATCCTCCGTGCCGAAATCCACGCCGGAGTCGATGACGGCGATGGTGACGCCGCTGCCGTCGAGCCCGCTGGCGTAGAGCTCGGGGTAGTCGATGGCGGACAGCGTCCACTGCTGTCTGTACAGGATATCGTTGGGGATCTCGGCTTCCAGCAGCTCCATCGTGTAATTGGGGATCGCGTATTCCACGCGCCCCGCGCGGCGCAGCGCCTCCACCGACCCGAGGGAATCCACCACATAGAGCCCGTCGGCGTAGGGCACGGGCTGCGCCTCCTGCGCCTCCAGCAGCTCTATTTCGCCGCCGTCCGACAGGCAGACCAGGTAGCCGTCGAACGATTCGCCGTCGGCCGCCAGGGCCGAAACGGTCAGGCAGAGCACGACGGCAGTTATCAGGATCAGAAATCGCGGGAGAAACCGTTTGAACATAGCATGACCTCCGAGGGATACCGCCGATCCGGGCGCCGGTGATTCCCAAATCCAGCAAATTCTCCGGGGAACCGGATACCATATAGTATAAAACCGGCGGGTCCCGGTGTCAATCTTTTGTGCGTCCGGGCGGCCCCGGGGCGCCGCTGCTGTCCGCGGGACGCGGCGGCCGGTTGAGGCGGGGAGGGACGACAAACCGCCGGGGAAAATCCCCCGGCGGTTTACATAATATATTCCGATCTTTCAGCGGGCGAGGCCCAGGATCTCCCGCGCCTCGGCGCTGGTGGCCACCTCGCCGCCGTATTCCCGGACGACGCGGGCTGCCCGCTCCACGAACTGGCGGTTGGAGCTGGCAGGCTGACCCTTGGCGTAGAGGACGTTGTCCTCCATTCCTACGCGGATGTGTCCCCCCAGGGCCACGGCGCCGTAGAGCATCTCCATGGCGGAGCGGCCCACGCCGAAGCAGCTCCAGGTGGAGCCGGGGCAGAGCGCGTCCATGGTCTCCTTCATGAACAGCAGGTTTTTCATGCTGCCGGGGATGCCGTTGGCGCAGCCCATGCAGAATTGGAAGTGCAGCGGCGCCTTCAGGACGCCCTTTTTCAGGTAGTACGCGGCGTTGGCGATCATGCCGGGGTCGAATGCCTCGATCTCCGGCTTGACGCCCCACTCCTGCATGTGCAGGCCCAGCTCCTCCAGGAACTGGGGGCTGTTGATGAACAGGGCGCTGTTCATCCAGTTCATGGACCCGCAGTCATAGGAGGCCATCTCCGGCCGGAGCTCCTTCAGGTGGAGCTGGCGCGTCTCCTCCGTGGCGTTCAGGTCGCCCGAGGTGGTCATGTTGAGGATCACGTCGCAGTCGGGGTGGTTCGTGCGGAGCAGATGGACGGTCTCCGCGAATTTGTCCTTGCTCATGGTGCCGTTGCCCTCGTCGTCCCGCATGTGGAGGTGGGCGACGGCGGCGCCGCCGAGCCAGCAGTCGTACACGTCCTCGCTGATCTCCGCGGGCGTCAGAGGGACGTTGGGGTTGTTCTCTTTTTTCGGCCACGCGCCGGTGACGGCGGCGGTGATGATGGTTTTGGATGGCATGTGAGGTTACCTCCGTTCAGATTTTGCACGGGGCGGGGAGCCGCGTGTGCCTTCCGCGGCTCCCCGCCGCAGGAAGAGGAGGATAGCTTACTTCTTGTTGCGGTTGAAGAGCTTCCGCATGTACTCGAGGCCGCTGTCGCCGTTGCCCTCGGGGAAGCCGTACCCGGTGCCGCCGTAGGCGTAGGTGCGGTCGGGCACGCCCTTGACCAGCAGGTCCTCGTCGATCTCGGCCGTGCAGCGGGCCATGGAGCCGTCGCCCATGTACCAGCGCAGCGGGAAGCAGTTGAAGCGGAAGAACACGCCCGCGGGGATCTTGTCCAGATCGCCGCCCAGGTTTTCCACGCCCACGATGCCGTGGCCCAGCATCTCCTTGTGGCAGGGCTCCCAGGTGCCCCAGCAGCCCAGATCCTCCAGCTCGCCGAACTTCTCGTCGTAGGCGGCCTGGCCGTGGATGCGGATATACTCGAACTTGTCGAACTCCGCGAACGCCTCCTCGCCGAAGAGCTCCTTGTACTCCTCGATGATCGTCTTGCCGGTGGCGCCCAGCAGATCCATGCGGGTCATGCCGTTCATGCTCATGGCGGTGTGCAGCGGATGGTCCAGCGCCTGGGAGTCCATGGCCACACACTTGACGCCCTGGCGGACGAACCACTTGCCCGCGTCGATGCCGGTGCCGGCGGCGTAGTGGTAATAGGCCTTGCTGTCGTCAAACAGACGGTGCATGCCGGTGTTGAGGCAGACGATCTTGCCCTTCAGGTCCCCGTCCTTGATGCCGTGGCGGGCGCAGGACTCGTCCAGGTGCTTGTCGGTGATAAGGCCCCAGGGCTCGATGTCGATGTCCAGCACCACGGCCTCGCCGGTGTAGGCGTCCACGGGCATCTCGTGGGTGTAGCGGGCGCGGCGGCCGTCGAACTCGTACTCCATCACGTGGCGGGGGGCGTCGCAGTGGGTGCCGGTGTGCATGGTGCAGGTGATCTTCTGGGTCAGCACGCCGCCCTTTGCCATGGTGTGGGTGTTGTCGATGACCGGCTTGTCAAAGTACGGCCAGCGCGGGATCTCGGCGCTGAACGGATGCGTCAGGTCAACGAATACGATTTTTCCCATTTGTCAATTTCCTCCTAAAAATATTTATTTGCCGTACAGCATACGGATGAGATACTCGTTCAGGGCGGAGGCGGCCTCCGCCGTCTCCTCGGGCGTCCATTTCATGAAGCCCTCGCCGGTCTTGAAGCCCAACTTTCCCTCATCCCGCAGCTTTTTCAGCAGGGGGGAGGGCTCGTGGGAATCCTCCAGCGAGCTCAGAATATAGTCGTGGATGTTGTAGGTCAGGTCGTTGCCCACCAGGTCGGAATTCTCCAGCGGGCCGAGCTGGGGCAGCCGCAGGCCGAAGCTGTAGCGCACCGCCATGTCCACCGTTTCCGCGTCGGCGATGCCGTGCTCCACGATGGAGATGGCCTCACGCCAGAGGGCGTGCTGCATGCGGTTCGCGATGAAGCCGGGCACATCCTTTTTGCAGAGCACGGGCTTTTTGCCCACGCCGGCCAGCACGGCCAGCACCGTCTCCGCCGTCTCGTCGCTGGTGGCATCGGACCGGACCACCTCCACCAGGGGGATCAGGTGGCCGGGATTCCAGAAATGGGTGCCCGCGAAGCGCTCCCGATGGGTCAGATCCCGGCTGATCTCCGACGGACTCATCACAGAGGTGTTGGTGCAGAAGATCGTATCGGGGCGGCAGCGCGCCTCCAGCTTGGCGAAGGTCTCCCGCTTGACCGCCATGTCCTCAAAGACCGCCTCCACCACCAGGTCCGCATTTTTGACGCTGTCGCTGTCGATGTCGTCGGTGAAGGAGATGCGGCCGATACGCGCCTCCAGCTCCTCCGGGGCGAGGACGCCCTTTTCTACGAGCTGGGCGCAGCTCGTCCGGATGCCGCCGGGCACGTCCACCGGGTACATGTCGTATACCGTGATCTCATACGCCGGCTCGGCGGAGAACACGAAAGCGATGTTCTTGCCCATCAGGCCGCCGCCGACGATGAGGATCCTGCGGATGTCTTCTTTTTTCATCGCTGCCCCCGGTCAGACCACCAGATAACCGCCGGAGCAGTCGCAGTTGGCGCCGGTGATGAAGTCGGAGGCGGCGGAGGAGAGGAACAGGGCGTAGCCCACGAAGTCGCTGGGCTCCGCCAGACGGCCGATGGGCTCCCGGTTCAGGAAGTTTTTGTAGACCTGGCTCTCGGGGTCGAACATCCACTCGGTCAGCTCGCTGCGGAACACGGTGGGGCAGAGGGAGTTGACGTTGATGCCGTATTTCGCGGTCAGGTCGCAGGCCAGGCAGTTCACCATCAGATCCGCGCCGCCCTTGCTGGTGCAGTAGCCGGTGTAGCCCGCCATGCCGCGCTTGGACCGCTGGGAGGTAACGACGACCATCTTGCCGCCCTTGCCCTGGGCCACCATCTGCTCGGCCACGTACTTCGTGACGATGTACACGCTCTTGCAGTCGGCGTCCATGATCTTCTGCCAGTCCTCCACGGACTGATCCAGCACATTCTGCACCTTGTTCACACCGTGGCATACGGCCAGGATGTTGACCTCGCCGTATTTCTCCACGCAGGCGGCGATGACGCGCTTAACGTCATCCTCGACGGCGGGATCGCCCACGCAGTAGGCGCAGTCGATACCCTCGGCCAGGAACTCCTCCTCCAGGGCCTTCAGCTTCGCCTCGTTGCGGCCGGTCATGAAGACCTTGCAGCCCGCATAGCCGTACCCCTTGGAGAGGACGCAGCCCAGCGCGCCGGTGGCGCCGGTGATGAGGGCGACCTTGCCCTCCACGGAAAACATGCCGGTGACAAAGCTCTTTTCAACAGGTACCATGATATTCACTCCTATTCATGTATTTGTTTTTGCCGAGCGGGGCATCCCCGAAATGGGGAAGATCCGCCCGCGCCGGTTTATCCCTATACAGATATTATTATACGGGCGCGGGACTTCCGTCACAATTACACACTTGTATGTTATTAACTAACCAAACAGATATTAGTTACTGTTCGGTATCTGATAAACTGCACACCAAATTCGGGCAGTCTGAGGCAAAAAGACCCAATCCAATGGCGCGGGCTCCACGGAAACGGAAATAGTGTACAAAAACGGATGCGAATTTTTAGCACGGAGCGGTTGGAAACCGGCGGCCGCCTGTGATAAAATGGGGCCGGGAAATACGGCCGTGACGCGGAGCGCACGGCGGAGGAGGCGCAATATGGCCAGAGTCGATTTTACAAAGCCCACGAACCCGTACCATTACGCGCTGCACTGTCTGGGCGGGAAGTGGAAGATGACGATCCTGCATGAGATCTATACCTATGGCTCCATCCACTTCAACCAGACGCTGAAGGTGCTCCCTCTGTCCGAAAAGGTGCTGAGCCAGCAGCTCAAGGAGCTGATCCGGGACGGCCTGGTGCGGCGCATCGTCAGCGGCGACACGTTCCCGCCCTCCACCGACTACGTGCTGACGGAGCAGGGGGAGAAGCTGATCCCCGCGCTGGACCTGCTCTATATCTGGAGCATCCGTGAGATGGACGCCAAGCAGATCCCCATCGACGCGGACAACTTCGCCGTACACCGGGCCCAGCAGTATAAGGACGCGCTGCCGGAGATCTCCGACGCGCACCGGGTGTGGGACGACGAGGAGTATCAGCGGAACACGAAATGACCGCGCGCGCCGCGCCCGCCCTTTGACCGCGCGGCCGCGATCATAATGAAACAGCGATCACAATGAACATAGGAGGAAAAAACCATGCTTAGTCTTGACGAGATCCATGGGATCGGAGAAGAACTGGAGCGCATATTCTGCCTTCGCAACGCGGTGCTGGCCATCAAGCTGATCAATAAGGACGAGATCCCCGAGGGCTGCGTCCAGCCGTCCGAACAGGGGATCCACTACGCGCTCTGCCAGGCGCTGGCTTTCGTCCGGCGCACCCGCAACCACCTGGCCGTTTTTGCGGAGGACCACTGGTGCCTGTGGCCGGTCATCAATTTCCGCCTGAGAGAGATCGACGAGGCGGACCGGAAATATGTGGGCGGCTGCTACTTCATCCGTGACCCGGAGGTGAGCTACCGCCACTTCTGCGCCGAGTACCCCTATATCGACGAGGCGAAGAAGAAGGACGGCCTCGCCATCGCGCCGCTGGAGTCCTGCCGGTTCGTCCCCGACGCGGTGATGATCTACTGCGAGCCCAGCCAGCTCCGGCAGCTCCTGATGGCGTCCAAGTACGATTCCGGCAACATCGCCGGGTCCTCCTTCGACACCTGCGACAGCTGCGGCGCGGCGCTTATCCCCGTGCTCAACGGGGAGATGCCCTACAACGTCTCCATCCCCGACGCCGGGGAGTATGAGCGCGCCCTGGTGGGGGAGAACGAGATGATCTTCACCCTGGCCGGCGAGAATCTGGAGAAGCTGATCCAGGCCTCCCGGGAGCTCATCGCCAAGGGCTTCAGCTACAAGCAGCTCGCCTATGACATCCGCCCCGACTACGCGAGGCCGGAGTTCTACAACAACATGTTCAAAAAGTGGGGCCTGGAGACCGGGGTGGAGTGGATCCCCGGCCAGCGCTGATCTGATAACGGAGGGTTTGATATGGACATCGCAAAATACAACGAGTACGGAAAAAAGCTGGAGGAGGAGCTGATCCTCCGCTACGCGCCCATCGCGCTGAAGGTGCACTATGAGGGCGACGAGCTGCCCGCGGACACGATCCGGCCCCTGCGGGACCAGGGCAAACACTACGCCATGTGCCAGGCCTTCGCCGCCGTCCGCCGGCAGCGGCTGGCGCTGACCATGCTGAAGGAGGACCACTGGTGCGTGTGGCCGCTGGTATCCTACGGCATGGTGGAGCTGGAGGAGCCCGATTACGAGACCATGGGCACCAAGCTGTTCGTCAGCGATCCCAAGAAGGGCGTGGAGTTCTTCCGGACAAAGTATCCCCGCCTGGCGAAGAAGGGCGCCGTCGGCTTCTCCATCGCGCCGCTGGCCTCCTGCTCCTTTGAGCCGGACATCGTGTGCATCTACTGCCGCCCCGCCCAGATCCGCACCCTGCTCATGGTGCCGAAGCTCAATACCGGCGAGCTGCTGGACGTGTCCCTGGACCCGGTGGATTCCTGCGTTCACTCCTCCATCCCGGTCCTGAACGGCAAGGACTACAACGTCACCTTCCCCGATCCCGGCGAGTATGAGCGGGGCCTCACCGACGAGGACGAGGTCATGTTCACCCTCCGGGCGGAGAAGCTGCCGGAGCTGATCGGCACGCTGGACGCCATCGGCTCCATGAAGCTGGGCTACCGTCAGCTCCGGATGGAGCTGGACACCGATTTCGCGCGTCCCCAGTTCTACATGGATATGTTCGAGAAGTGGGGCCTTCCCCGGGGCGACCTCTGGGATAAGTGAGCTATAGGTTAACATAATAACAGCAGCCCATCCAGGCGGATGGGCTGCTGTTTTGTCTGTCATTTTACCTGGCGGGCTCGTCGGAGGGCGTCGGCTCGTCAGAAGGCGCTGGCTCATTGGAGGGCGTCGGCTCGTCGGAAGGCGTCGGCTCGTCAGAAGGCGCTGGCTCGTCGGAGGGAGCGGGCTCGTCGGAGGGTGTCGGCTCGTCAGAAGGCGCTGGCTCATCGGAGGGCGCTGGCTCGTCGGAGGGAGCGGGCTCGTCGGAGGGTGTCGGCTCGTCGGAGGGTGCGGGCTCGTCGGAGGGTGCGGGCTCGTCGGAGGGCGTCGGCTCATCGGAGGGCGCAGGCTCAGGCTCCGGCCCGGCGGGGATGGCGGCGGCGCGGACCAGGACGGCCGCGGCCTCGGCGCGGGTGCAGGAGGCGTTGGGCCGGAAGTTTCCGTCGTTGTCGCCCAGGAAGATGCCCAGGGCGCTCATCATGTCCACCGCGTCGGCGGCCCAGTCGGCGATGGAGGCCTCGTCAGCGAAGACGATGGGCTCGTCCGCGGGCCGGGCGGCGTGGATGCTGTCAAGGTACCGCTGGAAGATCACGGCGATCTCCTGGCGGGAAACGGGGGCGTCGGGCACGAACAGGGTCTCGCTCCGCCCGTTGACGATGCCGTTTTGATACGCCCACTTCACGCCGGCCGAGTAATACTGCCCGGCGGGCACGTCGGTGAAGGGATGTCCCTGCTCGGCGGCGGGCTCGCCCGCCCAGCGGTGGAGGATGGTGACGAGCTGGCCGCGGGTCAGCATGCTCCTTGGGGAGAAGCAGTCGCCGCCGGTGCCCCGGAGATATCCCTCCGCCGTGGCCTGATCCACCGCATCGGCGAACCAGTCGCCGGGATATACGTCGCGGAAGAAGTTGCCCCTGCCGGAGTACCAGCCGGTGACCTGCCTGCTGCCGTACCAGCCGTTCGCCAGGGTAACGGCGTGGATCACAGAGTTGGGCGGAAGTGCCACGGGCTCCGTGTACAGGGCACTGGAGCCGCCGGCTTTGGAGCCGTCCAGCGTGTAGCGGACCATTTCCGTGGGATAGGAGGCCGTCAGGGTGAGCACGCCGTCCGTCACGTTCATCTCGGGCGGCTCGCAGTTGAGCATCTTGATATACAGGGAGCTCACCGGGCCCCGG
This sequence comes from Oscillospiraceae bacterium, assembly GCA_017515345.1. Lineage (GTDB taxonomy): Bacteria > Bacillota > Clostridia > Oscillospirales > Oscillospiraceae > RGIG5705. The sequence goes on along the minus strand of JAFWFZ010000005.1, from coordinate 32,813 downwards.
TCGCCGTTCAGGGAGTAGGCCGCCATGGCGCTGACCGTGGCGCCCGCCGGGACGGAGAAGGGACCGGTGTACCGCCTGCCGCTGAACGTCGGATCGCTGCCGTCGCAGGTGTAGTAGATGTCCGCGCCGGACTGGGCGGTGATGGTCACCATGTGCTGCCCGTTCTCCGCCTTCTCACTGATGGAGGGGGCTGTGACCGGGCCGTAGTCCACGCCGGTGGGCTTGCAGCTGTAGTATTCGCTGCCGCTGTAGAGAGGCACGCCCCTGCGGCGGAAAAGCTCGCGCACGGTGACGAATTCGTAGCCCCGGGACTGGAGCTCGTCGATGGCGGAAAGGGCGCCGTCCACACTGGTGGGATGGATGTCGTGCACCAGGATGATGGCGCCGTCAAAGGCGGCGGAGACGATGTTGCTGTACACCGTCCAGCTGTTGCGGTATTTCCAGTCCTCGGGGTCCACGGACCACACGATCATGGGCGCTCCAACAGCGCTGCGCACCCGGGAGCTGGAGCTGCCGTAGGGGAGACGGACGACGATATCCGAGGCGCCGGAGCAGCGGTTCAGGATATCGTTCGTGGTCTGGAACTCGTTCTGGATGCTCCAGTCGGACAGCCCGGTCATATCGGCGTGGCTGTAGCTGTGGTTTGCGATCTGGTGCCCCTCCCGATAGGCGCGGGCCACCACGGAGGGGTAGTTCTCCGCGCAGCTTCCCAGCATGAAGAAGGTGGCTTTCGCGCCGCGGGCGCTGAGCCCGTCCAGCAGCCGGTCGGTGTAGGGACCGGGGCCGTCGTCAAAGGTGAGGGCGACCAGCCTGCCGCCCGTATACGCTTTTGCCTGCCCGGGTATCGCAAGGACGCCGACAAGAAGCACAAGTGCACAGATCAATGACAAAAACCGTTTCATTTCGCGCCTCCCGCAAGAATCGGGATCTGTCGGATCCCGTCGTTTTCAGGTAAATCTTAACACTGGGAAAAAACGGATTCAAGGCACGTTCCATTTTGTAACTGAAAATTAAGGATTTGTAATCGGCGGCAAAAAAAGCCGCCCCCGGAGCGCTGTCCGGGGACGGCATAAGCTGGTCGCTCAGCGGAGGATGGAAAACGAGCGGCAGCCCGTCTCCTCATCCGGCAGGAAGCCGAGGGAGCGGTAAAAGCGGGCGGCCTCCTCCGTATCATCCGCGCACAGGCGCACCTGATAGACGCCGGGGAAGGAGGCCAGCAGCGCGCGCATCAGAGCGGAGCCGATCCCCCGCCGACGGTACGCTGGCAGCACCAGGATATCCTGCACGAAAAGGATCGAGGAACCGTCGCCCACGGCCCGGATCAGCCCCGTGAGCAGCGCCCCGTCATAGGCGCCGAGGACCCGCAGCGAGCCCCGCAGGGCGGCCTCCAGCATCTCCGGCGCGCCGGTGTAATTGGTCCAGCCCGCGCTCTCATAGAGCGGGAGCGCCTCCTCCGAAGGGAGGGCGGCGCAGTCGCGGATCTCCACTATTTCTCCTCCTTCAGGTCGGAAAACCGCTCGCCGGCGCAGAACACCCGGCAGATCGTGCGGTAATCGCCGAAAACGGTCAGCTTGTCGCCGGTCCGGAAGACGGTGTCCGCCTCGGCGGGCGCGGCTTTTTCCCCCGGCCGCTCCACCAGCATCACCAGGATGCTCTCTCCGTTTTTCAGTCCGGATGCGGCGAGGGGCACGTCGCGCAGCGCCTCCGGCACCTGCCTCAGGGTGATCTGGACGATGGTCTCGTCCCCGATGTAATCCAGCAGCAGCGCGGTGTTGCAGCTGTCCCGGAAAATGAACCGGTCCGCCAGACGCTGAAGCACCCGGTCGATCCGGCTGCGCACGGCAGGCACCCGGATGAAAATGACGACGAACACGGCCAGGGCGAGAGGGACCAGAAAGGTCAGCAGATACTGGGTCACCTGCGCGCGCTTCAGGGAGAGAAAGATGTTGATGAACGCGGACACGACGGTGATGTTGAACACGTAGCCGAACAGCATGGTGATGTTCGCCAGCCGCCGCCTGCCGCGGGAGGAGAGCAGCAGCTCGCTCTCCCGGGTGGTGAAGCCGCAGCCCGTGAGCAGAGAGGTGACCTGGAAACGGGCGCGCTCATCCGGCAGCCCCGTGAACCGGAACAGGATGGTGAACAGCTCCGCAATGCCCAGGTAGAGCAGGATGACAAGGGAAAAGAGCGATAAGGAAACGTAGATACTCATGATGGTCAGCCGCCTGCGCGGCCGCCTCCCTCCCGTTCGTTTTCATTCAGTATACCTTTCTTTGCCCGCCCTGTAAAGGCGAAAGCGCGTACCGCTTGAAGAGGGGAAGAAACTGTGCTAGAGTAGGGGGGACACAAAGAGGAAACGGGGGACGAGTATGAGGTACGACGCGGCGCTGGCGCCCTGCGGCAGCTATGACAGGCAGGAGGTGGAGGAGGCGCTCCGCCTCATCCTGGAAAAGACCGGCGGGCTGGATTTCGTCCGGCCGGGGATGCGCGTAGCCGTGAAGGTGAACCTGGTGGCCGGTCTGAAGCCGGAGCGCGCCGCAACGGTGCACCCGGAGCTGGTATGCGCCCTGACGCGGCTCCTGAAGGAGCGGGGCGCGGAGGTGGTCGTGGGGGACAGCCCCGGCGGCCTGTTCACCGCGTCCTTCGTGGGGATGGTCTACGACGCCTGCGGCATGCGCCGGGCGGAGGAGTTCGGCGCTGTGATGAACGGCGACTTCACCCAGGAGACGGCGGATTATCCCGAGGCCGTGCAGGCCAGGTGCTTCCCCTTCACCGCGTATCTCAAAAAGGCGGACGCCGTTATCGACGTGTGCAAGCTGAAAAGCCACGGCATGATGGGCATGTCCTGCGCGGTGAAGAACATGTTCGGCGCCATCCCCGGCACCGTCAAGCCGGAATTCCACTATAAATACCCCCGGGCGGAGGATTTTGCCGACATGCTGGTGGACGTGTACGAGTATATAAAGCCCCGCCTGTGCATCTGCGACGGGGTGATCGCCATGGAGGGGAACGGCCCCACCCAGGGTACGCCCCGGAAAACGGGGGTGCTGCTGGCGTCGGCGGACGGGCATCTGCTGGACCGGCTGTGCGCGGAGCTCATCGGCCTGAAGCCGGAGGATGTGCCCACCCTGTCCGCCGCCGCGCGCCGGGGACTCCTGCCGGAGGAGCCGGACAGGGACCGGATTTTCGGCGATCCGGCGAAATATGCCGTCCCGGATTTCGAGACGGCGCCCGCCCAGTCCACCGTGGGCTTTCACCTGCTGGGGGCCGGTCCGGCGGGCAGGCTGGCGGACCGGGTCGTCACCGGCATCCTGTCGCCGTTCCCGAAGCTCAGGAGCGGCGAATGCGTGGGCTGCGGCAAGTGCGCCTCCATCTGCCCGGCGAAGGCCATCACCATGAAAAACAAAAAGCCGCGGATCGACCGGTCGGTGTGCATCCGCTGCTTCTGCTGCCAGGAGTTCTGCCCCGTTGGGGCCATGAAGATCGGCCGACGGGCCATCGTGCGGCTGCTGGGGAAATAAAAGAGAATATCGGCGCACGCGGCCCGGTAATCCGGGCCGCGTGTTTTGTGTACGCGCTGCGGTCAGCGGGCGATCGAGGCGCATCGCCACCGGCCGCCCTCCTGCTCCTGCAGGGTGAATCGCTGATCCAGGATGAGCCAGCCGTCGTATTCGCCCTCTCCCTCCTCCGCCAGCTCAAGGTATTGGAAGGCCGAGGGCTGCGCGGCGGGGATCACGGCGCAGCGGAATTCGCCCGTGCACGCGTCTCCGTCCGTTTCGGTCACCTCCCAGTCCAGGAGCCGGTACTCGCTGACGCCGTACCAGCTCCCGGGGGAGAGGGAGGTCATGTGCCGGGGGAATACGTCGCGGACGAACCGCTCCGCCGCCTCCTCCGCTCCTCCGTCATCGGGGAATACCATCTCCCGATTTACCTCAAGCCCGTCAAAGATCCGTCGCATGCTCTCCGCCGGGGAGATTGCCGCGCCGTCGGATGGGGCTGCGCGGTAAAATGAGGAGCCGCGCTCACTGACGAACTGGAGCACGTCGCCGTCGGGGGAGTGCCAGAACGTAATGGAGCCGCCGCTGCCGTCGTCGGCGGTGAGCCAGTAGTCGCTCGGCTTCGGAGGCGGCTCCTTCAGCGGCTGAAGCTCAAACCCGGAGAGCGCCTGACTGATCCAGCTCGGGGTCTCAAGGAAACCCATGTGATACGTGCCGCAGTCGCCTGTATCAGCCAGAAACAGCGTCAGGTCGGTCCCGTTTTCTCCGGATAAGTGCTTTTGCAGCAGATCCGACCGATCCGTCGCCGGGGGCGTTCTGTCCCGCGCCGCTTCCCGCCAGGAACGGGAGAGCTCCATGGCCGCCGCCGTGTATGCGTCGCCGTACCGCTCCAGCAGCTCCGGGGTGCCGTACTCCTCCTCAACGGCCTGGGTCGTGGTGACGGCGACCCGGGTCCAGACGTCGGTATCCAAATAGTGCATCAGGAGCAGACACGGCTGCCCGCCGAAAGATCGCTCCGTGAGCCAGATCCGCCCGTCGATGAGCTCCGCCGTCTCCCCGTCCCGGATCACCACGTCCCCGTTCTCCCCGCTGTGTTCTGTCAGCAGCCGGAAGGACAGCCGATAGAGCCGGATGTCCCAGTTCTCGCCGGCGGTGCCGGTGGGGACCTGATCGAGGCCGACGATCCGGGCGCGGATGATTTTGTCAGTGTGCGCCACCGAGAGATCGGCGGCGACCCACTCCCCGTCGTTCCACTGATGCAGGATGTCCCGGACGCATTCCGCCGCAAAGCCCGTGACCGGCGCGGGCAGGTCCTTCAGCTCCTCCGCAAGCTCGACCGGGATGGTATCATCGGCGTCCGAGAAGGCGAAGGCGGGCGATTCGGTGACCGCCGGCTCAGCGTTAGTCTCCGGCGCTTTCCCGGGATCGGCAGCCTCCTTTCTTGCCCCGGTGAAGGTGCAGCCCACGGCGACGGCTGCGATGACAAGCACCAGAAGAAGCGTGACCGCCGCCGTTTTCGGCTTCCTTGCCAGGAGCACGATCCGTTCGCGGATCGTATGCGCACTGCCCGTCATGGTGGTGGCGGTGCGGAGCAGGGCGGGGCGCTTCCGACACGTCATAGCGATGAGCGTCCGGCCGTATTCCGCCCGTTCGTCCTCGCCCAGGCGTCGGACCGTGGCCTCATCGCAGCTCAGCTCCGCGTCCCTGCGGGAGAGGAGCGCCGCGATCCAGACCAGAGGATTGTACCAGTGGAGCATGAGGCAGAGACACCGCAGCAGCGACCAGACGTGGTCCCCCTGACGATAGTGGTTCAGCTCATGCTCCGCGGCGTGGCGCAGCCACACGCTGTCCGCCGCCGTCTCCGGCGTGATGTAGACCGCCGGCCGGAGGAGCCCGAACAGGCACGGCGTTTCCACCTCGTCGGAGAGCCAGACCGGCAGGGGAACGCCCTCCAGCTCCAGCGGACGCCGCGTCCTTTTCAGCCTGGCCGCGAAGCGCAGGTTGGACAGGAGGAGCAAGAGCCCCATGACGGGGATGCCGGCCAGCCACACCATCCGCAGGATCGGCGCCAGGCGGACCTCCCGCGTCGTATGGACGACGCTGTAATCCTCCCCGGACTGCCGGGCCTCCTCAATGACCGACTCCGGCGGCGGGGAAAAGCCGGACCAGATCTCCCGCCCGTCGGACTGCACACTGTAGCTCGCCGGGGTCTGGACGCTGATCGTTTCCGCCTGCTCCGGCATATCCGGCGCGGCGTTCAGGACGCTCAACGGCGTGGCGCCAAAGGTCGCCGGGATCAGCAGCCGCAGCAGCACCGGGAGCCACAGGGCATACTGCAGCCGCAGGCCGATCCGTCCCCGGAACAGATACCGCACCGCGATGAGCACCGCGATCAGCGCCGATGAGGTGATGATCCACTCAACCATCTTCCGTCACCTCCGCTTCCTTCAAAATGGCGTAGAGCCCCTCAATCTCCGCCCTGGAAAGGGTCTGCTTTTTCGTCAGGGAGCTGACCAGCAGGCTGACGCTGCCGTGGTAGACGCGGCTCAGCAGATCCTCCGTCTCCCGGAGGGCGGCGTCCTCCCGGCGCAGGGCAGGGGAAAACCGCTTCACGCCGTCCGCGCTGTCTGAGGTGACGGCGCCCTTCGCCTCCAGCCGCCGGAGCATCGTCAGCGTGGTGCTGCGGCTCCAGCCGATCTCCTGCTCCATGCGCTCCGTCACCTCGCGGCCGGTGGCGGCCTCCAGCCGCCAGAGCTGCTCCATGACCTGCCACTCCGCCTCTGTGAGAGAGATGCCGTTCCCGTTCATTTTTCGTCCCCCCATATTGTTTACATTTGTAACCCAATCAAAGCATAGCACAATAGTTTACATTTGTCAACAAAAAAATATCCGCTTTGTCCCGCCCTCCGCTCCCGCCGTCGGCCGGACAGGGGGATCCGGCGTAAGGGACAGCGGGAGGCCGGGGCGGAGCGCAGGGCGCCTCGATTTTCACGGAGCCTGCTGCGGCGCGGAGCGGCCGCGCCGGAGCGTGGGCGGAGACGGGCGCGGACGATTGACATTTACGGTGAATCATGAGATAATTCCCTTATATTTGCAGTGTTAACCGGGGTAAATGGTATGCTTGGTTATTTTGTCAAGCGGGTGCTGCTGATCATCCCGACGGTCATTGTCGTCACCCTCGTCATTTTCCTGCTCATGGCCTCCCTCACGGGTACCGATACGTTCAGGATGGTGACCTACGCGGACGACGCCGGTACCGGAAACTCAGTGCTCTCGCAGTTTTTTGTTTATATCTGGCACGTCCTGACGAAGTTCGATTTCGGCGTGGACCCAAGCACGAGGCGGCCTATAACGAATGAGCTCCTGCGTCACTACGGCTTCACGATGAGGATGACTGGCGCCGCCCTGCTGCTCACCCTTCTGATCGGCGTGCCGGCCGGTATTTTCGCGGCGGTCCGGCGCGGCTCCGCCGGCGACAGAGCGGTCAGCGCCGTGACGATGGTCATCTCCGCCGTGCCCTCGTTCTGCATCGCCTTCGGCTTTGTGATGTTCTTCGCGGTGAAGCTGCGCTGGCTGAACGTGCTGATGATGGATAAAACGGACTACATCATGCCCATGGGCACCATCGTCCTCTCGGTGGTGGCGAGCATCACGCGCATCACGCGAACAGCCATGTGCGAGGTGCTGGACAAGCAGTACGTCACCGCGATGCGCTCCCTTGGCCTCCGGAACCGGAGCGTCGTCTACCGCCATGCGCTCAAGAACGCGCTGGTGCCCATCGTCTCGGTGATCAGCTCGATCGTGGGCTATCTCATCTGCGGATGCATCGTGGTGGACAGGTTCTTCTCCCTGCCCGGTCTCGGCATGTATCTCGCCAACGCCATCAGATCCCGCACCACCAATACCGTGCTGGCCGCGGCGATCTTCATCAGCTTTACCATGTGCTGCGTAGGGGTGCTGGCGGACGCGGTGTATCTGATCGTCAACCCCGCCATGCGCGAAAACGTGAGCTGGCGCAGCGGAAGGCTTGCCCGGGGAAAGGAGGGCAGGGCCTGATGAAAAACGAAAAAAGCCCGCGGTCCAGGGCCGTGCGGATCTTCTTCTCGGATCCCTGGTCTGTGGCCGCGACGGCCGTGCTCCTGCTCCTGGTGCTCGCCTGCTTCGTTCTTCCCTTTTTCCTGAAGTACTCTTACCTGGATACCGACTTCACGATCAAGCTGCAGGGCCCCTCGGCGGAGCATCCCCTGGGCACCGACCTCCTCGGCCGGGATATGGTCGCGCGGCTCGCCTACGGCGGGCGTTTTACCCTGGGCATCACGGCGCTGGCAACGGTGATCGCCGCCGTGATCGGCGGCGTGCTGGGGCTCCTTTCGGGGTATTGGGGCGGACGCCTGGATTTTTACGTGATGCGCGTCGTGGACGCGCTCTCCTCGATCCCCAGCCTGTTTCTGGCGATCGTGATGGAGTGCGCCCTCGGCTGGGGTCAGGGCAATTTTGTTTACGGCCTCGCCATAGCGGCGATCGCGCCCTTTGCGAAGATCGTCAGGGCCGCCGCCCTGGACGTGGCGGGCAACGAGTATATCGAAGCCTCCCGGGCGCTGGGGGCCTCCGGCCTCCAGGTGATGCGGCGGCACGTGCTGCACAACGTGCTGCCCGTGTTCATCATCCAGATCGTCAACTGTCTTGCCGATACGCTCATCATCTGCACGATCCTGGGCTATATGCAGGTGGGGATCAATCCCCCGACTCCCGAGTGGGGCAATTTGTTCCACCTGGGCAAGGACTATATCCGGTCGATCCCGCGGCTGACCTTCCTGCCCGTGGCGGCCATCGTGCTCACCACGGTCTCGCTGAACATCGTCGGCAACGGGCTCAGGGACAGCCTCAGCACCACGGGGGGTGACCGCTGATGGAAAACGATGTGCTTCTCAGCGTGTCCGGCCTGCGGATCAGCTTCCGATCCCCCTCGGGCACGGTGCGCGCCGTGAACGGCGTCAGCTACGAGGTCCGGCGCGGCGAGGTCATGGGCATCGTGGGCGAGTCCGGCTCCGGGAAGAGCGTCAGCGCCTACGCGCTGATGGGGCTGCTGCCCAGGACCGCCAGGATAGAATCCGGCTCCGTCCGCTTTGAGGGGAGGGAGCTGCTTGGCCTGCCCGAGCGCGAGATGGAAAACCTCCGCGGCAGCGAGATCGGCATGATCTTCCAGGACCCCATGAGCAGCCTGGACCCGGTTTTCCGCATCGGCGACATCCTGAGCGAGGTGATCCGCAGCCACGAGCCCCGGGTCAAAAAGAAGGAGGCCTGGGCCCGGGGGGTGGAGATGCTGCGCAGCATGGGCATCCGGGACGCGGAGAACGCCGCCCGCAGCTATCAGAGCTCCCTCTCCGGCGGGATGCGCCAGCGGGTGATGATCGCGGCCTCGCTGCTCCTGCGCCCGAAGCTGCTGATCGCGGACGAGCCGACCACGGCGCTGGACGTGACCATCCAGGACCAGATCATCCGCCTTCTCCGGGAGGAAAAGGAGAAGAGCGGCATGAGCATCCTGTTCATCACCCACAATTTCGGCATCGTCGCCGACATCTGCGACCGGGTCACCGTCATGTACGGCGGCCACGTCATGGAGAGCGGCACGGTGAACGACATTTTCTATCAGCCGGCGCACCCCTACACCAGGGCGCTGCTCCGGGCCGTGCCCCGGGTGGATTCCAGCCGGCGGGAGCCGCTGAAGACCATCGAGGGGCAGCCGGTGGACGCCACGAACCTGCCGGCCGGCTGCGTGTTCTCCACGCGCTGCGTCCACTGCGGCGGGCTCTGCCGCAGGGAACAGCCCCCGGTGCGGACCGTGGGGCATGAGCACACGGCCTCCTGCTGGCTGCTGACGGAAGGGGGCGCGGAGAATGGCTGAGAACGTCATTCAGGTGGAGCACCTGTCAAAAACCTTCAGCGCCGTGGCTTCCGACGGCAGGAGACGGCTCCTGCGAGCCGTGGACGATGTGAGCTTCGCCGTGGGCGAGGGGGAGACCCTGGGCCTGGTGGGGGAGTCCGGCTGCGGGAAGACCACGCTGGGCCGGTCGGTCCTCCGGCTGACGGAGCCCGACAGCGGCCGGATCCTTTTCCGGGGCGCGGACATCAAAAAGCTCCGGGATATGCGGCCCATGCGCCGGAAAATGCAGATCATCTTCCAGAACCCGGCGGGCTCGCTGGACCCGCGCACGAGGGTGGGAGACATCGTCGCGGAGGGGCTGGAGCTCCACCGGATCGGCGCGAACAGGGCGGAGCGGCGCGGGATGGTCCGCGATCTGCTCGAGCTGGTGGGGCTGACGGCGGAGATCGCCGGGCGGTACCCGCGGGAGCTTTCCGGCGGGCAGCAGCAGCGGGTGGGCATCGCCCGGGCGCTGGCGCTGGACCCGGAGTTCGTCGTCTGCGACGAGGCGGTGTCCGCCCTCGACCTGAGCTACCAGGGGCAGATCATCAATTTGCTGGAGCAGCTCCGGGACAGGCGGGGACTGAGCTACCTTTTCATCAGCCACGACGTGTCGGTGGTGCGGCATATCTCGCACCGGATCGCGGTCATGTACCTGGGCCGCTTCGTGGAAACGGGCGGCGCCGACGAGGTGGCGCAGCATCCCGCGCACCCCTACACCCGGTCGCTCCTGTCGGCGGTGCCGATCCCGGACCCGGAGCTGGCGAAGGCCAGGGAGCGGACGGTGATCCCCGTGGAGGCGCTGAGCGCCCCGGCGCCGGATCGCGGCTGCCGCTTCTCGGTCCGGTGCCCGAGCTGCACGGCCAGGTGCCTCGAGGCTGCGCCGGAGCTGCGGGAGATCGCGCCGGAGCATTTCTGCGCCTGCCATCTGTACGATTGAAAGCGTTTGCGGGGAGCTCTGTCGGAGCCTCCCCGCGTTTTATAAGCGGCCGCGGCAGGGGAGCGCCGTCATTCGGGCGCGCGCGTATTGTGAATTGCCGACTTATGTGGTATGATGTTAATTGTAGAAAACTGCCCGGGAGAGTGATCGGAATGACGGAGGCGGAGAAAAAGCGTGAACTCAGGAGGCGGAGCATGGAACTGAAGGAGTTTTTTCGGGAGAATCCCAGGGCAGCCGTCGCCTTTTCCGGGGGCGTGGACTCGTCGTACCTGCTGTACGCGGCCATGCGCTGGGGAAAGGACGTGCGCGCCTATTATGTGAAGAGCGCCTTCCAGCCGGAATTCGAGCGGGTGGACGCCCTCCGGCTGGCCGGGGAGCTGAACGCCCCCCTGCGGGTGCTGGAGCTGGACGTGCTCGCCTGTCCCGAGGTGACGGCCAATCCCCCGGACCGCTGCTACCACTGCAAAAAGCGGGTCTTCGGCGCCATCGCCGCCGCGGCGGGGGAGGACGGCTTCTCCCTCCTGCTGGACGGCACCAACGCCTCCGACGAGGAGAACGACCGGCCCGGCATGCGGGCGCTGCGGGAGCTCTCCGTCCGCTCGCCCCTGCGGGAATGCGGCCTGACCAAGCCGGAGATCCGCCGGCTGTCCAAAGAGGCGGGGCTCTTCACCTGGGACAAGCCCGCTTACGCCTGCCTCGCCACCCGGATCGAAACGGGGGACACGATCACGGCGGAAAAGCTCGCTGCCACGGAGGCGGCGGAGGGGTACCTCATGTCCCTGGGCTTCCGGGACCTGCGGGTGCGGCTGCGAAACGGCGCGGCGGTCATCCAGGTACGGAAGGAGCAGCTTCCCCTGGTGCTGGAGCACCGGGAGGCGATCCTTAACGGGCTTTCAAAATACTACGCACATACGGTGCTGGATCTGGCGGTGAGAGAATCATGAATCAGATAAGAAAGACACTGGAAGCGGTGAAAGCCGGCGAGCTGAGCGTGGACGACGCCCTCCTCCTGCTGAAGAAGGAGCCCTTCGTGGATCTGGGCTACGCCAAGGTGGACCTCCACCGGGGCGTCAGGCAGGGCGCGCCGGAGGTCATCTACGGCGCCGGGAAGACCCCGGAGCAGATCCTGGGCATCCTGGATTCCATGACGGACAGCGGGATCGGCACCGTGCTCATCACCCGGCTCGACCGGGAGAAGGCCGCCGCCGTTTCCGCGGCGCACCCCCTGGACTACCGGCCGGAGGCGCGGATCGGCATCCTGGGAAGGATCCCGGAGCCGGACGGGCTGGGCACCGTGGTGGTGGCCACCGGCGGCACCTCTGACGTGCCCGTGGCGGAGGAGGCGGCCCTGACCGCCGAGATCCACGGCAGCCGCGTCGCCCGGCTCTACGACGTGGGCGTGGCCGGCGTCCACCGGCTGCTGAGCCACCTGGACGAGATCATGGGCGCCTCGGTGATCGTCGCCATCGCCGGGATGGAGGGCGCCCTTGCCAGCGTGATCGGCGGCCTGGCCGACTGCCCCGTGATCGCCGTGCCCACCAGCGTGGGCTACGGCGCGTCCTTCGGCGGCGTTTCGGCGCTGCTGTCCATGCTGAATTCCTGCGCCAGCGGCGTGTCGGTGGTGAACATCGACAACGGCTTCGGCGCGGGCTATCTGGCGAATATGATCAACCACATGGAGGCGAAAAAATGAAGACACTCTATCTCGACTGCGGTATGGGCGCGGCGGGCGATATGCTGACGGCCGCCCTGCTGGAGCTGCTGCCGGAGCCCGCCGCTTTTGTGGAAAGGCTCAACGCCCTGGGCATCCCCGGGGTGAAGTACGCCGCGGAGCCGTCGGAAAAGTGCGGCATCCGCGGCACCCACGTCACCGTGACGGTGCACGGGGAGGAGGAGCATGAGCACGGGCACGACCACGAGCACGGGCACGACCATGAGCACGGGCATGAGCACACGCACGAGCACAGCCATGAGCACACTCACGAGCATGAACATGCGCACGAGCACAGCCATGAGCACGCGCACAGCCACAGCCACAGCAGCCTCCATGACATCGAACATATGGTGCGGGACCACATGCCGCTGCCGGAGAAGGTGCGGGAGGATATCCTCGCCGTCTACCGGCTCATCGCGGAGGCGGAGAGCCATGTCCACGGCGTGCCGGTGACGGATATCCACTTCCACGAGGTGGGCACCCTGGACGCCCTGGCGGACGTGACCGCCGTATGCCTGCTGATGAACGAGCTGAAGCCGGACGAGGTGATCGCCTCCCCGGTGCACGTGGGGAGCGGCACGGTCCGTTGCGCCCACGGGATCCTGCCCGTGCCCGCCCCCGCCACGGCGTATATCCTCCGGGATGTGCCCATCTACGGCGGGAACATCCGGGGGGAGCTCTGCACGCCCACCGGGGCCGCCCTGCTGCGGCGGTTCGTCACCCGCTTCGGGGAGATGCCCGTCATGCGCGTGGAAACCGTGGGCTACGGCATGGGCAAAAAGGATTTTGAGGCCGCAAACTGCGTCCGCGCCATGCTGGGCGAAACGGAGGGGGAGCGGGATACGGTCGTCTCCCTGTCCTGCAACGTGGACGACATGACGGCGGAGGAGCTGGGCTTCGCCATAGAGGAGCTCCTCGCCGCCGGCGCGCTGGAGGCGTACTGCGTCCCCGCGGCCATGAAGAAGTCCCGGCCCGGAGCGGTGCTCCGCGTCCTCTGCCGGGAGAGCGGCCGGGAGGCGCTGGTGCGGCAGATCTTCCGGCTCACCAGCACCATCGGCGTCCGGGAGAGCGTCATGCGCCGGTACGTGCTGGAGCGGGAGACGGTATCGGAGGACACGGAATTCGGTCCGGTCCGGAAGAAGCTCTCCCGCGGGTACGGCGTCGTCCGGGAAAAGTACGAGTACGATGACCTGGCGCGCATCGCCCGGGAGACGGGGCTGCCTCTTTCCGAGGTGAAAGCCCGGCTGGGGGCAAAATGACGATTCCTCCCCGGTTTATTTGTTGACTTTGCCCACCAAAGCGTGTTATGATAATAACAGGAAAGTTTGTGCCGGATCGATCGGCAGAAAAGTGAAAGGAGTATTCTGAATATGCATGAGTGGAAGCCCGTCACCGACCGCGTCGCGCGGATCCGTGAGAAGTACCGCAACACGAGGCCGAAGGTGGACATCAACCGTTACCGCCTGGTAACGGAGTTCTACATGAACAACCCCCAGCTCACCGGCATCCTCAAGCGGGCGAAGAACCTGCGCAACCTGTTTGAGAACATGCCCGTCCTCGTGAACGAGGACGAGGTCATCGTGGGCTGGCAGGGCGCCAGCTACCGCTGCTGCGCCCTGTATCCCGAGACCAGCTTCAACTGGTTCATGAAGGAGCTGCGCGCCGGCACCATCCCCCTGCGCCAGCAGGACCCCTACGACATCGACCCCGAGGATGAGAAGTACCTGCTGGAGACCGGCGACTACTGGGACAAGCACTCCATGAGCGCCATCGTGGACGAGTACATGCCCCGCTACCACCGGGACAACATGATCGGCAACGGCGTGCTGTTCTTCGGAAAGAAGGACAACTGCCAGTCCCCCGTGGGCCACTTCGTCGCCAATTTCTGGACCGCCACCCAGAAGGGCTTCGGCGCCATCCAGAAGGAGGCCGAGGACAAGATGGCCCAGATGGAGGAGGACGGCATCTTCGGCGACGACATCTATAAGTACAACTTCTACCGCGCCATCTCCATCGTCAGCGAGGGCATCATCCACTGGTCCGAGCGCTACGCGAAAGAGTGCGAGCGCCAGGCGGAGCTGTGCCAGGATCCCGCCCGGAAGAAGGAGCTCCTGGAGATGGCGGACTGCCTCAACTGGATCATGAAGAACCCCTGCCGCAACTTCCACGACGCGGTGCAGTGCATCTACCTCTATCAGCTCTCCATGTGCATGGACGGGCAGCAGCACGGTATCAGCTACGGCCGTGTGGACCAGTACCTGGGCCGCTACTATGAGCAGGATATCGCAAACGGCACCATCACCCCGGAGTACGCCCAGGAGATCCTGGACCTGTTCTACCTGAAGGTGGCCGAGTGCAACAAGATCTGGTCCGAGGGCGCCACCAAGTCCGGCCCGGGCTACACCTCCGGCCAGCTCATGACCCTGGGCGGCGTGGATAAGGACGGCAACGACGCCACGAACCCCGTGACCTACATGATGCTCCAGTCCTCCGGCCGGCTCGTGCTCCACGATCCCCCGCAGGCCCTGCGCATCCACGACGGCACCCCCGACGAGCTGTGGGAGGCCGCCATCGAGACCACGAAGCGCGCCGGCGGCGTGCCCACCTTCGAGAGCGACAAGGTCATCATCGAGGCGCTGATGAAGCGCGGCATCCCCCTGGAGGACGCCCGCAACTACTGCCTCAACGGCTGCGTGGAGCCCTCCGTGGGCGGCTATGAGTGGGCCCAGCCCGGCGGCACCGGCACCGAGAGCTATCTGAACATCGCCAACGCCCTGCTCCTCGCCATCAACAACGGCACGAATCCCATGCGCTTCCCCGGCGCGCCGGAGCCCAAGCGCACCGGCCCCGCCACCGGCTACCTCTATGAGATGACCAGCATGGATCAGGTGCTGGAGGCGTACAAGACCCAGGTGGACTTCTTCACCAAGTGGCAGTGCACCAACATCAACGCCTGGGAGTCCATGTCCTCCTTCCACAACCCGCTGCCCATGGTCTCCGCCACCCTGGAGGGGTGCATGGAGAACGGCAAGGACTGCCAGTGCGGCGGCGCCAAGTACAATTCCACCGGCAACTCCTGCATCGGCCTGGGCAACGTGGCGGACAGCCTGAACATCATCGACCAGGTCTGTTTCAAGCGGAAGATCGCCACCACCCGGGAGCTGTACGACGCGCTCATGGCCAACTGGGAAGGCTATGAGGAGCTGCGGCAGATCATCAACGGCAAGATCCCGCGCTACGGCAACGCCGATCCCGAGGCGGACAAGTACGTGGACTTCACCGCCTCCACCTACGCCAACGGCATCAACCGGGCAACCGGCCCCCGCGGCCGCTTCAGCGCCGGCTGCTATCCCGTGACGGCGAACGTCATCTTCGGCTGGTTCACCTGGGCCACCCCCGACGGGCGCAAGTGCGGCGAGCCCCTTTCCGACGGCATCTCCAATGTGCAGGGCATGGACAAGAACGGCCCCGTATCCTTCATCAACTCCGTGCTGAACTTCGACCAGAGCGAGTACGGCAACGGCACCCTGTGCAACATGAAGTTCCATCCCACCGCGCTCCAGGGCGAGGGCGGCATGATGAAGCTCCGCAGCGTCATGCAGACCTACTTCGACGAGGGCGGCATGGAGCTGCAGCTCAACATCGTCTCCAGCGACACCCTGCGCGACGCCCAGAAGCACCCCGAGAACTACAAGGATCTGGTGGTGCGCGTGGCGGGCTTCTCCGCGTACTTTGTGGAGGTATTCAAGGACTGCCAGGACGACCTGATCCGCCGCACCGAGATGAGCCTCTGATCTGAACGATCAAAAACGCGGCCGGCGCGCAAGTCCGCGCCGGCCGCGTTCATCACATCCGTCCGGGCGCGCCCGGGCGAATGAAAGGATGGTCAGAAATGGAAGAAAAAACTTTGACCGGCAAGCTCTACGACATTCAGGGCTTCTCCGTGCAGGACGGGCCCGGCGTAAGGACCACGGCGTTCCTGAAGGGCTGCCCCCTGCGCTGCCCCTGGTGCCACAGCCCGGAATCCCAGGCGTTCTATCCCCAGCTGAGCTGGATCTCCATGCGCTGCCAGGGGACGGAGCTGTGCGAGTCCCGGTGCATGAAGGCCTGCACGAAGAACGCCATCGAGCTGGGCGAGACGCGGCTGGACGCCAAGACCCAGGAGCCGCTGCAGATGATCCACGTGAAGCGCGACCTGTGCGACAACTGCGGGGACTGCGCCGAGGTCTGCTACCCCAACGCCCTGTTTATCAGCGGGAAGGACTACACGGTGGACGAGCTGTGCGCAAGGCTCCTGCAGGACAGGCGGTTTTACAAGAACTCCGGCGGCGGGATCACCATCTCCGGCGGCGAGTGCCTGTACCAGCCGGACTTCGTGGTGGAGGTCCTGAAGCGCATGAAGGCGGAGGGGATCCACACCGCGGTGGACACCACCGGCTATGCCAAGTGGGAAGTCGTGGAGCGGGTGCTGCCCTACACCGACCTGTTCCTCTATGACCTGAAGCACATGGACAGCGCCACCCACAAGGCCGTGGTGGGCGTGCCCAACGAGCTGATCCTGGAGAACGCGAAAAAGCTGGCGGCGGCCGGCGCGAAGATGCAGATCCGCATCCCCGTGATCCCCCAGTTCAACAACGATGAGGACAACATCCGCAAAACGGCGGAGTTCTGCCTGGAGCTGGGCGACGCGGTGGAGGTGGTGCAGCTCCTGCCGTACCACAACCTGGGCGTGACCAAGTATCTGCGCATCAGCGACAAGCCCATCGCGGAGGCGACGCCCCCCAGCGATAAGCAGATGCAGCGGCTCAAAGCCCTCATGGAGGAGGTCGGCCTCCCCCACGTGACGATCCACTGAGTCAAATCGCAGCACCGGTTTGCTGTCTGAGTGAAAGTTCATAAGAAAAAGCATCGCCGCTTCCCGGCCGGGAAGCGGCGATTTGCTGTGTTGTACGGTTTTCGGAAACTGCCGCGCATCCAAGCCTTCCCCTCCGGGAGAAGCCTTGTTATTCTCCCATTGCCCGGTAAAGGAACGTGACCACGTGGGCGCGGGTGCAGGTGCTGACGGGGGAGAACGTGGCGGCCGAGGTGCCTTGTGTGATCCCGTTCTCCACGGTCCAAAGGACGGGCTTGTAGAAGTAATCGCTTTCCTTCACGTCGGTGAAGGGGTTGTTCGTGTCCTCCGGCTCCGGCGATCCGGCGGCGCGCCAGAGGAACGTGACCACCTGGCCGCGGGTGCAGGTTTTGTCCGGGCCGAAGGCGGTATCGGTCAGACCGTTTGTAATGTTCCTGTCCGCGGCCCACAGGACGGGGGCGCAGTAGTATTTGCCCTGCTCCACGTCGTCGAACGGGATGCTGCCGAGCAGCGCTTCCACGTCCGGCCCGCCGTTGGCGCGCCAGAGGAACGTGACCACCTGACCGCGGGTACAGCCATTTTCGGGGCTGAAGGTCGTTTCGCTGGTGCCCTGCGTGATGCCGAGCTCCACGGCCCACGCCACCGCGTCTGTGTACCAGGTGCCCTCCGGCACATCGGTGAAGGGCGTGGCGGGCTGAGGCCCGGGATCGACGGGCGTAGGATCGACAGGCGTGGGATCGACAGGCGTGGGGTCGACGGGGTCCGGTTTTGCGAAATGAAACACAGCGTCTGAGAAAGCTGCGCTGCTGGAATAACCGAGGTCGATCCGGTTCCACTGGCTCTGTGACCCGCCGTAAAAGACTTCGCTGAAATGGCAGCCCGCGAACACTGCGTTGCCGAAATACGTGACGCTGTCGGGGATCGTTACGCTTTTCAGTGCCGTACAGTTCGCAAACGCGACGACCCCGATGGATCTGACGCCGTCCGGGATCGCCACGGAGGTGAGGCTTTCACAGCCGTGGAACGCATAGTCGCCGATCTCGGTGAGGCTTTTCGGGAGAATGAGACCGGTCAGATCGTCGCAGCCGTAGAATGCATATTCCCCGATGGACGTGACGCTGTCGGGAATAACGACGCTGACAAGGCTCCCGCAGTAATGGAACGCAGAGCGACTGATCTCCGTGACGCCGTCGGGGATGGTGATCCCGGTGATACTGCCGCAGCCCGCAAACGCGTATTCCCCGATGGCCTTGACGCTTGCCGGAATAGTCACGCTGACAAGGCTCCGGCAGCCTTCGAACGCGTTGTCGCCGATGGCGTCGACGCCGTTGGGAATGACGATGCCTGTGAGCCCGCTGCAGTCCTTGAACGCCGTTTCGCCGATGGACCGGACGCTGTCGGGGATCTCGACGGTGGTGATGCCGCCGAAGTGACGGAACGCGTTGTCCCCGATCCTCGTCACGCCGTCCTCGATCACGACGCGCGAGATCTTACCGGCCTCAAAAGCCCAGGGGCCGTTGATGACTCCCATGTTTTGGTTAAAAGTAAAATCCTTCATCTGTCCCTCACCGCTGATGGTGAGCGTACCGTCGCTGTCCAGCGTCCACACAAGGTCGTCACCCACGATCCCGCAGTGCCCGCTGTTGATGATCTCCGCGCTTGCCATCACCGGCAAAAGCCCCGCGCAGAGGACAAGTACCAAGAACAGGCTGATCAATCTCTTTTTCATGCGTTTCCCCTCTCTCGTAATAATGAAACTAGTATCCAACGGCTCAGAACAGCATCCCGCGCGGGGCGGTGAAGCGCTCGATCCATTTGCGCCGCCTATTTCCCCAGAATCTCCTGCTTTCGCTCCAGCAGGTCAGCCGACAGGAGCTGGGCCTCCACGTTCTCGAAGCCCAGACGCTCGATGGTCTGGCAGAAGCGCTCCCCGTCCCGGCCCTGGTCCTTATAGAGCAGGATGGCCTTTTCCACCGCGTCCAGCACCTCGTCCTTCGAGGCGAAGATATGATCCAGCGCGCGGCCGACCGTGTGCTTTTTGCCCCAGCGCCCGCCGATGAAGAGCTTATAGCCGCCCTTCCAGCCCATGACGCCCGCGTCGTTCAGATCCGGCTTGATGCAGCTGTTGGGGCAGCCGCCCACGGCGATCTTGAACTTGTGGGGCAGGGTCACATGATGGTACCCCTTATAAAACCGCTCGTGCATCTCCTCCGCCATGGCGTAGGTGTCGATGAGCCCGAACTGGCAGGTCGTCCCCTTGCAGCAGACGATGGGCCGCACCCGCTTGCCGGTGCCGCCGGTCTCCATGCCCTTCTCCGCCAGGAACGCGGCAAACTCCTCCGTCTTCTCATAGGGGATCCCCGGGATCTCCAGGGAGAGCCGGGTGGTCTGCACCACGCGCCCGTCGCCGTACCGCTCCGCCGCCTCCGCCAGGTGCCGGAGCTGATCCGCGCTCAGCACGCCCCAGCCGGTGATGACCCGCGCGGAAAAATTGTCGGTGCCCTTGTTGTTCAAAAAGCCACGCCCCTTCAGTCTTTTGATCTCGTCCCCGGGAACAGTCAGTGCCGCCATGGAATCTCCTCCTTTTCTGTGTCGCCTTATTCTACCACAAAGGGCGGCGGATGGGAAGAGGCGCTTGTGCTCCCGCAGAAATCTGGTATAATCGGAGCATAAAACCAGATAAGGAGATGCATCCCATGAAAAAGATCCTGCTCTGCGGCGTGGACGGCAATTTCGGAAGCCGCGCTGCAAATACGCTGCTGGAGAAATGGCCCCATGAGGACCTGATCTTCACCGCGCCCACGGAAAAGGGACTGGAGCCCTGGCGGGGACGGGGCGCCGAGCTCCGCGCGGCGGACTTCAACGACGGGGAAGGACTCGTCAGGGCCTTTTCCGGGGCGGATACGATGATCCTGATCTCCATGCCCTTCGTGGGGCCCAAGCGCCGGGCCGCCCACCAAAAGGCGCTGGACGCCGCCGTGAAGGCCGGCGTGCATCGGGTGGTGTATACCTCCATCGTGGGCGCGGGGGAGGACGACATCGACGCCTATGAGGTCAACGACCACGTGTGGTTCGAGGCGTACGTGAAAAGCCGGCCGATCCACTACCTTTTCATGCGGAATTCCCAGTACGCCGAGGCCATGGTCTCCAGCTACGTGAATGCCTACGAGACCACGGACAGCGTCCTCGCCAACAATATGGGGCAGGGGAGGATGGCCTACGTCTCCCGGGACGACTGCGCCCTGGCCGCCGCCTGCGCCGCCATGAGCGACTGGGAGGACCGGGTGGTGGACGTGAACGGCGCGGAGCTGCTGACCATCGGGGAGTACGTCGCCATCGCCAACGAGGTCACGGGCCGCGGCGTCCGGTACGTGGAGATCAGCGACGAGGAGCAGTACGCCTTTTTCGATTCCATCGGCGTGCCCCGCACCACGGAGGACATGTGGGCGCAGACCGCATCCAACTTCCCCTTCTGCAGCGACGGGATGGTGTCCTTCGGCCGGGCGATCCGCAAGGGGCAGATGGCCGTGCATACCGACGATTTTGAAAAGCTCACCGGGCGGAAGCCCCTCACCGTGCGGGAGATCTTCGAGCACATGGACGAGCACCTGATCGGCAGCCGGACCTCCACCGACTGACGGAGCGATGACCCGGGGCGGCGGCCGCGTGCCGCCGTCCCGTTTTGCTTTCGCTTTCTCAACCGCCGGTTGTGCCGTGTGTAAAAACAGGCGCTGGCGCCTGGCCACGGGTTCTGCTATCGTATGGTCATCGGCCGAACGACGAGCAAAGGAGAAAAACCAATGGAACTGACAAACAAGCTGCGCAGTCTGCGCGCCGCCCGGGGGATCACCCAGGAGGCGCTGGCGGCTGCCATGGGCGTCACGGCCCAGGCCGTATCCAAATGGGAACGGGGGACGACGACGCCGGATATCAGCCTGCTGCCGGAGCTGGCCATCTATTTCGGCGTGTCCCTGGACGAGCTGTTCGGGCTCACAGAGGAGAAGGAATACGACCGCATCCAGAATGTGCTGTGGGATAAGCGGCTCCTGTCCCACGCGGAGCTCGACCAGGCGGAGCGGTGGCTGAACGAGAAGATCGCCGCCGGCTACCGGGCCGCGGACTGTCACCGGCTCAAGGCGGATCTTTACAACCACCAGGCCGGCTTCCTGCACCGGATGGCGGAGGAGGAGGCGAAGGCCGCCCTGGCGCTGGATCCCCGGTGCGCGGGCGCCCATCAGGAGCTGAACACCGCCATGGGCGGCTTCATCCCCGACTGGTGCGCCCGGAACCACCACCGGGAGATCGCCTGGTACCGGCGCTTCGTGGAGGAGCACCCGGATGACTGGCGCGCCTATATGTGGCTCCTGGACAACCTGCTGGACGATAGGCGCTTCCCGGAGGCGGAGGAGGCGCTGAACGGCTTTGCCGGGATAAACGACACCTACCGCGTGCCGTTTTATCGGGGCCTGCTGCTCTGGTATCAGGGCAGGGCGGAGGAAGCCCACGCCGTCTGGGAGCGGATGCGGGAGGACTATGCCGACGACTGGTGCGTCTGGGTCAGCCTGGGCGACGTCGCCGTGCTGGAGCTCCGCTACGACGACGCCATCGCCTGCTTCCGCAGGGGGATCGAGACACAGAAGCCTCCCCGATACGTGGACGGTCTTGAGTCCATCGCCCAGATCCATGAGATCCGGGGCGACCGCGGAGCGGCCATTGCCGCGCTGGAGGAGGAGCTGGAGCTTTTGAAGCGGGAATGGAACACCACGGAGGGGGAGACGGCAGACGCCGTCCGCCGGGAGATCCGCCGGCTGAAGGAGGAATAAACGACCGGGCCACGGAGCAGCGCCGCTCCGTGGCCCGGTTTTCGTTATCCGTTTGATCGCGTTGAAACGCGGCGCAGCGCCCCGTTCATTCAAGCTCCCAGACGATGGTGACCGTGTCGGAGAGCTCGATATCGTCCGGCACCATGTCCAGGTCGTAGCTGCCGGCGGTCTCCGCCGCGGACCGCTTTGCCATCATGAGCCCGTTCACGGGCCTTGTCTCCAGCTCGCCCTCGCCCCAGGAGTAGTCGATGCTCAGGATCTCCTTCAGAGTGACGCCGGCGGCCCGCGCCAGCACAGCGGCCTTTCCCTTCGAATCCATGACCGCCTTTCCCAGCAGCTTGTTCTTGGCGGCCTCCGGGTCCCGGACGGTGTAGCTGATGCGCAGCTCCGGCTCCACCCGGCAGTTGGCCAGGGCGTACAGCACCTTTCCCAGCCGCTCATTGTCGGAGGGGAACTCCACCTTCAGCGTGTGGCGGAACCGGTAGCCCACGAAACGCTGGCGGTAGATGCCGTCCTTGTCGTTATAGCCTTCGTACTCCGGGTCCACGCTGAACTGGAGTGTCTTCAGCTCCGTCCGCTCAAAGCCGAAGCCGGCGAGGACGTCCTTCAGCGTCTCCGTGTCCTCGGAGGAGCGGCGCAGCGTCTCGCCGTATTCGGCATACCGGCCCTCCAGGGTCATGGTGATGCGGGACGTGTCGGGCTTGACGCTGAGCTTCCCTTTGCCCGTCACTCGTATCGTTCTCATTGGCGCTCCCTTCTTTCCGCGGGCTCGCGGCCCGGACCGCGTCTCCGGCCGGAGTTTGCGATACCCGCTGTTCCTACCCCGGATGATACCAGATCCGCGGGAGGAATACAACGGGAAAACGGGCGGTGGGGTAAAATGTCTCGCGGGAACAGCGGAGCAAAAGCGGAGCGGGCCGATGCCCGCTCCGGATGCAGGGCGGTCACGCCGTCCCGCCCGCTTCCGTCCCGGGATCCGGCTCCCGGGCCGCGGCTTGCCGGAACCGCATCATTCCAAGGACAGGGTCATGCTGACGCCGCCGTTTCCCAGAAGGTCGGCCAGCTCTGAGGCGGACTTGTCCGTGATCCTGCCGAGCCGGGTATAGGCCCAGGAGTTGGAGCCGTAGAATACGACGATCTGGTCGCCGGAATACAGGACGATATCGCCCGCCTGCGCCGCCGTCTGCACGTCGTCCCGCGGGAGGTCCGCTCCCAGCGGGCCCACCTGCTCGAAGCCGCCGTACATGGACATCTGCACTGTCAGCGGCCCCGGGGCGACGAGCTCCGTCAGCGCGCTGACCGACTCGCTCTCCTCCCAGTCGACGGCGACC
The DNA here is from genome assembly GCA_017515345.1 of Oscillospiraceae bacterium. Classification (GTDB taxonomy): domain Bacteria; phylum Bacillota; class Clostridia; order Oscillospirales; family Oscillospiraceae; genus RGIG5705. The sequence continues at coordinate 9,733 of JAFWFZ010000005.1, read as the reverse complement.
TCGGTATCCCCGATGACCAGCTTCAGCGTTTTTGTCACGGCGCTTTCTCCCTCCTCATCGACCCGCGCCTGCCGGGCTTCGTCCCCGCCGCCCGTTTTTTGCGCAGCGGGGGCTTCTTCATGCGCCGCTTCAGGGACGGGCGTTTCCGCCGGAGCGTCGGTCTCCGCCTCCGGGGCGGGTGTCTCCGCCGGAGTGTCGGTCTCCGCTTCCGGCGATGCCGCGGGCTGGACCGGGACGCCGGCGCAGCCCGCGCAGAGGGCGGCGGCCAGGAGCGCGATAAAAATGGCAAGCACTCTTTTCACGGGACGCCCCTTAAGCCAGATTGGCTTTGAAAAAGCTCTCCAGCCTGTCGAAGGGAATGGCGTCCCTGCCGCCGCCGTCGTACAGGTCGGTGTGGCTCGCGCCGGGGATGATCATCAGTTCCTTGTTGTCCGCGTATCGGCTGCCGCTGACCATGTCGGCGTAGGCGTCGCGGCTGAAGTAGCAGGAGTGCGCCTTTTCGCCGTGCACGATCAGGACGGCGCCGCGGATCTCATTGGAGTACCGGAGGATCGGCTGGTTCATAAAGCTCTCGCAGCCGATCACGTTCCAGCCGCCGTTGGAATTGAGGGAACGGGGATGGTAGCCGCGCGGCGTTTTGTAGTAATCGTAGTAGTCCTTCACGAAAAACGGCGCGTCCTCCGGCAGCGGATCGACCACGCCGCCGCCGGGCTTGTATTCGCCGGCCCTGAGGTCCTCGAGCCGCTGGGCGCACATGGCGGCCCTCTTCGCGTAGCGGGCTTCCTCGCTGTCCTCGCTGTCAAAATACCCCCTGGCGTTGACGCGGGCCATGTCGTACATGGTCATCGCCGCCGTTGCCCTGACGCGGGTATCCAGCGCCGCGGCGTTGATCGCCAGGCCGCCCCAGCCGCAGATGCCGATGATACCGATCCGGTCGGGATCGACCGCCTCATGCAGGGACAGAAAATCCACCGCCGCCATAAAGTCCTCGGTGTTGATATCGGGAGACGCCATGTAACGGACGCCGCCCCCGCTCTCCCCGGTGAAGGAGGGGTCGAAGGCGATCGTCAGAAAGCCGCGCTCGGCCATCGTCTGGGCGTAGAGGCCGGAGCACTGCTCCTTGACCGCGCCGAAGGGGCCGGAAACGGCAAGCGCGGGGAGCCTGCCCGCCGCGTTTTTGGGGGTATACAGATCGGCCGCCAGCGTGACGCCGTAGCGGTTGACAAAGGTCACCTTGCCGTGGTCGACTTTATCGCTTTTCGGGAAGGTCTTATCCCATTCGTCGGTGAGTTTGAGTTCTTCGAGCTTCATCGTATTTTCTCCTTCACATCTTTTTCGTTTCGCGGATCAGCCTGTCCAGCCGATCCAGCCGCTTCTGCTTTTCGTGGATCTCCTCCAGGGCGTCGCAGCGGCAGGAACGCAGACAGCGGATCAGATCTTCCGTGGCTCCGGCCTCATAAAAACGCGCTGCGCGCCCGATCGCTTCCGCGGAGCACCCGGCGTCTGTCATGCACGCCCGCATCGTCTCCCAGTCTTCCATTCCGCACCGCCTTTCTCTTTGCATCCCCAGGATAGCATATTGCGATCCAATGCGCAAATGGTTATAATGAATATCATGATATTCAAATTTTGCATATCACGGAGGACGCGATGGAAATACGAACACTGAGATACTTTTTGGCCGCCGCGCGCGAGGAGAACATCACCCGCGCCGCCGAACAGCTCCACGTGACACAGCCGACGCTGTCGAAAGCGCTGAAGGCGCTGGAGGATGAGCTGGGGAAAAAGCTGTTCACGCGGCACAGCTTCAGCATTTCCCTCACGGAGGAGGGCGTTCTGCTCCGGGACCGGGCAGAGGACCTCGTCTCCATGGCGGACAAGATCGAGCGGGAATTCCTGTCCCTGGACGATATCACCGGAGGCGACATCTATTTCGGACTCGCGGAATCCTGCCAGATCCGCTATCTGGCCCGGGAGATCCGGGAATTCAGGAAGGTCTGTCCGGATCTCCGCTATCACATCACCAGCGGGGATACGGAGCAGGTCACGGAGAAGCTGGACAAGGGGCTGCTGGACTTCGCCGTGATCTGCGAAACGCCGGACGAGAGGAAATATCACCGCGTCCCTTTTCCAGAATCGGACTATTTCGGGGCTGTGTTCCCGGCCGGCTCGGAGCTGGCGGGAAAGGAGCGGATCACCGTGGAGGAGCTTGCCGGGCTCCCGCTGTTCACCTCCGAGCAAAGCTGGGAAAACGATATCCGCCCCTGGGCGGGGGAGCGCTTCTCCTCCCTGCACCTGGAGGGCTCCTTCCGGCTCGCCTATAACGGCTCCATGTTCGCCAAGGAGGGGCTGGGCATCCTGCTGACGCTGAACGACCTGATCGACACCTCCCCGGGGAGCGGCCTGGTTTTTCGCCCGCTCTATCCGCGTCTGGAAATGAAGATGTACCTGATCTGGAACAGATACCAGAGCTTCACGCCCATCGCCGAGCGGTTTTTGAGGCAGATACGGGCGTCCTTCTCCGGGCAGAGGGAGGAAGCGGGAAAAGAATAGGCCGCAGGCGTTCGCCTGCGGCTGTGGTGGATGGTCGGATCGGGGGGCGGCTTTATCCGGCGGGGTGATCTGCGCCGGAGAAAGGACACCGCTTTCCGAGGCACTGATTGTTCTGCCGGGAGAAGCCGCATACGATCTCCGGCTTTTCCATCTCGACGCCGAAGTGCTCTTTCACGAAATCAATGGCCTCGAGGAGGGAGAGATAGGAGTCGCGCTTGCAGCAGCGGGGGCCGCCTATGGCGCCGATCGCCTCAAGGGACCGGGCTGTCATGCGGTTGGCTAAGCCGAAGGCCTCACCGGACAGGGGGGTGGAGCCGGTAAGAATGGAGATAAAGATCCCCGCGCTGATCCCCGCCCCGCAGGCGCCCCAAAAACCGCAGGAGCCGCCCGGCACGCCCTGCCCGCGGCGCTTCATCTCCGGCAGCGCCCTGAGCAGATCGATGTCGCCGCCCGCGTTATGAAACGCCGTCAGCAGCGCGGCGCCGACCAGGATATGGTGTTCCGGGCCGTGCATATGGCAGAAGGGGAGCTTCATCAGCCGGTTGAGGATCGCAGCGGGGTCTTTGGAGGTCTCGGAGAGGCACACGCCGAACATGCTGTCGATGCCGGCGGTGTGGCACGCGCTGCAGACGTAATGGCCGTTCACGCAGCGGGTCTTGCTTTGCTCCTTCCTGCGGCAGACGGAACACTCCATCTCCACATCCTCCGAAAGGTATTCCAGCGGCGCTTTGCAGATCAGACATTCCCCGTTCATAGGATCCCCTCCTTCGTTCCGCATTATTTTACCAGAGATCATCCGACTTCTCAAGATAAAAACAAAAGAGGACGCCGCGGAACCCGCTGCATCCTCCCGGCATGCCCTTGTACCGGGGCCCGCACGGCAAGGCTCCGGTAAAGCAGGTCGGCCTTGCAGACCTGAGGAAGCGAGGCTGCCGGAATATCCGGCAGCCTCACCGGAGCTTCCCGTGCGCGGCTTACCGCTTCACTTCCCAGGAAGCGATGTACTGCATATCGTCCGGAAGCGGGAGAGCCGGATCCTTCAGCTCAAAGGAAACGCCGATCCCGCTTTCCGCGGCTGCCAGTTCAAAATGGCAGAGCGCGATGCCCATGTCGATCCTCTGAATGTCCCAGCCGTTTTCAGAGACGTAGCCCTTGCTGCGCTTTTCGTAAAAATGCACCTTATCCTCGCGGCAGACGCACCGCCAGGGCTGCTTGTTGACGGCGGAAGGGGCAAGCCGCACGGCATCGAGCGCGTCAAAGAGTTTTCCGGCGCCGTCTTTCGTGAGCGGCTTGTCGAACGAGCCATCGAAGAACAGTTCTTCAAACTCGAACCGGCTGTCCGCCTTGACGCCTTTTCTCATCATGGTCTCCCGCAGGGACATCCGTTCGGCGGGGTAGCCCAGCGGACTGACGCAGGGCATCACTTCCTCCGCGGAGACCTCCATCGCCTGTTCAAAGGCTTCCCGGTTCATCGTCCCGGCGATCCATGTCGTGCCGACGCCATGCGCTTCCGAAAACAGGACGATTTTTTCGAATGAATAGCCGAAGGCCTCCTCCGCATGGGGAACGCGGCTCATTTTACCCGCGATATAAGTGTCCGTACCCACGATGACAGGGCTGTTCAGCCCGTGCTTCCGCGCGTCGAGGATCTTCCATGTGATGGGGAGCCCGTACGGATTCTCAGCCGTTTCGGCAAAATCCAGGATCTTCTTCCCATCCTCCGGACTCAGCGCGGCCCCGTTGAAGGTGCGGACGCTCCGCCTGCTGCGGATCGCTTCAAGTGTGTTCATTTCTATGATCCCTCCATCCAAAATTGCCGATCAGACCCGGGTATTCTGCCCCTGTTATCCGAACCGGACGCGTTCACGGCTTCCTTCATGATGGGATTGTAACACGGACAGGCGGAAATCTCAACAACACAAAAGAGGACGCCGCGGAACCCGCCGCATCCTCCCGCTGTGAGTTGGCCTTAGTAACGGGAGGGGCTGAAAAAGAAGTCCGTGCCCAACTGCAGGGCCGATCTCCGCCAGGGCGTGGCAGTGGAATATGTCTCCTGCGAGCCGACGGAAAGCGCTCGCGAGCTGTTCGACGAGGAGTATGAGCCGATTGAAAAAGAGGAATAAAAAAACCGGAGCAGGCCAAAACCTGCTCCGGGTACATAGAGGCACAGTTATTTCGTTGAGTTTCTGCCGCCATGAAAGCTGTAATAAATGCTTTGATGCGATAGAAGATCGTGCTCGTCAGAAACGATATCAAATATTTCCGGTGGGTAGAAATAGCAATCGAATGATTCGTCCATGATTAGATACAGACCATCACGATCCCTGCCGATGGCTTTATATTCTCTCCCGAATTTCAAGCCAGTCACCATCTCGTCATATCTATGTGTCACGCATCTGACTGTAGCCTCATGCAAATTGAGAACATCGTCATCGTCCTCAACGACCTCAAAATCCTCAAAGGGATTGAAGTCGCTGATCCTGCCGGAATTGCCTTTCACATGCAGGCTGTCGCGCTTCCCCTGCCAGTATTCAAGCAAATAGGCGTGGTAGACCTCGCCTTGCGTGAACTCTTCCGAAGGTTGGCCGATATATCTCACTTTTGCAGGGACTTTAGAGTAGTTTTCCATAGCTATCACTTAAAAAACAGGTGGATGTAACTGAAATCCGTTACACCCACCCGATATGGCACGTTGCACCAAAAAAGATATTTTACTTTTTTGTGCTATTGAGGTCGATTTCTCCTTCATAAACCAGGAGTCAAGATGCTGACTCCTGGTTTATTCCAATTTTAGCTGAAATCTCAGATAATTGACCTGTACTTATCCCAGAATATCTTTCAAATCTTCTTCCGGAGTTGTAGTCGGCGCAATGTTATAGTGCTCAACAAGATAATTCAGCACATTGGGAGATACAAACGCAGGAAGCGTTGGGCCAAGACGAATATTCTTGATGCCCAGATATAGCAGGGTCAGCAACACGCATACCGCTTTCTGTTCATACCACGAAAGAATGATGGACAGCGGCAGCTCGTTTACGCTGCAGCCAAACGCCTCTGCGAGAGCAACAGCAACCTTGACCGCTCCGAAGGCATCGTTGCACTGTCCCATATCCATGATGCGGGGCAAACCGCCGATGGTTCCGATGTCCAGGTCGTTGAAGCGGAACTTGCCGCAGGCAAGCGTCAGTATGATGGTATCGGCAGGAGCCTGCTTTACAAGCTCGGTGTAATAGTTACGCCCCGGCTTTGCGCCGTCGCAGCCGCCAATCAGGAAGAAATGCTTGATCGCGCCGCTTCTAACAGCATCGATAACCGTATCCGCAACGCCGAGAATTGTGCTGTGGCTGAAGCCGGTAGTAACAGACGTACCGCCGTTGATGCCGGTTAACTGCGTATCCTCTGAGAAGCCTCCAAGCTCCAGAGCTTTTTCGATCACCGGAGTAAAATCCTTGTCTTCACCGATATGCACGATTTCCGGATAGGATACCACTTCGGTGGTGAATACACGGTCTTTATAACTGTCCTTCGGCGGCATCAGGCAGTTGGTGGTGAACAGGATCGGGGCGGGAAGATTGGCAAATTCCTTCTGCTGATTCTGCCATGCCGTACCGAAGTTACCCTTAAGATGCGGATACTTCTTCAGCTCCGGATAACCATGAGCAGGTAGCATCTCACCGTGTGTATAGATATTGATACCCTTATCCTTCGTCTGCTCAAGCAGTTGTTTCAGATCGTACAGATCATGACCGGTGATGACGATAAACGGTCCCTTCTCCACCATGAGCGGCACAGTTGCTGGTACGGGCTTGCCGTAGGTTTCGGTATTGGCTTTGTCCAGCATCTCCATACAGATGAAGTTGACCTCGCCAACCTCCAAGACGACAGGCAGCAACTCATCCATGCCCCAATCCTCACCGATGGCAAACAGCGCCTTCGCAAGGAATTCATTGACTCGCTGATTGGAGTATCCGAGTATGCCGGCATGATAGGCATAGGCTGCCATTCCGCGAATGCCGAACAGAATTAGGGATTTCAAGCTGCGGATGTCCTCGTCTGCATCCCAGACCTTCGTCATATCGTAGTCATCGTTTCTGCCGCAGGGTGCTCCGCAATCGGAGCAGCGGGGTACGAGGCTTTCTTTTTCCGCATGCACTTCGTCAATTAATGCTTTGATTGTCGTTTCATTGAAGTTCACATTGGTGATGGTTGTGAACAGCCCTTTGATAAGCAGCTTATAGGTGTTCTCGGTCGGCTGAGTATTGCCGTCCGTTGCACGGGCAAGCCCAACCAGAGCTCCGGTTAACTGATCCTGCAGACTGGCAATATCCGGTTTCTTGCCGCAGACGCCGGATTTCGTGCAGCCCTTGCCGCCTGCGGTCTGCTCACATTGAAAACAAAACATCTGTGTATCCATTTGAATCTCCTCCTTACACTTCTTCAATGGCTCCAACGGGGCAGCCGTCCTTGGCTTCCGCTGCAGCGGATTCATATTCAGCATAAACTTCTGCTTCGATTGCCTTTGCTTTCCCGGTATCTGTCATGGAGAAGACTTCCGGACAGGTTCCCTCACACAGTCCGCAGCTGATACATCCGTCATTGACAAAGTATTTCATCTGATATTCCTCGCTTTCTCTTGGTTATCGTTTTATTCCAGCGTAAGCAGCAGTGCCATCTTGAACTTCTTCACAGCCGTTACGCTGTGGAGTCCTGCTTTTGCAAAGTGGAAGTTTTCACCCGCCTTGATGGGATGATTCTCACCTTCATAACCGATAACGCCCTCGCCGTCCAGTGCAAAGATGATCGCCTCACCGGGAGCTGCGTGCTCGGAGAGGCCGGTTCCCTCATCAAACGCCATGACCACAAGCTTCATTTTATCGTTATGTACCACGTCCATATTGACGATCTTGCCCTCCACATAGGGAACGAGCTCCGCCAGTTTGAAGACTTCTCCTGCCTTGATTGCTTCGCTCATGGTATCATTCCTCCTTACCGTGATTTCAGTATAGACAGCGCATTCTGATGTTCTCATACCCATCGGAGTATCTGTCAATGTGATTATGGATTCACCGGTATGCAGCTGTTTAGAATAACCACCCGCGCCATAGACCTCCATGCTACCGTCAGCTATGATGAGCAATTTGTAATAGGAATAGATTTCTGCACTGATGTCCGTGTTCTTCCCCAGCGAAAAATAGATAATGTCATTTTCTCCACTGTGCACGGCCTTTGAAATTGTGCAGCCGGGCACCGGCTGATTATCTTTTGCTATGGAGAAAACTTCCCCGACCTTCTCTTTCATGACCTCACTGCCTATTAATTGTATAGGTCACATTGTCGTTGGATGCAAGAACAAGTCCCGTCCCGTTTAACATGCCGCGCATCACTTCACTTCGAAGGGTGTAATAGATCTCCGATCCATCTTTCCAATACTGTGCATGGATGTCCTGCGTCATCGTCCAGGACAATTCATCCTCCGACTCCGAAACGACCGAATTTACTCTATCGCAGGGCATGCCGTTCACAAAGAAATCCTCGAATGCTTTATAGGCTTCTGTCGGAGAGGTGGAAGCTTGCAAAGTATATTTCTTTCCAAACGCAAAAGCAACGCCGCGGATTTCCTCAAATCGTGTCGTATTCGAAACGGTGCCGACCAGGTCGGCATAGCGCGTCTCTGCATCGTGAATCTGTTCCTGCAGCCAGCCGTGGATGTTGCTCTCGTCGATGACGTCTTCCAGCGCCGGAAGGTCTTTTGTGTATTTCGCCTGATCTTTGATCCAGCCCTCCCGTTTTGCATACGCGGTAATTGCCTTTGTCAACTCTTCCTGCTTGCCGATTTTGTGATACAGCCAGAAATGGATCGGCCCCAAAAATGCGCTCATAGGATTCTCACTTTCTGCTCTCGGCGATCTTATCGTTGATGGCTTTCACTACGGGCCCCGGCTCGAATCCGTGAACGGCACAGGCGTCTTCCAGACTTTCAGCCTGCGAAGCCGGGCAGCCGAGGCAGTGCATACCGATGCCGAACAGCACTTCCGCCGTTTCGGGATAGTTGTTTACGATCTCACCGATCAGCGTTTTTTCATTGACATATGTGTTTTCCATGAGAATTTACCTCCCGTACTTGATTTTCTGAGCTTATTTTAGTATAATCAAGCCAACGTGTATGTTGGTACAACAACGAACGGAGCGTTTTTTATGAATACTTTTTTTCTGGCGAACACGCCGCTGTTTCATGGAATCAAGGAAGATGAAATCAAAGAGATGCTTTCCTGCCTGAATGCGAGGGAGCATAGCTATAGGAAAGATGAGGTAATATTCCGTGCAGGTTCATCCGTCGGCGAAATCGGACTGATTCTCTCCGGCAGCGTAAATATCGTTGTCAATTTCTACTGGGGTAGCAGTCACATTTTCGGACACATCGGCAAAGGACAGGTGTTTGCGGAAAACTATGCCGCAATTCCCGGGAAAGAATTAATCTGCGATATCGTCTCCTGTGAGGAGACGGAGGTGTTGTTTCTGAATATGCGGAACATGCTGACGACCTGCCAAAGGGGATGTGCATTCCACACAAGAATCATTCAGAATATGCTGAAGATATCCGCACAGAAGAATCTGAATCTATCTACCCGGATGATGCATACGGCGTCAAAATCCTTGCGCGAAAGGCTGCTCTCCTATCTTTCGGAGCAGGCATTAGAGCATGGAAGCACACATTTCACGATCCCGTTTGACCGCCAGCAGCTTGCGGACTATCTTGCTGTAGACCGCAGCGCCATGTCCAACGAGCTCTCCAAGATGCAGAAGGACGGGCTGATCACCTATCATCGGAATGAATTCACGCTAAACGAGGCTGCGCATGATGAATGAACTCTTGTGTAAACGAATTTACAACCCGGCGGAAATCTCAGACGGATACCGGATTCTCGTCGACAGACTCTGGCCAAGAGGAGTCAAAAAAGAAGTTGCTGCAATTGATTTGTGGAGGAAGGATATTGCTCCAACGAGTGAACTGCGGAATTGGTTTGCGCATATGCCGGAACGGTATGATGAGTTCACGACAAGGTACATACAGGAGCTGAACGTCAATCCTGCAGCGAAGGAATTTATGAGCCTCTGTATAGAAAAACTGCGGGAAGGTAATATAACTCTGCTGTATGCGGCAAAAAACGAGGAATATAAT
>JAFWFZ010000050.1 GCA_017515345.1 Oscillospiraceae bacterium | reverse complement strand
TGACGGAGGTACTGAACGTAAGCGACAGGATCATCGTGATGCACAACGGGCATATCACAGGAGAGGTCACACGGCAGGAAGCGACGGAAGAAGGCGTTTTGGCGCTCGCTATGCTCGATTAAGAGGAGGAAGCCATGGAAACAAAAAAGACAAACGGAGCCGGAGAAACCATCAGAAAGCTCTTTCAGGCAAAAAGCTTCACACTTATCATTGTTCTTGTTGTCATTATTCTGTTCTTCTTTATAATGAACAGGAACTACCTCGCACCCGATAACATCAGCAACATTCTCAATGCGGCAAGCCTCACCGGCACGCTTGCGGTGGGCATCACGTGCGTCCTGATCAGCGGCAACGCAGACCTGTCCGCCGGCTCCGTCGGCATGATGGGCGGCGTGCTGGTCGCCATGTTCCTGAAAACCGGCATGCCCTGGCCCGTGGCGCTCCTGCTTGCCCTCATCTACGGCGCGATCTGCGGCGGGATCAACGCGATCCTCGTCAACGTGTTCAACTTCATGCCCTTTATTGCCACGCTGGCCATGGCGTCCGTCTGGAAGGGCATCGGCTATGTGCTTACGGACAGCCAGAACGTGGCCATCAGCAACCAGGCTTACTGGGGAATCGGCTCCATCAGAGTGCTGGGCATCCCCATGCCGTTCGTGATCACGATCATTCTGCTGATCGTCTACGGCTTTATCCTCAACTACACCCGCGTCGGCCGCAAGATCTACATGTGCGGCGGCAACCGGAATGCCGCCCGTCTGGCCGGTATCAACCCCAAGAAGATCAGCACCGGCCTGTTCATCAACTGCAGCACCATCGCTGCCCTGGGCGGCGCAGTGCTGGCGGCGCGTATGCACACCGGCTCCCCCTCCGCCGTTCTCGGCCAGGAGCTGAAGGGCATCACCGCCTCCGTGCTCGGCGGCGTCGCCTTTACCGGCGGCTCCGGCGGCATGCTGGGCTGCTTCATCGGCCTGCTCCTGCTCACCTGCTTCAACAACGGCCTGACCGTGGTGGGCCTCAACTCCTACTGGCAGATCGTAGCCTCCGGCCTTCTGCTGATCCTCGCGCTCGTTCTCGACTTCTACCGCGAGAAGAGCAGGATCAAGAAGCTCAAGGCCATGGAGAAGGATGCAAAGACCGCTACCACCGCTGCGTAACTGATCATTCAGAGCATATGCCGCACGGCCATCGGCCGTGCGGCTCTCTTTTTCCGCCGCCTCCCTAGGGTGGAGGGCATGCGCCGGTGCTGCCGCAAAATGCCGTTTTCAGGGCCTGTTCAGATTTCGGATCGGGCAGGAGAAAGTGTAATTCCAGTTGATTCATATACCCGTATGTGGTATAATTTTCAAAAATGCTTCCCGGAGGAGTGGATCAAACTGACACAGACAAAACAGAGTCTCTGGAGCAGACTGTCAGCACTGTTCCAGGCCCAGGACATGACGGTCGGCAAGCCGCTCGTGTGCCTGCTCAAATTCTCCATACCCATGCTGATCGGCAATATTGCCCAGATGCTTTACAGTACGGTGGACTCCATCGTTGTGGGCAAATACCTGGGCGACGCCGCCCTGTCGGCCATCGGCGCGTCCGGGCCGCTGCAGAATCTGTTCCTTGTGGTCTTTATGGCGATCGGCGCCGGCGTCGGGGTCATGGTATCCCAGTATTACGGCGCCAAGGAGGTCGAAAACCTGGGCAATTCCATCGGCAACGCGATCACCCTGATCTTCCTGTTTTCCCTTGGGATCACCGCCATAGCCACGCCGCTGACCCCGGCCTTGCTGCGGCTCCTGAATACCCCGGCGGAGACGTTCGACATGGCGAAGGCCTATCTGGTCATCCTGTTCATCGGCGCCGCGGGCAACGGCTTTTACAACGTGCTCTCCGGCGTCCTCCGCGGCCTGGGGGAGGCGCTGTTCCCCTTCATCGTGCTGGTATGCACCTCGCTGCTGAACGTTGGCCTTGACATCTGGTTCGTGGCCGATCTCAACATGGGCATCGGCGGCGCGGCCCTGGCCACTATCATTTCCCAGATCCTGTCATCCATCGTGTGCCTCATCAAGATCCTCACCATGCGCCGGACCGTGACGATCACCGTGAAGATGCTGCGGCTGAGGAAACGCATCGTCAAACAGATCTTCCGCCTGGGCATCCCCAGCGGCATCTCCATGGGCGTCATGTTCATCGGCACCCTGTTCGTCCAGTCCCTGATCAACCGCATGGGCTATCTGGTCACGGCGGCCATCACCGCCATGATCCGGCTCGACGGCTTCGCCATCCTGCCCAGCCAGAGCTTCAGTATGGCGGCGGCCACCTTCACGGGGCAGAATGTGGGCGCCAACCGGGATGACAGGGTAAAACAGGGCACGAAGACAGTACTGACCATCTGCTTCACCTTCACGGCGGTCATGGTAGTGTGCATGCATCTGTTCGGAAGACACCTGATCCGGCTGTTCACCGATACCGACCTGGTCATCAATATGTGTATGTCCTTTATCCGCATCCTGACGCCCGGCTACCTCATCATGGTCATCAGCAACTGCCTGTTCGGCGTCATGCGCGGCGCGGGCGACACCCTGGGCCCCATGTGGATCTCCCTGATGGGCAACGTGGGCCTGCGAATCCCGTTCGCTTACCTGCTCGCCTCCCTGACCGTGAGCGCGGCCTATCCGGCGGGCAACCCCACGTCCATCTTCTTTTCCATGCTGATCCAGATGGGCATCGTGGCGGTGGTGACGATCATCTACTTCAGGAAAGGCAAGTGGAAGGGCAAGGCCATCACCGGAAAGGGTACGGCGGAATAAACAGAAAAAAAGCGGCATGGTATCCCATGCCGCTTTCCGTTACCCATATACGATACGGTGATATCACAGGGCCGATATTGGCCCGGTCTGTCACAAAGGGCATAAGAAAACCGCCGGACATGGTCCGGCGGTTTTGCTGTATGCCGCGTTTTATTTCAGCTTCTCGGGGGACTTATTGTTGAAGTGATCCTTGACCAGCTTTACCACGATGCCGCTGAGGCCGAGGAGCGCCACCAGGTTCGGGATCGCCATGAGGCCGTTGAGGGTATCCGCAATGTCCCAGGCCAGGCCGGAGCCCATCTGGCAGCCCACCAGGGTGATGATGATGAAGATCACGTAGTAGGGCTTGATGCACTTGGTGGTCTTGAAGATGTACTCGCAGCAGCGGGAGCCGTAGAGCGCCCAGCTCAGGATGGTGGACAGGGCGAACAGGGAGATGGCCACCGCGATGATGATGGCGCCCAGCTTGTTGCCCATGATGGTGCCGAAAGCGCCGGAGATGATGGAGTTGCCGCCCTTGACGCCGTACTCCCAGGAGACGCCGCCGGAGTAGAAGGCGCTGAGGATGGTGAGACCGGTGAGGGAGCAGATCACGATGGTGTCCATGAACACCTCAAAGATACCGTAGAGACCCTGCTTGACAGGATTGGTCTCGGAGGAGGCGGCATGGGCGATTGGAGCGGAGCCGAGGCCGGCCTCGTTGGAGAAGACGCCGCGCTTGACGCCCCAGGTGATGCACATCTTGATGGCCGCGCCGGCCGCGCCGCCGATGACGGCCTGCGGCTGGAACGCGTACTGGAAGATGCTGCCGAAGACCTTGCCGATGCTGCCGATGTGGCCGATGATGACGATGAGGCAGGCGAGGATGTAGATGACGGACATGAAGGGGACCAGCTTCTCGGTGACGCTGCCCAGACGCTTGATGCCGCCGATGAGGGTGATGCCGATGATGATCGCGATGATCACGCCGATGACCCAGTTGACCACGGTGGCGCCGCCGAACGAGGGACTGAAGGCGAGGATAGCGGAGTTGACGGCGTCGGTGATGTTGTTCACCTGCACGGCGTTGCCGATGCCGAAGGCAGCCAGCGCGCCGAAGATGCAGAAGAGGATGGCGAGCCAGTTCCACTTCTTGCCCAGACCGTTCTTGATATAGTACATGGGGCCGCCGACCCAGTCGCCGTCCTTGTTGCGCTCACGGAACCGGATGGCGAGCACCACCTCGGAGAACTTGGTGCACATGCCGATGAGGGCGGTGATCCACAGCCAGAAGATGGAGCCCGGGCCGCCGAGGGTGACAGCCGCGATGACGCCGGAGATATTGCCGGTGCCCACTGTGGCCGCCAGGGCGGTGGTGACTGCCTGGAAGGGAGTGACCTCGCCCTTGCCGGCGGTGTGGCCCTTGAAGATCTTGCCCAGGGTGTTCCGCATGGCATAGCCGAATTTCCGGAACTGAATGAATTTCGTCATGATGCTGAGTACAAGGCCTGCGCCCACCAGCAGCACCAACATGGGGATGCCCCATACGACGCCGTTTATCGCGTCATTGATATTTGCCAACCAATCCATATCCATCTCTCCTTTATATATTGTTGTTGGCGATCATAGAGCGCCGCGTTCCCTGAAAAAAAATGCCGCTTCCTCCAAGCGGCAAAAACAAACGGCGGCCGCGCGATCGTGAAAAGCGCGGTCACAGCGGAAAGGGCGCACCCCATCCGCTTCGTTCCATCTGTCCTTTTGCCTGAGAGATTTGGCGCTTGCGCGCCTTGCACCTTCGGCACCCGCTCCGGCGGGCTTCTCCAGAGAGCCATCCATCCGCAGTCCCATGTCCTGAGAGTGTTACTCCTTCGGCAAGGCAAAGCCTACTTTCCTGCGGATTTCACGCGGCGTTTATGAAATTATCCATATGATAGCAAGGTTTTTCGTGAAATACAAGCCCCTTTTGAAATTTCTTGCGGATGATTTCTGAAGCGCTTTTCCGGAATGAGAGGAACAAATTGATTATTTGTCTTCTTTTTTGCTACTTTTCTAATGATTATCACAAAAAAATAAGCAATCTTTCTTTCCTGAAGTAGTTGAAATCTCACACATTGAATGTTAAGATATACGGAGATAAGGAGACTGGAAATCCTTTTGCTATCAGAAATTTTTTAATAGAAAGAGGTAGGTTCATATGGAAAACTATCAGGCAAAGATCAAGCAGTGCGACGCCGACGTCGAAGCCCGCAAGGCGTTTGTCGCTCAGTATGACAAGGACTACATCGGTGTGTTCCAGACCGCTGAGGAGGCGCTTGAGGCGGCTCGCGAGGCTCAGAAGACCCTGATGAAGAACTTCACGGTTGAGGACAGGCAGCGTTTCATCGACGCCGCGAAGGTCAAGTTCTCCGCGCACCTGGAGGAGATGAGCCTTCTGGAGCGTATTGAGACCGGCTACGGCAGGTATGAGGACAAGCTGAAGAAGAACGGCGGCTCCTATGCCAACACCGTCGGTACCGAGTCCATCCCCGTGATGACCTACACCGGCAGCAAGGGCCTGACCATGGAGTATTTTGCTCCCTTCGGCGTGGTCGGCGGCATCACCCCCGTCACCAACCCCTCCTCCACCATCTATGCCAACAGCCGTCACAACGTGGCTGTGGGCAACGCCATCATCTTCAACCCCCACCCCGCCGCCAGGGTCTGCTCCAAATGGTCTGTCGGCCTGTTCAATGAGGCTGTTGTCGAGGCCGGCGGCCCCGCGAACCTCTGCGTCACCACCGACTATCCCACCATGGCCACGCTGGACGTTATCATGAAGTGCCCCTTCGTGAAGCTGCTCGTCGGCACCGGCGGCCCCGCCATGGTCAAGACCCTGATGACCTCCGGCAAGAAGATCATTGCCGCGGGCGACGGCAATCCTCCCTGCATCGTGGACTCCTCCGCCGATGTGGAGAAGGCCGTTGTCGGCATCATCGGCTCCTCCGTCATGGAGAACAACATCATGTGCACCGCTGAGAAGGAGATCTTCGTTGTCGCCGACGTGTACGACAAGTTCATCGCCGCTCTCGAGAAGCAGCGCACCCGTCACCTGACCACCGAGGAGTCCGAGATCCTCATCAAGGAGTGCCTCCTGCCCAATCCCGACGGCACCTATTCCGCCAACAAGAAGTATGTCGGCAAGGATGCCGCTGTGATCCTCAACGCTGTCGGCATCAAGGAGGACGGCGATCCTCTGATGGCTTTCTTTGAGACCGACCTGATGAATCCCTTCGTTCAGACCGAGCAGATGATGCCCATCATCCCCGTCGTGAAGTGCAAGGACTTCGAGGAAGCTCTTGAGAACGCCGTGTTCACCGAGAACGACCGCAAGCACTCCGCCTCCATCTGGACCAAGGATCTGTATCATGCCACTGAGTACGGCCGCCGCATCAACACCACCGTGTTCGCCATGAACGGCGGCACCACGGCCCCCTTCGGCGTGGACGGCTCCGGTACCAACGCTCCCACCATTGCCACTCCCACCGGCGAAGGCATCACCGGCCCCCACGCTTACGCGCGTCGCCGCCGCTTCGCCATGGCCGACGGCATGGGCTATATCCTGTAAACAATCGCACAGGAATCATATTCCGGCATAATAAATAGTGATGCTCGGGTCGCCGCAGGTGGCTGACAGTCAGAATGAAAGCTCTTTCATCGACCGCGGCCGCCATGGCGGCCCGAGCCTTTTCGGAGGTAGATGCGTATGCAGATCAAAAGCTTTAAGGAGCTTGCCCAGGCTGCGGCAAGCATGGAAAAGAAAACGATCGTCGCCGTGGTCGAGGCCCAGGATGAGCACACCCTGGAGGCCGTGACCCAGTGCACGAAGGACGGGATCATCTCCCCGCTGCTCATCGGCAACGCGGAGAAGATCAAGGAGATCCTGGCTTCCCTGGGCGAGAAGGCGGAGGACTATGAGATCGTCCAGTCCGGCGATTTCCAGGAGTCCCTGCGCCTGGCGGTGGATTTCATCAACACCGGCAAGGCCAACTGCCTCATGAAGGGCAAGCTGGAGACCGGCCAGTTCATGAAGGCTGTCGTCAACAAGGAGAACGGCCTGATGAAGGGCGGCCTGCTGTCCGTGGTGGGCCTGTATGAGACGCCCGCTTATCACAAGATCTTCGCCGTGACGGATCAGGGCCTGAACACCTACCCCGATCTGGAGGGGAAGAAGAAGATCCTCGCCAACGCCGTCAAGGTCATGCACGCCATCGGCGTGGAGGAGCCCAAGGTCGCCGTCCTCTCCTCTGTGGAGAAGGTGAACCCCAAGATGCCCGACGCCGTGGACGCCGGCGCCATCAAGGAGGCGTATCTCGCCGGCGAGTTCGAGGGCTGCATCGTGGAAGGGCCCATCAGCTTCGACCTGGCCACCGATCCCAACTCCTGCCGTATCAAGGGCTATGACAGCCCCGTGGGCGGCGACGCCGATGTGCTCCTCGCTCCCGACATCTGCTGCGGCAACGTGCTTGCCAAGGCCCTCACCGGCATGGGAAGCGCCACCACCGCCGGCGGCGTGTTCGGCGCCAAGGTGCCTGTCATCATGGTCTCCCGCTCCGCGGAGGCCTCCGACAAGTACTATTCCATCGCCCTGGCCGCGTACACTGCGGGCAAGATCTGACGCAGGAGGACAGCATGGAAAAGACATATCGCATCCTGGCCGTGAATCCCGGCTCCACCTCCACAAAGATCGCCCTGTTCGACAACGATAAGGAGGTCTTCAGCAAGAATATTTCCCACAGCAAGGAGGAGCTGAAGGATTTCAGGGAGATCCAGGATCAGAAGGATTACCGCCGCCTCTGCGTGGAGAAGGCCATGGAGGAGAACGGCTACAAGCTGGAGGATGTGGACGTGTTCGTGGGACGCGGCGGCGGCCTGCTGGCGCTGGTGGGCGGCACCTACAAGGTCACGGAGCTCCTGGCGGAGCACGCCAGCCGCGGTATGACCGGCCAGCACCCGGCCCAGCTCGCCTCCCAGATCTGCAAATACTTCGGCGACAAGTACGGCAAGCCCGTATTCGTGGTGAATCCCCCAGACGTGGACGAGTTCCAGGAGATCTCCCGCGTGTCCGGCATCAAGGGCATTTATCGGGAGAGCCATATCCACTCCCTGAATCAGAAGGAGATCGCTCTGCGCTACTGCGCGGCCAACGGCGTCAAGTATGAGGACGCCAACCTGGTGCTCTGCCACCTGGGCGGCGGCATTTCCGTAACCGCCCACTGCAAGGGCAGGATGATCGACTCCAACGACATCATCAAGGGCTCCGGCCCCATGACCCCCACCCGTGCCGGCGATATGCCCTATGTGAAGGTCATCGAGCTGGCCTACAGCGGCAAGTACACCCAGAAGGAGCTCACAAACAAGCTCAACAAGAACGGCGGCCTGCTGGATCACTTCGGCACCGACGACGCCCGTGACATCGAGAAGATGATCGCTGAGGGCAACAAGTATGCCAAGACGGTGTACGACGGCATGATCTACGCCATCAGCAAGTACGTGGGCGCCATGAGCGTGGCCCTCAAGGGCAGGGTGGACGCCATCATCCTCACCGGCGGCCTGAGCTACAGCAAGTACCTCAGCGACATGGTGAAGGAGTATGTGGGCTGGATCGCCCCCGTGGCAGTCATGCCCGGCGAGTTCGAGATGGAGGCCCTCGCGGCCGGCGCCCTGCGCGTCATGACCGGCGAGGAGGAGGCCAAGGAGTATTCCGGCGTCCCCGTCTGGAACGGCTTCGAAGGGGAATAAACCTGCCGGTTCAAGAGCAATACCCACCCGGCGGACAGGGAGACCTGTCCGCCGGTTTTTATTTTTTGTATGGTTCCATGTGATTTTTGTTGTGGCGTGCGGCGGTTTATTGTGCTAGAATATACTTGAAAAACTGTATTCATCATGGGGTAACGGACATGAACATCAGAAGTGTCACGCATATCGACAATGTCCGCCTCAGCGACAGCGGGGACGCGGTGGTCATCATCGACCAGAGCCTGCTGCCCAACGAGACGGTCTACCTCAACCTGAAGGAGCCGGAGGAGCTGTACGACGCCATCCATGAGCTCCGGGTGCGGGGCGCGCCCGCCATCGGCATCTTCGCCGCCTACGCCGTCTATGTCCTGGCGAGGCGTCACGCGGCGCTGGACTATGATAGTTTTTATGTAAACTTTGCTCAGGACCGGGACTATCTGGATTCCTCCCGGCCAACGGCGGTGAATCTCCACGCCATGCTCACCCGGATGGACGGGGTGGTCCGCGCCGGCCGGGAGAAGCCGGTGCCGGAGATCCTGGAGTGCCTCCGGGACGAGGCCATAGCCATCCACCGGGAGGATATGGACATGTGCCGCGCCATCTCGGAATACGGGCTGGAGCTGGTGAAGGACGGGTTCGGTGTGCTGACCCACTGCAACGCCGGTCCGCTGGCCACCTCCCGCTACGGCACCGGCCTGGGAACACTGTTCCTGGGCGCGGAGCGGGGCATGACCTTCCACGCTTACTGTGATGAGACGAGGCCGCTTTTACAGGGCGCCCGGCTCACCACTTATGAGCTCCAGAAGGCCGGGATCGACTGCACACTCATCTGCGACAACATGGCGAGCTTCGTCATGCGCGAAGGGCGCATCGACGCCTGCTTTGTGGGCTGCGACCGGGTGGCCGCCAACGGGGACACCGCCAACAAGATCGGCACCAGCGGCGTGGCCATCTTGGCAAAGCACTACGGCATCCCGTTCTACGTATTCTGCCCCTCCTCCACCATTGATTTCGGCTGCAAAACCGGGGCGGACATCAAAATCGAGCTCCGGGCGCCGGAGGAGATCAAGGAGAAGTTTTTCATACAGCCCACGGCCCTGCCGGAGGTGAAGTGCCTCAACCCCGCCTTCGATGTGACGGACGCGGAGCTGATCACCGCCATCGTGACGGAAAAGGGCATCTGCCGCGCCCCGTATACGGAGAGCCTGGCCGCCCTGTTTGGAGGTGGAGAGGCATGATCTGGCCCGATGAGGCGCAGGCGAGACGCGACATCCTGGAGGTCGGCCGCCGCATGTACGCCGGCGGCTATGTGGCCGCGAACGACGGAAACATCAGCGCCCGGGTGGGGGAGAACGCGGTCTGGGCCACGCCCACGAACGTATCCAAGGGCTTCATGAGCGAGGACATGCTGGTGAAGCTGGATCTGGACGGCAATGTTCTGGAGGGGACACTATCCCCCTCGTCGGAGGTGAAGCTCCACCTGGCCGCCTACCGGAGCGACCCGGGGATCCTGGGCGTGGTGCACGCCCACCCGCCCATCGCCACGGCTTTTGCCGCGGCGGGCATCCCGCTGGACGAGGCGCTTCTGCAGGAGACGGTGGTCATGCTGGGCGTGGTGCCCGTCGTGCCGTATACCTGTCCCGGCTCCCGGGAGCTGGCGGAGTCGGTGGCGCCCTATGTCAAAGAATACAACGCGGTCCTGCTGGAGCATCACGGCGCCGTCACCTGGGGAGACAGTGTGATGCGCGCGTACTTCCGGCTGGAGAGCGTGGAATACTACGCGAAGATGATGATGAACTCCAGGCTCATGGGCGTCACCCGCCCCATGACGGAGGAGCAGATCGACGAGCTCCTGGCTCTGCGCCCCAAATGGCGCGTGGACCGGGGCGGCAGACCGAGGGGTAGAGACAGATGAAATACTGCACCTTTATCGTAAACGGAAAAGAACGCGTGGGCGTGGCCGTGCCGGGCGGCGCGGCGGATGTGACGGAACGGGTGGGCTCCCTGGGAGACGTGATCCGCGGTGTGACGTCTCTGGAAGCGGTCCCGGAGGACGCAGCCTTCGTTCCGGAGTCGGAGCTCGTCTTCGGCAACGTGACGAAGCCGGGCAAGCTCCTGTGCGTGGGGCTCAACTACCGCAGCCACGCGGAGGAGACCGGCGGCGAAGCGCCGAAGGAGCCCATGTTTTTCAGCAAGTTCGGGGACTGCCTGTGCCCCTCCGGCCATCCGGTGAAGCTGCCGGAGTGGCAGCGGTGCTTCGACTATGAAGCGGAGCTGGTGATCGTCATGGGCAGGGCCGCCTACCACATATCCCCGGAGGAGGCCATGGACTGCGTCTTCGGCTACACCTGCGGCAACGACCTGTCCGCGCGGGACTGCCAGTTCATCACCAGCCAGTGGCTCAGCGGCAAGTCGTTCCCCGATTTCGCCCCCACGGGGCCGTGGATCGTGACGGCGGACAGCTTTGACCCGGACGCGGCCAACGGGATCTTCTGCTCCGTGAACGGCGAGCGGGTACAGGCGGGGGACACGTCGGATATGCTGTTCTCCTGCCGGGAGATCGTCAGCCGCGCTTCCCGCTATTTCCGGCTGGAGCCGGGAGACCTGATCTTTACAGGAACGCCCGCCGGCGTTATCCTGGGCCGTCCCAAGGGTACGCGGGTGTGGCTCAGGCCTGGCGATACCGTGTCCGTGACCATCGAGGGGATCGGCACGCTGACGAATCGGTTGATATAGGAGCCTTCAGTGCGCAGAAAGAGGTGCGATATGAACACAGAAGCGAAAACGAGAAGCGACGCCCCCCTGGCCATCGAGCCCTATGACAGGGAGTGGGGCGTGGGCGTGAGCGGCATGACGGAGGATCCGTCGCCCTTCCCCCGGATCAATAAGATGCTCAAGTGGCTCAAGGAGACCGACAGCACGGCGGACTCCCAGCGGGCGATGATCCTCACCGAGGCATATCAGAAATATGAGATGTACCCCCAGAACATCAAGTGCGCCATGGCGCTGCGGGATGTGCTGCAGGGTGTGGACGTGCGCATCTGGCCCGGCGAGCTCATCGTGGGAGAGCTGGCGGCGCCGCCCAACTCCGCGCCGATCTATCCCGAGTTCTCCGTGGACTGGCTCATCGACGAGTTCGACAACCGGCCTATGGAAAACCGCACCAACGACCGCTATGTGGTGTCCAAAAAGGTGCAGGACGATATCCGCTCCATCCAGCCCTACTGGAAGGGGAAGACGTTGTCCGAGGCGGTCCTCGCCTCCTACACCGAGGAGGAGAAGAAGGGCTCCCATCTGGAGAAGTGCGTCCTGCTGGAGAGCCTGTTCATGTACGCCGGCGTGGGCCATGTCTGCGCCAATTACGAAAAGCTGCTGAAGCTGGGCTTCGGCGGCATCAAAAAGCAGATCGAGGAGAAGATGGCCGCGCTGGATGAGTCTCTCCCCGGGGATGTGAAGAAGAAAGAGTTCTACACGGCGGAGCTCATCATGCTGGAGGGCGTGAAGAGCTACATCACCCGCTACGGCGACCTGGCCGCAGTCATGGCCAGGGCGGAGCAGGATCCCGTGCGGAAGGCGGAGCTGGAGCGGGTCAGCTCCAACTGCCGCTGGGTGGCCGAGGGCGCGCCCCGGGATTTCTGGGAGGCGATCCAGCTCTGGCACATCGCCACCAACATGATCATCATCGAGACCAACGGCCACTCCGTCACCTACGGCCGGTTCGACAAGATCTTCTGGCCCTTCTACAAGCACGATATCGAGAGCGGCACCCTGACCCGGGAGTTCATGCAGGAGCTCATCGAGCACGCCTTCCTGAAGATGCACCAGCTCCGCAAGATCCGGGACACCGCCGCCATCATCTTCTCCTCCGGCACCATCATGGGCGGCACCGCCCTGGACGTGGGCGGCGTGGACGAGAACGGCGACGACATCACCAATGACCTGAGCTATATGGTGCTGGACGCCCACGCCCACACCCGCATCCCCAACCCCTGGATGGGCGTGCGCCTGCACAAGGGAAGCCCCAGGGAGTTCAAGATCAAGGTGTTCAACGTGATCCGCATCGGCACCGGCGAGCCCAAGATCTTCAACGACGAGCCCATGATCCAGTCCCTCCTCAACTACGGCAAGCCTATTGAGGACGCCCGCAACTACGTGGGCATCGGCTGCGTGGAGCCCGCCGTCCCCGGCAAGACCTACGGCTGGCACGATTCCGGCTCCATGAACCTGACCAAGGTCATGACCCTGGCCATCAACGGCGGCCGGTGCATCGAGTGCTCCGACAAGTGCCCCAGGTGGGCAAAGTGCGGCGGAGCGGGGACCCAGCTCTCCATTGATACCGGCAGTCTGGAGACCTTCACCAGCTTCGACCAGGTGAAGGAATCCTTCGACAGGCAGATGAAATACTGGTGCGACAAGCTGATCTCCACCATCAACAAGATCGACTTTGCCCACCAGCGCCTGAAGCCCCTGCCGTACCTCTCCCTCCTGGTGGACGACTGCGTGGAGAAGGGGAAGGACGTGTCCGTGGGCGGCGCGAGATACAACCACTCCGGCCCCCAGGGCGTTGGCCTGGGCACCACGGCGGACTCCCTGTCCGTCATCAAGCAGCTCGTCTTTGATGAGAAGAAGGTCACGGGAGCGGAACTGCTTGCCGCCCTGCGCGCCAACTGGGAGGGGTATGAGCCCCTGTACGCCCTGGTGAACAGCGACCGGATGCACCACTACGGCAATGACGACGACTACGCCGACGAGATCGCCCAGTTCGTCATGAACACGTACTGCAGGCATATCGAGCACCGGCCTACGCCCCACGGCGGCGAGTACATGCCCGGCGTGTTCTCCGTGACGAACAACGTGATGCACGGCACCGTGGTCTGGGCAACGCCCGACGGCCGGAAGGCGGGGGAGCCCGTCTCCGACTGCATCGGCCCCGCCCACACCCAGTGCTGCTCCCACGACCGGCGCGGTCCCACGGCCATTGCCAATTCCGTCTCCAAGCTGGATATGCCCCGCATCGGCAACGGCATCATCCTGAACTGGAAGTTCTCCCCCTCCGCCGTGTCCGGGGAGACGGGGCGCGACAACCTCATTGCCCTGATGGACGGTTATTTCGAGCGCCAGGGCATGCAGAGCCAGTTCGCCATCGTGGGGAAGGAGACGCTGAAGGCCGCCCAGAAGGATCCGGACAGCTACAAGGACCTCCTGGTGCGCGTGGCGGGTTACAGCGCCTATTTCGTGGAGCTGTCGCCAGAGCTGCAGAACGATCTGATCGGCCGCACGGAGCTGAGCTTCGACTGATAACGGAGGGACATATGGCACTGACCAGCACGGAAAACGTCCTGAAATACCGGGACACCTACAAGCACGCGGCGGAGATCGACGTCCACCCCCAGGCTGTCGAGCCCTTCGACAAGGAGTGGGGCGTGGGCATCTCCGGCAACACGCCGGAGCCGTCTCCCTTTCCCCGGATCAACCGGATACTGAAGGTCACGCAGAAATCCACCAACGGCTTCGTGGCCCCCGACCGGGCGGAGCTGGTGACGGAGGCGTACAAAGCCCACCCCGGCGAGCCCCAGATCCTCAAGTGCGCCTACGGCATCGCCAACACCCTGGACAAGACGCCCATCTTCATCTACGAGGATGAGCTCATCGTGGGCTGCCTCGGCTGCGACAAAAAGGGCGCTCCCGTTCACCCGGAGTTCGGGCTCAACTGGGTGGTGGACGAGATGCGCGACGGCCTCATGGGCTACAGCGAGGAGCGCACCCACGACTACTTCTCCTACACCGAGGACACCCGGCAGCGGCTGGAGGCCCTCCGGGATTTCTGGGACGGGCATACGGTGGAGGATATGACGAACGCCCTCATCACCGAGGAGGAACGCAAGGGCTCCCACGACGGCAAGGGCGTGTTCTTCGCGGACGCGTATATCTTCTGCGGCGCGGGCCATCTTGGGCTGGACTATGACCGGCTGTTTACCCTGGGCTTCGGCGGCATGCTGCGGGAGATCGACGAGCGGGACGCCGCCCTGGACCCCGCCCTCCCCGGCGACATCGAAAAGAGGCTCTTCTACAAGGCGGCGCGGATCACCTGCACCGCCGCCACCCGGCATATTCTGCGCTACGCCGCCCTGGCCGACGAGCTGGCGGAGAACGAGCGGCGCGGGGAGCGGGCAGCCGAGCTCCGCATGATCGCGGAGAACTGCCGCCGGATCTCCTCCGATCCTCCGACCACCTTCTGGGAGGCCATCCAGCTCGTGAATCTGGCCAACACCATGATCCACATCGAGTGCAACGGGCACTCCGTCTCCTACGGCCGGTTCGACCAGTATATGTATCCCTTCTTCGTCCGCGACCTGGAGACCGGCGCGGCCACCCGGGAATTCATGCAGGAGCTGATCGAGAACTTCTACATCAAGATCTGGGATCTGAACAAGCTGCGCAACCACATCCTAATCAAAACCTTCGGCAACGGGGGCATCGGCGGGCCGGCCCTCACTGTGGGCGGCATCAAAAAGGACGGCAGCGACGGAACCAACGAGCTGACCTTTATGGTGCTGGACGCCCACGCCCACACCCGGATCCCCTGTCCGTGGCTGGCGGTGCGCATGCACTCCGGCACGCCCTGGGAGCTGAAGGTGAAGACCGCCAACTGTATCCGAATGGGCACCGGCGAGCCCAAGATCTTTAACGATGACTGCGCCATCCCCAGCATGCTCTCCTCCCACGTGGAGCTGGAGGACGCCCGGGATTACCAGGTCGTCGGCTGTGTGGAGCCGGATCCCTCCGGCAAGGCCTACGGCTGGAAGGACTGCGGCCACATGAACATCGCCCGGGTGCTGGAGCTGGCCATCAACGACGGGCGCTGCTACAACTGCGGGCCGGACTGCCCCCGGTGGGCACGGTGCGGCGCCGTGGGTGGCAGGCTCGGCCTCGCCACCGGCAGCCTGGCGGACATGACTGATTTCGAGCAGGTCAAGGAAGCCTACGACAAGCAGATGAAATACTGGTGCGACCGGCAGGTGGCGCTCCTCAACGCCGTGGATATCGCCCACCAGCTTGTACGGCCGCTGCCGTTCCTCTCCATCCTCATGGACAAGTGTGTGGAGAAGGGAAAGGACGTGACCATGGGCGGCACCAAGTACAACTTTACCGGCCCTCAGGGCGTGGGGATCGGAACAGCGGGGGACGGTCTGGCCACCATCAAGCAGCTCGTGTTCGACGAAAAAAGGGTCACCGGGGCCGAGCTCCTGGACGCTGTCAGGCACAACTGGGAGGGCTATGAGGGCCTGTACGCCTATGTGAACAGCGACCGGGTCCACCACTACGGCAACGACGACGACTACGCCGACGACCTGACGAAGTTCGCCATGGACACCTGGTGCAGGCACATCGAGCACCGGCCCAACGCCCACGGCGGATTCTTCCAGCCGGGCGCGTATTCCGTCACCGTGAACGTGGCCCACGGGCAGAACCAGTGGGCGTCGGTGGAGGGACGCAAGGCGTTCGAGCCCGTGTCCGACTGTATGGGCGCCGTCCACACCCGCTGCTGTTCCCACGATATCAAGGGGCCCACGGCCATCTGCCGCTCCGTCACCAAGCTGGACCACGCCCGGGCGACAAACGGCACCCTCCTGAACTGGAAGTTCTCCCCCAATACCCTGGTGGGGGAGACGGGCCGCGACAATTTCATCGCGCTTATGGATGAGTACATCCAGCGCAAGGGCATGCACAGCCAGTTCACCGTGGCCAATCAGGAGACGCTGATCGCCGCCCAGAAGGACCCGGACAGCTACCGGGATCTCCTGGTGCGCGTAGCGGGCTACAGCGCCTATTTCGTGGAGCTGAACAGGGCGCTCCAGGATGACATCATCGGCCGGACCAGCCTGTCCTTTGAATAAACATCCGGGATAAAACGACAGCCGGCCTGTCCCCAGCGGGCAGACCGGCTGTACCATGATCGGGAGGATTTGCAGATGCTCCACTATAAAAACGGCGAGCCGGCCGGGCTTGTGACGAACATCCAGAAATATACCATCCACGACGGCCCCGGCATCCGCACGGAGATTTTCTTCAAGGGCTGCACCATGCGCTGCAAATGGTGCTCCAATCCGGAGACGATCTCCCCTCTGCGGGAGCTGGGCGTCTATCCCTCCAAGTGCGTCCGGGACGACAAGTGCGGCCTGTGTGTGAAGGCGTGCCCCCTGGACGGCGCTCCCATCCGCTTCGACGGGGAGCATATCCTCGCCTCCCTCGCCATGGCTCAGGCCTGCGCGGACTGTCTGCGCTGCGCCGATGAGTGCCCCGGCCGCGCCATCAAGCTCTGGGGCGAGCTGATGACGGCGGAGGAGCTTATGAAGATCATCCTTGAAGACCTGAGCTTCTACCGCCGCACCGGCGGCGGCGTCACCCTGAACGGGGGCGAGGTGCTGGTGCAGTGGGAATTCGCCCATGAGCTCCTGAAGCGCTGTCGGGAGCAGGAGATCCACACCTGCGTGGAGACGGCCCTCAACGTGCCCACGGAGCATATGGAGGCCGTATTCGAGTATACCGACCTCGTGATCACGGATATCAAGCACATGGACCCGGAGAAGCACCGGGCGTACACCGGCGCGGGCAACGAGCTGATCCTGAAAAACATCCGCCGCGCCGCGGAGCTGGGGATGAAGCTGGTGATCCGCACGCCTGTGGTCCCGGGGCACAACAACTCCGATGAGGAGATCCGCGCCGTCGGCCGGTTCCTCCGGGACGAGCTGGGGGGACGCATCATCCAGTATCAGCTCCTGCCCTATCGGAAGATGGGCACGGAAAAGTATGATTCCCTGGGTCAGCCCTATCCCATGGGGGACTTCGTACCCCCGGAGCGCAGTCAGTGGGAGGCGAATCTCCTGCACCTGGCATCAATGCTGCAGGAGGAATTCGGCCTGCCCGCCGTCCCCGGCTCCGGCGCAAAGCTGGAACTGTAAAGCGGAAAGAAAAAGCGAGAGCGCCCTCATATGAGGGCGCTCTCGGCGTCAGCGGAGTGGTTTTTATTCGCCAATGGCGGAGATATCGTATGGCGTGGACTGATAGACGTAGTAGTTGAGCCAGTTGGAGTACATGAGCTGGCCGTGGGCTCGCCAGGTGTTCACCGGCGGCTCCGCGGGATTGTCGTTTTTGAAGTAGTTGGCAGGGACCTGGATGGCGAGCCCCTTGTTCACATCCCGCCAGTACTCCTGGGCCAGCGTGTCAGTGTCGTACTCCGGGTGCCCCATCACGAAGAAGTGGCGGCTGTCCTCCGATTTCACGATGGCTGTGCCGGCCTCCCTGGACGTGGCGATCAGCTCCAGCTGCGGCACCCGCAGCACGTCCTCCGCGTTCACGCCGGTGTAGCGGGAGTGGGGCATCATGAAGCTGTCGTCAAAGCCCCGGAACAGGGGAGATTTGGGCTTGAGTACCCGGTGCTCAAACACGCCGAAGAGCTTGTCGCCCAGCGCGCGCTTCTCGATCCCGTAGTGATAATAGAGCCCTGCCTGCGCTCCCCAGCAGATGTGCAGCGTACAGTGGACGTTTTTCTTCGTCCACTCCATGATGCGGCAAAGCTCATTCCAGTAGTCCACCTGCTCGAAGTCCATATTTTCCACCGGCGCGCCGGTGATGATCATCCCGTCGTACCGCTGGTTCCGGATCTCGTCGTAGGATCGGTAGAAGGACTCCAGATGGTCGGAGTCGGTGTTCTTTGCCTCGTGGCTGATGGCTCGCAGGAACTCCACTTCGATCTGCAGCGGCGTGTTGGAGAGCTTCCGGAGAAGCTGGGTCTCCGTTACGATCTTTGTAGGCATGAGATTGAGCAGCAGCAGCCGCAGGGGACGGATATCCTGATGCATGGCCCGGTATTCGGTCATGACGAAAATATTCTCGTTTTCCAATGTCTCCCTGGCGGGGAGCTGGTCCGGGATCTTGATGGGCACGGGGGCACCTCCTCCTGTGATGGAGCGGCCGTATCTCCGTTTTCGGCGGCCGTCAGCGGTCATTGTATGGTATTATAATGAATCCTTCCCGCAAAAGCAAGTCAAAGGGGCGCATTTCCCGGCTGAGAATATTATTTTGAGCTTATTGCCCCGGAAAAATGGAAGATATTGTATCATATGAGACGGTGACACGAGGCAAAAATAGCCCGCCCTGAGGTTTTAAAAAAAGTTTCAAAAAAAGCGAAAAAAAGTATTGACAAGGGTGGGGCGATGTGGTAAATTAAGATTCCGCTGAGCCCCTGAGGCGGCAGCCCCGGCGGCACGGCGATTGTACCTTGTAAATTAAACAATGTAAGCGAAAGTAAAGACACCAAAGAAAAGGGTCCTTTACGCTGTGCAAACGCATAG
>JAFWFZ010000049.1 GCA_017515345.1 Oscillospiraceae bacterium | reverse complement strand
CTATGCGTTTGCACAGCGTAAAGGACCCTTTTCTTTGGTGTCTTTACTTTCGCTTACATTGTTTAATTTACAAGGTACAATCGCCGTGCCGCCGGGGCTGCCGCCTCAGGGGCTCAGCGGAATCTTAATTTACCACATCGCTCCACCCTTGTCAATACTTATTTTTCGCTTTTTTTGAAAAAAACGATTCATTGGAACTATTCACCGTTTTCTGCTTTTCAAGACCCCTTATCCATGATATACTATTACCATAAATCAGTGCACGGACAGCCGCAGCACGGAAACGGAGGCCACAAATGTACGAAAAATATGCTGTGACGGAAGTGAAGCCCCAGCCCCAGGATATCCATCCCGAGATCATGACCAGGGCTGTGTGGCTGGACGACGACGTGATCCCCGGCGCCCCATACTACGAGGCTGTGTGGGTCCTGCAGGACATCCCCAACGGGCCGGGAGAGCACGCCCATGATTTTGACGAGTTCCTGGGCTGCATGGGCAGCGACCCCACCACGGACGACCTGGGCTGCGAGGTGGAATTCTACATCGGCGGCGAGCGCATGGTGTTCACCAAGAACTTCACCCTGTTCATCCCTGCCGGCGTGCCCCACTGCCCCTTCAACATCCGCAACGTGACGAGGCCGGTGCTCAACTACTCCGGCGGACCCAACGTAAAGTATCTCCGGAAATACGGGGACGGGACGTATAAAAACTGCTGAACGCGGCCGCGGCGCACGTCAGATGGCGTGCGCCGCGTTTTTTATATACTATATATAGTATATATAGGTGATCATGCGCAGGAGATGCCCCGGTCGAAGCACAGCGCGGCGAGGACGTTCGTTCACCATTCATACGCTACATCGAGGATCAGCTCCGCGTGTAACCGCTCCAGAAACGGATACAGGTACGGGGGCACCGCCAGGACCGGCCGGTCAGCCCAGTCACAGCGGACAGTCAAAACCACACCGGGGGCAATGTTGTATTCCTGGACCAGGGCATCAATCTCGTCCAGCTTCGGTTTTAGGCGCTCGCGGAGCTCCAGAAGCGCCGTCTCAATATCGGTCCAGTCGGAGACGAGCTCCGTCTCCCACCACGGCTTCGCGATGGACTTCGGCGGAAACACGGAACGGGTGTTGAAGGGGCGGATATCCAGTTTTTCCGCAATCTGCTCAGGCGGTATGCGGTCCGTCTCCAGCACAAATGCGATTTTTATTTCCCTCATAGGCGTTCCCCTTTCGTATTGTAATCTATGGAATGCTGCGAACACACCGCTGTGACAGGGAAAACGACGGCACAGCCAAGGGGATCTTTCGGCGCGCCTAGCAATTTAATAGAATGCTTAGTATAGCAGCATGAGGCGCTGCGGGGACGTCAGAGATCATTGGCGGCGCTTCCGCGGGCGGCGTGCGGTGGCGGGGCAGGGTGGCGGGCTATTCGTCCTCCTCCGGGTCGGGATCCTCCTGCTCCGGGAGGACCGCTGCCCCCGCGCCGGGCAGGTTCAGGGCGGCTTTTCTTGCCTGGGCGTGCTGATACTTCCGGGGGATGCGGTAGAGCCTGCCGTCCTTGATGAGCTTCGCGCCGGTCTGATGGTACTCGAAGGCCACCCCGGCCGAGAGGCACTGCCGGCGGAGGGACAGCACCCAGTCGAAGTTGCATACCCTGGCCTCCGGCCCCGACTCGCCGCCGGGCATCACCGCCTCCACCCACGGGCCGAGCTGGTCCGACAAATCCATGGGCCCCAGGAGCGGCTCCGCCGCGATGAGCTTGTGCTTGATCGGCGCGGCGCGGAATATGGGCAGCCGCTTGTCCGCCATGGCCTGATTCTCGC
The DNA here is from genome assembly GCA_017515345.1 of Oscillospiraceae bacterium. Classification (GTDB taxonomy): domain Bacteria; phylum Bacillota; class Clostridia; order Oscillospirales; family Oscillospiraceae; genus RGIG5705. The sequence goes on along the minus strand of JAFWFZ010000049.1, from coordinate 138,504 downwards.
AGGTGCAGCCGATGGTCACGTTGTCCCAGCCGTCCCCCCAGTCATCGGGCAGGCCGGTGAAGAACCGGTCGATCCGCTTCGTCATCATCACAAAGCGCAGGTCCGGCCGGGAGCGGATCATGGCCCAGGCCTCCGGCCGCCAGGAGTCCGCCAGGTCCAGGAAGAAGTCGGAGGAAAAGCAGGTAAATACCGTCTCCCCGGGCGGGATATGAAAGCTGCCGTCCCGCTTTTTCCGCAGGGGCAGGTCGAATTCCCCGGTCTTGAAGACGACGGAGGCGTCCCGGCCGTGGCGCGCGTCGATGCGGTAGACATAGCAGTTGCGGCACCCCTCCGATATCCTGCGGCAGCCGTGCCACGGGTTCCAGCCGGCCATGGGATCGCCTCCTTCCCGATCGTTTCTCTTAACAAATTATTCACCCCTCGGGCCGAAAAGGGGTTTACAATAGCTGTATAATGGTTTTGTACGGCGCATCAAGTATGCGCCCACCGACAGAATACAGCGCTGGGGACTGGCGTGATGAGTTCAGAGCGAGCAGAGACGCTGCACTCAATACGCCAAACCTGTCAGCGGTGGAGCGACGCGATCTTATGGTTGATGCATATGATCGCGCACGAGAGGCAGGGGAGATGCTTGAGTATGATGAAACAGCAAGAAAAATCATTTATAGGTACTAGGTACACTGCAAAGGAATGTACTGCGCTTGATAGGAAGCTTGCACGCCCTGATGAAACTGTGCTGTGCCCACGCTGTGGTAAGGAATTGGTTTATACAAGAGTCGGCAATAGCTGTGAAGTTAAGTGCGAAACGGAAGGTTGCATCAGGGACGCGATTCGCGGGCTGTGATGGCACGTTATTAAGATATACCACTATTATAACACATATTCCAAAAAGGGGTCGTCATTATGGCAAAAAAAGCGCTCGTCGTCGAGGACGACATCAATATTGCGGAGCTGCTGCGGCTCTATCTGGAAAAGGACGATTTTGAGGTTACCATCGCCGGGGACGGCGGCAAGGGCGTGGCAGAATTCGAGCGGGTGAATCCCGATCTCGTGCTGCTGGATATCATGCTCCCCGTTATGGACGGCTGGGCCGTCTGCCGGGAGATCCGCGCCTCGGACCGGAAGGTCCCCATCATCATGCTCACTGCAAAGGGGGAGACCTTCGACAAGGTCAACGGCCTTGAGATGGGCGCGGACGACTACATTGTCAAGCCCTTCGAGGTGAAGGAGCTCATCGCCCGCATCCACGCCGTCATGCGCCGGTACGACGGGGCGCCGGGGGAAAAGCCCAAGCGGCTCGTCTTTGACAAGCTGGTGATCGACATGGAATCCTTCGAGCTCATCGTGGACGGCCAGCGGGTGGAGGCTCCTCCCAAGGAGATGGAGCTGCTGTACCACCTGGCCTCCTCCCCCAACCGGGTCTACACCCGCAACCAGCTTTTGGACGAGGTGTGGGGCTTCGACTATTTTGGGGACTCCCGCACCGTGGACGTGCACATCAAGCGGCTCCGGGAGAAGCTGGAGAACGTCAGCGACAAGTGGTCCCTGAAAACGGTCTGGGGCGTGGGCTATAAATTCGAGCTGAAGCAGGGATGAGAAAGCGGATCTATTACCGGAACTTCGCCACCACCGCCGCCGTCATGCTCCTGAGCTTCGTGCTGCTGGGCTGCGTGTTCACCGCCTTCAGCTACCGGCTGGTGGTTCAGGAGCGGCGGGACGCCATGTCCGTCACCGCGGACGAGGTGGTGCGCACCGCGTCGTCCCTGGCTGGAGAATGGAACCTGTCCGGACTGGAATTCCGGATGATCCTTTCCATGAGCTCCACCGTATCCGGCTACCACATCATGCTTGCCGACCCCGGCGGCGTGGTCCAGTCCTGCTCCGACAGGGACCTGTTCTGCGCCCATCTGGGCCGCTCTTTGCCGGAAGGCGTGATGGCTGAATTGAGCGAAAAGGGCCGCTTCTACGGCACCACGGAGTTGGACGGGCTGTATTCCCAGCCCCGCTATGTGACCGGGCGGGTCATATCCGGCGAGGAGGGCGTGGTGGGCTATGCGATTCTCTCCGGAGACCCGGGCTCTATGAGCGAGATCTGGCGTCAGTCCGCCGGCGTGTTCATCCTGGTGGCGCTGATCGTCATGCTGCTGACCTTCGTCCTCTCCCTGATCGCCACGAAAAAGCAGGCGGAGCCCCTGAACGAGATGGCGGAGGCGGCCAACAAATTCGCCCGGGGCGATTTTTCCGTCCGCGTGGGCGACTACGGGCGGCAGGATGAGATCGGTCAGCTCGCCCACGCCTTCAACGCCATGGCCGATTCCCTGGAGAGCTCGGAGAACAGGCGCCGGGAGTTCATAGCCAACGTGTCCCACGAGCTGAAAACGCCCATGACCACCATTTCCGGCTTCGCCGACGGCCTTCTGGACGGCACCATCCCCCGGGAAATGCAGGACCAGTACCTCACCGTCATCTCCTCGGAGACGAAGCGGCTCAACCGGCTGGTGCGCGGCATGCTGGACATGTCCCACCTGCAGAGCGCCGACACGGCGGAGATCCTGCAGAAGAGCTTCGATGTTTCGGAGGTCATCCGGGTGACTCTGCTGGGGCTGGAGTCCAAGATCTGCGACCACGGGCTGGACGTGGACGCCGAGATCCCCGAGGATCCCATCGTCGTCCGGGGCGACCAGGACGCCATCACCCAGGTGGTATACAACCTGATCGACAATGCCGCCAAATTCGCGGAGGAGGGCTCAACCCTGAAGATCGCCCTCTGGAAGCAGGGCGGGCGTGCTTACGTCTCCGTGGAGGACCGGGGTCAGGACATTCCCCGGGAGGAGCTGCCGCTGATCTTCGACCGGTTCCACAAGACCGACCGCTCCCGCAGCTCCGACAAGGACGGCGTGGGGCTGGGGCTCTACATCGTCAAGACGATCCTGGACAACCACCAGGAGGATATCTACGTCACCAGCAGCGACGGGGTCACGAAATTCATTTTTACCCTCACATTGGCCCAGCAGGAAAAACGCCCCCGGCTCGGCGGGGATCGGAACGCGTCGAAAAGCGGCGAATGAGCCGTTTTTCCCCCGGCTGAATTCACAGATTATTCAAACACTATTCACAGAAACGCTATTTTTATACTCTACTATAACAATCGGAAACAGTGATCCGGACCGGACAACAGGGCGGACGCTTCCGTGAGCCCGGCTCATTCCACCGTCCTGTTCTTCCTCCCACCGGTCAATGGGCACTGCTTCCGGCAGACCGAAAACATCTCCCCCTCTCTTTTTTGACTCCCCGCCTCACGGCGGGGAGGATTTTTATGCCGCGCCGCAGATCGCAAACGCCGCGCCGGTTTCGATTTGAGGCCGCCCCGAAAAAGTTCAAGGCCCGCAGGAATTCTCCTGCGGGCCTTCGCCTTCTCCTGTGCCGCGCTCAGCCGTTTGTGCGGAATGCTTTATTGATCTCGTACATCGGATCCGTGATCGAATAGTACGTGTCCATGTCCTCGCGGAACCGCTCCTCCGTATAGGCTTCGGGATACAGCACCGTCTGCAGATACCCCACGCCCATCCATACGGCCGGATTGCCGGGATTATGTTCCGAGTCGAACCACGCGTCCTCCGCATCCACCTCATAGACCCTCCCGGCCTTAACAGCCGAGAGCTCCTGCCAGGCAGGATCGGCGAGGAGATCTTCCGCCGTGTAGTAGTCTCTGGTGAAGGAACTGCTGATGAAAATGATATCCGGGTCCATGTCCAGGATCTGCTCAATGGATACGGCGACCGTCGGCTGTCCGGAGGAGTACGCCCCGGCCGCGTTGACGCCGCCGGCCTTTTCGATGATGACCGAGGCGAAGGAATTGCCGCCAAAGACCTTATCGGGCGTCTGCTGGTCCAGCATCAGGACAGACGGATGGTAATCGGAGCCCGCCGCGATCTCGTCGGCGCGGGACAGCACCCCGTGATAGAAGTCCGGCAGTTTTTCGATGATCTGCCCGTAAAACGCGATGTCCTTCTCGGCGCTCCCGACATACGGCGGCTTCGAAGCATTTCCCTCATATGGCCGGATCGCCTCGCGCTCGCTGTCCGCTGTCTGCTGAATCTCAGCAAGATAGGCGTCGAGCACTTCATCAAGGCCGGGCAGCGCGGGCGGGACAAAATCCGCAGGGAGCGCCTCAATCCGGGCCCGCAGCTCGCTCAGCGTCGCCGCGTCGTCCGCATAGGGGGCCGTCCCCTCCGGGCGATACCGGCTGACGCTCTCGCCGTCCACCGTGAAGCGCCCCTGATAGAACCCCGTCACCGCATACACGCCGGGGAACACGCTCGCCTCGGTCAGGAACAGCACATACTCGTCCTCCACGGCGGGGAGCGGCGTGCCGAAATAAGTCTGAAGCACCAGATCCTCCGAGGTATAGCCCGGCCTGCCGCCTCTGGCCGCAGAAAATGCGTCCCCCGGTATATAGCCGCCGGGCTGCAGAACGGTGATCCGGTCGCCGGGGATCAGCGCGCCAGCGCCGCCCGCCTGATCATCCAGCCAGACCTCCTCCAGCTCCACGTCATAGAGGGTGACGGCGTCGCCGTCCACGTCGGAACAGGTGACACGGGTCACCGTGCCGTGAACGATGAGCTGCGAATCCGGCACCAGGGACTCCGGCGTGAGGTAGGAGGTCCCCAGGTCGGGATTCATACTCGCAGTCTCGGCGACTGGCCTGCCCTCAATATCCAAGCCCTCGACCGTGACCGTCCTGTCCTCCGGCTCCCGTTCCAAATCAACGCCCTCGAACAGGGCCGTCCTGTCCTCCGGCGCTTCGGAAGACGTCGCCTGCGTCCCCTTCTCCCCGGCGGGAGGCTGTGTTTCCGGAGCCCCCGCGGGGCTCGTCTGCGGTGATTCCGCAGGGGCGGAAGCAGTTTCCCCTGGCTCGGCGGACGTCGTCCCTCCGCAGGCGGAAAGACAAAGCAGCAGCAATGCCAAAACAACGGAAGCGACTCTTCTCATGCCTGCCCATCCTTCCCGAAAAAACATCAGGCTCAAAGATCATCCGGTCGTTCCCGGTTGATCCACTCTACTGGAACAAATCATATATTATTCCATATTGCCTGTCAATCGGGCCATATTCCGCCTTCTTCCATAAATACGATCGGGGAGCGCCGAAATGTCGGCGCTCCCGCGTTTTTGCGCCGGGTCCTGCGTCTTCCGGCGTTCGTGTCGCCGGCGGCACAGGGCGCATGCTCACGGCACAGTCAACTTTTTCCCGATTTCTCTTTTTTTGTTCACAAACCTGTGGTATACTACTATATTGAAAAATGGCGCGCGCCGACGGGCGCGGTGAAATCTATGACTGACCGAAAGGAACTGCGATGTTCAAAAAAATGATCACAAAGGTCTTCGGCACCCACAGCGAACGGGAGCTGAAGGCCATCGAGCCCACCATACAGAAGATCGAGAGCTATGAGGAGGAGTACCGGCGCCTCTCCGACGAGGCTTTGAAGGCCAAGACGCCGGAATTCAAGGAGCGGCTGGCCGCCGGCGAAACGCTGGACGACATCCTGCCCGAGGCGTTCGCCGCCGTGCGGGAGGCCGCCGACCGCGTCCTGGGGCTGCGGCCCTACCGGGTGCAGCTCATCGGCGGCGTGGTGCTCCACCAGGGGCGTATCGCCGAGATGAAGACCGGCGAGGGCAAGACCCTGGTGGCCGTCATGCCTGCGTATCTGAACGCCCTGGCCGGAAACGGCGTCCACATCGTCACGGTGAACGACTACCTGGCCCGCCGCGACAGCGAGTGGATGGGCAAGGTGCACCGGTTCATGGGCCTCACCGTGGGGCTCATCGTCCACGATCTGGACAGCGACCAGCGCCGGGCGGCCTACAACGCCGACATCACCTACGGCACCAACAACGAGCTGGGCTTCGACTACCTGCGGGACAATATGGCCATCTACAAGCAGAACATGGTCCAGCGCGGCCACAGCTTCGCCATCGTGGACGAGGTGGACTCCATCCTCATCGACGAGGCCAGAACACCGCTCATCATCTCCGGCCAGGGGGACGCCTCCACCGACCTCTATTCCCAGGTGGACGGGTTCGTTTCCCGGCTGAAAAAGATCGTCTACGCCTCCACCGACGAGAAGGCCCAGGAGGACGAGGATCTGGACGCCGACTACGTGGTGGATGAAAAGGCCCGCTCCGCCACCCTCACCGCTCGGGGCACGAAAAAGGCTGAGGAATACTTCCAGCTTGAGAACCTGGCCGATCTGGAGAACTCCACCCTCTCCCACCACATCAACCAGGCGCTGAAGGCACACGGCATCATGCACCGGGATATCGACTACGTGGTGAAGGACGGCGAGGTCATCATCGTGGATGAATTCACCGGCCGCCTCATGTACGGCAGACGGTACTCCGAGGGGCTCCACCAGGCCATCGAGGCCAAGGAGCACGTGGAGGTGGCACGGGAGAGCAAGACCCTGGCCACCATCACCTTCCAGAACTTCTTCCGCCTCTACGGGAAGCTCTCCGGCATGACCGGCACCGCCCTCACCGAGGAGGAGGAATTCGCCGCCATCTACAACCTGGACGTGATCGAGATCCCCACCAACAAGCCCCTGGCCCGTGTGGACCACCCGGACGTGGTGTACAAAAACGAGACCGGCAAGAACCGCGCCATCATCCGCCAGATCATGGAATGCCATGAGAAGGGGCAGCCCGTGCTGGTGGGTACCATCTCCATCGAGAAGAGCGAATACCTCTCCTCCCTCCTGAAAAAGCAGGGGGTAAAGCACAACGTCCTGAACGCAAAGCACCACGAGAAGGAAGCAGAGATCGTCGCGCAGGCAGGTAAATTCGGCGCGGTGACCATCGCCACCAATATGGCTGGCCGCGGAACCGACATCATGCTGGGCGGCAACCCGGAGTTCATGGCGAAAAACGACCTGAGAAAGGCCGAGATCCCAGACGAGATCATCAGCGAGGCCACCGGCTACGCCGACACGGACAACGGGGAGATCCTGGAGGCGAGGCGGCTCTACGCCGAGAAGCTGGAGGAGCATAAAAAGGACACCTCCGCTGAGGCGGAGCAGGTGCGCGAGGCGGGCGGCCTCTTCATCCTGGGCACCGAGCGGCATGAGTCACGCCGCATCGACAATCAGCTTCGCGGCCGCGCAGGACGGCAGGGCGACCCAGGCGAGACCCGGTTCTACATCTCCATGACGGACGATATCATGCGCCTGTTCGGCTCCGAGCGGGTCATGGGCATGATGGAGACGCTGGGGCTCGACGACGACACGCCTATCGACCAGAAAATGCTCTCCAACGCCATCGAGCAGGCGCAGCGCAAGGTGGAGAGCAAGAACTTCCAGATCCGGAAAAACGTCCTCGAATACGACGACGTGATGAATACCCAGCGGAACATCATCTACGAGCAGCGCCGCCAGGTACTGGACGGGGAGGACATCGGCGGCCACGTACAGAGCATGATCCGGGACGTGATCGGCGCCGCCGTCTCCGCTGCCTGCGACGAGCACGGCAGGCTCCACGATCCCGAGCTGGCGGAGGACCTCGTCAAGCAGTTCCGTCCCCTGTTCCTGAGGGACGCCGACTCCATCGCCGTGGGCATGACGAGGGACGAGGCGGAGGAAACGCTGCTCACCGCCGCGGAGAAGGTCTACGCCGCCAAGGAGCGGGAGCTGGGGAACATCCCAGGTACGGAGACGCCCTTTATGCGGGAGCTGGAGCGGGTCGTCATGCTCCGGGTGGTGGACGAATACTGGATGGACCATATCGACGCCATGCACGAGCTGCGGCAGGGCGTGTCCCTGCGGGCTTACGGCCAGACGAATCCCGTGGACGAATACAAGCGGGAGGGCTTCGATATGTTCGAGGCCATGGTCAACGGCATCAAGGAGGAGGTCGTGCGGCGGCTCTTCATCGCCCGGGTCCGGAAGGAGCAGCCGCTGGAGCGCACCAGCGTCTCCCGCACGGTGACCACCGCCGGGAACGTGGGCGGCGATGATTCCGAGAAGAAGCAGCCCGTGAAAAAAGGAAAGAAGATCGGCCGCAACGATCCCTGCCCCTGCGGAAAGCTGCGCCCCAACGGACTGCCCATGAAATACAAGGATTGCTGTGGAAGGAACGCATAAATGTCTTTTCAGGAACAGAATTTGAACGGCGTGGTCTACATGACCACCGGGACCATCGGCGCCGCCCACTGCTTCACCACCCGGTGGGGCGGCGTCAGCGAGGGGATCTTTGAATCCCTGAATCTGGCGGAAAACCGGGAGGATGACCCATACCGGGTGCGGGAGAATTTCGACCGTATCTGCTCCGCCATCTGCGTGGAGCCGGAGCGGCTCGTCTTCTCCAACCAGGTGCACGGGGACACCATCCGCCGGGCAACGGAGGAGGATATCCACACCCTGTTCACCCCCGTCCCCTATGAGGCGGACGCCCTGTTCACCGACGAAAAGGAGCTGCCGCTCATCATTTTCACCGCCGACTGCGTGCCTATCCTGCTGTGGGACGGGGTGCGCGGCGCCGTGGCCGCCGTCCACGCCGGCTGGCGTGGCACCGCCATGGACATCGCGGGGAAAACGGTACTGCGGATGGAGGACGAGCTCGGGTGCCGTCCGGAAAACCTGCGGGCCGCCATTGGGCCCTGCATCTCCGCCTGCTGCTTTGAGACGGACAGCGACGTGCCGGAGGCCATGCGGAAGGAGCTGGGCGTGGTGGCCGACCGGTTTATCACAAATCTCCCCGGCGGCAAATTCTCCGTGGATCTGAAGGGGATCAACGCCTTTCTGCTGCGGCGCGCGGGGCTGGACGGCGACCGGATCGACATCTCCTCCGAGTGCACCTCCTGCAAGTGCGACAAATACTGGTCCCACCGGAAGGCGAACGGCCAGCGCGGCAGCCAGGCCGCCATCATCATGCTGAAAGGGTGACCAATTGAAACGGATATTTGTGATTGCGCCGGCGCTCCTGCTGGCAGCGGCCCTGCTGCTGTGCGCGGGATGCAGCCGCCGGACCGCGGCGGAAGAGCCTGCGGTCACCGGAGCTCCTCCCGCCTTCGAACAGGAGGTCTCGGCCAGCGCCGTTCCCGTTGCCGCCGCCTCCAGGAATGACGACCGGTTCACCATGCGCTACAGCGCTGCCAACAGCTTCAATCCCTTCACCGGCACGAATCCCGACAACATGGCCGCCTGCCGTCTCATGTACGAGAGCCTGTTCGAGCTGGGGCCCGGTTTTGAGCCGGAAAAGCTCCTCTGCGAATCATGGAAAACGGCGGACGGGATCACCTTTGACTTCACGATCCGGGACGGCGTCAAGTTCTCCTCGGGCACGAGCCTCACCGCCGCGGACGTGGCCTATTCCATCAACTTCGCAGCCGCCAGCGACCGGTATGCCGGGCGCTTCCGCAACCTGAGCGAGGCGCTTGTGGTGGACGGACGCACGGTGGAGGTGGTGCTCCTCACCGTGGACTACGGACTGCCCGCCCTGCTGGACATCCCCATCATCGAGGGGGGCTCCGTGGATACCGACGTGCCGCCGGGCACCGGCCCCTATATGCTGGACCGGTCCGGACCGAAATTCGTGAAAAATCCCTACTACCGGGATGGAGACAAGCTCCCTCTGGAGGAGATCCTGCTGAAGGAATACTCCTCCGCCCAGGTGACGGACGCTTTCGCCTCCGGCGACCTGGATCTGGTGTGGGACGACCCCTTTGACGACAGCTTTGTGAGCCTTCGGGAAAATCACGACCTGCACCTGTACAACACCACCTGCTTCCAGTACATCGGTCTCAACTTCATGACCCCGTGCCTGGAGAGGGGCGAGGTGCGTCAGGCCATCGCAAACGCGGTGGACCGTTCCCGCATCGCCGCCTCCATGGACGGCTGCGCCGTGCCCTCTCCCCTGCTGTTTTCACCGGGCTGGTATCTCTATGACAGCGCCGCAGAGCCCCCGGTACCCAACGACCGGGCGGGATCTGTTCTCCGGCTGCTGAAGGAGGCGGGGCTGAAGGACGTGGACGGGGACGGCTTCCTGGATTATGAGGACGGCTACCCTATCAACCTGCGCTTCGTGGTATATGAGGGGAGCAGCTCCAAGCTGGCGGCCGCCAAAATGGTCACCCGCGTCCTGGAGGAAGCGGGGCTGCGCGCCACCATCATGCCCCTGGGGTGGGACGAATATGTTTCCGCGCTGGAGTCCGGCGAATTCGACCTCTACTACGCGGAGGTCATGCTCCCTGCGGACTTCGATTTCTCCGGCATCCTGGTGCCGGGAGGGCAGCTCAACTACGGCAGCATCACGAGCGAGCGGTACTTCGACATGATCGGCGAAGTGGCCTCCGCCGCCACGGATACGGCCCGCGCCTCCGCGGCCTCGGCTCTCTGCCGATATGCCGCCGAGGAGAATCCCATCATTCCGGTGGTCTACCGGCTTTACTGCGTACATACCCTGCGGGGCGTCGTCACCGGTCTCGCGCCCACGCAGTCCAGCGTTTTTCACAATATCACGGCCCTGGAGATCGACTTGGGCTGACACTTGGGGGGATTTGGATGGTTCTCAGATGCTTTACCGAAAAAAAGCCCGGCTTCGATATCGAGGCCAAAAGCCTTGAGGCGGAGATCCGGGAGAATCTCGGCGTCAAGGCCCTTACTCGGCTGCGTATTTTCAATCGCTACGATGTGGAAGGGATCACGGAGGACGTGTATGAAAAGGCTCGCGTCTCCGTCTTCTCCGAGCCCCAGACCGATATCTGCACGGACGAGACCATGCCCGAAGCGGCCGGCGCAATGGTGCTGGCGGTGGAGGCGCTGCCCGGTCAGTATGACCAGCGGGCCGACTCCTGCGCCCAGTGTATCCAGATGCTCACCTGCGGTGAGCGGCCGACCGTGGCCTCGGCCCGGGTCTACGTCTTTTACGGCGACCTGACGGAGGAGGATGCGGAAAAGCTCCGCCGCTACCTCATCAACCCGGTGGAGAGCCGGGAGGCGGGACTTGAGAAGCCCGCGACACTGGTCCGGGACTTCCCTGAGCCGGAGCCCGTCCCGGTGATCGGCGGCTTCATCTCCATGGACGACCGGGGGCTGGAGGGGCTGCTGGAGAAGTTCGGCCTCGCCATGGACCTGGATGACCTGCGGTTCATGCAGGGATACTTCAAAAACGACGAGGAACGCGATCCCACGGTGACGGAGCTGAAGCTGGTGGACACCTACTGGTCCGACCACTGCCGGCACACCACCTTCAGCACCCATATCGACCGTGCCGATATCGAGGACAGCGGGGTACGCGCCGCTTACGAGACATATCTCGCCGCACGCCGGGAGGTCTATGGCGACCGGGCGGAGACCCGTCCCCAGACGCTCATGGACATCGCCACCATCGGCGCCAAGACCCTGAAAAAGCGCGGATACCTGAAAAACATCGACGAATCCGAGGAGATCAACGCCTGCTCCATCCACATCGACGCGGAGGTGGACGGGAAGACCGAGGACTGGCTCCTCATGTTCAAGAACGAGACCCACAACCACCCCACGGAGATCGAGCCCTTCGGCGGCGCGGCCACCTGCATCGGCGGCGCCATCCGGGATCCCCTCTCCGGCAGGGCATACGTGTACCAGGCCATGCGCGTCACCGGCGCGGGCGACCCCCGGGTACCCATGGAGGATACCCTCCCCGGCAAGCTGCCCCAGCGAAAGCTGACGGTGACAGCGGCCCAGGGCTACTCCTCCTACGGCAACCAGATCGGCCTTGCCACCGGCCTCGTCCATGAGTTCTACCACCCCGGCTACGTGGCCAAGCGGATGGAGATCGGCGCCGTGGTGGGCGCCGTGAAGGCGGAGAACGTGGTCCGCGTCCGGCCCGAGCCCGGCGACAAGGTCATCCTCCTGGGCGGCCGCACGGGGCGCGACGGCATCGGCGGCGCCACCGGCTCCTCCAAGACTCACAACATGGCCTCCCTTGTCACCATGGCCTCCGAGGTCCAAAAGGGCAACGCCCCCGAGGAGCGGAAGATCCAGCGGCTGTTCCTGGATCCCGCGGTCACAAAAATGATCAAGCGGTGCAACGATTTCGGCGCGGGCGGCGTGTCCGTCGCCATCGGTGAGCTGGCCGACGGGCTGGACATCGACCTGGGCCTCGTCAGGAAAAAATACGAGGGTCTGGACGGCACGGAGCTGGCCATCTCCGAATCCCAGGAGCGCATGGCCGTGGTCGTGGCGCCCGAGGACGCGGAAGCATTCATCGAGAAAGCCACCGCCGAGAATCTGGAGGCGTATACGGTGGCCACGGTCACAGAGTCACCCCGGATGGTGATGCGCCTGAACGGCCGCGTGATCGCGGACCTGTCCCGGGAGTTCCTCTCCTCCAACGGCGCTTCCAAGCACACGGAGGTCGCCGTGCCCCGGCTGCCCGAGTATAAAAAGGCGGAGGCCCCCGGCTCCCTGCGCCGGCGGGTGGAGGCTATGGTGCAGAGCCTGGACTGCTGCTCCCAGCGCGGTCTGGGGGAGCGGTTCGACGGATCCATCGGCTCCGGCAGCGTCCTGATGCCCTTCGGCGGCAGAACGGGCCTGGCTCCGGCCCAGTCCATGGCCGCCCTGATCCCCGTTTTCGGGAAGGAGACGGGCACCTGCTCCGTCATGGCCTTCGGCTTCGATCCGGACGCCTCCTCCGAGAATCCCTTTGCCGCCGCCCGTGACGCGGTGGTCACCTCCGCCGCAAAGCTGGTGGCCTCCGGCTGCGATCCGGAGGAGATCTACCTTACCTTCCAGGAGTATTTTGAAAAGCTGCGGCATGAGCCTGCGCGCTGGGGCAAGCCCTTCTCCGCCCTGCTGGGGGCGCTGGAGGCGCAGCTCGGGCTGAAAATGGCGGCCATCGGCGGCAAGGACAGCATGTCCGGCTCCTTCATGGACATGGACGTGCCGCCCACGCTGGTCTCCTTCGCCATCGCGCCGTGCAGCGCCAAATTGGTGGTTTCGCCGGAATTCAAGTCCGCCGGGCACGAGGTCGTCTATATCGCCCCCGGCAGTACCCTGGAGGAGACGAGAGATAACTGGAAAAAGCTCCGCGCCCTGGCAGAGAGCGGAAAGGTCTGCGCGGCCCGCGCCCTGGAACGGGGCGGCGTCGCGGAGGCGCTGTTTAAGATGTGCCTGGGCGGCCCCGTGGGCTTCGTGTCGGAGGGGCTGGAGGAAAGCGGTCTCTTTGCCGCCGCGCCCGGCGGCATCGTGGCTGAGGTCGCGGAGCATACGGCGCTGGGCACGGTCATCGGGCATACGGCTTCGGAGCCGGCCCTCACCCTCTGCGGGGAGAAAATGGCCCTCGCGCCGCTCACGGAAAAGTGGGAGGCGGTACTGGAGAAGATCTTCCCCACCCGCGCCGGCACGACGGAGGCTGTGGCGCCCATCACCTGGGAAAAGCCCTGCGTCCTCGCCGCGGGCGAGCATTTTGCGAAGCCCCGGGCCGTGATCACCGCTTTCCCCGGCACCAACTGCGAGCTGGACACCGCACGCGCCATCCGCCGCGCCGGCGGCGAGCCGGAGATCGTGGTGGTGCGGAACCTGACCTCCGCCCTGCTGGAGGATTCGGTGGACGCGGTGGAAAAGGCCATCAAAAACGCTCAGATGATCGTGCTGCCCGGCGGCTTCTCCGGCGGCGACGAGCCCGACGGCTCCGCCAAATTCATCGCCGCCTTCTTCCGCAATCCCCGCATCCGGGACGCGGTTCATGAGCTGATCGGCGCCAGGGACGGCCTGATGCTGGGCATCTGCAACGGATTCCAGGCGCTCATCAAGCTAGGGCTCGTGCCCTATGGCGAGATCCGTGATATGGACGAAAGCTGCCCCACCCTCACCTACAACCTGATCGGGCGGCACCAGTCCTCCTACGTCTATACCCGCATCGCATCGACCGCTTCCCCGTGGCTCTCCGGCTGCCGGGTCGGCGATGTGTACGCGGTGCCCATCTCACACGGCGAGGGACGGTTCGTGGCCTCCCCGGAGATGACGGAGCGTCTCATCGCGAACGGCCAGGTGGCCACCCAGTACTGCGACATCACGGGCGCCCCCTCCATGGACATCGCCGTGAATCCCAACGGCTCCGTCATGGCCATCGAGGGCATCCTCTCGCCGGACGGCAGGGTGCTGGGCAAAATGGGACACACGGAGCGCCGCGGCGAGTTCGTAGCCAAGAACATCGAGGGCGCGAAGCACCAGCCCATCTTCGAGGGCGGCGTGCGCTATTATCTGTAATACGGAAAACCGTCAGCCCGGGGCTGCGGCCCCGGGCTGGCAGAAATAAGTGGGAGTGAGCGCCATGACAGACAGAAACCTCATTCAGAAAGCGGAAGCTGCAATGAAATTCTCCTATTCCCCCTACTCCCGGTTCGCAGTCGGCGCGGCCCTGGAGTGCGAGGGGGGCGAGGTCTTTACCGGCTGCAACATCGAAAACGCCGCACTGGGCTGCACCCTGTGTGCGGAGCGGGCAGCCGTGGCCGCCGCCGTCTCTGCCGGGCACCGCAGCTTCAAGCGCATCGCCATCGCCTCCGCCGGCAGCAGCTACTGCACCCCGTGCGGCCAGTGCCGGCAGGTACTCAGCGAGTTCTCCCCAACGATGGAAGTGCTCTGCTCCCGGGCAGACGGCCGGTATGTGAGCTACCGGCTCGACAAGCTGCTGCCCGCCTCCTTCGGCAACGAGCAGATGCTGTGACGGCCCGCGCCTATATTGGCATAATCCGCCCTGTTTCGGCAAAAATGACATGAAGTTGTAATATAAATCGTCTTCCCCCGGAGAAAAAGGTTTGCTATAATGGTACTCGGAAAAGCATCGCCGCAAATCTATGAAGATAGGGGGACTTATCGTGGACGATTATACGAGGAAATTTGATGTTGTCGGCAAAGTGGACGAGACCCGTCAGATCTTATCGTCGGTGTATGAGTCCCTGCGCGTCAAGGGATACAATCCCGTGAACCAGATCGTGGGCTACATCCTCTCCGAGGATCCCACCTACATCACGAACTACAACAACGCCCGCAGCCTCATCTGCCGCCTGGACAGGGACGAGCTGCTGCAGGAGCTGGTCAAATCCTACCTGGAAAAATGAACCGATAACACGAGCCGCCCCGGACACATGTCCGGGGCGGTTTTTTCTGTAAAGCGCAGGCGCGCACCGTCTTTTTCCGTATTTCCCGCCGCGATCCCGTCGTCGGTCACGGATACAGATAATTCAGCGTCATGGTCCAGAGGGGGATCGTGACCACGCAGAACAGGGTGCTTGCCACCACCATATAGCCGCTGACAGTGCGTGCCTCCACCGCGTCGGGGTCGTACTGCAGCAGGAACGTGGGCGTCAGAGAGGCAACGGGCATGGCATAGTAGTAGACCGTTGTCTTCAGGATCTCCGGCTTCACCCCGATCAGGCGGAACAGTCCGATGGCCACGGCGGGGAGCGCGATGAGCCGCAGCGCCGTCACAAGCAGCACGCTGGGATGGCGCAGGGCACTCTTGAAGTCCGCGTCCGCGATAATGGCGCCGCAGAGCATCAGCCCGAGGGGAGACGCCATGTCCCCGATGGCGGAGATCGTCTTTGCCAGAACACCCGGCAGCGGGATCTGCAGAGCGTAGAGCGCCAGGCCGATGAATACCGCTACCACCGGCGGGCAGATGAAGCGGCGGATCGTCTCCCCCACGTTGACCTTTTCTCCGCCGCGCCCCAGGATCACCGACGCGCCGCCGTAGAACATGATCCGGATGGGCAGGGTGAACAGCACGTAGTTGAAAAAGCCCTCGCCGCCGTAGATCTCCTTCACTACCGCGAAGCCGATGAAGGTGAAATTCGTGAACAGGAGGCAGAACCGCACGGTCTTTCTCATATTCCGGTCCTTCAGCCGCGCGGTGCAGAGGAACACCAGCAGGAACATCACCGCCATGCTGCCCACGCTCAGCGCGATGATCACCGGCGCGGTCAGCAGATTGTCCACGGAGTATTCAAGCTGGAAGGAGCTGACGATCATGCAGGGCAGCGGGATGGCCATGACGAATTTGCTGAGCATTTTGTCAAAGCCGTCCGGCATCGCCTTCACCTTCCGCCCGATGAATCCGGCGGCGATGAAGAGAAGCAGGCGCAGGGAGAGCTGTAATACGGTCATAGGCGCACGTTCCTTCCTCTTGATATGAGCAGTGTAATCCTATTTCCGCAAAAATACAAGTGGGCAAACGAAGGCCGCCCTCCCCATGGGAAGACGGCCTTCTGCCGGTTATTTTATTCGAGATTCAGCCGCTTGGAGAGGATGCGCTCCGTGACGATGTGGTAGATCACGATCTGCACGGCGCTGACCAGGAACAGCCCCAGCATACCCAGGCTGATGAAGCCGAAGGTGTTGGTGGCCTCGCTGATCTTGCGCAGGAATTCGTCGATCCAGTTGGTGTCCAGCCCGAAGATCAGATTGGCGACGACCGTGGAGCCCAGGGCGCTGAGCACGATGCTGATGGCGATGTACATGAGCACGGCCATGCCGCCCCGGTGCTTGTTGAACAGGTGGCCCAGCGCGATGGCGCAGTAGATCCGATAGATCGACACGGCGATACCCACGATGCCGACGATCACGGCCTCCGCCATGAGGGCGGCGCACTGTCCTCCGGTGATGTACTCGTTGTGGAACAGGCCATGGAACAGCTCCCCGATTGCCCTTGTCACCTCGGCCCAGTCCATGAGCAGCAGGACGGAGATTACGGTGACGACGGATGTGATGATGGTGACGATGGTGGCCGCGATAGCCTTGGCAACCACGATCTGCCAGGGCTTTACGGGAAGGGTGAAGACCAGGTAGCCCTCCTCCTTCAGGGCGCCGGAGTAGAATCGGCGGATGATGAGAATCAGCGTCAGCACCGCCAGGGTCACGATGGCCGCCACGTAGACGAGGATCGGGAGCACCAGGCCCAGGAGCTCCGCCACGCCGGAGGCTTCCGCCTCGCTGAAGTGCCTCAGTGTGAAGTGGTTCACGAAGGCCAGCACGATGGCAGCCAGCCAGATCAGCGGAAACAGCTTGAAATAGGATTTGAGATCGTATTTGATCAGCTTACCGAGCATACTGCTCACCTCCCTCCTGAGTCATCCGGAACATCTCCCGGAACAGGGCGTCCACCGACTTGCCGTGGACAGCGCGCATATTGTCCACCGAATCGTGGAGGATCACCCGGCCGTCCTGCAGGAAGATGGCCTCGTCCAGCACCCGTTCGATATCGCCGATCAGGTGCGTGGAGATGAGCACCGTTCCGTCGGGGGAATAGTTCGTGAGAATGGTATTCATGATGTAGTCTCTGGCCGCGGGGTCCACGCCGGCGATGGGCTCATCCAGCAGGTAGAGCCGTGCCCTTCTGCTCATGACCAGGATGAGCTGCAGCTTTTCCTTGGTGCCCTTGGACATGGTCTTGATCCGATCGCCGGGCTTGATGCCCAGGCTGGCACACATGGCCTCGGCCCTCGTCCGGTCAAAGTCCTCATAAAAGTCCTCGAAGAGTCCCAGGATGTCCCGCGCGTTCATCCAGTCGGCAAAGTACATCTTATCCGGCAGGTAGCTGACGATGGCCTTCGATTCCGGCCCCGGCACCATGCCGTTGATAAGGATCCTGCCGGCGGTGGGCTGCAGCAGGCCGCACAGCAGCTTGATAAGCGTCGTTTTTCCGGTGCCGTTTGGCCCCAGCAGGCCGACGATCCTGCCCGCGCCGATGTCCAGATCGATGTCTTTCAGGACAGGCGCGCCGCCATAGCTTTTTGTCAGCGCCTGGCAGCTGATCAGAGAATCACTCATTGCATTTCCTCCTCGTCGTTCAGTAGTTTGATCGCTTCCTCGCGGCTCAGCCCCAGTGACCGGGCCGCCTCCAGATAGGCGCGGGCAGCTTCCGATGCAAAGCCGTTCCTTACTGCGTCGATGCGCTCCTGCGCCGTTGTGACCGTCCTCCCTGCGGTGCGGTTCGATTCCGTGAGCCCCGCTTCATCCAGCTGGGAAAGCGCCCGCTGCATGGTGTTGGGATTCACGCCGGCCTCCGCGGCCAGCTCCCGCACCGACGGCATCCTGCCCCCCGGCGGATACTCGCCCACCACGATCCGCTTTGC
This sequence comes from Oscillospiraceae bacterium, assembly GCA_017515345.1. Classification (GTDB taxonomy): domain Bacteria; phylum Bacillota; class Clostridia; order Oscillospirales; family Oscillospiraceae; genus RGIG5705. The sequence goes on along the minus strand of JAFWFZ010000049.1, from coordinate 120,401 downwards.
CAGCGCTTCATAGAGCTGCTGGAAAATAGGCCGGTCTTCCGTGAACATCCATTCCATGTCATCACCTCGCTGTGTCATTGTATTAGTGTCTTAAGCTACTAGTACAATAATACACTCTTTGGGATTTGTCAATAGGTTTTTTGAAAAAAAGTAAAAAAGTTTTTCGCCGTCTGTTCCGGCGTCCCCCCTCCCGCCGGAGATACCTGACGACGCGCGGAAAACGACAGACAGCACCGGACAAAAAAACCGCGGGCCGGAGCGTTCCGGTCCGCGGTCATACTATTTATTAAAGATACAGCGCCTTCGCGCCGAAAGCGCGAGTCCGATCCAATCGTACTCGCTGCAGCTCCGCCGCGGCAATAACACTACCAGACGAACTGCGCGCGTCCTTGCGCCGCGACGGGCGCGACGGAGCGCGAGCCGTCACCTCGTCCCCTCAAATTGAAGCCCGGTGAAGCGGGTTCAATTTGAAGCATCTTATTCCACCAGGCCGTATTTCACCTTGATCCGGTCCAGCTTCTCCAGCATGGGCTGTGAGACGAGGACCAGGGTGATGACCGTAGCGGCCGCCTGTACGCAGTCCAGGGGAAAGCCCATAAGATAGTAGGAGATGATCATTTTCGGGTCAAGTCCGTCCGAGTATATGAGCACCGCGGCAGGGTTCATGATCCCGCCGTAGATGACGACGGCGGCGATGGCCCCATAGATGCACAGGCCGATCTTGCTCCTCCGGAGCAGGCCTTTTCGGAAGATGACGCCCGCCAGGAATCCGATGATGCCCATGGCGAACATCTGCCACGGCGTCCATGGCCCCTGGGAGAACATGATGTTGGATACCAGCATGGTCACTGCCCCCACCAGGAAGCCCGATTCCCCGCCAAAGGCCACGCCGGAGATGATGACCAGGGCGATGACGGGCGAGAAGTTGGGGAACATGAAGAAGGCCGCGCGCCCCGCCACCGCAATGGCGCAGAGCACCGCGATGATCACCAGCTCCCTGGCCTGGGGCTTCCGCCCCTCAAATACCAGGAAGAACGGCGCGATGCACTCCAGCAGCACCAGCAGGGCGATGAAATAGTATTTCCGGTCCCCCAGGTACACGATCCCCACAAACAGCGTCAGCGGGATGAGCAGCAGGATCATGACCGCCGCCGCGATCGTTCGCTTGGAGAGCTTCCGCTTCGATACCGGGGTCTGATCGATTGCCCGGGGCGGCGAGCGCCGGTTCAGGGCGAAGGCCATCAGAGCCATGGCCGCGATGAAGACGAGATAGACGCGCATGACGCTCCAGGACAGGGCGGTGAGCCCCTCCGGGCTGATGAGGGCGGAGAGATCGGTCTGGCGCATGGCATAGACGAACACCACGGCGGCCGCGATCCCCGCCGCCGCGCCCAGCAGCTTCCGCCATAACGGGAGCTTCCGGGGCACGTAGTCCGGGCTCGTCTCCGCGGGCGGCGGCAGGGGCTCTCCGTCGTCGATGAGCTCCGGCGCAGGGGGCAGCTCGCCCCCGCAGGCAGTCATCACGTCCTCCGGCGTCACTGCGTCGGGGATGATCTCCCGGGCCATGCGGTTTGCCGAGGTGGTATAAAAGTTGTTGCTCATGAAAAACGTCCGCGGCGTCTCCGAGCAGACGATGCCTCCATCGAAGAACATGGCGCAGCGGTGGGCATAGCGGGCGCAGAATTCAATGTCGTGGCTCACCATGACGATGGTGACGCCCCTGCGCACGAGAGAGGCGAGGATCTGGGCCAGGATCTGCTTGAACTCCGCGTCCAGGCCCTTGGTGGGCTCGTCCATGAGCAGGATCTCCGGGTCCAGCAGCAGCACCTTGGCCAGAGCGGCACGCTGCTGCTCTCCGCCGGAGAGGTCGTAGGGGTGACGGTCCAGCAGCTCCTCCAGCCGGCAAAGCCGCACGATATACCGGAGCCGCTCCTCCTGAACGGCGCTGTCCACCCGCAGGCCGCGGAAGATCTCTTTCAGATCCTCCCGCACCGTCTTCTTGACAAACAGGGTCTTGGGATCCTGGGGCAGCATCCCCAGGCGGCCGCTGACTTCTATCGTGCCGCGATAGGGCTCAACGAGGCCGGCCAGGAGCTTGAGGGTGGTGCTTTTGCCCGCTCCGTTGCCTCCCAGGATAGTATAGAATTCGCCTTTTCGGACCTCCAGGGAAAGTCCCTTTACCACGTCCGGCTGGTCCTTTTCGTACCGGAACCACAGCTCCTCCGCCCGGATAACGGTCTCGTCGGGATAGCGGCGCTCCGGCTCCGGCTCCGGGCTGCCAAGGGTGTGGCTCTCCGCGTAGGCGCCGAGCCAGTCCCGCCCGTCCCGCACGGTGACGGGGCAGGTCTCCCCACTGTCGGGGACAGCGGCCCACACGCGCATGGCAGTGGGCATGGCCAGAAACATGGAGTGGCCGGAGCCCCGGAGCGCAAGTCCCACCTCCTCCGGTGTGCCGGTGCAGAGGATCGTCCCCCTGTCCATCACCGCCACCCGGCTGGCCATGGGGAACGCCTCCTCCAGCCGGTGCTCCGTGAGGATCACGGTGGTGCCCAGCTCCCGGTTGATCTTCCCCACGGTGGCCAGAAAATCGGAGGCCGCGATGGGGTCGAGCTGACTGGTGGGCTCGTCCAGGATCAGCACCTCCGGCTGCATGGCCATGATGGAGGCCAGGTTCAGAAGCTGCTTCTGACCGCCGGAGAGCTCGGTCACGTTTTTATAAAACCAGTTCTGTATGCCGAAAAATGAGGCCATCTCCGCCACGCGACGGCGGATGGTCGGCGTGTCATATCCCAAGCTCTCCATCCCGAAGGCCAGCTCGTGCCAGACCTTGTCCGTGACCACCTGATTCTCCGGGGACTGCTGCACAAAACCGATGCCCGCGCTCTGGCGGCGGTCGTCCACGCTGTCCAGCGGCTCCCCGCAGAACAGCACCTCGCCCGAGAGAACGCCATGGGGCCGCAGCACTGTTTTGAGCTGCCGGAGGAGTGTGGATTTGCCGCAGCCGGAGGGCCCGCAGAGCACGATGAATTCACCGGAACTGATGGTGAGGCTGACGTTGCGGAGGGCCTTGACCGTCTGCTCGGGATAGGAGAAGCTCAGATTCCGGATCTCAAACGCTTCCAAGTGTTGTCCTCCTTTACGTTCAGGATCAGCGGCGTAAGGCAAAGCAGCAGATACACGAGCATAAAGCTCAGGGTAAAGGGCGTGATCTCCACATGCTTGATGGAGGGGATGAATCGCCAGTAAAAGGCGCCGGTGATCCAGCCGGAAATGATATACACCCCGCAGAAGCCCAGCCACAGGAGCATGTGCTTATCCCGCTCGTCGATGCGGTAGATGGAGAAGGCCGTGCGGCCAGGCAGGCCGTATCCGCGGCTCTTCATGCTGTCAGCGGATTCGATGGCGTTTTCCAGCGCCCAGGTGACCATGATGGAGAGGATCGTGGCCCCGTTGCGGAGCCGCTGCCACACAGATCCGGTGGAGGCGTCCCGCCCGATGCATTTCTGGGACTGGCTGATCGTCCTCGTCTGTTCCACGAATCGGGGCACGAATCGCAATGTCATGGAGATGACAAGGCTAAGCGCCGGGATGATCCTCCCGAAGAGGTACACGAACTTGTCGGAGGTCATCACCTCGTTGAAGCAGGTGAACCAGACGATCACCCCCACCAGCAGCACGGCGGAATCCAGCCCATAGAGGATGGATTCCAGCGTAAGGGGGTTGCCGTCGGGCAGGTAGGCCAGGATCGTCACGCCGCCGTGATTGAAGGCGGGATTCAGCACCGCCGCCAGAACCATCATGGGCAACATATACAGGACGGCGAAGCGCACAGCCTTGCCGCCCTTGAGATAGATGCTGTACGCCAGAGCCGAAACCAGGGACATGCCCAGGCAGACCGGGTGCAGAAAGCACATGGCGAACACCAGCACCATCGCAAAATATAAGAAGTTCACGACGGGGTGGCACCCCGAAAACGCGTCTCTGTTTTTCACGGCGTCACCCCCTTTCGGTCAATGAAGATCAGCCGACGGCGTAGCCGCCTCCGATGTCGGCCCCCAGGTCGCAGGTATACAGCCACTTGAACACGTCCCCGTCCTTCACGGCGTAGCCCGAGAGGCCGAAACCGGGGAACCAGTCGTTCACGCTGTACATCCAGCCGGAGAGCTCGCCCACGTCGAACTCATAGATGTTGGCGATCCCCTCCACATACGCGGAGTTGTAAAAGGGCGAGAAGGAGTACTCGAAATGGATGCCGTGCTCCCTGGTTGCCCGCTGCAATACGTCAAAGGCGCTCTCTCCCTCTTCGAACTCCACCGTCACCGGGCCAAGGATCCACCCGTCGGAGGGGATGATCTCCCGCTTGTCGGGGTCACAGAGCTCCATATTGTCCAGGATGGTGGCGCAGGAGATGGAGAGGGTGCAGGTGAGCTTATGCTCCTCCTGCTCCGGGGGCGTAGGCTCCGGCTCCTCCGAGGGGGAGACGGGCGGCATCTCCGATGGGCTCGGGGACGGCTCGACGGACGGCTCCACAGACGGCTCCGCAGACGCCGAGGGCTCCGCGGAAGCGGAAGCCTCCGGGGTCTCTGACGCCTCCGGGGAAGCGGAGGGGGAGACGGACGGCGAGCTGCTGGCTGCCGCGGACGGTTCAGGCGTCCGGGAAGCCGCCGGCGCGGACGACTGCTCCGGCACCGGTTTTTCCGGCGACGGCGAGGCGCTGGCGGCGGGTGAGGCACTCGCGGAGGGCGAGGCAGAGGCCGTCGTCTCCGGCACTGTTTCGGTGCCGGCGGCAGGGCTGGGACTCGTATCCGTTCCCCAGCTCCCGGAGCCCCTGTGGTCGCCGCCAAAATAGAATGCCACGACCAGCACGGCCACGATCAGGACCGGCACGATCACTTTGAATTTATTCTTCTTCCACCACATGGTTTCATCCTCCAGATCCGCGCTCCGGGCGCGGGGTCAATTCATCGCTCAGTCGGGGAACACGCGGGAAAGGATCATGGCCACTTCTGCCCGGGTCGCGTTGCCCGCGGGGACAAGTTTGCCGCTCTTGCCGTTGATATACCCGCAGGCGCATGCCCAGGTCATGCCATCGACCGCCCAGTCGGCCACGTCGCCCCAGTCGGGGAACGCGGCGGCCACATCCATCTCGGGAATGATCAGCGGCTCCCCCGCCAGCCTTTCGGCATAGCGATGCAGGATCACGGCGATCTGCTGCCGCGTCACGGGGGCAAGGGGCTTGAAAGTCCCGTCGTCAAATCCGTTGATGATGCCGTTCCCCGCCGCCCAGGCCACGGCCTCGGAGTACCACTCGCCGGAGGGCACGTCGCTGAAGGGGGCGTTCCCCTCCGCCTTGCCGCCGTCGAGCCGGTACAGCACCGTCACCAGCATGGCCCGGTTCATGGCCTTGTCGGGAGAAAAGGTATCGGCGGACGTACCGTTAAAGAGCTGATTGCGATAGGCATACAGAACGGCGGGATAGAACCAGTCTCCCTTTTTAACATCACGAAAGGGCAGGATGATCCGTTTCTCCGCGTCGCTCATGTCATATAGGCTGTTCCGCCCCTCCAGGAACCGGACATAGGCCACCAGGGCGTAAAACGCCTGCTCGGTGGAGACCTGATTCATCACTGTATCACCCGACAGATGACGGAAGGAGCCGTCCGCGTTCTGGAAGGAGAGGAGCGCGTCGATGAGGGAAACGCCGCCTTTCACGAACCGCTCGTCCGCTCCGGCGTCGATGCCCAGGGCGGACAAGGCCGTCACGGCCTGGGCGCAGCTCTCGACATTCATGTCGTCCATGGTCGAAAAGCCGCCGTTCTCCTTCTGGAGGCCGCTGAGGCAGGCGACGCCGCGCTCAACAGCTGCGGCGACCCGCTCGTCACCCTTCACATAAGGGGTCAGGGCCTGGAGCGCCATGCCTGTCATATCGGTGTCGGCGGTGTCGCCGGTCAGGGACCAGCCGCCGTCGTCATGCTGCTTCTCCAGGATCAGATCCACGGCCGCCTCCCGGGTAAACTGGGTCTCCCCCTCCGGGGCGGAGGGGATCTCATAGCGGCCGCTGTCCAGCGCGATCAGCGCCCAGATGACCCCGTTGATACCCACGCCCTTCACGAAATCCATGCCGCTCAGCCCCTGCACCAGGTCGACGCCCGCTATGCTCCGCGGGTCGAGACCCATAGCGGTAAGCGCAAGGATCACCCGGTCGTTCTCGGTGGATTTGACCCGGTGGAGCCGGCCGCCGGTCAGCGCGTGTTCCTTCACATACTGCCGCAGATTCTCATAATAGGCGTCAAAAAACGCGCTGTCCCGCTCACCCGCGCGGGCGAGGCCAAGGATGAGCCACTCGCCGCCCACGCTGTCTACGATGGGCGTACGCGTTTCCGCGCAGTCGATGAGGTACGCCTTCGCCGCGTCGTAGGCGGAGGCGAGGACGCTCTGCTCCTCCCGCCATCCGCCGAGGGCGGGGACAGCCGCGCCAAGGCTGAGGACCAGGATCAGGATCAGGCTGACAAGGCGTCTCGTATACTTATTCATGATACCCTCCTTCATGTTCTGGAAAATAAAAAGTGCGGCAGTCGTCTGCCGCGCCCATTTTTCCGCTTTCTGATCTTCCGACGAGCACCGCAGGTCTTCCGGCTCATGCATTTACGGCGGAGATCGCCTGCGGCCGCCGTTCAGCCTTCTCGGGCAGGGCCCAATGACCGGCTTTCGCCACGAACGGCAGCCTCATGCACATACGGCAATGGGGCATGCTCCGGATTCTGACCGGATTCCCTTGATCCGCGCCCCACGGGGAGGAGCGGAGACGGTGCTGCTTATTTTTTATTTGTCCCCAGGCTCCGGGGATGATACTGAAAAACCGGATAAAAACCACATCTTTACCCACGATGATGATACACGCTTCCCACCGGGATGTCAAGGCATTTCGCCCCTTTTCGGGCCTGTTCGGCCTCCTGCGGGAAATTATTGCGCCGTCCGAAAATTAACTGTTGACAAACGGAACTTTATTTGGTAGTATACTTCGTGCTGACGGCGTGATCCGCTGGTGTAGCTCAGCCGGTAGAGCAGCTGATTTGTAATCAGCAGGTCGGGGGTTCGAATCCGTCCACCAGCTCCATCGCCTCACCGCGAATGCGTCATCCAACTGAATACGGAGGAGTTCCCGAGTGGCCAAAGGGGGCAGACTGTAAATCTGTTGTCAGTGACTTCGGTGGTTCGAATCCACCCTCCTCCACCAAGATAGGATTGCTGTCTTAACAAAGACGGCAATCCTATTTTCTGAAATGCCGAATAATGCAAAAGATATCTTTCGGAATTGATTTTTGCGGCATTTGCATGTATAATACAGGAAGATTATTTGAAAGGTGCGTACACCGATGATCATTACGATCGCCTGACAACTGAACAGAGGCGCATAATACAGCGAGGGGTTAAGCCCCTCTGTTTTAGTGTGCCGTTTTTAAGTAACTTTCGGATAGTGGGAACCGCAGGACGCAGCCACGACGTGAGCTGCTTTACTGCGGTATTTTTGCGCCTGTTATCAGCAGCCAACATAAACCGGAACAATTCATACTAAAACATATGATCAAGGAGAAAAAGCAGCTCATGATAATCAAACTGGAACCTGTCAATGATAATAACAGAGATGCTGTTCTGGCCCTTTCCGTGCGGGAGAATCAGCCGTTCATCGCAACAAATGAAGTTTCGCTGCGGCAGGCAGAGGAAACGAATAAAGAGCACCCCGGCATTGCACGCCCGTTTGCGATCCATGCGGATGAGAAGCTGGTGGGCTTCTGTATGTTCGCATTCAATCCTGAAGACGAGGACGAGGACGACAGGTACTGGCTCTGGCGCTTCATGATCGACAGGAACGAACAGGGCAAGGGCTATGGCCAGGCCGCCCTGCAGGAGATCATCAGATACTTCAAAGAAAACGGCGCCGACCGGCTCTTCCTGTCCACCGAGCCGGAGAACGAGCCGGGCCTGCACGTTTATCACAAGTTCGGCTTCCGGGAGACCGGCATTATTGATAGCGGTGAGGCTGTGCTGATGCGGAGGCTCAAAGGCCCCAGCCGGATCCTCAAGAATGTCTATGGCGTCGACGTGGATAAAGCCATGCGCATCAGGGGCAAGAAGGGCTACGGCGTCAGCATTGCCGTCCAGGGCGGAGACGGCGATCTCCTCACCTACTGCGCCGGCAGCGGACGCTGCGGCGAGGACTTCCCGGTGAACCCGGACATGCTGTTCCAGGCGGGCTCCGTATCAAAACCCATGTTTGCGCTGACCCTCCTGCGGTACGTGGACAAGGGGCTTATTGACCTTGATGCGGACATCTCGGGCGTGGTGCCGGAATTCGTCAAGAAGGGCCCCGTGACCTTCGCCGCCCTGCTCAGCCACACGGCGGGCTACAACCTGCACGGCTTCCCCGGCTACCGGGCGGATCATAAGCCGCTCTCGCTGGAAGATGTGCTGAACGGCAAGGGCGTCACGCCGAAGCTCAGAAGGATCCGCCCTTACGGCAAGCAGCACATGTACTCCGGCGGCGGCATCACCCTGGCCGAACTTGCGTTTACACGCATCACGGGGACCACGCTCCGCGAGGCCTTCCAAAAGGAGGTCGCCGAGCCGCTTGGCCTTCAGCGCACCGGCTTTTTCCAGCCGCTGGACGAAGACCTTGTCGCCAACGCCGCGTTCGGCTTCAGGCTGGCGCAGAAGGAGGACCCTGCCCACGGGTATCACTATTATCCCGAGCACGCCGCAGCGGGCCTTTGGACGACGCCCACGGAGCTTGTCAAGATCGGCCTTGCCCTCTCCAGAAGCTATCGCAAAGGCGGCCTCCTCAAAAAGAAGACCGCCCGGCGCATGATGACGCCGGTCATGGACGGCTACGGCCTTTGCCTCGACGTTTGGGAATCGGAAGCCCGCAAAGACAGCGTTGCCGGGCACGGCGGAGAGAACTGGGGGTTTCTGACCAGCTGGGTCTTCTCCCGCAAGAAAGACATCTGCGTTGCCGTCATGTACAACAACGTCACGGAAGCGGCCGACGAAGCGATGAACGACATCGCCTGCGAGATTTATAAAAACGCAAAAGAATAGAGGAGAACTGATTTTATGGATAAACACACATTGATGGAAAACCTCGCCCGTGAGCTGAGTAAAAAGGACGACTTCAACGGCGCCTGGCTCTACGCCGAAAAGGGCGAGATCGTATCCAAGGGCGTTCTCGGTTTCCGGGATCCCGAAAACACGCTGCCGATCACGGAGGACACGATCTTCCAGCTGGCTTCGATCAGCAAGACGTTCACTTCTGCGGCGGTCGTGCTGCTGATGCGGCAGGGCCTTCTCAGCCCGGAGGACGAGATCACGAAGTTTTTCCCGGAGATCCCGTATCCGGGTGTGACGGTCCGGCATCTGCTGACCCACACTAGCGGCATTCCCGATTACTTTGACGACGCGGACTGGTTCATAAAGATCTGGAAGGAAGAAAAGCGGGTGCCGGGCAACGACGAGATCCTGCGCTTCCTCCGGGAAACCAAGGCGAAACCGTACTTCGCCCCGGGAGAAGGCCTGCATTACTCCAACACCGGCTACAACCTGCTGGCGCTGCTGGTGGAGCGGCTCTCCGGCGTTCCCTATGAAGCGTTCCTGCAGAAGAACATCTTTGAACCTGCTGGGATGAGCTCCACCCGCTGCTGCCATATCCGCAGAGACGGCGTTCCGTTTGAAAACTACGCTCAGGCGACGGTGTATGATGGGGGAAAATGCGTGGCTGACATCGACTCCGCCGAGGAAGGCGACGTGGTCGCCTTTGACGGACTGAACGGCGATGACTACGTGTATACCAATCTCTTCGACATGCTCCGCTGGGACAGGGCGCTGCGCGAGGGCAAAGTACTCACTCCTGAAGAGCAGCAGCTCATGTACACCCCCGGGAAGCTCAACAACGGCGAGGATGCTGTTTACGATGAGGACGATGGGCTTGGCTACGGCTTCGGCTGGGCCGTCGGCCGCGATGAGGAGCTTGGGCTCGTCGTCAGTCACAGCGGCGGCATGCCGGGCGTGGCCACCTGGTTTGAGCGCTTCATCGACGCGGACAGGATCCTCGTGATACTCAGCTGCCGGGACTACAGGGACGTCAGAGCGTATTTAGGCTACTGGGATGGCATGGAAGCGGTCGCCCGGGATCAGGAGCCCAAGCCCGTCGTCTCCATCGAGGATCTCGCGATCAAGGATCCTGACAAGTCGGAGTGGGAGAGCTTCTGCGGCAAATATGAGCATCCCGAGGACGCTGACTTCCTCGTCGACGAGGTCTTTCTGAAGGACGGTGAGCTATGGGCCAAAGCCATAGACGACGATGGGGATGAGATGACCTTCCGGCTGTACCCCATCGGTGAGAACGAGTTCGGCCGCAAGGGCGGATTAGCCAGGATCGTTTTCGGAGAGGGGAGCCTGACTGTTAACGATATCACCTGCAAAAAGCTGTAAAACCAAAACGGCAGCAGAGTACCCGCGTTACGAAGTATAACGATGTAGGTGTTCATGCAGAAAAATCAATCTTAACCCATTCAAGAAACCTCTCTTGTCTGCAAGGCAAGAGAGGTTTCTTGTTGTATTTGGCAGCAGCGTACGGTATGATTATACCGACAAATCCAAGTTTGAGGAGCTATTGAGATGATTGAGATAAAAGAAACGACTGTCAAAGATATTGATAATGTTCAAAGGCTTTGGGCTGACGGTGATGTTATGCGGTTTGTCGGATTCCCCGATGGATTGCGCCAAACAAGCGAGGAAATGAGAGGTTGGTTTCGGTGGATCGAATCCAATCGGCCGGTCCTGAATCACTACTCGATATTTGAAGACGGGAACTACTGCGGAGAATCATTTTACGAGATCGATGCAGAACATCAAAGCGCCGCATTGGACATCAAGCTGTTTGGATCTGCACGGGGGCGGGGCATTGCAGCGGCAGGATTATCCTATGCGATCAAAGAAGCATTTCAAAACGGCGCAGAGATCGTTTGGGTCGATCCAAATCCGGAAAACACGAAAGCGATCGCATTGTATAAGAGACTTGGATTTCAACAGAATGCCTTTCCGGAGCACCTGGTTTCCAAGGCGGAAGAGCAAAACTCAATTTACATGGAACTGCATAAAGACTGATTCCAGGTGCAGATCCCCGTTCAGCGGGCTTTTCGCCGGTACGTTTTCAGGCGTTCTTTCCATGGTTTCGTATCGTTTGCGCGCTCTTACACAACAAACGAACCGCTTTTGTATGCAGGACAAAAGCGGTTTGCTGTTGCCCGGCTCGGCGGCGCATAGTATAATCGGGATCGACAGCACAAATCAATGATACGTTCTTTACTGCACAGGAGGCGGAATGATCGTCACAATTATTATTCAGGCAGCGCTTTGGCTCTGGTTCCTCGGCTGTACCGTAACATATCGGATCGGGAATTCTCTGCTTGTGGAGGGGATGGGGATCAGAAGCGCTGAATTTGCGGTGCTCTGCCTGTACAGCCTGGGAATCGCCGCATTTTACCGGCTTCGGCCGGCAGGGCGGTGGATCCTGTTCGGTATCCTGCTGCTCTGGTTCATCGTTCAGTTCATGTGCCACTGGTACTACACCATCTTCGGCGCCGGCGAGAAGAAACTGAAGGGCTATAACGACTGTTTCCGGGACACCGTCCGTCTTTTTCCCGTAAGTGAGAAAGTGCTGGTCCCGGACCTGTATCATATCGTCCTTCATGTGCTGATCCTGCTCAATATCGCCGTTTGCGCCCTGCGGCGGGGCATGTAATAAGAATCAGCCGAACGCACACCGCAAGGGAAGCGGTGATCCCGGCAAGCAAGGCAGCATTCGGCCTAATGTAAAATTATGCTATTCTAATCAGTAACTCAAATGAAAGCATGAAATATTTGTCAACAATTCCATTTGAATTAATACGCGAATCCAGTATACTGCTATATAAGCTATCTTAATTATTATATTCAGGAGGAGAAACATGTTCGATTACAAAGGAAAAGTCGTTGCCGTCACCGGCGCATCTTCCGGCCTTGGAAAGCAGATGGCCGAGGGCTATGCCCAGTGCGGCGCCAATCTCGTCCTGCTTGCCAGAAGAGCGGACAGGCTGGAAGCCAGCGCAAAGGAATGGGCGGATAAGTATGGCGTTCAGGTGCTCCCTGTTGCCTGCGACGTGACCAGCACCGAGGCGATCACCAAGGCGATCGAGGCCATCGACGCCAAGTTCGGCCATGTGGAAGTCATCGTCAACTGCGCCGGCGGCGAGCGCGGCACCGGAACGCCTCTGGTGGACTTCCAGAAGGAAGACTGGGAATTCACGCTGTATCTGGACGCCACCTCTGTTTTTGAGGTCACAAAGCTCTTTACCGGCTATATGAAGGCGAACATCGAAGCCGGCAAGCAGGCCTACGGCCGTGTCATCAACATCGCCTCCATCTATGGCATCGTGGGCAACACTGCCATTCCCACCATCGCCTATCACGCCTCCAAGGGCGCTGTCGTCAACTTCACCCGCGGCGCTGCCGCAGAGCTGGCCAAGTACGGCATCACCGTCAACGCCATCTGCCCCGGTTACTTCTACACCGAGCTGACCACGGAGACCCTGAACACCGAATACTTCCAGAACTTCGCGAAGCAGTCCGTCCCCATGGCCCGTTACGGCAACCAGGGCGAGCTGAATTCCGCCGCCGTTTTCCTCGGCGCGGAGGAGTCCAGCTATGTGACCGGCCAGATCATCTCCGTGGACGGCGGATATACCTGCGTCTGATCGCTCTTCGAATCCGAACACACTTTTGACAAAAGCACCCGCTCTCTTCTTCAGAGAGCGGGTGCTTTTCCGCAGTGCGGCAGTCTGTTCCTCTGCCCGGGAGAAGGACATTTTTCCCTGTGGGGCGGCCGGGCGGGGCGCTGCCGACAGCCGATCCACTGCGGGAACTCCCGGAGCCGCGCAGCGGTCCGTCAAAACAAACGATCCTGCCGCGACTGCGGCAGGATCGTTTTTCAGGCTTTATCCGCACGCTGTACCCTGCGGCAGAGCCAGAGCGCCGCAGCGGCGGCGATGAGCTCCGTCACCGGCTGTACGCAGGCGAGCCCCCGCAGGGGAATCAACGCGCCTAAAACGAGCATAAGGGGGATGTCCACCGCGCCCTTGCGCAGGACGGAGAGCACCGTCCCCTCCCGCTTTAGTCCCGCGGACTGGCACAGGGTGATGAGCAGGAACCCCACGGCCATCAGCGGCGTCGCCATGCACATGAGCCGGAGGAGGGGCGTCCCTGTCTCCACCGTGGCGGCGTCCCGCAGGAACAGCCGGATCAGCGGCGCGGGGATCAGCTCATAGATGGCCGCGCACACCAGGGAAAAGCCCACGGCGATGACCAGCGCCCAGCGGAGGATCTCCCGCCGACGCTCCGTTTTTCCCGCGGCGTGGCAGTAGCTCAGCAGAGGCATGATGCCCTGGGCGAAGCCGATGGTCACGCTCATGGGGATCTGATCCAGCTTCTTCACAATGCCCATGGCCGCTACGGCCACGCCCCCGTAGGCGGCGGTCAGGTTGTTGAGCACCGCGTTGGAGAGGGAGGCCAGCAGCGTCTGGAGCATCCCCGGCAGACCGGTGCCCAGCACGTCGGCGGCCAGCGCCGCGTCCGGCTTCAGGCGCCCGGGATCGAAAGACACCATGGTGCCGCTCCGCCGTCTGACGAAATAGACGACAAACAGCAGGAAAGTGACGAGAGAGGAGCACCAGGTGGCTGCCGCCGCGCCCCGGAGCCCCATACGGAAGCCGAACATAAAGAGCGGGTCCAGCCCCAGATTCAGCAGTCCGCCCGCCGATAAGACGAGTCCGGCGGTCCTGGCGGCGCCGTCCGCCCGCACAAAGTGGCTCATGACCATGCTCAGAAGGCTCAGCGGCGCGCCGCACACGATGACCCAGAAAAGGTACTGCCGTGTGTAGGCCGAGGTGGCCGCATCCGCGCCCAGGAGCCGCGCCGCCCCATGAGGGAACAGCCCGATAATCAGGGAGATGAGCACCGAGACCGCCGCTGCCGCACAGAAAGAGAAGACGGAGACGCGCTTTGCCCGATCCGTGTCTCCCCTGCCCAGGGCGCGGGAAAACACGCCCGCCCCGCCGATGCCGAACAGGTTCGCCAGGGCGGTGAGCACCAGAGCCGCCGGGGCGGATAAGGCCACGGCGGCCACCTGATCCGGGTCGCCCAGCCTGCCCACAAAGTAGGTGTCCGCCATGTTGTAGACCATATTGATGAGCTGGCTCGCCACCGCGGGCAGGGCCGCGGTCAGCACCGCGCTCAGGGGCGGCTGCCGCTCATAGAGATATTCCTTTGCGTTATCCAATGCTGTCACCGCATTTCAAAAGGTCCCCGTTTATAAGACATACTCCCGCGGAACACGGTCACCGAAGCCCTATAATAAAGAGGATGAGCGCTATGACCGGCAGCGCGGCCCAGACGATATGGCGGCTCATGATCTCCCAGTCGGAAGGCTCCGCCCGCTCGGCATCCCGGATCCGGAAGGACATCCGCCACCGGAACAGTTCGTCCGCGAACAGGATGAGGACGGCGGTAAGCGCGCAGATGAAAACGCCGCCGAACCAGCCGATCCAGTTCCCCTTATGCGTGAGCTCGGGGCCGGTCATCAGCTCGGCCAGGTCTAAAGCGGTGGGCTCCATGGGGTCGATCACGTTCCCGTTCGCGTCTATCGTGGCGCTGCCGTCTGACGTGAACGAATAGACGGAGGTCCCCACGCTCCCGTCCTCATTGAACAGCCATCGCTCGCCGCTGTCCGTGCGCAGCACACAGCCGCGAAAGAAGAGCTCCTCTCCGCGGCGCAGCTCCAAGCCGGTCACAGCCCTGCCCAGCCCACGGTATTCCCCGGGGATGGCGGAGGGGTCCTCCCGGCCGGTATAAGGGCCGTATGTCGCATCGCCGCACCGGAAAACCACCGTTTTGTCCGGGGACACGGTGAAGACGGCCTGCTTCCCCCGGACCCTGCCGGAATACACGGTGTCGCCGCTCTCCTGACTCGGAACCAGGATGGTGTTCCTGTACGCGAAGCCCCTTCGCGAGGCGGTCGCCGGATAGAGGACCGTAAACACCAGCACCATGGCGGCCATGCAGACCATAACGGCCTTCTGATACAGGCTCAGACTTCTGAATCGTTTCATGACACGGCTCCTTCCGTTCCTCCTCAGGCGCAAACCGTTATGCCTGCCGCACCGCGGCCCGTCACACTTCCCTGAGAGCTCCCTCTGCGATCCGATAGGCGGCCGCCGGATCCTCCTCCGCGAGCAGTCCCACCGCGAAGAGGATATAACTGCCGTCGATATAAAACCGCGGCTCCTTAGGCTTCAGGATGCTGGCGCGGTCCCGCTCCGCCGCGGCGCCCTCCAGCACAAGGCGGGGATCCGGGGAAAAGGCCACGGGCCCGCCGCTGCCGATCACCGTTTTCAGCTTGCTCAGATCCTTGCCCCGCTGGCGGACGGACAGCCCGTGGGGCGTCAGGTCTGTGATGAGCCGGCCCGCGTGCCGGTCCACCGCCGTTTTCACGGCCAGACGGGAAAACAGGAGCTGCTCCCGTTCGCTGGCGGCGGTGGGGACGCTGCGGGTGCTGCGAAGAGTCTCGACGGCGCGCTGCCCGTCCTCCCCGGCGAGGATCCGCTCATCGTCCGCGATGCGGGCCAGGGTCTCCAGGTTGTGGTAGAGGCCCAGGTCGCCCTCCACCGTCCGCTTGGCATAGGGCTCCTCCATGCCCACGAGCTCCACGCCGTCGTTCGTCGGTCTGCCGTCGCAGACGGAATAGACGTCGGTGGTGGCGCCGCCCACGTCCACCAGCAGCAGGTCGCCCAGACCGGCCGCGGCGCCGGGCACGCCGTTCGCCAGCAGCTTCGCCGCCTCGAACACGGCCGAAGGGGTGGGCATCCGTATGCCGGCGATGGTCCCGTTCACCCGGGCGATGCCTTTTGCCTCGACGATATGGGAGAGAAACACCTGACGGATCACCCGGTTCACAGGCTCCAGCCACAGCTTCCCCAGGGTGGGCATCACGTTGTCTGTAAAATAGACCTGGTGCCCCGTTCCCCGGAACGCCTCCCGGATCTCCTCCTGCGCCCGGATATTGCCCGCCGCCACAATGTGGGCGGTGAGGGCAGATTCCGCCAGCATCCGCGCGTTGTGGACGATGACCCGGCTGTTGCCCCCGTCCGTCCCCCCGGTGAGGAGGATGATGTCCGGATCCAGCGCCGCGATCTCCTCCAGCTCGAACCGGCTCAACTCATAGCTGTACTCCCCCACCACCTTGGCGCCCGCGCCAAGGGCGGCGAGGCGGCCGGCCTCCGTGGTGTAATCGGGCACCAGCCCGATGCACAGCATCCGCAGTCCTCCCGCAGCGCTGCTGCACGCCGCGGTGGCGCGGATATCCGCCTCCGTCACCGGCACGAGGCGCCGCATCTCCGCGAAGGCGGCTTCCAGCCCGTCCATGATGTCCGTCTCCACGGTGGAGGGGGCCTGCGCCCGCCCCAGCAGTTCCGCGTTTTCCGTATCCAGGGCGACCAGCTTTGTGAACGTGCTGCCGAAATCGGCGAAGAATCGGATGTGAGACATGGATGATTTCCTCTCCCATGAAAAGTTTGCTTTCCCCGGTCGCCCGGGGAAAGCAACTTCATTTTTATTCGTTTAGCCGGCTATTCCTCTGCCGTGCCGCGCTTGAGCCTGCCTCTGGCCTCCAGGTCTTTGCACAGGTCCTCGATGGATTTCTCGATGGGGGACTCCGGCGGATACACGTGGTCGAAGCCGATCTTTTTGAACTTCACCTCATCGTCGGCAAACTCGTGCTTGCCCACGCCCAGGTTCCCGCCGATGGAAAGGATGATGTCCCCGAGGCCCGCCTCGATGCACTTGTCGCGGAACCCCTCGCAGTCCTGCTCCGCCATGCCGTAGAGGGAGGTGATGAACATGGCGTCGGCGTCCGTCTCCTGGGCCGCCTTGATGAACTCCTCCGGCGCGTTCTGCGCGCCGAGAGCCACCACGTTGAAACCGTCCTCTCTCAGCACGCGGCTGATGAGCTTTGTGCCGATGACGTGGGAATCCACGCCGATGGTGCCGGTGATGACCGTGGGCGGGTTCTCCCGGATAGCGTCCGCATATTCGTTGGGCTTCGCCTCGGTATAGTCGATCTCCTCGATGGGGTCGATGAGGGTGCCCTTTGCCAGGGTGAAGAAATCGGCGATGGAGACCTTGTAGCTCATCTTCCGCTTCTCATACGCTTCACGCTCCGCGATCTTTCCCCGCTCGTACTCCCGGACTTCCTCCGGGATGGGCACGTTGCCGTACTCCAGATAGCGCACCGCGCCGTGGAGGTCGCGGACGCCCAGGGTGTTGTCCTGCAGGTGCATGCTGATGGAGAAGGGGCAGTCCAGCACGCCGGAGTAGAGTCCCTTGACGATGCCCACGGCCACGTCGCCCTCGCCCAGCTCCATGACCCTGTCCACGATGGCGGACACGGCCATATAGCACATCTTCTCCTCTATATCGATGTCCTTGGACTCGATCTGGAAATTCTGCTGCCGCACCACGTTGTAGATCCAGTTGGCGGAGCGGTAGGTCTGCTTGTGGGACTCCAGACTGGGAACGCCGATGGCCTCGTCAATGGTCTTGACGGAGCAGGCGGGCACGTTCGCCAGTGCGCCCAGCATGGCGGTGTAGTTGATGTAGCCGAAGGCCATGCCCACGTCCCTGGGGAACGTGTAGAGGAAGGACTGGTTCGCGATGACGCCGGGGATCTCACAGTCGGCGTGGCCGTACTGGTCCAGCTTGTCCCGGTAGACGCGCTCAGCAGCCCGGAACTCGCCCAGATCCTGGGCCATGTTGCCGTTGAAATTCACCATGGGCGAGAAGCTCTTGGCCCCCTGCCCGGCGGACAGGAGCGCCTCCAGCACCTGGCAGGCGATGCCCACATAGGTGGGGATGACGCCGTTTGCCAGCCAGCCGTGGGTGGCGTGGTTGATGATGTGGCCGCGCTCCGCGTAGTAGCCGGAAAGCCGGGCGGAATACTGGGCCGTCTGCACGCACTCCTGGGGCGTGGCGCGTTTGTCGTAGCCGGCGACCCAGCCGAACATGCTCTGGGGGATGGCGGAGATGCCGGAGGCAAACGCCATTTCCGCGATGATGGCCTGCCCCTCCCGGGAGGAGCGGGCGTCCAGCGCGCCGTAGCAGCTCTCCACCACTTTTCTCGTGGCCTTGACGCCGTGGTTCACGATAGGATAGCCGTTCAGCTTTGCCTGTCCGGTGCGGATGCTCTCCTCCAGCGCCTGCTGGGCCATATCGAAGCGCATATTGCGGCTGTAGGAGTCCGTGGTGAACGGGAACATGCACACGCCCACCTCGTTCATCCCCTTCAGCAGTTCGATCTCCTGCTCGATGATGGGGGTGCCGGAGCGGGGATACAGCCCCGTTTTGTGCTCCGCCTTGTGCTTCTTGAGCATCCAGTTCATATTCTTATGCTTGGGGAGGCTCTTGTTGTAGGCGACGGCCTCCTCCAGGTCGATCTCCTTGCCGGTGGGCCACACGCTGATGACCTGCTCGTGCTTCTTCAGGAACTCGTCCTCAGGCATCATCACGTCGCGCACAAAGATCTGGGAATCCTCTATCATTCTATTCACTCTCCCTTGTTTCGGGCTCACGCCCGATCTGCCTGCGTCGGATTCAGAAGTTATTCTCGTCGTAGGCGCGGACGATGATATCCGCGATCAGCTCCTTGGTCACGGGCATGGGGGGAGGCGCGATGCCGCCGAAGCCCTTGATCTCCATCTCCACCTGCATGACGACCTCGTCGGGCACCTGCGCCAGCAGCTCCTCCTTCTTGAGGCCAAGGGAAGCCATGCCGGGCAGATTCACCTTCTTCAGAAGGTCGTGCGCCGCGTCATAGGCGATCTGGCCGATCTCCTCCCCGGTGGCGCCGTCGGGCACCTGCGCGCCGAGGCACTCGGCGATATACTTCACCTTTTCGGGCTGGGCGGGGGCAATGACCTGGAGCACCTGGGGCACGGTGACGGAGCAGCCGTGGCCGTGGGGCACGTGGAACTTGGCGCCCAGGGAGCGGCCGATATCGTGGCACAGGTGGCAGAAGGCACCGGACATGGCCATGCCGCCCAGGGTGGCGGCGAGCTGCATGCCCTCACGGGCCTCCATGTCATCGCTCCCGTTTTCATAGGCGCGGACCAGGTACTTGCCCACCAGGCGGATCCCCTCCCGCCCCAGAACGGAGCTGATGGAGTTGGCCATGGCGGAGGTGTAGGACTCGAAGCAGTGGCAGAAGGCATCCAGCCCGGTGGTGGCGGTGACGTACTTGGGCAGGCTGGCGGTGAGTTCCGGATCCACGATGCCCAGGGTGACGGCGCAGCCCACGCCGGAGATGTTCGTCTTGATGCCCAGCTCGGAATTCGTGATGGTGCCGCCGGGGGTGCACTCGCTGCCGGTGCCGGCGGTGGTGGGAATAACGATCAGCGGCACGCTGGGCTTCGTGACGACGCCGGTGCGGCCGAAATACTGCTTCAGCGGAGGCGGATTGGCGATCAGGAGCTTCACGCCCTTGGCGGTATCCATGGAGCTGCCGCCGCCCACGCCGACGACGCCGTCCACCTTCTCCGCGATGGCGATGTTTCCCGCCTGCTCCACGGACCAGTCGGGGGGATCTGCCTGCACGTCGCCGAAGGTGATGACCTCAAGCCCGGCGGACTTGACGGCTTCCACGATCTTGTCCGCGATGCCGGCCTTCTTGATGCCGGGGTCGAAGACGACCATGACCTTGGTGCAGCCGAACTCCTTCAGCTTCTGGCCGGTGGCCTTGGAGGCGCCTGGGCCGAACAGGATCGGATTGGGACTGTTGAACACGGTTTCCATTATCTTTCCCTCCATTATGCAGTATTCCCCGCGGCCGCGGGGTGAAAAGTGTCGACAGAACTGCTCTGTAACATATAAGAAAAGAATAAACGAAACTCGGGTAAAAATCAACCGCAAATAGTACCGCACTAAAACTGATACTATTTTTTTAATCATTATCACTTTTAATTAAAATATATTTTGTTATATTCTTTTATTTATTGAAAAAGTATTATCAGTATTCTCCGCGCCACAATTTGCGCTTGAAAGAAAATGCGGTTTGTTTTAAGATGTATACGGAAAGAATCGTTCCGCTGATTTTGCGGTAAAAATGAAAAGAAAGGAACGTTGCATTATGTCTGTCAAAGTTGATCCCCAGGCGATCAGAAGCGTGCAGGTGATCACTCCCCGTCTTCAGAAGCTGAAGGCCGAGTGGGAGGCTGCCGAGCCCCAGGTATATGTGGACGACACCCTGCTGTTTACTGAATCCTGGAAGGAGACCGAGGGTCTGCCCGTGGATATCCGCTGGGCGAAGGCGCTGGAGAAAAGACTGATGGAGTGCCCCCTGCTGCTGCGTGACGGCGAGCTGCTGGCCGGCTCCCTGACCAAGTTCATCCGCGGCAACGGCACCCTGTGCGCCATGAAGCCCCGGGAGATCCTGAAGATGTGCGAGCGCGGCAAGTTCGACCGCAAGACCTCCGACACCGACTCCACCAACATCACCCCCGAGGATATGGCCGCCCTGAAGGCGGACGCCGAGTACTGGATCGAGCATATGCCCCCCGTCAGCACCGTGAACAAGGCCTACGAGTATGACATGGGCACCGATGTGTTCGACCTGCTGTTCGACCACGCCATGGTGTTTGAGGGACGCGGCGTGCGCGAGATCATGGACCGCGGCCTGTTCCAGAACTACAGCGCCTACGGCGGCGGCGTGGCCCAGGTCAGCGCCAAGTGCATCGACCACGGCCTGGAGTACGTGATCGACCTGTGCAAAAAGGAAAAGGAGCGCATGATGCTGGAGGGCGACACCGAGCACTGCCACGGCTCCGCCCAGTTCCTGCGCAAATACTGGCTGCTGGAGGCGTGCATCATCTCCTGCCAGGCGTTCATCGACTATGCCAAGCGTTGGGCCGACCTGGCCCGCGAGCAGGCGGCCGCCTGCTCCGACGAGACGCGGAAGGCCGAGCTCATCCGCATCGCCGAGGCCTGCGAGCAGTGCCCGGGCAAGCCGCCCCGCACGTTCTTTGAGGCTGTGCAGTGCGTGCGCCTGTACCACCTGGTCTGCTGGAAGGAGAGCTCCGATCGGCCCGAGGTTCCCATCGGCCGCCTGGACCAGCTCCTGTATCCCTACTTCAAGAAGGATTACGCCGAGGGCAGGATCGACCTTCAGGACGCCGCCGAGCTCCTGGGCGCCCTGTGGCTCAAGATCCGCGAGGTGGAGAACCTGGTCACCATCCCCCGCGAGCAGCGCGCGGCCCCCGGCTCCCTGCTGCCGAACATCACCCTGTGCGGCGTGAACGAGAAGGGCGAGGAGCTCACCAACGAGCTGAGCTGGCTGATCCTGGAGGCTATGGCCCAGGTGAAGCTGTCCGAGCCCGCCATCTACGTCCGTGTCAGCGACCAGACCCCCGACGAGTTCCTGCTCCACGCCATCGACTGCAACGTCCGCTTCGGCGGCGGCAACCCCGCCTTCCTCAACGACAAGGAGGGCACCCAGCGTTATCTGGACCGCGGCGTGCCCCTGGTGGACGCCTGCGACTGGAACGCCAGCGGCTGCCTGGGCTATCACCTGAGCAGCATGGAGCATCTGGGCGGCGGCCACAACATCAACCAGACCAAGGTCTTTGAGCTTGCCCTGTTCGACGGCTTCGATCCCAGGATCAAGAAACAGATCGGCCCGCACACCGGCGATCCCAGGAACTTCAAGTGCATCGAGGACGTGATGGAGGCCTATTACACCCAGCTCAGGTACTTCTGCCCCATCCTCATGCGCATCAAGACACTGGGCCTTGCCACCGAGATCACCGACGGCCCCATGAGCGGTCTGCGCTGCGCCATGCAGTATGAGGACTGCATCCCCAACGGCCTCACGCCCAAGGAGGGCGGCGCCCGCTATCCCGAGGGCTGGACCAGCTGGTTCGGCAGCCGCGGCCTGGTGGACGTGGCCGACAGCCTCTCCGCCCTGAAGAAGCTGGTCTTTGAGGATGAGAAGGTTACCATGGACGAGATGATGGCCGCCATCAACGCCAACTGGGAGGGATATGAGGATCTGCGCCAGGCCTGCCTGAACGCCCCCAAGTACGGCAACGACGACGAGTATGTCGACTCCCTGTATGACGCGGTGAACAAGAAGGTCGTGGAGATCATGCAGGATCGCATCGACCCCATCACCGGCAAGAAGCCCATGCTGTTCATCGGCGCCGCGGCCGGCCACACCACCATCGGACGTTCCATCGGCGCCCTGCCCAGCGGCCGTCTGGCCTACACGCCCACCGATGACGCCGCCTGCTCCGCCATGCCCGGCATGGACGTCAGCGGCCCCACCTGCACCATCAACTCCGCCACTAACGCGCCCTACGCCAAGGAGTACTGCGGCTACGCCATGAACATGAAGTTCTCCAAGAGCCTGCTGAATTCCGACGAGAAGAAGCAGAAGCTGGCTCAGCTCATCCGCACCTTCATCAAGCGCGACGGCTGGCACATCCAGTTCAACATCCACTCCGCCGAGGAGCTGCAGGATGCGCTGGAGCATCCCCAGGAGCACAAGAACCTGCTGGTGCGCGTGGGCGGTTACAGCGCCTACTTCATCGACCTGCCCAGGGAGCTGCAGGCCGAGATCGTGCACCGCACCATGCACGAGAACATCTGACGGTTTTCAAATCGGACCCGCTTCGCTGTCATCGCAGCGGAATTCGCGGGACCAATCACACACAAAAACTCTGGGCGGGCATGTCCCGCCCAGAGTTTAGATTGTAAACACGGCTCTCGGCAGAGTTCGCGCCGACTGCAGCGAATCAGTTTCACTCCCCGATACATATGATGCACGGAGGTCACTATGGACAACACCTTGGACTATACCCAGATCACAGGAACAGTATTCAACATCCAGCGGTACAGCATCGACGACGGGCCGGGCGTCCGCACCACCGTGTTCGTCAAGGGCTGTCCCCTGCGCTGCCTCTGGTGCTCCAACCCGGAGTCCCAGAGCTATAAGCCCCAGTGGAGCTACCGGTACACCTCCTGCAAGAAGTGCGGCAAGTGCATCGCCGTATGCCCTGCGGAGGCGCTGAGCATGGGTCCGGACGGACTCATCCACGACGCGGAAAAGTGCACCCTCTGCGGCAAATGCGTCAAAAAATGCCTCTATGAGGCGCTGAGCATCTCCGGCAAGGTGATGACCGCCCAGGAGGCGTACAACGTGGTGAAGCGCGACAAGGACTACTACGACAGGGACGGCGGCTGCACCTGCTCCGGCGGGGAGATCCTGTCCCAGCCGGATTTTGTCGCTGCCGTGTTCCGGCTCTGCCACGAGAACGGCATCCACACCTGCGCCGACACCAGCGGCTACGGCAGCAGGGACGCGCTGCAGACGATCATGGAGCACGCGGACCTGTTCTACTATGACCTGAAGCACCTGGACAACTCCCTCCACGAGAGATACACAGGCGTGAAAAACGAGCTCATTCTTGACAACCTCCGCTTCCTTGCGGAGAACAAAAAGGAGATCGTCATCCGCGTGCCGCTGATCCCCGGTGTCAACGCTTCGGAGGAGCATCTGACCCTTCTCGCGAACACGGTGAAGGAGATCACCCCCGAGTCTCTGGTGAATCTGCTGCCCTACCACGAGTACGGCAAGAACAAATACCGCATGATCGGCATGGAGTACCCCATGCCCGAGACGCCCGCCATGACCCAGGAGGAAAAGGACGCGGCCAGGACCTTCATCGAGTCCTTCGGTCTCCGCTGCAAGGTCAGCGGCTGAACATGGACAGGCTGCGGCTTTTCATCGACTTCGGCAGCACGTTTACAAAGGTGTGCGCCTTCGACCTGGACAGCGAGGAGCTGGCCGGGTGGGCAAAAGCGCCCAGCACCGTGGACACGGATGTGACCGAGGGGCTCCGGAACGCGCTGGAGGAGCTGAAGACCGGGATCCCCGTGACGGAGGAGCATATCCGCACCGCCATGGGGTGCAGCAGCGCCGCCGGCGGCCTGCGGGTGGCCTGTATCGGCCTGACCCGGGAGCTCACCACCAGGGCGGCGAGGCTCGCGGCCTTCGGCGCGGGAGCCAAGGTCGTCGCAGCATACTCGAACCTGCTGTCGGAGGCCGACGCCGCGGAGCTGGAGTCTCTCCGCCCCGATATCGTGCTGCTGGCCGGAGGCACCGACGGCGGCGACAAAAAGAACATCGTCCGCAACGCGGAGATCCTCTCCGCGGCGGGCGGCGGCATCTCCTCGATCCTCGTGGCCGGCAACAAGTCCGCCTATGACGCTGTCGGGGAGATCCTTTCCCGCTCGGACAAGCATGTGATCTTCTCCAAAAACATCCTTCCCCGGCTCGACCGGCTGGAGACAGAGCCGGTGAATGAAAAGATCCGGGAGATCTTTCTCAGCCGCATCACCGCCTCCCGGGGCATCGACCGGGCGGAGACCATGATCGGCCGGGTGCTCATGCCCACGCCCTCCGCCGTCCTCCAGGCGGCAAAGCTGCTGGCGGACGGGGTCCCCCACGAGGAGGCGGGTATGGGCGAGCTGCTGATCGTGGACGTGGGCGGCGCAACCACCGACGTCTACTCCGTGGCGGACGGGATCCCTGCGGAGGGGGGCGTCAGCCTGGTCGGGCTCCGGGAGCCCAGGGTCAAGCGCACCGTGGAGGGGGACCTGGGCCTGTACCACAATCTGGACAGCCTTGTCTCCGCTGCGGGCAGCCGGGAGGAAGACGTGCGCGCGCTGCGGGCGCGCTTCAGCGTCCCGGAGGGCCGGGATGAGGAGACACACGTGGCGCTGACACGGCTGGCCGTGCATCTTGCGGTGGAGCGGCACTGCGGCACGCTGGAGCCTCTGTACACGGGCGGCGGCATCACGAAGGTGCAGCGGGGCAAGGATCTGACAAGGGTGCCGACGGTCATCGGAGCGGGCGGACCCATCGTCTTTTCCCCGGACTGCCGGCGGGTGCTCCTGGGCGCCGTGAGAGCGGAGGAGGACGGGGACTCTCTGAAGCCCGCGTCGCCGACGCTCTACAGAGACGCACGGTATATCCTGTTCGCCGCAGGGCTCCTCAGTGAAACGGAGCCGTTAAAGGCACTTCACCTGATGAAAAAGTATATCTGCCCCGTTTGATACGGCAAAAGCGCCTTCGGTTTCCGAAGGCGCTTTTTTTCGCGGATAAGCTCAAAGAGGAAAAACAAACATCGCACAGTCCCTTTGGGAACTGCGCCGACGCGCGGGTTCGATCGGATATTTTACCTGATCCGGTCGTTGTATTCCAGGAATCGGCAGCTCAGCTCAAGATAGAGGAGGTTGTCCGCGCCGGTGAGGCTGATGCCCAGGATCTCCTCGATCTTTTTCAGGTGATAGATGGCAGAGTTCCGGTGGAGGCTGAGCGCCTCAGCGGTGCGGGTGATGTTGCGGGCGCTGGCAAACCAGGCGTAGAGGCTCTTGGTGAACGCCGTGTTGTGCTGCCGGTCGTATTCGATGAGCTCCAGCAGCTTGGGACTGCACAGGCGGATGAGGTCGTCCTGCTCGGAACAGATTTTGGCGATGTGGTACAGCACCAGGTCCTCGTAGAAGCAGAAGGGCGCCTCCGGGTACATGGCGGCCCCGATCGAGACGGCCTCCACCCCCTGGTGGAAGGCGCTGCTCAGCTCCGTGATATTCTCAAAGCAGCGGCTGACGCCGCACTTCGCCTTCCGCTCGGAGAGGAAATCCCTGAGTTCGGGGATCTCGGCCACGTCCCTCGCCGCCTCCGGTTTGCTGAAGCTCTTGAAAAACACGATGAACCCCTTGAAGACCAGCGCCTTGCAGTGGCTGACCGTCCGCTCCACATAGTCGCGGAAGAAGCTGGTGGAGAAATTGCCCCTGTCGAAGCTGCGCACGTCGATGACAAAAAGACAGAGATACCGTTTCAGGTCGATATTCAGCGTTTTGATCCTGTCCTGCATCACGGCAGGCGCGCCCACCTTCCCCTCCAGCATGTCCGAGAGAAAGTTTTCGTAATCCAGGCCCCTTGGGAAGCCCAGCTTCTCGCTCTTTTGCAGCTCCGCCGAGACCGCGTCGGCCAGCAGCGCCAGCACAGTGTGATCCTGATCGGTGAAGGGCCGGTTGTACTCCAGCACCGAGAGCGTTGCGGCGGCGTGCCTGCCCACCGTCACGTTGCAGAACAGGCGGGGATACGCCATGCGGTCGTCTGTCCAGCGGAAGGGGCGCGATGATTCGGAGATCGCGCCGGCCAGATTTGCGTGCATGTTCCGGGTGACCACCTCGATGGAGAGCATCCCGTCGTTTTTGAACTGCATCCAGTCCACGTCCTCCGGAATGTCCAGCTCCGGGTAGAGGACCATCGTGCGCCAGTTTTTATCGGAGATGACGATGGGGTTCTCCAGATACCGATAGGCCACCTCGGTCAGGGCGCGCACATCCCCCGCCCCGGACAGCTTTTCCAGCACCTCGGCGGAGAAGGCGGCCACCTTATGGGTATCGTCGTTCAGGAACCGGCTCAGAAGCGACATGAGAACATGGGAAAAGTCGGCGCTCTCCGGCAGGATCGTCAAATTGATGTTGTCCGGCGGGGTCCAGCCCCTGGGCGGCAGCGCGCAGCCGATGCCCACGAAATTCCGGGGCAGCGGATACGGCAGACGGCTCGCCTTCCCCACGTATAGAGTCCCCGCGTCATAGGAGGACGCCTCCCGATAGGGGACGATCGCCCGGAACGCCAGCTCCGGCACCCCCTCCAGGCAGTAGGTCGGCTTATACTCCTCCAGGCAGCGGTTGACCGTATCCATGCATAGGACCATGGCTGATCCTCCTCTCGTGCGCTTATGTTGTAGGATCCTACCACATCCGTTCCTCGCCGGAAACCTCGCGGGATTGGGCCGCGGACCGAATCCGCGAACTTTCACCGGATGATTGCGCTTTGGACGCTTATGTGATAAAATCCGTATCGTAGGAAGTTACAAAGGGATTTTATCACGGTTCCCACGGCTGCGCAAGCCCCGCGGGGAGGGTGAAATCAAACAGGAAAGGAACAATCATCATGAATAAAGAGCTTCTCGATTTTCTGAAGAAATGCGGCTGGTATTTCCTCGCCAGTGTGGACGGGGACGCGGCAAGGGTCCGGCCAATGGGGTTCTGCGCCGTGCTGAAAAACGGCCGGCTGTATTTCGGCATGGGCGATGAAAAGCGCTGCTGCCGGCAGATCCGCGCCAATCCCAACGTGGAGATCTGCGCCTGCAGCGCCGACCGGGAATGGGTGCGCATCCGCGGACGCGCCGTGTTCGACGATTCGGAGGAGACCATGGCCGAGATCTTTGCCGGCAACGAGTTTCTGCGCAAAAAGTACACCCCGGAGAGCGGGCTGCGCTTCGCTCCCTTCTATCTGGAGGACGTGGACGCCGACCTGAACAGGATGGACGGCACCTGCATCCCCTTCCAGGCGTAAGCGGTACATGGAAAAGCTCGGCTACTACAATGGCCGCTTCGGTCCCCTGGAGGAGATGACCGTTCCCATGAACGACCGCGTTTCCTGGTTTGGGGACGGCGTTTATGACGCGGGGCCCTGCCGGAATTATCATATCTTCGCCCTGGATGAGCACGTGGACCGGTTTTTCCGAAGCGCGGATGCCCTGCAGATCCGGATGCCCGTCACGAAGGACGAGCTGAAGGCGACGCTGAACGGTCTGGTGCGGAAGATGGACTCGGGCGATCTGTTCGTGTACTACCAGGTCACCCGGGGCACCGGCGTGAGAAAGCACGCCTTTACGGAGGGGCCCGGCAATCTGTGGATCACGCTCACCCCCGCCTCCATCGCCGACGGGCGGAAGCCCATTCGGCTGATCACCGCGGAGGACACCCGATTTTTCCACTGCAACATCAAGACCCTGAATCTGATCCCCTCGGTGATGGCCGCCCAGCGGGCGGAGGCCGCGGGCTGCTCGGAGGCGGTGTTCTACCGTCCCGGCGGCCGGGTCACGGAGTGCGCCCACAGCAATGTGCACATCCTGAAGGACGGCGTCCTGCGCACCGCTCCCACAGATGAGCTGATCCTGCCGGGGATCGCCAGGGCACACCTGCTCCGCGCCTGCAGCGCGCTGGAAGTGCCTTACCGGGAAGAGCCCTTCCTGCTGGAGGAACTCTTCGCTGCGGACGAGGTGCTGGTCACCAGCTCCAGCAACCTTTGCCTCCGGGCCTGTGAGATCGACGGGAAGCCGGTGGGCGGCGGCGCTCCCGCCCTTTATGAACGGCTGAGATCGTACCTTTTGGAGGAATTCTACAGAGCCACCGACTGACCGCTGAATAACCGAAACGCCGCTGCGCAAAACCGCAGCGGCGTTTTTGTCTGTCCGGATCTACGCTTTGAGGTAGTTTTCCCAGAAGGTATGGGGCTCTTCGTCCATGTTGATCCAGATATGCTTGTGCCAGGTATACTCATCCAGCACCAGCAGGGAGTTCTCCTTGGTCCAGCCGGACTCCTTGCGGCCGCCCCAGGGCGTTTCTGTGACGATCTCCAGGTGCTGGTTGATCCAGGAGGTGCCCACCTTCAGCCTGTCGATGAACAGCATACCCTTGCGGTAGTCCATAGTCCACACAGAGGCGCACAGACCGTAGCGGCTGTCGTTCACCAGTTCCACAGCCTCATCGAAGGTTCTGAACTTGTAGATGCCCACCACGGGGGCGAAGATCTCCTCCTGCATGAAGGGGATCCTGTTGTCATAGACCTCCAGCACGGTGGGCGCCACAAAGCAGCCGTCCCTGGTGTCCGGGGTGTTGGGGCGCTCGCCGCCCAGCAGGAGCTTGCAGCCGTCCTCAACTGCCTGGGCCACGAACTTCTCCGCGTTGTCGCGGCAGGCGGGATAGGCCAGGGGCCCCATCATGGTGGCAGGATCCATCGTATCGCCCATGGTGATCGTTTTGGCCTTGGCGATGAATTTCTCCACGAACTCGTCGTAGATCCCTTCCTGCACGTAGAAACGGCTGGGGGAACCGCAGTTCTGGCCGGAGTTGAAGAACGCGCCGTACACGCCCGCCTCCACCGCACCGTCGACGGCGCAGTCGTCCATGACCACAAAGGCGTTCTTGCCGCCCAGCTCGGATGCCACAGGCTTCACATACTGGCTGGCCAGCTCCATGATCCGCTTGCCCACCTTGGAATCGCCGGTAAAGTTGATCTTGTCGATGCCGGGATGCTTCACGATAGCCTCGCCCACGGTGCCGCCGGGGCCGGTGACGATGTTGATGACGCCGTCCGGGAAACCGACCTCCCTGGCGTATTCACCGATCTTCATCACGGTGAGGGGCGCGCAGGACGCCGGCTTCAGCACCACGGTATTGCCGGTGGCCAGGGCAGGAGCCAGCTTGGAGGTGGCGGTGGTCATGGGGAAGTTCCAGGGGGTGATGCAGCCGATGACGCCCAGCGGCTCACGGATGGTCATGACCCTGGCATGGGGATTGGCGCTGATGGTGTGGCCGGTAAGGCCGCGGGCGATACCGGCGACATACTCCAGATTGCCGGGGGCGGCGTTCACGTCAAAGGCGCGGGTCTTGCTGATGGGGCCGCCGTACTGGCTGGTCTCCAGCACGGCCAGCTCATCGGCGTGCTCACGCATCTTGGCTGCCAGCTTCATGATAAGATCAACCCGATCGCCCACATAGGTGGCGCGCCAGCCGGGGAATGCCTTCAGGGCGGCTTCCACCGCCAGATCCACGTCTGCCTCGTCGGCACAGGGGATGGTGGCGACGAGCTTGCCGTTGGCGGGATTTATCACGTCCATGGTTTTGCCGTGGACCGCGTCAACGAATTTGCCGTCGATATACATCCTGAACCCGCTCATACTATTCCTCTCATTCTATTTCCTGTATTTCACACAAACCAGCTTCTGATCGGTGAACTCCAGAAGGCCCATGATGGCGCCCTCCTTGCCCAGTCCGCTCTCCTTGACGCCGGAGCCCCAGGGCTGGTTCTCCTGCAGCATCTGGCAGTTGACGAACACGGCCCCCACATGGAGATCGTCGATGAGCTCCATGCCCTTGGCCACGTCGCCCGTCCACACGTGGGCGCACAGGCCGTAGGGGGAGTCGTTGGCCAGGAATCGGATGTCGTCGCCGTCGTTGTACTTGATGATGACGGCCACCGGCCCGAAGATCTCCTCCCGGGCGGCGGTCATGTCATGGCGGCAGTCGGTAAGGATGGTGGGCATCACATAGAAGCCCTTCTCGTGCTCCGCCGTTTTCTTCTGCTGGTAATAGAGGGTGGCTCCCTCCTCCAGGCTCTTGGTGACATAGCCCTCAACCTTGCGCTGATGCTCGCCGCTGGTAACGGGGCCCATGGTGGTGTCCTCATTCATGGGGTCGCCCACCACCTGGGCGGCCGCCACCTCCGCCAGGCGCTTCACGAACTCATCGTGGATGTCCTCATGGACGTAGTAGCGGCCAAGACCGGAGCAGTGCTGGCCGCAGTTGTTGAACTGGCGGTGCCCCAGGACCTTCATGGCCTCGTCCAGGTCAGCGCCGGGCATGACGATAACGGGGTTGTTGCCGCCCAGCTCCATAACGCACTTCTTCACGGTGCCGGCCGCTGCGGCCAGTATGGACTTGCCGGTCTCGCTGCTGCCGGTGAACCCGACCATATCCACCAGGGGGTGGGTGGCGATGGCGTTGCCCACCACGCTGCCGGAGCCGGTGACGATGTTGACGGCGCCCTCGGGCAGTCCCTCTACCGTGGAGATGATCTCCGCGAACTTGAGGCCGATCATGGAGTTGATCGTGGGGGGCTTCAGCACGCAGGTATTGCCCATGGCCAGCGCCGGGGCCAGCTTGACGGCAATCATGATGGTGGGCAGGTTCCAGGGCACGATCAGGCCTACCACGCCCACGGGCTCCCGCTGGAGATAGGAGATGGTGTTGGAGCCGGGCACGGGGAGCTGATCGCCCATGACAGTCTTCGCCAGCCACGCGGTATTCTCGAACTTGGCGGCGGCTCCCATGGTGACGCCCAGCGCCTCCTTATAGGGGGTTCCGTGCTCCAGCGCCTCCAGCTTCGCGATCTCCGGCGCCCGGGCGCGGATGGCGTCCGCGATGCGGCAGAGCACCTCGCTGCGTTCGTCCTGGGACTTGTGGAACCAGATGTGGAACGCCTTTTCGGCTGCGCGCACGGCCTTATCCACATCCGCGGGGCTCGCGCTGGGCACGAGCGCCAGCTCAGACCGGTCCACGGGACTGATGGCGGTGAAGGTCTTGCCGCCTTCGGCGTCGACCCACCGGCCGCCGATGTACATTTTCAAACGATCCATAACAGGGTCCTCCTTTAATGATAGGGCTGTTTTCTTTTGTTATCAAAACTGAAATATCGGCTTTCATTTTACTTCATGCGCGGGCTTTTTTCTGCATGGCTTGACATGAAATTACGCCGCGGTTTTTGTGATTTCCTCCAACGTCCGCTCGTCCCGATCGCATTCGCGTGCCGAAAACCGCCGGAATCACGCGCAAAATTGTTTTGTGCATGTCGAACGTCCGCTCTCCCCGAATCGCCCCCGCGGCGTCACTTGCGCGGTGCTCCCGCCTGTGATAAAATGCCATAAAGCGCAGCGAAAGGGTGATTTTCATGTCTATCGCGTCACAGAGCAATATCATCCGCATTCTGTCCGGCTACAACCAGTGGTGGCAGACGCGCAGCGTGCAGAAGCAGTTCCTCAAGCCCGCCCAGCGCACCGTGTTCCGGGAGGCGCTCCGCTTTCTGCGGGAGGGGGAAAAGCGCGTGATCTACATGGCCGGCCCCCACAGGACGGGCAAGACCGCGCTGATCCACCAGCTCATCCATCAGTGCATCAGTGACGGAACGGACCCGAAGCACATCGTCTATATGAACTTTGCCCACCCGTTTTTCTCGTTCCTGCCCATCGACCGGTTCTACTCCGCGTTTTTCGAAAACATCTGTCCCGACGGCGGGGCGCGCACCTACTGCTTTTTTGACGACGTGCAGCTCTCCCCCGGCTGGGAGAAGAGCATCGACCGCTTCTGCCGTCAGTACCCCCAGGCCACGGTGATCGCCTCCGCGGCGGTGCGCCCGGAGACGGTGTCCAAGGAGGCTGTCCTGCTCCATATGCCGCCCATTTCGTTCTACGAATACTGCCAGATCGCCGCGGGGACGGCGAAGATCGTCTCCGAGCCGCTGCCCGACTGCCGCGGGCTGCTGGAGGCAGATCCCTCCCGGCTCAGGAGCATCGCCCAAATGGCGGGCCGGTTCCGCCGCCAGTTCATGCGCTACCTCTATACCGGCGGCTTTCTGAACCTGGTGGGTGAGAGCGACGATATCAAGATCCAGCGCATGATACAGAAGACCGTGGTGGGCGATGCGCTGCTGCGGGACATCAGCATCTGCTATAACGTTCGTTCTTCTGTGGAGCTGGAGAAGATTTTCCTCTACCTGAGCTTCGAGTGTCCCTCCGTCATCAGCTTTGAGGCGGTCATGCGGGACGTGGACTGCGTCACGCGGCCCACCATCGAAAAATACGTGCAGTACCTGGAGAAGGCCTGCCTCCTGTACCAGTGCTTCCCCTACGAGTTCGCGGGGGACCGGATGCAGAAGGTGCAGCCCAAGATCTATCTGGCGGACGCGGCCATCCACAATTCCCTGCTCATGCTCAACGACGTACGCATCAGCGAGGGCAGCATGGACAAGATCGTGGAGACGGCCGTCTACCGGCACCTGCGCTTCTCCGGCCCGGACCACGAGGAGCGGCAGATCTTCTACCAGCGCGGCCGCAGCGGCGGCAAGAACCTGGACATGATCCTCGGCGGGGAAAAGCCGGTTTTTCTGGACGTGCGCTACGACTCCGACGTGCGTCTCTCCCGGAAGGACGCCATCCTCGCCCGCAGCGGGGACGCGGCGCTCTGCCTCGTCATCACCAAGGCGGACGGCATGTTCGGACGGGTGCCTGACCTTCCGGATAATATCTTCTGCATCCCGGCCTCCGTATTCCTGTTCCTGATCGGCCATGCCAAGGCCGAGGGCCGGGATTTCCTGGCGCTGTGATCATTCAGATCGAACCCGCTTCGCCGGGCTTCGAACAGCAAAAAAACACCCCCCGCGCCGTCGGCGCGGGGGGTGTTTTTTAATAATATGTATTACGCTCTTATGCCTCGGCGCAGTTGCGGTCCCACATCTGGTTGAACAGCGTCACGATGTCGGACTCCTCCACGTGCCTCGGGGAGAAGTGGAAGGTCTGGGTCTCCATGATCTTGGGCACGGTAGCCAGCAGCGCTTCCCGGGAGGGTATGAACTGCTTCATGTTGGGGTAATCGACGCTCTTCATGAACGCCTTGAACGTGTCATAGGCCAGATCGCCCAGGGCCTCGCCGTCGATGCCCTCGGGCACCTCAGCGCCCAGGCACCGGAGGATGCGGCTCACCTTCTCCGGTGTGGAGGGGGCGACAAAGCGCATGATCTCCGGCAGGCAGCAGCTCACGGAGATGCCGTGGACCATGGGGAATTCCATGCACAGCACGGCTCCCGTGTCGTGGCCGATGTTGCAGTAGGGACCCAGGATGCTCATGGCGCACATGGTGGCCGCGCGCATCTGGTTCTCGCGGGCCTTCAGGTCACTGCCGTCCTTGACGACCTTGGGCAGATTCTGCGCGATGAGGGAGATGCCCGTCTCCGCCAGAAGATCGCTGAAGCAGTTGGGCTCGTTGGAGATGAACGCCTCAATGGCATGGCACATGGCGTCTATCCCGGTGGCGATGGTGCTGCTCTTGGGCAGGCCCAGGGTGAGCTCCGGGTCAACGATGCCAAGGGAGGTGGGGCAGACCACGTTTTCTTTGGTGTTCAGCGTCGTATCCGCGATAGCGCCGCCCGGGGTGACCTCGGTGCCGGTGCCGGCGGTGGTGGGGATGACGATGATCGGCTTCAGATGCGTCACATCGCAGGCGGGCGGCTCGCTGGGCCGGGCAAAGTATTTGTTGATGGGGGGATCGTTCGTCAGGAGAACGCAAGTGCCCTTGCCCGTATCCACTGCGCTGCCGCCGCCGATGGCGACCACGCCGTCCACATTCTCCCTCCTGGCGAGGGCGGCCGCTTCATTGACCACCACATCGGGCGCGTCGGGCTGGACCCCGTCAAAGGTGACATAGTCGATCCCTTCCGCCGCGATGCTGGCGAGGATCTTCTTTGCCGAAGCCTCAACGCCTTTGTCATAAATCACGATTACCTTTTTGCACTCAAACTCCTTCAGGAACTCGCCCGTTCTGGCAGAGGTTCCGCAGCCGAACACGACCGGATTGGGGCTTGACCATCTGCTTACCATGGTTCTTCATCCTTTCTGATTGTTTTTCGCTCCGCCGCGGCAGGCCAATGGCGTCTGCCGCCGCGTATCATCACGGTTCCGCACCTGTTTGACACCATTATATTATTATTCCATGCCTGCCGCTTTATCAGAAAATACAAATGATTTGGATTTTTTTCGTATTTTCTCCCAATGCCCTTGATCGTTCTCTCTTGCCCTCCCTTGATTTGCCGGCCACGGCGTTGTATAATAACAGATAAATAACAAAATGTATCAGATCCGCGGGGCCTCCGCCCCGCGCCGGGAGGCAACATGACAGATCTCCACACACACATCCTGCCCGGGATGGATGATGGCTCCAAGGATCCGGCGATGAGCATCCGGATGCTCATCGCCCAGCGGGAACAGGGCGTCGGCACTGTCGCTCTGACGCCCCATTTCTACCCCGATACCGAGTCGCCGGATCATTTTCTCAAGCGCCGCGCCGCCGCATGGGACACGCTGCGCGCCGCTATCGACGCGCTCCCCGCGGAGGAGCGGGATAAGCTCCCCCGCCTTTCCCTGGGCGCAGAGGTGGCATGGGCGCCGCGCATGTCCGAATGGGGCCGGGCGGAGGAACTGTGCTATTCGGGGACAAATCTCCTCATGATCGAGCTGCCCTTCGAGCGGTGGGACGTACAGCTCCACCGGCTCCTCTACGATTTCATGCGCTCCACCGGTCTGGAGGCGGTGATCGCCCACATTGACCGTTACTTCAAGATCCAGACGCCGTCCGCCCTGAAGGACCTGTATGCCCTGAATCTGCGCACCCAGATCAGCGCAGAGGCGTTCACCCGCTTTTCCACCAGATCCCACGCGCTGAAAACCGTGCGGGAGGGGCACGCACAGCTCCTGATTTCAGACTGCCACAACATGACCGGCCGGCCGCCGAACCTGCGTCCCGCCATGGATATTATGGAGAAAAAGCTGGGCCGGGAAGTTCGCGGGCTGTTCGATTACGCAGACGAGCTGCTGGAAAATTGAGCGCCGCGGCGAGTCTCCCGCAAATAATAACAAAGTGTAACAATTTCTGACCGTCGTTTTGTCGGATACGCAAAAATTCTTGTCCACGCTCCGCAATGCCCCTGTTTGGGCTCTGCGTTGCTTGACAAGGATTTTTTCGTCGTGGTATAATTTCATGAATATGATGTGCCGGGAGCCGTTTTTTCGGACGTCTTCCGGCAATAAGAACGCAAATCATATACGAGGAAGTATTATTCGGATGGATGCGAAAAAGAAAAAACTGTTCCGATGGCGCGGCGCCACCCTGTATATGCTCCTGTTCGATATTTTTTCCGTAAATCTGGCCTTCGGGCTCGCGCTCTGGATCCGTTATGACTGTCGGTTCTCTGTTATTCCGGACGGTTATCTCCACGCCTGGCTCAGCTTTGTCCCGATTTACGCGGTGGTCTGCATCGTCGTCTATTATCTCATGAAGCTGTATAACAGCATATGGAAGTTCGCCAGCTTTGACGAGCTGACGCGATCCGGCGCGGCCGTTCTCATCACCGCGGCCATCCACACCCTGGCCATCACGCTGATCTTCTACCGCATGCCCCTCACCTATTACGTTCTGGGCACCGTTTTTCAGTTCGTCTGCACCATCGGTATCCGATTCTCCGTCCGCTACGTGCAGATGGAGCGCAAGCGGATGAAAACCATGCGCGCCGCCTCTGCCCAGCCGCGGGTCATGCTCATCGGCGCCGGCCTGGCGGGCAGGATGCTGCTGCGGGATATGCTGTTCTCCAACGTGGCCCGGTACCAGGTGCTCTGCATCATAGATGACGACAAGAGCAAATGGTACCGTTCTATTGACGGGATCCCTGTGGTCGGCGGCCGGGACGATATCCTTTTCAACGTGAAGAAGTTCGCGATCGACAAGATCTTTGTGGCCATCCCCTCCGCCAGCGCCCAGGACCGGCGGGACATCCTCAACATCTGCAAGGAGACCGGATGTGAGCTCAAGAATCTCCCCGGCATTTACCAGCTGGTGAACGACGAGGTCACTGTGAGCTCCATGAAAGACGTGGACATCGAGGATCTGCTGGGGCGGGAGCCCATCCGGGTCAACACCGAGGAGGTGCTCCGCTTCACCGAGGGCAAGACGATCCTCGTCACCGGCGGCGGCGGCAGCATCGGCAGCGAGCTGTGCCGCCAGATCGCCGCACACTCCCCCAAAAAGCTCATCATCTTTGACATCTATGAAAACAGCGCCTACGACCTCCAGATGGAACTGATGCGCAGCCGGCCCGAGCTGGATCTGGAGGTGCTGATCGGCTCCGTGCGCGACAGCCGCCGGGTGCTGCAGGTTTTCCGCGACTACCGGCCGGATATCGTCTACCACGCGGCCGCCCACAAACACGTCCCCCTGATGGAGGCCAGCCCCTGCGAGGCCATCAAAAACAACGCCCTGGGCACCTATAAAACGGCTTACGCGGCAATGCTGTTCGGCTGCAGCCGGTTCGTGCTCATCTCCACCGACAAGGCAGTGAATCCCACGAATATCATGGGCGCCTCCAAGCGCATATGCGAAATGATCGTGCAGAGCTTTGACCGCATGATCAAGGAGGGGCGCGTATCCGATATCCCCGCGCTCTACACTCATGCGGAGGACGGCGAGGATGAGCTGTTCACCATTCAGCCGGATACGCCGCCGAAGACCGAGTTCGTGGCGGTGCGGTTCGGCAACGTGCTGGGCTCCAACGGCTCCGTCATCCCGCTGTTCAAGCGGCAGATCGCCGCTGGCGGCCCCGTCACCGTCACCCACCCCGACATCATCCGTTATTTCATGACGATCCCCGAGGCGGTCAGTCTCGTGCTCCAGGCGGACGTTTACGCCAAGGGCGGGGAGGTCTTCGTGCTCGACATGGGCAGCCCGGTGAAGATTGACACCCTGGCCCGCAATCTCATCAAGCTCTCCGGCTACAAGCCCGATGAGGACATCAAGATCGTATACACGGGCCTGCGCCCCGGCGAAAAGCTCTATGAGGAAAAGCTCATGGATGATGAGAACATCACGAAAACGGCCAATGACCTGATCTATGTGGGGCACCCCATCGACTTCGACGCGGATGATTTCCTGAAAAGGCTGGGCGTCCTGCTGGAGGCGGCCTACCGCAACGACGGGGAGATCAAGCAGCTTGTGGAGGATCTTGTTCCCACCTATTGCCCTGCCCCCAACTCCTCCGACAGTATTCCCGAAGAGAGACGCTGCAGCGCATCGTAAGATGCGGCGGCTCTTCGGCTGAGGTATGAATATGGATAATTCCCACCGCAGTAACGGCGCCGTCATCCGGCGCACCGTCGGCATCCTCGTGGCGCTCATCGTGGCGCTGGCGATGATCCTGCTCACCTTTGAGCTGGTTTTCACCGGCTTCCTTCCGATCAAATACCTGGCCGCCGCGGTGCTGGCAATGGCGGTCGTCTTCATCATCGCCGCCCTGCTGATGATCGTCCCAAAACGCAAGGGCCCGTTCATCGCGGGGCTCGTTCTGGCAATCATCGCGTGCATCGTCGCAGCGGCGGGCTTTCTGTATGTACATAAGGCCCGGAAGACCGTGGAGAACATCACGACCCCCACCGCCGACGCCACAGTCGTAAGCGTGTTCATGCGCGCGTCCGACACGCGCGACTTTGAAAGGAGCGCCAGCGGCCTCAGTTACGGCATCATCGCGGATCGCGACCGAGCCAACACGGACGAGGCGGTCAGCCGCCTTGGCGCCGCATACAGCTTTGATCCTGACGTCCACGCGTTCGACAGTCTGCCCACACTGGTGGAGACGCTGCTGGACGGCTCCGTTGACGCCATCGTGATCAACCGGGGCTTCGTCGCCATTCTGGACGAGGTCGAGGGACTCGAGGACGCGGAATCGAACATGCGTGAGGTCTGGTCCGTCCGGATCGAGGAGGAACCCGCTCCCGCCGGCGCGCCTGGCGCCGCCCCCGACCAAAGCCCCCAGCCGTCATACTCCTCCCACGCCGCGGATCAATACGCCGACGGCGGGGACAGGATCAGGAGCAGCGACGGCAGCACCTTCGCCGTGTATATCGGCGGTATCGACAGCCGCAGCGGCCTGGTGGAACGGAGCCGGAACGATGTGAACATCATCGCCGTTATCAATACGAAGACGAAGCAGATCGCCCTGGTCTCCACCCCCCGCGACTACTACGTACCCCTGTCCATCTCCGGCGGCGCCCGGGATAAGCTGACCCACGCGGGCATCTACGGCGTGCAGGTGAGCATGGACTCCCTGGCCGCCTTCTACGGGATCGACATCGACTACTATTTCCGCGTCAACTTCGGCGGCTTCGTGGATATCGTCAACACCCTGGGCGGCGTCACGGTCGACTCGGACTACTCCTTCTCCGCCTTTGGTTATACTTTCTATGAAGGGGAGAATTATCTGGACGGCGACGCGGCCCTGGCATTCGTGCGGGAGCGCCATGCGTTCGCCTCCGGCGACCGGCAGAGGGGCCGGAACCAGCTGGCCGTTATCAAGGCGCTCCTCAGAAAGATGATGTCCCCGGAGCTTCTGACGAATTTCTTCGATCTCATGAACGCGCTGGAGGGCAGCTTCGAGACGAACGTCCCATACGACGTGCTGAGCAAGCTGGTTCGGGATCAGCTCAGCGGCGGGGAAGATTGGAACGTGGTCGGCTACAGCGTGGACGGTGACGGCGATCTCCAGATCCCGTACTCCCTGAGCCAGTACGCCTATGTAATGGTGCCCGATATGGACACGGTCCACCGCGCCAGCGAGCTTTTCCGCCAGGTTTACGCCGGGGAACAGGCGTCCCTGTCCTGAGGGACGGAAGAGAACAGACAGCTTGAATGCTGTGCAAATATAACAGAGGAAGAGGTCTGCCGATATGAATGAAAAGACAGAGAGAACGCAGCTGCGCTCAGATGAGACCGAGATCGATCTGCTTGCGCTGCTCAACGCGCTGCTGAAGCGTTGGTGGCTGATCGTGATCGCCGCGGTCGTGCTGGGCGCGATAGCATTTGTCGGGGCAAAGGTACTCATTACGCCCACCTATCGCTCCTGGTTCACCGCGTATATCAACAGCAACGTCTACCGGGGCGATGAGGATCGGGTCACCAACACCGAGCTCACCACCTCCCGCAACCTGACGACCACGTTCTCCACCATCATCTCCAGCCGTCCTGTCGTGGAGGAGGCTGTGCGCCAGTCCGGCGTCAGCGAGAGCTATCTCAACCAGCTCGGCTCCATCGTATCGGTGAGCACCGTGAACAATACCGAGATCCTGCGTGTGAACATCACCGTGGTGAACCCGCAGGACGCCTTCAAGATCTCCCAGGCGATGGAGACCGTCTCCGCCGAGTACGTCTCGCGGATCGTCAGCGGCACAACACTGATGGTCATTACGCCCTCGGCCTATTCCGGCCGCATCTACTCCCCCAACTACACGCGCTACGCCGCTACAGGCGCGATCCTGGGCGCCGTCCTCATGGCTTTGGTGCTCATCATCCGGGAGTTCATGGACAACCGCGTGAAGGAGACGGACGATCTCATGAAGCGCTACGGCTACGCCGTCATGGGCACGATCCACGACCTGACCGCCAGCTCCGGCCACAAGTACGGCTCCTACAGCTACGGCTACGGTTATGGTTACGGTTACGGTTACGGCAAGAGGAGGGAAAGAACCGATGGCTAAGACAAAGAAAAAAGTCGGCGGCGCGCTGACAAACGCCCAGCAGCTCCTGCTCACCAAGGATTCCTCCTTCCTCATGCAGGAGGACTACAAGACCCTGCGGACAAACATCGCCTTCTCCTTCCCGGAGAAGGGCTGCAAATGCATCGCCGTATCCAGCGCCTCCCAGGGCGAGGGCAAATCCACCAACGCCATTAACCTGACCATCTCCTTTGCCGAGCTGGGCCGCCGCGTGCTCATCGTGGACTGCGACCTGCGCCTGCCCACGGTGGAGATGAAGCTGAAAATGAAGTCCGACAAGGGACTCTCCGATCTGCTGGTCGGCGACTGCATGCTGGACGACGCAGTGAACTACAATGAGGAGCACGGGATCTATGTGCTCGGCCCCGGCACCCTGCCCGCCGACCCCACCCGACTCATTTACTCCAAGAGCATGGGCAATGTGATCGCCGCTCTGCGGCAGCATTTCGATTACATCATTTTCGACTGTCCGCCCATCAATGTGGTCGTGGACGCGGCGCTTCTCGCCGAGCATGTGGACGGCTACCTGCTGGTGGTACAGCACGGCGTTACCGAGCACAAGGCCATCGGCCGGATGCTCCAGCAGCTTGAGCAGGTGAACGCCAACATCCTGGGCTTTGTCTATGCCAACGCGCCTACCACCGATCACAAGTATTATTACAAGCACAACTACGGCCACGGCTACAGCTACGCATACGGCTACGGTTACGGCCGCCGCCGCAAGAGCTCCGGGGCCAAAACGGATTCCGACAGGGAGGAGAAGAAGCCGGAGAAAAAGGCCGAAAAGGAAACCGAAACAGCGACCGAATAACCGCTTGCCCAACCCGGCGGACCGAAATGGTCCGCCGGGTTTTTTCTGTTTCCGGACGAAACCGGCACGCGAGCCCGGCCCCGGGCAAACCGACCTTCTTCTGCATAGAATGGACTGCGCCGCGCCGCGGTGCACAAACTGAACTGGAGGCTGGCTATATGGCTACTTTTACAAATCAGGCGACGCTGACCTATAACGGCGTCACCACCACCTCGAACATTGCCACGGGCGAGATCCTGGAATCCCTCGCTGTCACAAAGACCGCCGTGGGGGACGGCTATGCCCCGGGCGAGGACGTCACCTACATCATCAGCATTTCAAATACCGGCACAGCGCCCCTCAGCGGGCTCACGGTCACGGACGACCTGGGCGCGTACGAGTCCGGCGTTCTGACCCTCTATCCCCTGGAATACGTGCCGAATACCATACAATACTATGTGAACGATCAGCGCCAGCCCGCGCCGAGCGTCACGGCGGGGCCGCCGCTCACCGTCACGGGCATTGCGATCCCCGCCGGCGGCAGCGTCATGCTGATCTATGAGGCAATGGCCACGGAGTTCGCGCCCCCGGCGGCGGGCAGTACCGTCACGAACACGGTTTCCGTGACCGGCACGGGCCGCGCGACCCCTGTCACCGCCTCTTTCTCAGCCGCTGTCGCAGCGGAGCCGGTGCTCTCCCTGAACAAGAGCGTGTCCCCCGCCGTGGTCAGCGAAAACGGGCAGCTCACCTATACCCTCACCCTGATGAACACCGGCAACGCGGAGGCGGGTGCGGACGCGGAAGCTGTGATCACTGATACCTTCGATCCCATCCTCACCGGCGTCACCGTCACTTACAACGGCACGCCCTGGACCGGGAGCGAGTATACCTACAGCGAGGCCACCGGCCTGCTCACCACGGCCGCCG
Source organism: Oscillospiraceae bacterium (assembly GCA_017515345.1). GTDB lineage: Bacteria > Bacillota > Clostridia > Oscillospirales > Oscillospiraceae > RGIG5705. The sequence continues at coordinate 78,548 of JAFWFZ010000049.1, read as the reverse complement.
GAGCCGTCACCGTGCCCGCCGCGACCTTTGCCCAGGACCCCGATACCGGCGCCTGGATCACGACGCCGGGCGTCGCCGTCCTGACGATCACCGGTACGATATAAACAAACCCAGGGCAACACGCCGCGCGGCCTGAAACCAGGCCGCGCATTTTTGAATTGAGTTTTTTCTTGTGCTGCGCACTCCGCTGTGCTAGAATAGCATAGAATCCGGGAGAAAGGAGCGGCGGCATGGATATCAGGAATCTGATCAGCATCGAGGATGTGTCGGTACAGTGGTGGGACGAGCTCTACGCCCTGTGCTGTGAGATCATCGCGGATCCCGCCGCCTTTGCGGAGTCCTGCCGGGGGAAGGTCATGGCCTCCCTGTTCTTCGAGCCCAGCACCCGCACGAACTTCTCCTTCCAGACCGCCATGATGCGGCTGGGGGGCAGTGTGTTCGGCTTCTCCGATCCCAGCGCCACCTCCTCCGCCAAGGGCGAGACGCTGGCGGACACGATCCGGATGGTCAGCTCCTATGCCGACGTGATCGTCATGCGCAACCCCAGAGAGGGGGCCGCCATGGCCGCCTCCCTGTATTCGGAGGTGCCCCTCATCAACGCCGGCGACGGCGGCCATATGCACCCCACCCAGACCCTGGCCGACCTGACCACCATCAGCCGGAAATTCGGCTCCATCGGCAATCTGAACGTGGGCCTGTGCGGCGACCTGAAATACGGACGCACCGTCCACTCCCTGGTGCTGGCGCTCTCCAAATTCCCCAACATCAGCTTCCACCTGATCGCGCCCCGGGACCTGGCCATGCCGGAATACATGCTGGCCTACATGCGCGCCCACGGCCAGAAATACATCGAGATCACCAACCTGGAGTCGGCCATCCCCAACCTGGATGTGCTGTACATGACCCGCATCCAGCGGGAGCGGTTCATCGACCCGCTGGAGTATGAGCGGCTCAAGGGCGTATATGTACTCACCCGGCGGAAGCTGGAGCGGGCCAAGGAGCATATGCTCGTCATGCATCCGCTGCCCCGGGTGGACGAGATCGCCACCGACGTGGACGCCGATCCCCGCGCCGTTTACTTTGAGCAGGCGCGCTTCGGCATGTTCATCCGCATGGCGCTCCTGTATACCCTTCTGCGGCAGCCCCGCATCCCTCCGGCCTGGGTGGAACCCGGCGGGGAACGGGTCTGCAAAAACCCGTCCTGCGTCACAAAATTCGAGCCGTATCTGCCTCCGCTGACGAAAAAAACGGACGCCGGGGAGCAGTGCGCCTACTGCGATATGGCCGTGGACTGAGAAATAATGCCCGGCAAGAGAAAAAACCTTGACAATTCTCCCCGCAGATGCTAGTATATTTAAGCTGTTGATGAATGTGAGAAACGCGCGGGTGTAGTTCAATGGTAGAATTCCAGCCTTCCAAGCTGGCCGCGTGGGTTCGATTCCCATCACCCGCTCCATTTTTTGATGCGGCACATATGCGCCAATAGCTCAGTAGGATAGAGCAACTGCCTTCTAAGCAGTAGGTCAGGGGTTCGAATCCCTTTTGGCGTGCCATTTCCCCGCACATGGTGGGTGTAGCTCAGTTGGTTAGAGCACCGGATTGTGGTTCCGGGTGTCGAGGGTTCGAGTCCCTTTACCCACCCCATACGAGCGGTACAGTCCTTTTCTCTACAGAAAAGGACTGTACTGACAAAAAGAGGGAAACGCCAGAGGATATCCCATATTGGGATGTAGCCAAGTGGTAAGGCACCAGACTTTGACTCTGGCATTCGCAGGTTCGATCCCTGCCATCCCAGCCATATGCCCCAGTAGCTCAGTCGGCAGAGCACCTGCCTTTTAAGCAGGGTGTCCGGAGTTCGAATCTCCGCTGGAGCACCAAATCGCCGTCGCGGACTTCGTATCGTTCGCGACGGCGTTTTTTTGTTTCGGAAACACCGTCTCTCATTCGCTCCGTCGCTCCTCCTCTCAAAATCGGACCCGCTCCGCTGGGCTCCGATTTTGTTTTTCGGGGGTTTTTGTCGTTTCTCGCAAAAAACTCAGAAACCCTGCCTGAATCGTGGATTTTTCGAAAGGCAGGGTGTCTGAAAATGATGAGATTGCATTTTCTGTAATGGAATGATAACATGAGCTCGGAAAACATTGCGCAGCATACTGCGTTAAGTGACAACAACGAGGTTGTTATAGTCCGCTTCCGAAGAATGATTAGATAAGAGGAGTAACGATATGGATTCATGGTTTGAGCATTTGATGATCAATCTAATAATATCATTTCTTATTCATCCGACTCCTGTTTGGGTCTATCGTTATTTGATAAGGAAGAATCCTGTAGCACCGAAAGAAGCAAAAAGAATCGTCATAATTGACGCCATTATTGTTACGGTGATAATGATTATTATCACTGCACTGAACGAAGGTAGTAGAATATCATTTGTTGCTGTTCTTCTGTGGAGCAGGGTCTGCTATTACTTCCTCACCGATGGATTTGTTGAGAGTACACCAGTCCTCACAGAATCCGAAAAAAATGATATGCAATTTGGGGATAATAACAGTGATTCAAGCAGCAAAAACTCAATTGAACCTAGTGCAAGTGAAAAATCGTCTGTATTATTGGAAGCCATTACCCCCGATGATCACGCATGTCAATGTCCTAATTGTGGAGCTGTGCAGAACAACAATCGTATTACATGTTATAAATGCGGAGCTCGTATTCTGACTGTGGATGATTTAATTAAGAAAAGTAAACGAGGATGGGTGCCAGAAGATACTACACAAGGAGCACAGCCGAACGAACAGGAAACATATCTGATCGAGACCGAGGACGGGTATATGGTGCGAGTACCCGCGGACAGGCTGGAATCCTGGCAGAAGGCACAGAAGGAGCACGGGAACGATCCGCTGACACCGGAAGAGCAGGCAATCGTGGACAGGATCGTGGCCAAAACATTCGGACCGAAAAACGAACAGGATAAAACAAACCAACCACCGCAGGAAAAGTGGAACAAAACGCAGAGACCGTGGAGGTCGTCGATAATGTATACCGTGGAGACGGAGGACGGGGGTCTAATCTCACTGACTCCGGAGCAGATGGATATTTACGCGAAAACATCAAGAGAGCAACAAAATGGGCACGGAAACGATTCGCTGACGCCGGAGAAGCAGCAGTCAAAAGAGCGAATCATGAATGACGCCCACGGATGCGATTATGATGGTTCTGTTTTATCTGGCTCTCCCCAAAAACAGTATTCACAGGAGCCGGAAAAAGGAGAAAACAAAAAGAAAAAGAGAACTGCTTATTGCAAAAGATGTGGCGGGATAATTGATCCGCATTCCAAGAAATGCGATTCTTGCGGAAAACAATACTTCAGAGCAAAAAAGGCGATCGCAATAATACTTGCCTGTGTTATAATTCTCGGCTTAACCGCTGTGAATATTTTTCAGTATTTCGATCGCCAAAAATACATTGCAAGACTTGATACGATCAGGTCAGGTTTAGTGGATGAGAGCATTGATAATCTGTCATTAAGAAAGGAAAATGAAAGCCTTCAAAACCAGCTTGATGGCCTAACGGCGGAGTTAAAACAGGCAAAAAACGATGGGAGATATTATACCAATTGCTACAACAAGTTATGTGATATTTTTCAAAAGGGTAATCTCGGATATGCTTCTGATCATTTCCACGCAAGTGAAAGTGTTATTATTTTGAACCAAACTGACACCGGCAGAACGTTTACTCTTACTGCGTTTTGGGAAGACGGCGGCACAGTTAGTATCGAGTATTCACCTTTTTGGCCTCCTGCTTATGTGGAGTTTGATAACGATACTTGGAATACTTCAACGACAGTGAGTGTTACTCCAGACCATGCAGGCGTAGGCGAAGTAATATTCTCGAATTCTGTTGATCAAGAAGTGTTCAGAGTAGTAATAATAGTGATCGATAATAGTATTTAGTTAACATGAGCTTGCTGCATGAGCTGATGCTGATTCCACGGTACTCACACAACAGCAATTCCAATAAATATAATAAGTTTCGAAAGGAGCATGAAATATGAAGGTCATTGCCATCAACGGGAGCCCGAGGAAAAAGTGGAACACGGCGACGCTGCTGCAGTCCGCGCTGGACGGGGCCGCTTCTCTGGGGGCGGAGACGGAGCTTTATCATCTGATCGACTACGATTTCAAGGGCTGCAGGAGCTGCTTCGCCTGCAAGCGGATCGGCGGCAAGAGCTACGGCAGATGCGCGGCGCAGGACGGGCTGACCCCGATCCTGGAGAAGATCGACAAGGAGGCCGACGCGGTCATTCTGGGCTCGCCGATCTACATCGGCAGCGCCACCGCCGAAATGAGAGCCTTCCTGGAGAGATTTCTGTTCCAGTACGGCAGGTACGATCCGACCCACTCCACGCTTTTCAACCGGCGGATGCCCATGGGCTATATCTATACGATGAACGTCCCGGACGAAGTGCTCAAGGAGGAGGGCTACGGTCTTGAATTTGTGGAGACGGCGCTGGACCGGACGTTCGGCCCGCTGGAGACGCTCTACGTGACCGACACGTATCAGTTCGACGATTATTCCAAATACTATAACACCGCCTTCGACCCCGAGCTGAAGAAAAAGCGCCGGGAGGAGCATTTTCCCATCGACTGCCAGAATGCCTTCGACATGGGCGTCCGGCTGGTGCAGTATTATCAGAAATAGCGCTTCGCGCGGGATGAACAAGTAGCAGACGCCTGCCAGACATGCATGCCTCAATTTGTTGGTCACTTTCCATACGAACAGGAGGGTTGTTCATGTTCCGTTTTCCCGGAGAAACGATCAAAAGTATTGCGATAATCTTTTTTATCCTCAATTTTCTTATTTCGCTGATACTGGGAATAGCCATTATAGTGGGATCCATTCGGCTGCCGCCAGAGTTGGCAGTCAATACACTCTTTATCGGGGTCGTCATCATTTTGTTCGGTTGGATCGGAGCGTTTATAATCGCACTGTTCATCTATGCCTTCGGCGCGCTGGTTTCAGACGTTGAAGAAATAAAACAACAAAATAAGCGCCGTGGCTAAGTGCAAGAATTAGGGGAACGGATTAGACACCTCCCCACCCCCCTCACAAAACGCAATCAGCGCCCCTTTCGGGGCGCTGATCTCTTTTATTCCTCTTTTCCGCGAAGGGGCGGTCAATCCTCGGTGAACTCATACACGACCCACTGGCCGTTATGGTCGGTGCGGACGGTGACGGTGTCGCCGTCCTCCGTCACCTCCAGCTCGGAGGTGGGGTCGATGCCCTTGACGTAAGCCACGGGATCGTCCGTGGTCACCGTGCGGATCTCCGATTTCGTGGGGGATTTGCCCCCGCAGGTGGGCTGCTTTTCCGTGATGACAAGCTCGTAGGTTTTCATTGGCTGTCTCCTTTATAGTGATGGCGTTATTATATCACGCGGCGCGTTTGCTTTTGATCGCCTTTTTCACCGCGTTGTGGATGACGGCGTAGATCCCGCCGATGCCGATGCTGGCGAAGGCCACCAGCACCTTGACGATGATGTCCTTCGTCGTGTCCCGGACAAGGCCCCAGCCGTACATCTCCTTCATGATCACCTGGATGATGCTGTTGGACAGCACCTTGTGGTTGAAGAGCCACAGCTCGATGATCATGATGGCGGCGTAGTGGATGCACAGGATCCACAGGCTGCTGCGCCCCAGCCAGCAGAACACCGGCCGGAAAACGGGGATCCTCTCCAGCAGGGTGCACACGCACAGAAGACCGATGCTGCCCATAAGGGAGATGACGAAGTTGGTGCCCACGCCGTAGAGCTCCCCGGTGGTGATGTACTGCACCACGCTGGTCTTGCCGTTGGGGAACACCTCGTTCAGCCCCATGCAGGCCGCCAGCAGCACGATCCCCAGGATCAGGTTCTTCACGCTGAACTTTGTGAACAGTCCCCGCTGGCCGAAATACGCGCCCATCAGCATCATGGCGCAGCCGAACAGGGCGTAATCCAGATGCCAGGGCACGAAGGCGCCCTTCTTGACGATCTCGATCACCACGGTGAGCCCCAGCAGAATGACGGCGCAGACCACGGTCCACAGCAGGCTTTTCCGCACGCGGTCCACCAGGGCGAAGAACACGATGGACGCGGTGAACAGGCTGGTGAGGAACCACATGGGCGTGGACATGAGCATGTTGAAGGCGTCGCTCTTGAGGCAGGCGATCCACAGGTTTTTCATCGCGGAGGGATCCGGCGGCACCTTGGCCAGCTCAGCGTATACCGGATAGAGCAGGTTGCAGAATATGCTGAAAAGCACATACGGCACCAGGAGCTGGAGCACCCGTCGGCCCATGTTCTGCAGATAGGTCCTGCCCGGCTTGTACACGTACCCCGCCAGCAGGAAAAACGCCGGCATGGAGTAGGGGAACCACTGGTTGACGGCCCCGGCCTTGGCGAACCAGGCGTGGCCCAGCACCACCTCCAGGATCAGGATGCCCTTGGCGATGTCCACGCTGTAAAGCCGCGTGCGCTTCTTCTCCCCCGTTGCCGCCAGGGGCTCGCTCAATGTGATCGTTTCTTCCATGTGTGTGCTCCTTCTCTATGGTATCCGTCAGGTATAGGGTTCATACTCCTGACGCTGCTTTTTCACCCGCGCGCCGCAGATGGGGCAGGCGAGGGATCCGTAGACCTTGGCTCCGCACTCCTGGCAGTAGGCGGTGGGCTTCCGGTAAGCCGCGGCGGCGTTGACGTCCCAGGCGTCGGGATTCGGGCGGACGGTCGGCTTTGCCTCCACCGTCCGCTCCGCTGCCCGCTGCACAGCTCTGTGCTCCTGAGGCTGCGGCCTTGGCGGCGTCGGCGCTCTCTGCGCGGGGGTGCGGCTCATTTCGGCATTTCGCTGCCGGAGCTCCTCAAAGGAGAGCTTTTTCTCTCCCTGCGCCGCCTGCGGCTGCTGCGGCCGCTGGGGCTGCTGCTGTGATTGGCCCTTTTTCTGGGACATGCTCCGCGCAAGGCCGACGATGCCCCAGATCACAAGAATGATGATGATTACGGCTCCTCTCATGTTGCACCTCCGTTGGAAACCGCCGCTTCAGCGGCCGTCAAATACTTCTTCGTCCTCTTCCTTGATGCGCATGGCCTCATAAAGGGCGGCGTAGGCCCCGCCTGCGGCCATCAGCTCCCCGTGGGTGCCCTGCTCCACGATCCGGCCGTCGTCCACGACGATGATGAGATCGGCCTGACGAATGGTGGAGAGCCTGTGGGCGATGATGAACGCCGTCCGTCCGGTGAGCACCCGGGAAATGGCGTTCTGGATGAGCTGCTCCGTCTCCGTGTCGATACTGGAGGTTGCCTCGTCCAGCACAAAAATGGGCGGGTCCGCGATCATGGCCCTGGCAAAGGAGATGAGCTGCTTCTCTCCGGTGGAGAGCCGGTCGCCACCCTCGCCGACTTCCGTTTTATAGCCGTCGGGCAGCCTCGCCGCCACCTGATCGGCAGATACGAGCCGCGCGGCGCGGATAACGTCCTCCTCCTCCGCCTCCAGCCGCCCGTAGCGAATGTTCTCCGCAATGGTGCCGGAGAACAGATGCGGGTCCTGGAGCACACAGCCCAACGACGAGTGGAGCCAGAGCTGGGAACGCTCCCGGCTGTCCCGCCCGTCGATGAGCACCCGTCCCTCCGTGGGCTCGTAGAACCGGCAGGCCAGGTTCACCAGCGTGGACTTGCCCGCGCCGGTCTCCCCCACGATGGCCACCGTGGTCCCCGCGGGGATGTGGAGGGAAAAGTCCTCCAGCACCCAGTCCCCGCCGTCCGGGTATTTGAACCACACGTGATCGAAGGTCACGTCGCCCCGGATCGGCTCCCAGTTCTCTGTTTTCGGCTCAAAGCTGTCGCCGTATTTTTCTTTGACTTCCGCAGTATCCTCGATGAGACAGGGCTCGTCCAGGAGCGCGGTGACGCGCTCGATGCACACCTGCGCCGCCATGATGTCGGTGATGACGCCGGCGATCTCCACCACGGGCTCTATGATGCCCACGGCGTAGGAGATGAACGCGCTCATGACGCCGAGGTCCATGCCCCCCACCATGACCTGATGGCCGCCCCGCTTCAGCACGGCCGCCACGGCCAGGGAGCCGCAGAACAGGATCAGCGGCAGCAGGAAGCCCCGCAGCATGGCGGTACGCACGGAAGCCCGGTACATTTTCCCGGTGAGCACGCCGAAGCTGGCGCAGTTGTCCTCCTCGATGACCAGGGTCTTGGACGCCTTGGCGCCGGTGATCCCCTCGTTGTACGCGCCGGTGATCATGGAGTTGAAGGCGCGCATTTTCCGGTTTTCCACCAAGATCTTCTTCTCAAAGATCCAGGTGATGACCGCCGTGATGGGGATGACCAGAATAAGGATCGCCGCCAGAGACGGCTTCAGCAGGAACATGAACACCACGGCGCCGATGATATAGCAGAGATTCCACAGCATGTGGATGATCCCCCAGGAGATCATGCTGCTGATCCGGTCGGTATCGGACATGACCCGACTCAGCAGATATCCCACGGGGGTGGTGCTGTAGAACGAGATGGGCAGCTCCTGCAGATGGACGAAGCAGGCCCGCTTGAGGAGTTTTCCCGTCGTCAGCTCCACCACCATGGAGCTGCGGGAATAAAACGCCACGGCCACGCCGCCCGCCAGGATGATGAGCGCGTACACCAGAGCGAACAGCCCGATGCCCCGGGTGACGCCGGGCACCACGAAGGTGTTCACGGCGTAGCTCGTGAACAGGGGATACGCCGCCTCCGCCAGGGAGGATACCGCCAACAGCACGATGGAGATGATGAGCGGCCGCCTGACTTTTTTCACATAGGGTCCCAGCCGGAGCCAGAGCCGCAGATCCAGCTTCCCCTCATGATCCGTGCTCTCACGCATCTGCCTCGCCCCCTCCCGTCTGGATGTCATAGACCCGGCGGTAGATGCCGCCGTGCTCCAGCAGCTCCCAGTGAGTGCCGGACTCGATAACGCGCCCGTTCTCCAGCACGATGATCTTATCGGCGCGCATGAGGGTGGAGATACGGTGGGAAATGAGGAGGACGGTGGCGTCCTTCGTCTCCTCCCGGATGGTTTTCTGGATGCGGGCGTCCGTCTCCATGTCCAGACTGGACATGCTGTCGTCAAATACCATGATCGGCGCGCCGGTCATCAGCGTCCGCGCGATGGCGACCCGCTGCTTCTGTCCGCCGGAGAGGGTGACGCCCCGCTCGCCCACCATGGTGTCATAGCCGTCGGAAAAGCCCTCGATGTCCCCGTCGATGGACGCGGCGGCAGCCCGCTTCTTGATCAGGGCCCTGTCGCCGCTGCGGGAGGCAAGGTCGATGTTTTCCAGAATGGTGCGGGAGAACAGAAACGGCTCCTGCAGCACGAGGCCCACGCCCCGCCGCAGGGCATAGCGGTCCATTTTGCGGATATCCATCCCGCCGATGGTGATCTCTCCGCAGCCCTCCGGCAGCTCGTACAGCCGGTTGAGGAGGTAGGTGATCGTGGATTTGCCGGAGCCCGTGGCTCCCAGGATGCCGAAGGTGGTGCCCGCCTTCACGGTGAAGGACACGTCGTGCAGCACCTCCGTATCGTCATAAGAAAAGGTGACGTTTTTGAATTCAATGTCGCCGCGGAGCGGGGGCTCGGTCTCACCGCCCGGTTCCTCCGCCGGAGCGTCCAGGATCTCCTTCATGCGCCCGAAGGAAACGCCCGCCTTGCTCATTTCGGAGAGGGTGCGCCCCAGCTGCCGCACGGGCCAGGCCATGGTGGTGGTATAGCTGATGAAGACCAGCAGCTCGCCCAGGGTGAGCCGCCCGGTGGCTGCCAGATATGCGCCTACGGCCACCACGCTCATGAGCTGGATGGCGCTCACCACATCCCCCACGCCCCAGTAGACGCCCAGGGTCAGTCCCAGGTCGATCCACTTTTTTGCGAAAAGCTCGTTCCACTTATCGAATTTCTTCAGCTCATGCCGCTCCCGGCCGAAGGCGCGCACCACCCGCACGCCGGTGAGGTTTTCCTGCACGTCGGTCATGAGCACGCCCTCTGTCTCGTCGCATTCCTTGAATTTTCTGGCGATGCGCAGGAAGAAGAAGGTGTTGTAGGCCATGATGAACGGGATGAACCCAAGCGTCATGGCGGCAAGTCCGGGATGCATGGAGAACATGATGACAAGGGCCAGCACTACCAGGATCACGGTGCGCACCACATCGATGAGCTGCTGGGAGATGAATCGCCTCGCCGTCTCCACGTCGGAGGTGCACCGCTGGATGATATCGCCGGTGAGGTGCTCCGTGTGCCAGGAAAAAGGCAGAAACTGGGTGTGGCGGTAGAGCGCATCCCGCAGATTCTTGGTGAATCGCTCCGTCCCCGCGGCCAGGGACGACCGGGACAGGAAGTTGAACGCCCCGGAGATCACCGCGCTGAGCACCACGCCCGCGGAGCAGACGATCAGATTCGCCCGCAGATACTCCCGGCCGCCCAGCCTTTCATAGAAACGCTCCAGAAAAGCGGGCAGATTCGTCTCCGCGTCACCGATGACGGAGTCCACGGTAAAGCCCACGATCCTGGGCATGAGGAAGTTGAAAAATATGGCGACCCCGGCGCACAGGATCGACGCCAGAAGGTATCGTTTCGCGTTTTTTGAAAACTTCAAAAGAAATCGTGTCATAGTATTCGCTCCATTCCGCTCTATTGTGCCATAGGCGGGGGAAAAAAGCAAGGGTGCTGTTTGCATCGCGGCCTTCCGCGGAGTATAATATCATCATGACCGACGAACAGATAAAGGGGGACTGAAAATGAAGCTGGCAACGGCGCTGGCGGAGCGGTCGGCGCTTCAGACAAGGCTCACTGAGCTGCAGTCGCGGCTCATAAGCAACGCAAAGGTGCAGGAGGGAGAGGAGCCGGCTGAGGATCCGGCGGCGCTCCTCGCGGAAATGGAGGAGGGCGTCGCAAGGCTGGAGGAGCTGATCGCGAAGATCAATCTGGTGAACAGCCGCACGGTCTCGGACGGCGTGACCCTCACGGAGCTGCTGGCAAAGCGGGACTGCCTCAAGCGGAAGCTCGCCATGCTGCGCGCGTTTCTTGACAGCGCCAGCGCCCGGGTGGATCGCTTCACCCGCACCGAGATCCGGATCCGCAGCACCGTCCCCGTCCCTCAGCTCCAGAAGCAGGCGGACGATCTTTCCAAAGAGCTCCGGGAACTGGATGAGCGGATCCAGGAGCTGAACTGGACCACAGAGATATAGTCAAATCGCAGACGCCGGTAAAAACGGCGGCGGTCCGGCAGGGCGGGCATGATCTCCATCGGCTGAGAATGAGCCGTTCGTCTGGCTGTACGCCGGGCGCGTACCGGGTTCGAATCCCGACCGCACATCGCACGCCCAGCAATGTGACAACCGCAATCTGACTCCGTACTTTTATTCCCTTATTGCCGACTGCCGGACAGGGTGGGAAAGGGGAACAGGCCGCCTCAAACGAGGCGGCCTGTTGTTTGTTCTTTTTTACTCCAGCAGGAAGCAGGCGGAATAGGCCAGTTTATTCGGTCCGTAGTTGTAGGGGAGGCCGTTGTCGGTGCAGACCTTGCTCACATAGAGGCCGCAGGCCTCCATAGAGGAGAAGAGCTGATCCGGAAAGCGGCAGGGCGCGTCGGGATAGGTGCACTTTTTGCACTTGGTGCAGGCGCCGGTGCCCATGGCCCACAGATTGGGGTAGCGCTTTGCCAGCTCCGCCTCCAGCCTCGCGAAGTTTTTGGCCTGTGCGTCGCCGGTCTCCCGGATCCCTTCCCAGTCCAGGCTGTCCTCCAATTCGCCCACGGTCTGGACAAGGATCGCATCGTGATAGCCCCTGACCTTTTTCTCCATCTCCTCCAGCGAGCCGCAGGCGGGCGGGCAGGCCCATGTTTTGTTGTACATATTGCACTTGTCGGCGGCGCACATTTCCCGCACCTCCGGCAGGAACTCCAGCGTGGAGATGTCGAGCTTCGCCGCCGCGGTGAAGCCGCAGTCCCTGGCGAGCCGGAGGATCTCCTCATAATTGACCATCGTATTCCTCCTGCTCCAGGAACATCATCTGGTCGATATACCGATCCATGAAGTACGCGCTCTCCGACAGCTCGATGTAGTTGCACCGGGCGCGCATGTCGTTCAGGGTGTCCCGCGCCTCCGGGGAGCAGAGGGCAATGGCCGCCCCCTCGCCCGCGGTGTTGCCCATGGTGCGGGAGACCGGCAGGAAGCTCTTGGGGAACAGGCCGATGCGCGCCGCGCTGACCTGATTCATATAGCTGCCGAAGCCGCCTGCCAGCAGGAAGGCGGAGGCCGTATCCCGTCCGGCGTGGTGCATGAGGGTGTCGATGCCCGCGGCGATGGCTGCCTTGGCGAGCTGCAGCTTGCGCACGTCGTCGCCGTTGATGTAAACGTTGTCCTCCCGGGAGAAGAAGAAGGCGTTCTTTCCCTCGCTCGTCTTGCCCAGGTAGGGGGCGACCCGCTCGTCCGCCTCCTCCGGGGTCACGAGCCTGCCGGTACCGTCCACCGCGCCCACGGTGAGCATCAGCGCCAGTCCGTCGATGAGGCCGGAGCCGCAGAGCCCCTTGGGCGCCGTGTTCCCGATGACCTCATAGCGGAGGCCGCTCTCATCCCAGGAGCAGTGGTTGATGGCGCCGGTGACGGCGGCCATGCCCTTGGATATCTCCGCCCCTTCAAAGGCGGGTCCCGCGGCGGTGGCGCAGCAGTAGTAGATGTCGCCGACTTTCATGGCGATCTCGCCGTTTGTGCCGATATCCAGATACACGGCGGGCCCCTGCTCATGCTCCAGGTCGGAGGCCAGCATGCCCGCAGTGATGTCGCCGCCCACGTAGGAGGCCACGGCCGGGGCCATGTAGATCTGCGCATCACCGGCGATCGGCAGGTCCCCGCCCGCGGGGACGCAATCCCCGAACAGGGAGACAGGCCTGAATGGCGCGACGCCCATCCCTTCGGGATCCAGGCCGGCGAAAAAGTGCTCCATGATCGTGTTGCCCGCGATGGAGAGGAGCTTGATCTCCTCCTTGTCCGCGCCGGTCTTTTTCAGCAGGTCCTCGATGAGGCCCGCGATCTGGCCGCGGATGATCCGGGTCAGCTCCATGTAATCGTTCTCGCTGGAGTACTGGATGCGGCTGATCACGTCCGCGCCGAAGGGCCGCTGGGCATTGACGCCGCTGGCGGTGGCCAGCCGCTTTTTCGTGGGGATGTCAGTCAGATGGGCCACCACGGTGGTGGTTCCGATGTCGATAGCGACGCCCAGGGGCCCCTCGTGGTCATAGGCGTGCTCATGGGCGCCCGCGCCGGATTCCGCGATCTTCATGTCCATATCCTCGGGCAGATAGATCTCGGTATCCCCCTCCACATAGGTGCGGCAGGCCTTGACCTCCTCCCCGCCGGGCGTCAGCCGCACGAGGCACTTGCCGCAGCGGCCCTTGCCGCCGCAGGGCGCGTCCAGAAAATGGCCGGCCGCGGTGACGCACTCCAGCAGGGAGGCGCCGTCCTCCGCCGCGGTGGTGGAGAGAAGCTTGCCGGAACGGTAGATCCTTATCGTTCTGTTCATAGTGCATCCTTTCGTCGTTATACTATCTCGTCGCGTGTCCCGCGTTACTCACAGATCTCCCCATACAGGGCCCAGGTGTTGCAGCCGGTGATCTCCACCGGAGCAAATTCCCCGATGCGCTGCTCCCCGCCCTTCAGATGGATGAGCCTTCCGCCGGAGGTGCGGGCGGTGAGAAGGCCGCTTTCCCGGTCGCTCACCCCGTCCACCAGGGCGCGGACCCGTTTGCCCACATAGCCCGCGTGGATCTCGCCGGAAATGGCGTTCTGCCGGGCAATGAGCCGATCGAACCGCGCCTGCTTCACCTCCCGGGAGTCGGGATCGTCCATCTCTGCCGCAGGGGTGCCGGGGCGCTTTGAATAGATGAAGGTAAACAGCGCGTCGAACCGCACCCGCTCGATCACGTCCATTGTTTCAAGAAAATCGGCTTCCGTCTCGCCGGGGAAGCCCACGATGATGTCGCTGGTGACCACGAGGTCGGGGATATATCGCCGGGCGAGCTCCACCAGGGCGAGGTAGTCGGCCTTGGTATAGCGCCGGTTCATTTTCTTCAGGATCGCGTCGCTGCCGGACTGGAAGGGCAGATGCAGGTGGTTTTCCACTTTTTCACACTCCGCCATGGCCCGGAACAGCTCCTCCCCCGCGTCCTTGGGATGGCTCGTCATGAACCGCAGGACGAATTCGCCGGGGATCCCGTTCACCATCCGCAGGAGCCGGGGAAAATCCACGTCTTCAGAGAGGTCCTTTCCGTAGGAATTCACGTTCTGCCCCAGCAGGGTGATGTCCCTGTAACCCGAGGCGACCAGCGCCCGCGCCTCCTCCACGATGACCTCCGGCCTGCGGGACCGCTCCCGTCCCCGGACATAGGGGACGATGCAGTAGGAACAGTAATTATTGCAGCCGTACATGGCGGAGAGCCACGCCTTCACGCCCTTCTGCCGGACGGCGGGCAGCCCCTCGGCGATGGAGCCGTCCTCCTCCTCCACGGCGAAAACGCGGGTCCTCTCCGTGAGCACCCGCTCCAGAAGCTCCGGAAAGCGCCAGAGCGCCTGCGGCCCGAACACCAGGTCCACGATCCGATACGATCGCCTGATCTTTTCCGCCATCACCGGCTGCTGCACCATGCAGCCGCACAGGACGATGATCTGGTCGGGTTTGGCCCGCTTCGTGTGGGTCAGGGCGCCCACATTGCCCAGCACGCGCTTTTCCGCGTGCTCCCGGACGGCGCAGGTGTTCAGGACGATCACGTCCGCCTCCGCCTCCCGCTCTGTGAAGCCGTAGCCCATCTCCCGGAGCATACCGCGGATGCGCTCGCTGTCGGCCTCGTTCTGCTGGCAGCCGAAGGTATCCACCAGGGCGAGGCGCTCCCGCCCGGCGGCGTTCATCTCCGCAATGCGCGCCATGATGTCCCGCTGGCGCCGTATCTCATTTTCGGGTATTTCAGTTCTGACGCCCACGTCCGCCTCCAGCTCGGTGAATTTGTGCACACAGCGCACTTATTTTAACATTTTGTTATAGAATTTACAAGGCTTATATTGTATAATGATATTCGGATTATTATCGCCTCGGGCGGGACGGACGCCGGGCGCGATTCGTCATAAAGGAGGGGGATCGCTTGAAAAACCTTGTGATCGACAGAAGGGCAATCAGAAACAATCTCCACGCCATAAAAGAGCGGGCGGACGGCGCTGCGATCTATGCCGATCTCTCCGCCAACGCCGGCGGCATGGGGCTGCTGGAGACTGCACAGCTCCTGCGGGACGAGGGGATCCACGATTTCGCCGTCTCCGACCCGCGGGACGCCGCCCTGCTCCGAAGCCGCGGCTTTACAGAGGAGCGGATCATGATGCTGCGCTCCACCGCCGATCCCGACGAGCTGAACGACCTCATCGACGCGGGCGTTATCTGCACCGTCGGCTCCTATGACGCGGCCGTGGCGCTCAACGGCATCGCGGAGAGCCGCCGCACTGTGGCGGAGGTGCAGATCAAGATCGATACCGGTCTGGGGCGCTACGGCTTCTCGCCGGAGCAGCTTGACCGGGTCTCCGCCGTGTACAAGTATATGTCGAGCCTGGCCGTGGTGGGCACGTTCACCACCTTCTCCGCCTCCTGGCGCAGCCGGAAGCTCACCCTGCAGCAGGTGGACCTGTTCAATACGGTGCTGGACAAGATGACCGACATGGGGCTGGAGCCCGGGCTCGCCCACTGCTGCGACTCGGCCGCTTTGTTCAAATACGATTTCGGCAGGATGGACGCCGTGCGGGTGGATACCGCTCTCTCCGGCCGGATCCCCGGAAAGGCCATCCCCGGCCTCGCCAAGGTGGGGTATATCGAGGCCGGTATCGAGGAGGTGGGCTGGTTCCCCAAGGGCCACCGCATCGGCGCGGAGCACGGGGTCGTCATGCGCGCCCCCGCCAAGATCGCCGTCCTCTCCGTGGGATACTACCACGGCTTCGGGGTGGACAGGCATATCTCCGAGCGGCGGCTGTGGGAGCGGCTCCTGCAGAGCAGGCGGCGGCTCTATGTGCGCATCAACGGCCAGCGGGCCAAGGTATTGGGCAATGTGGGCATGCTGCATACCATGGTGGATGTGACGAAGATCGAGTGCACCGTGGGCGACGTGGCGATCCTGGACGTGGACCCCGTCAATGTGAAGGGACTTCCGAGAAGCTATAAATAAGCGAAATGAAAGGCAAGTTATGGCAAAGATTTTAAAGCTCGATCCCCATGTAGCCGACCTGATCGCCGCCGGCGAGGTCGTGGAGCGTCCGGCCTCGGTGATCAAGGAGCTCATGGAAAACTCCATCGACGCCGGCGCCACGGTAATGACCGTGGAGATCCAGGGCGGCGGAATGACCTACATCCGGGTGACGGACAACGGCGGCGGCATCGCGCCCGAGGACGCGGAGACTGCCTTCCTGCGCCATGCCACCAGCAAGCTGCGGGATCAGCGCGGGCTGGAGGCCATCGGCACCCTGGGCTTCCGGGGCGAAGCGCTGGCCGCCATCGCCTCTGTTTCCCGGGTGGCGCTTATGACAAGGGAGACAGGCGCCGACGCGGGCATCTCCCTGTCGCTGGAGGGCGGCGTGGTGACGGACCGGGCCCCTGCCGGCTGCCCCGAGGGGACGACGATGATCGTCCGCGACCTGTTCTACAATACTCCTGCGCGGCTCAAATTCATGAAGACAGACCGGGCGGAGGGGGCAAGCTGCTCCGCCGCCGTGCTCCGCTGCGCCCTGGCGCATCCGGAGATCTCCGTCCGGTATATCAGGGACGGAAAAGAGGAGTGCCACACCCCCGGCGACGGGCGGATGGACTCCTGCATCTACAGCCTCTTCGGCCGGGAATTTGCCGCCGGCCTCATCGGGACCGCCACCGAGGCGGACGGCGTCCGGGTGGAGGGATATGTCTGTGCGCCGCGGGCGGCGCGGGGCAACCGCAACTATCAGTTTTTTATCGTCAACGGCAGGAACGTGAAGTCCAAGGCCCTCCAGGCGGCCCTGGAGCAGGCGTACAAAAACTCTCTGTTCACGGGCCGCTTCCCCTCCTGCGTGCTGTATATCACCCTCAGCCCCGCAGCGGTGGACGTGAATGTACACCCCACGAAGACGGAAGTGAAATTCCTCTATGAAAAGCAGGTGTTCGACGGGGTCTACTACGCCGCGCTGAACGCCCTGCAGCACGAGACGGGGAGCGCCGAGGTGGCCATCTCCTCCGGAACGCAAAAAACGATCGCCGCCCCGGAACGGGGGAAGCCGCAGGACGCGGGCTTTGCGAAAATGTCTGCCGAGGAGTACCGCAAATCCTCGGACCCGGCGGCCGGTCAGGCCGCCCGCCCGCAAAAAAAGCCGGCGTTTTACGGCGCCGTCGGAAAAAACCTTTTCCGGGAGGCGCGCAGCAGCGACTCGGTCCGCGACAGCGGCGGCGTACTCTATCGCGCCGCTCCGACCCGGAAACAAGAAGAGCCCAAGGGTGATGCGCCGGAGCAGACCACGCTTGCGGGCATGCCCGAGGCGGACAGCTGGCGCCTCATCGGGGAGGCCATGGATACCTATATCATCGTGGAAAAAGGGACCTCCCTCTGGCTCATCGACAAGCACGCCGCCCATGAGCGGCTCCATTTCGACCGGCTCAAGGCCGCCGGAGGGGAGACCATGACCCAGACGCTGCTGGCGCCCATCGTGTGCCGCACCGGGCGGGAGGATACGGCCGTCATTCTGGACAACGCGGAGCTGCTCAGCCGGTTCGGGCTGGCTGCGGAGCCCTTCGGGGAGGACGCCGTTGCCCTGCGGGAGATCCCCGCGGACCTGATGCCAGCCGACGCGGAGGCCGCGCTCTGCGAGATCTGCGAGCTGCTCAAAAAGGGCGGGGGCGACGACGCCGCCCGCGCGGACGGCATCATGCACACCATGGCTTGCAAGGCCGCCGTCAAGGCGGGGATGAAGACCGACCCGGCGGAGCTGCGGGTGCTGGTGAAAAAGGTCATGTCCGGCGAGGTCCGCTACTGTCCCCACGGCAGACCCGTGGCGGTGGAGCTGACGAAAAACACGCTGGACAAGTCCTTCAAACGCGTATGAGCGGCCGGGTCATCGTCATCACCGGCCCCACGGCCACCGGCAAGACCGCACTGGGGGCGCGCCTCGCCCTGGAGCTGGGAAGCGAGGTCATCTCCGCGGACTCCATGCAGATCTATGAGCACATGGACATCGGCACAGCCAAACCCACGGAGGAGGAGATGCTGGGCGTCCCGCACCACATGATCGGGTGCGTCTCCCCCTTTGAAAGCTACTCCGTTTCCCGGTATGTGGAGGATGGGTCGCGGATCGCGGACGAGCTCATCGCCCGGGGCAAGATCCCCGTGATCGTGGGGGGCACCGGGCTGTATATCGACTCGCTCATCGCGGGCACCGCCTTTGCCGCCCAGGGGAGCGGGAAAGAACGGGAGGCGCTGAACCGGGAATACGACGAAGCCGGGGGCGAGGCCATGCTTCAAAGGCTGCGCCAGGTGGACCCTGCCTCCGCGGATAAGCTCCATCCCTCGGACCGGCGGCGCATCGTCCGCGCGCTGGAGATCCATGCCCTCACCGGTATGGCGAAATCCGCGCTGGATGAGGCGACGCGGACCGTTCCGCCCCGGTACGACGCGGTGAAGATCGCCCTCTCCTTTGCCGACCGGGCGGACCTGTACGAACGGATCGACCGGCGGGTGGACGGGATGATGGCCTGCGGGCTCCTGGAGGAGGTGCGATCCCTGCTGGACATGGGCCTTTCGGAGGAGCACACCGCCATGCAGGCCATCGGGTACAAGGAGCTTTCCGCCGCTCTGCGCGGGGAATGCACAGTTCAGGAGGCGGTGGACGCCGTCAAGCGCGGCTCCCGGCGATACGCCAAGCGGCAGCTGAGCTGGCTTCGGCGGGATGAGACGCTAAACTGGCTTCTTTGGGCGAAAACGCCGGATATTCCCGCGGGTCTCCTGTTTTCGACAAAGTTTTTATAAGGTCCGGACTAGAATATTGCCGTCACACATTTGAAACGGGCGGCGGAATATGATAAGATATAAGGCAAACGATCGCGGTCTGCCGTCCGTTCAGAAAAAGAAAGGATGGCAGAAAAATGGCAGCGATGAATTTGCAGGATACTTTTTTGAACCGCGTCAGGCGGGAAAAACAGCAGGTCACCATGTTCCTGATGAACGGCTTCCAGATGAAGGGCCGCGTCACCGGGTTCGACAGCTTTGTGGTCCTGCTGGAATCGGACGGCAGACAGCAGATGATCTTCAAGCACGCCATCTCTACGGTGGTCCCCGCGCGATCGGTGGACCTGATGCAGGAGACGTGACGGTCCGCCGCCGCGGAGGATACATATTATGCAGCGAAGCGACTTTTTCATCAAACTCATATCCATCATCATCCTGGCGGCCATGGTGCTCTATGTGGGCCTGCGCGCCCTGGATTCCCTGCGCCAGCCGATCCAGACGGTGGAGGTCTCCCGCGCCACGGTGGAGACGGGCAGCTCCGTTTCCGGCTGGGCCGTGAGGGAGGAGAACGTCGTCTACGGCGGCGGCAGCACCGTCTCCGTCCAGGTGGACGACGGGCAGCGCGTCTCCGCGGGGGGACTGCTGGCAATGGAGTATTCCGGCACCTCCGCTATGGAGCGCGCCACCCGCCTGCGGGAGCTGAAGCTCCGGCTCCAGCGGCTGGAGAGCATCCGCGAGGGGACGACAAACAACCAGGCCGGCGCGTGGACGAGCCTGATCGCCCTGTCCCGCGCCGTGAACAGCAGGGATCTGACCGAGCTCGACAGCATCGAGCTTGATGTGGAGACCTACATCCACACGGGGGGCGGCACCGCCGCAGCGGAAAGCGAGATCGCTTCCATCCGCTCCGAGATTTCCCAGCTGGAATACCAGGGCGGGTCCGATACCCGCACGATCACCGCCGGAGAGGCCGGTATCTTCTCCTCCGTGGTGGATGGATTTGAATCCGTGAGCAGCGCCGATCTGGAGGGGCTGTCACCCTCCGGGCTGCGGTCGCTTTTTGCCCAGCCGGAGGAGGTCTCTCCCGCCGCCCTGGGCAAGCTCGTCACCGATATCACCTGGTACTATGCCACCGTCATGCGGGAGGCGGACGCCCAGCGGCTCCGGAGCGTTGTCAGCGATGAAGACACCGGCGCCATCAGCAGCGAGAAGGAGATCACCGTGGCCTTCACCAGGACCTATAAGGCCACCCTCAGCATGAAGGTGGAGAGCATCGGTCAGGCGGAGGATGGAAAATGCGTCGTCGTTTTCTCCTGCCGCCGGGGACTGGAGGACGCCGTAGGCGAGCGGGCGCTCACTGCGGAGGTCGTTTTCGAGTCACGGACCGGGCTGCGCATCCCCTATGAAGCCCTCCACGACGAGGACGGGGAAACCGTGGTCTACATCGTCACCGGGCTCCAGGCGGAGCGCGTGCCGGTGGAGGTGCTGGGAGAATACGATGGATACGTCCTGGTGCGGGACGGGGCGGAGACCGGCGGACATCTGCGCCAGGGCTCCGAGCTTATCGTCCGTGGCAAGGACCTGTATGACGGAAAGGTCGTGTCGAGATGAGCATCGGGGACAATGTCCGCGCCGTGCGGGAGAATATCGCCCGCGCCGCGGAAAAAGCCGGCCGGGACCCGTCGGAGATCCTGCTGGTGGCCGCCACGAAGATGAACGGGGCGGAGCGGGTACGCGAGGCTGTCGCCGCCGGGGTGGATGCCTGCGGCGAGAATCGTGTGCAGGAGCTGGTGGAGAAAAACGCCCTGGGCGCCTATGCCGGCGCCCCCCTCCATTTCATCGGGCACCTGCAGAAAAACAAGGTGAACAAGCTGGTGGGCGTATGCGACCTGATCCAGTCCGTGGACTCGCCGGAGCTGATCGCCGCGATCGGCAGGCGGGCGGTCCTCCTGGGCGTTACCCAGAACATCCTCCTGGAGGTGAACATCGCCGGCGAGGCGCAGAAATCCGGCGTGGCGCCGGAGGGGATCTGGCAGCTTCTGGATCTTGCGGCAGAAACTGCCGGCATTTCCGTGCAGGGATTGATGACCGTGCCGCCGATTTGTGAAAAAACTGAGGAAATCCGTGGTTTTTTTGACCGAATGTACCGACTTTATGTTGACATAAGAGCAAAAAAACGCGATAATGTTACCATGCGTTTTCTGTCTATGGGCATGAGCGCGGATTATGTCGAGGCGATCGCCGCCGGGGCCAATATGGTCCGGGTGGGCTCGGCGATTTTCGGAGAGAGAGATTACAACCGCTGATATACAGGAGGGTCAATCATGGGAATTCTGGATGGACTGAAAAAATTCACGCGCCCCTACGACGATGACGACGACGAGTTTGAGGACTTTACGCCTACGTCGGCCGAAAAGTATCCCGTCAGGTCGAGGACTGCCTCTGCTCCCGCCCAGAAAACGGCGTACACGCCCCCCGCGGTCTCTTCCGCGCCCAGGGACGACAACAAGGTCGTGAATATTCACGCTACGGCGCAGCTCAAGGTCGTTCTGGTGAAGCCGGAGCGGTTTGAGAATGCCGCCGAGATCGCGGATCACCTCCGCGACAAGAGAACGGTGGTCCTGAATCTGGAGTCCACCAACAAGGATATCGCCAGAAGGCTCATCGATTTCCTCAGCGGCGTGGCCTACGCCCAGGAGGGCAAGATCAAAAAGGTCGCCGTCAACACCTACATCATCACCCCCTACAACGTGGACCTGATGGGCGACCTCATCGACGAGCTGGAAAACAACGGCCTCTACTTCTAAGGCCGGGAAAGGACTGATTGGATATGCTGACACCCCAGGAGATCACAGGACAGGATTTCGTAAGAGCCGTTTTCGGCGGCTATGATATGTCCGCGGTGGACGAGTTCCTTGAGAAGGTCAACACGGATTACGCCGCCCTTTACAAGGAGAACGCCATTCTCAAGAGCAAGATCAAGGTCCTGGTCGAGAAGGTGGAGGAATACCGCTCCACGGAGGACGCCATGCGCATGGCGCTGCTCACCGCCCAGAAGATGGGCGACGAGATGGTGAATGAGGCCAACAAAAAGCGCGACGAGCTTATGGAGAAGGCTGAGGCCGACTCCAAGGCCAGGGTGGAGGAGCTTCGCCGGGAGCTCGCCGACGAGGAGGCGCGCCTCTCCGCCGCGAAGGAGGCGACCCGCAATTACGTGGAGTCCGCAAGGGAGCTCGTCAGAAACCACGACCAGTTCCTCTCCAGGCTGGACGAAATCACCGCGCCGGAGCCCGTGGAGCCTGAGCCCGATCCTGAATGGAAGCGGGAGGAGGAGATCGTGGACACCGCCCGCGCCATCGACTCCGCCGTCACCAGGCTGGTGGAGGAGGAGACCGCGCCCTACGTTCCCGCCGCGGCTGAATCGCCCGCCGCAGCCCCCGCCGCAGAGGAGCCCCCTGTGGAGGAGCCCGTGTTCGACACCGCTGTTTTTGACGAGATCCGCGCCGAGGCGCCTAAGTTCGACGAACCCGCTTTTACCGAGCCCAAACCCGAGGTCCCCAAATTCGACGAGCCCGCTTTTATCGAGCCCAAGCCCGAGGCGCCCAAGTTTGATGAGCCCGCCGTCGCCGCTCCGATCCAGTCCGATACCCACACCTTCCGTATGAAAACCCCCGATGTGGACTGGTCCGACGAGGATGAGCCCACGTCTCCCAGACCCAAATTCAACTTTGACAATCTGAAATTCGGAGACAACTATTCCACGGATGAATAAGCTCCGGCGGACAGCGATCCGCATTATATCTGAACGGGTCGGCGTATAAGGCGGCCCGTTTCGGGTTTTCACGATTAAATGACTAAGAGGAGAGAACACGCCCATGTCTCAGGACTACAATGCTACGATCAACCTGCCGAAGACCGATTTTCCCATGCGCGCGGCGCTGCCCAAGCGGGAACCCGATATGCTGGCCGCATGGTATTCGATGGACCTCTACCGCGAGATCCTGAAGAAGAACGAGGGGAAGCCCCGCTTTATCCTCCATGACGGCCCTCCCTTCTCCAACGGCCATATCCACATGGGCACCGCTCTCAACAAGTGCCTGAAGGACTTCATCGTCCGCTACCGGAACATGACCGGTTATCAGGCGCCCTACACCCCCGGCTGGGACAACCACGGCATGCCCATCGAGAGCGCCATCATCAAGAAGCAGAAGCTGGACCGGAAAAAAATGTCCATCCCCGAGTTCCGGGACGCCTGCAAGGAGTTCGCCGCGAATTTCGTGCAGATCCAGATGGATCAGTTCAAGCGCCTGGGCGTGCTGGGCGACTGGGAGCATCCCTACCTGACCATGGACCCGAAGTTTGAGGCCGAGGAAGTCAAAATCTTTGGGGAGATGTATGAAAAAGGCTACATCTACAAGGGCAAAAAGCCGGTGTACTGGTGCCCCCATGATGAGACCGCCCTGGCCGAGGCGGAGATCGAATACGCCGACGACCCCTGTGAGTCCATCTATGTGAAATTCAAGGTCAGGGACGACAAGGGAAAGCTCGGCGGATACTGCGATCTCGACCGGCTCTACTTCGTCATCTGGACCACCACCACCTGGACGATCCCCGGGAACCTGGCCATCTCCATGAACGCCGACCTGGATTACGTCCTGGCAAAGGTCCCCTGCGGGGACGTGTACATCCTTGCCAGGGGCCGGCTGGAGGAGTTCGGCAAGGCCGCCGGGATCGACAGCTTTGAGATCCTGGCGGAGCTGAAGGGCTCCGAGTTCGAGTTCATGACAGCCTCTCACCCCCTGTACGACAGGGAATCCATCATCCTGAACGGCGACCACGTCACGCTGGAGGCCGGTACCGGCTGCGTGCACACGGCGCCCGGCCACGGCCAGGAGGACTATGAGGTCTGCCGGAGATACAACGCGACCGGCCGGACCGACATCCCCATTCTGGTGCCCGTGGACGATCGGGGCATCATGACGGAGGAGGCCGGCCCCTTCGCCGGGCAGCACTATTCCAAGGCGAACGAGACCATTGCCGAAGCGCTCCGCGCCTGCGGCGCCCTGGTGGCCTCCGAATCCATCACCCACCAATACGCCCACTGCTGGCGCTGCAAGCAGCCCATCCTCTACCGCGCCACCGACCAGTGGTTCTGCTCCGTGGACGCTTTCAAGGATCAGGCCGTGGCCGCCTGCGACAAGGTCACCTGGATGCCCGACTGGGGCCATGACCGCATGATATCCATGGTGCGGGAGCGCGCCGACTGGTGCATCTCCCGCCAGCGGCACTGGGGCCTTCCCATCCCGGTGTTCTACTGCTCCGACTGCGGCAAGCCCGTCTGCACAAAGGAAACGATCGAAGCCGTCGCCGCCGTATTTGCCGAGAAGGGCTCCAACGCCTGGTTCGACGAGAACGCCAGGCTCCTGCCCGAGGGCTTTGCCTGCCCACACTGCGGCGGGACCCATTTCACCAGGGAGACCGACACCCTGGACGGCTGGTTCGACTCCGGCTCCACCCACATCGCCTCCATGCTCCGGAACGCCCCCGGCGCCTGGCCCGCCGACCTGTATCTGGAGGGCGGCGACCAGTACCGCGGCTGGTTCCAGTCCTCCCTGCTCACCGGTGTGGCCGTGAAGGGCGACGCCCCCTACCGCGCCGTACTGACCCACGGCTGGACCGTGGACGGCGAGGGCAAGGCCATGCACAAATCCCTGGGCAACAGCGTGCTGCCCGATGAGCTGATCCCCAAATACGGCGCCGACCTGCTGCGGCTGTGGGCGGCTTCCTCCGACTACCGGGTGGATATGCGCTGCTCCGACGCCATTTTCAAGCAGCTCAGCGACAAATATCTGAAGATCCGCAACACGGCCCGCTATATCCTGGGCAACCTGAACGGCTTCGATCCCAACGCCCTCACCGCCTTCGCGGACATGGAGGAGCTGGACAAATGGGCCCTGGTGCGCCTGAACCGGCTGATCGCCCGGTGCCTGGACGCCTATGAGCGGTATGAGTTCCACGCCGTCACCTACGCCATCCACAACTTCTGCGTGGTGGATATGTCCAACTTCTACCTTGATATCATCAAGGACCGGCTCTACTGCGACGGGACGGAGAGCGGGGAGCGGAGAAGCGCCCTCTCCGCCATCTACATCATCCTGGACAGCCTGGTGCGTCTGCTGGCTCCGGTGCTGGCCTTCACCTCCAACGAGATCTGGCTGGCCATGCCCCACGACAGCAGCGCCGATCCGCGCCACGTGATGCTCAACGATATGCCCGCGGTGAAGGCGGAGTACGCTTTCGACGCGGCAACGGAGGCCCGCTGGGATCGGCTCATCGCGCTCCGCGGCGATGTGAACAAGGCGCTTGAGCTTGCCCGCGCCGAGAAAACGGTGGGCAAGCCCCTGGATGCCGCCATCACCATCCGGCTCTCCGATGCGGCCGCCGAATATCTCCCCGAGCTGGAGGGGACGGACCTGCAGACCCTGTTCATCGTCTCCGACGTGAAGCTCGTCCGTGGCGGCAGCGGCGGCGTCGCGGGCGAGGCCTATGGCGGCGTATCCGTGGAGGTGGAGCCCTGCTCCTATCCCAAATGCGCGCGCTGCTGGTGCCACAACGAGCATGTGGGAGAGAATGCGCAGCATCCCGAGCTGTGTCCCAGGTGCGCAGAAGCTATCCATTGACCTGAAGGGCTGCCTCATCCAAGCCGGGGCAGCCCTCTGACAAAACCGGAGGGAAAACATGCTCTATCTGATCTTTTCCGCACTGATCGTATTAATAGATCAGGCCGTCAAATACGTCATAACCTCCAGGCTGGCGGAGGGCGGGGTCCACGCCCTGATCCCCGGCATCGTCCACCTGACGCATATCCAAAACACCGGCGCGGCATTCTCCATGCTTTCCAACATGCGATGGGTCCTGGTGGCCGTGTCCGCCGTGTGCTCCGTTCTGCTCATCATCCTCGTGCTGCGCTTCAAAAAGCCCTGGATCTGCCGGCTCTGCCTGGCGGCGATCCTGGGCGGCGCCGTGGGCAATCTGATCGACCGGTTCCTGTTCGGCAGCGTCACGGACATGTTCGAAGTGGAGTTTATGAAGTTTGCCGTGTTCAACGTGGCCGACATCTGCATCACCGGGGGCGCCGTGCTGTTCTGCCTCTGCTATCTTGTGTACGGTATCGTGCAGGCGGCGAAAAAACGCTCCCATCCGGAGGAGGCCGCTCCTTCACGGGAGCATCACCGCGAGCATTCCGAGCACCGCGAGGAGCGCCATGAACACCATGAACACCGTGAGCACCACGAACATCGCGAGGAGCACCATCCCAGGCGCCGGGAGTCCGCAGTGCCGGACTTCAAGGAGAACACGGTGGATCTGAGTCCCGGCGTTCCGGAGGAGGCCCATTTCTCCGAGGAGCAGATCCTGCAGGAATACGACATCCAGCGGATGCTGGAGCAGGCCGACCTGGATGACGATCTCAATAACCGCTGAGTCCGGCGGCGAGCGGCTGGACGTTTTCCTGGCGGAGGCCATGGATGGCGTCACCCGCAGCGCCGCACAGCGGCTCATCGACGAGGGCCGCGTGCTGCTCCGGGGGATGCCCGTGAAAAAGAGCCATCGGACCGAGCCCGGCGGCAAATACACGGTGGATCTGCCCGAGCCGGAGCCTGCGGAGGCAGCGCCCCAGGATATTCCCCTGGATATCGTCTATGAGGACGGGGACGTGATCGTGGTGAACAAGCCCCGGGGCATGGTGGTGCATCCCGCGCCCGGCCATCCGGACGGCACCCTGGTGAACGCCCTGCTTTTCCACTGCGGGGACAGCCTTTCGGGCATCGGGGGCGAAAAACGCCCCGGCATCGTCCACCGCATCGACAAGGATACCTCCGGTCTCATCATTGCCGCGAAAAACGACGCCGCCCATCAGGCGCTCTCTGCCCAGCTCTCCGACCACAGCCTCTCCCGGGTCTACGAAGCGGTGGTCTGCGGACGGATGAAAGATGACAGCGGCACGGTGGACGCCCCCATCGGCCGTCACCCCGCAGATCGGAAACGGCAGACCGTCACCGAAAAGAATTCCCGGCACGCCGTCACCCACTATGAGGTCATCGCCCGCTACAACGGGTACACACACATCCGCTGCCTGCTGGAGACAGGCCGCACCCATCAGATCCGGGTACACATGGCTCACATCGGCCACCCCCTGCTTGGGGACATGGTCTACGGCCGGAAAAGGCCGGAAAAGGGATTGGAGGGGCAATGCCTTCATGCCCGCTGCCTCCGGTTCCGCCATCCCTCTACCGGAGAAGAGATTCTTCTTGAAACGCCACTCCCGGAATACTTTACCGAAGTACTGAAAAAACTGGGACCGCCCGAATCGTGAACGCGGGGACCTGGGTATACTATTATAGTATGCTGCCCGTTTTGCCCCTTTCGGACGGTTTTTTGAAAAATATCGCAAAATATGCTTGACAAATCGCGGAACATGGGTTACTATGTGTGTAATAGAATTTACCTCACGAGTAAATTGTTTAACGCCCGTGAGGTAACTGTCAGCAGCGCTGGTTTCCGTGGACAGCGCATTTGGAAAGGAGAGGAGACGAAATGCTTATCATATGGCTCGCCCTGTTTGTGGTTTTCCTGATCGTGGAAGCCGCGACGGTAGGGCTGGCCTCCATCTGGTTCGCGGCCGGTGCGCTGGTCGCGCTCATCTGCACAGCGTTCGGCGGGCCTGTATGGCTGCAGGTGGGGCTTTTCGTGGTGGTTTCCGGAGTGACGCTGTTCTTCACGAGACCGCTGGCGAAAAAATACCTGAACCCGAACCGGAAGGCCACAAACGCCGATATGGTGCTCACCAAGGTCGGAACCGTGACGGAGGCTATCGACAATATCGCCGGAACAGGCACTGTTTCCGTGGGCGGCAAGCTCTGGTCCGCCCGGTCCCTCACCGGTGAGGTGCTGGACAAGGGCAGCTATGTGCGGGCCGACCACATTGAGGGCGTCAAGCTCATCGTTCTGCCGCTCGACCCTCCCCAGCCGGAGGAGCCGGAGGATACACATATCACTGAGAATCAAGAAGGAGGAGAACAATAATGCCGTCGATCGCATCTGTAGTCATCATCGTCATCATTGTCATCATCATCATCGCAATCCTGGCAAAGAACATCCGTGTGGTGCAGCAGGCACGCGCCTTCGTCATTGAGCGTCTGGGCGCCTACAGCACCACCTGGGGCGTCGGACTCCACTTTAAGGTCCCCTTTATCGAGAGAGTCGCCAAGGTCGTCTCCCTGAAGGAGCAGGTCGTGGACTTCCCGCCCCAGCCCGTTATCACCAAGGACAACGTCACCATGCAGATCGATACGGTCATCTACTTTGAGATCACCGACCCGAAGATGTACACCTACGGCGTCGAGCATCCCATGACCGCTATCGAAAATCTCACCGCCACCACCCTGCGTAACATCATCGGCGAGCTGGAGCTGGACCAGACTCTCACCAGCCGCGACATCATCAACACGAAGATGCGCACCATTCTGGACGAGGCCACCGATCCCTGGGGCATCAAGATCAACCGCGTGGAGCTGAAGAACATCCTGCCGCCCAAGGAGATCCAGAACGCCATGGAGAAGCAGATGAAGGCCGAGCGCGAGCGGCGTGAATCCATCCTGAAGGCCGAGGGCGAGAAGAGGTCCGCCATCCTGGTGGCCGAGGGCGAAAAGGAATCCGCCATCCTCCGCGCAGACGCGAAGAAGCAGTCCCAGATCCTGGAGGCCGAAGGCGAGGCAGAGGCTATCCTGAAGATCCAGACCGCCACCGCCGAGGGCATCAAGCTCATCAACGCGGCCGGCGCCTCCGAGGAGGTCATCAAGATCAAGGCGCTGGAGGCTTTCTCCACCGCTGCCAACGGCAAAGCCACCAAGATCATCATCCCCTCCGAGATCCAGGGCCTGGCCGGTCTGGCCACCGCCTTCAAGGAGGTCATCCAGGATCCCGAAAAGCCCGCTCCCAAGCAGGCTCCCAAAAACTGACGCAAAAAGAAACCGCCTCCCCGCCTGAAACGCGGGGAGGCGCCGAGAAGGAGAAGAAAATGGAGAAGAAGCTCTATAAGGTCCGGCAGGGCAGGGTCCTCGCCGGCGTTTGCGGCGGTATCGGTCAGTATTTCGGCGTTGACCCCACCCTGATCCGGCTGGCATGGGTACTCGTCTCCTGCCTGGGCGGCGCGGGCCTGCTGGCCTATATCATCGCCGCCATCGTGATCCCCGAGGAGCCCCAGTACTGAGCACCCGCACCCAATAACAGAGGCGGAGAGCGATCGCTCTCCGCCTCTGTTTTATGCTCAGCGGGAAACGCTGACCTCTTCAAATACCTGCCGCGTCACCGCCGGGTCCCGTGCGCCCAGGAGATAATTCCGGCCCGAATCGGTGCGGATCAGCAGGAAGGGCGGCACTGTGGGATCTGCGATCACCTCCACGCTGCCCATCCCGTCTGCTGAGAAATGGCCCTTTATCAGCGTGTTCATCCCCGTACCGCTGATCCGGCGAAGCCCGGAGGGGAGTTGGGGAAGCAGCTCCGCTTCTTCGATCTCCTCCAGGGGCACCGTATAGTGTGTGGCGCCCGCGCTGGCGGTGAAGGCTCCATCCGAAACAGAGAGCGCGATCTCCTGGGAGCCGAGGGCGCCCAGGATCATACCCATGAACGGCAGGGCCAGCAGCAGAAGCACGAGGAAGACCAGGAAGATCTTTCCCGGCACATGGGCAATGTTCACGGTGGAGTTTACGCCGATTCGGGAATTGACCACCGTGCGGGCGTCGTCCGGATTGTGATAGAAGATGCCGCCGATCCAGTGCTCGTCCTCGTCCACGTACCAGCCGGTACCGGTGGCCCTCGTCAGCTTCTCCTGCATCCGGCGGGTGCGCATCTCGATCCGAAGGGCAAACACGCAGATCCCGACCGTCACGACCGCGATCACGGCAAGCCCCAGCCAGGCATTCACCGACATGAGCAGCATACTCAGACAGTACAGCGCCATAGCGTAGGAGAGTACCAGCCAGGTCTTTCCCCAATTGTATTTTCTGAGCCTGGAGAGCGCCTGAGTAAGCTCTGCGTTCTCGTCCACCATCTCGGCCTTGTTCCGGTAAAGATATCGGTATCCGAACCAGAACAGCAGGCAGAGGAACGCAAACATCAAATCGGCCGCCAGCATCGCACGGTCAAACAGGATAGGCACCAGGCAGAGAAGGACAGGCGGCAGGAACAGCCAGGGAGAGAGCCACCGGCCTATGGAAACGGCCGAGGTATCCACCACAGCGGTCCGGCTCTCCCGGACCCAGCCGTTTTCCGCCTTCAGCTCCATGAGCCGACGTCTGGCTATCACGTAGGGCACATACGGCAGCACGATGCACAGGTCGATCCACACGCCCCAGGCGGTCCACAGAGCGGTATCCTTCAAAAACACACATGGCACGACAAGGACCAGGAGCACCCCGCAGGCGATCCAGATCCGCCGCCGGAACTCTCTGAGCACCGCCGCCACATCCTCGTCATCGCGGGCGGAATAGGGCAGGGTAACGCCGAGCACGATATTCTTTTTAAACTTCGTCTCGTTCGCAAGCATCGCGCAGATCAGCGGTGCGATCCAGAAAACGCTTCCCCATAAAACCCAGTTCATCGTTTTGTACCCTCCTCATACAGCCGCTCGCACAGGGCGATGGCGTCCTCCTTCGACATTCCGGAAAGGCGCAGCTCCGACAGACACAGGCGCAGCGTCTCCTCCGTGTCCGGGGGCACCGCCGACTTCCCGCGAAAGGCGACGACCGCGCCCTTTCGCCGGTCGGTGATGATGTACCCCTCCTGCTTCAGGAGCTGATACGCCCTGGATACGGTCATCATGTTGATACCGCTCTCCTCCGCCAGGGCGCGGATGGTAGGCAGCTTTTCCCCCTGCTGCAGTTTCCCCTCCGCGATACCGATCACGATCTGGTTGCGGAGCTGCATATACAGAGGTATGTCGGAAGTAAAATCAAATGTCAACAGCATACATCCGCCCCCTTTGCATTGTTTATTATAATGCAAATAATGCAATCTGTCAAGAAAAATCGTCGGACACCGGAAAACCGGCGCCCGGCGAAGTACGGCGGCCGTTGTCTTCACCTGTTCTCACTGCGGTGCGGCGGAGAAAACACGGTCTATTATAAACAGCTCAACCGCGGCAGAACACATTCAGACGACAGGGGCCGGTCCAACAAATACGGCGCGACTCACGCCGCGCCGCATGCGATGGACAGCACCGCCCCGTCCCACCGGATCGGACCCACTGCGTCCGGCTCCGATCAGGAACGCGGAAGCATCAGTCCGTGATCCCGAATTTCCTTTTTACATGGGCGTTGATAAGGGGGACGATGGAGAAGATCAGCGCCAGCTCGATCGCCATAAAGATAAAATACATCCAGGTGAAGCTGGACCGGAGCACCAGCCGCCGGAGAACTGTCAGGATGCCCAGCGCCACTCCCACGATGATCAGCAGCTTGCCGCCGAATTTGTTTCCTTCCTTCCACGTATCCTTGTTGCGGCTGACATACTTGGTGTTGAAGCCGCTGCTGGCGCCCAGCTCGGGCGTATACAGCCAGAGCTTGCCGCCGTAGATCAGCATGATCAGGGGGATCAGGATATCCCAGATCAGCAGAAAATTACCACCCATGGTTCTTCATCCTCCCGATTTCATCTTACTCATGCGCCGAAGATCCTGCGGGACTCCTCATACAGTGTCTCGCGGAAGGGAACGGTCAACAGATCGCCCGCGTAGGTGTTCACAAAGCAGGGCTTTTCCGGATCGCAGAATTTCGCTGCAAAGTCCCGCGCGTGCTGCCGCTGCTCCTCCTCCGAGGCGGCCGCGGGATCGTAGGGATCTGGGATCACGCCGATGAGGATCTTGTCGCCGTAGAGCTCGTAGATCTTCTGGGTGTCATTCATCTTCTGACCGGCCCAGGCATCCCATCCCGCCTCGATCATGTTGGGCACCTGCTTCATGAGCTGGCCGCAGCTGTGCAGCTCCGCGAACTTGCCGCGGGCGTGGATATGATCCGTCACCTTGCGCATAGCGGGGACGATCATCTCATTGCACAGGGCGGGGGAGAAGAACGTCTCCTTCTGGCTTCCCCAGTCGTCGTGCATATAGAAGTAATCGATATTGGGGAAGGTCTCAATATACTTGTCGATCATCCGGATGTACAGGTCGGAGAGATGATCGAAAAGATCCTTCACCGCGTCCTGCTGGTCCTCGTCGAACATGGCCATGATGGCCCCTTCAAAGTCCATGAAGGAGATGAGCCGCTCATACCAGCCGGTCTGGAACCAGGCGGAGGTGAACTGGCGGCCGGTGAGGTAGGTGCCGTTGTTTTCCTTCGCGCTGCCCTCCCAGTCCCATTCGTCGATGTCGGGCCATACCACCTTGTCATACCACTCGTTGGCGTCCTCCAGGAAGGGCTTGCCGGGGCGGACCATGGAGCCGCCGGCCACCGGGACATACTCCCAGTCGATGCCGAACATATCCTTGCCGCCGCCCTTATCCCGGTCAAAGGGCTGCGCCTCGAATACCAAAGCGCGGGCCACGTTGTCGGGAATGATCCGGGGCGTGAACATCTGACTCTCTACCCCGGTGACCATCCAGATGGGCTTGCGCTCCATGAGCGCCCTGTAGCCTTCACGGGGAGAAACGGGAAAATCAAAGATCGGTACCTGTCCGCCGGCAAAGCCGAACTTATGGCCGACTACCTTCAGCTCCTTGGGATCGAATGCGGGAATCGTCATGTGGTGACCTCCTCAATGTTGATATACTGTGGAATGGTTTTTACTGTATTTCCTGTCCGCGCCGGTCAGACCAGATCGGCATACCGCGCGCCCGCGAGCTCCAGGACCACGGACGGCGGCACGGAGACGGAGCAGCCCTTGGCGCCGCCGCTGACGAGGATCCGCTCGCAGAGCGACGCCGCCTCCTCAAGGAAGGTGGGGTAGGCTTTTTTCATGCCGAAGGGGGACACCGCCCCGCGCTCGTAGCCGGTGAGCTCCCGGAGCTCCTTCACGTGGACCAGCTCCACGCTCTTTTCCCCCGCGGCAGCGGCCGCCTTTTTCAGGTCCAGCTCGGACTCCGCCGGGATGCAGAACACGGCGATACCGCCGCTCCTGCCCCTGGCGCAGAGGGTCTTGTAGGTGATCTCCGGATCGGCGTCCAGCGCCTGCCGCACCAGCGCGCCGGAAAACTCCACTCCCTCCGGCAGTTCGTAGGTGACTGTTTCAAAATCGGCTCCGGAGCGCTCCAGAATGCGGACGGCATTTGTTTTGACAATCTTTTTCTCCGGCTTCATCTCACATCTCGGAGGCCTTTTCCATATCCTCCTTTTTGAAGGTCATGAGCTCCTCCACCGTGGGGGCCTCCGCCTCGCTGAGCCGGTCGGAGTGGACGGAGACCACGTTTTCAAAGTAATTGCGCACGTCGCGGGCGTTGCCGAAATTCTCATCCCTGGTTTCGAACAGGTATTTGAAGTGCTTTTTGGCAAATTCCGCGCTCTCCTCGTCCAGCTTGTACTCGTTGCGGGCGCACATGGACTCAAAGATGGCGAACAGCTCGTCGCCGTCGTAGTCTTCGAACATGAAATAGCGGTTGAAGCGGGACTCCAGGCCCGGGTTGGAGGAAATGAATTCCTCCATCAGCTCGTCGTACCCCGCCACGATGACCACCAGGTCGTCCCGGTTGTCCTCCATGGCCTTCAGCAGCGTTTCGATAGCCTCGTGTCCGAAGTCGTTGCTCCCCTCCTCGGAGTTGAGCGCGTATGCCTCGTCGATGAACAGCACGCCGCCCAGGGCTTTTTTGATGACCTCCCCCGTCTTGATGGCGGTCTGCCCCACGTAACCGGCCACCAGGCCGGAGCGGTCCACCTCCACGAGCTGTCCCTTGGACAGTACGCCGATGGCGTTATACAGCTTGGCGATGAGCCGCGCGACCGTGGTTTTGCCGGTACCCGGATTGCCCATGAACACCATGTGCAGGGAGATGGGGGGCGCCTTGAGGCCGTTTTCCTCCCGCATCTTCCGTACCTTGACCAGATTGATAAGGCTCTTGACGTTCTGCTTGATCTTCTCCAGCCCCACCAGGCTGTCCAGCTCCGCCATGAGCTCCTCCAGGCTGGGCTTCGGCTCCTCCTTCGCTGCTTCCGCCGACGCGGCAGGTCCGCCGGAGGCGCCGTCCGTCTCCTTGATAAGCTCCTTGGCGGCCTTGTCCGCCTCGTTGATGGAGCCCAGCAGGGAGGCAAACTCCGAAAGCGAGTCCATATATCCCGATTTGAGGGCGCTGAAATCCAGATCCTTCTTTTCGTTCTTCTTCAAAATCTCACCCCGCCAATCAAAGCTGAGAGAATACTTCGCCGATCTTTTCGCTGATGAGCAGGTCCGCGTGGGAGTCATAGCCGGTGGAGCCCTTGTTGATGAGCACCAGCTTCTTCCCCCGGTAATAGTTAATGAGTCCGGCCGCGGGATAGACCACCAGGCTGGTGCCGCCCACGATGAGCACGTCGGCATTCCGAATGTACTCCACCGCGGCATTCATCACGGACATATCCAGCCCCTCTTCATACAGGACCACGTCCGGCCGGATCATGCCGCCGCAGCTGCACCGGGGCACGGGCTCGGCCGACATGGCCTCCACCCCGTACTTCCTGCCGCAGGACATGCAGTAGTTCCGGAGAGTGGAGCCGTGGAGCTCCAGCACGTTCTCGCTGCCCGCGAGCTGGTGGAGCCCGTCGATGTTCTGGGTGATCACCGCACGGAGCTTCCCCTCCCGCTCCAGCCGGGCAAGGCCCAGGTGGGCGGCGTTCGGCTGCGCCCCCTTGATGAGCATTTTATCCCGATAAAACCGGTAAAACTCCTCAGGATGGGCCATAAAGAAGGAGTGGCTGAGGATCGTCTCGGGCGGGTAGTCGTACTTCTGGTGGTAGAGTCCGTCCACGCTGCGGAAATCGGGGATACCGCTCTCCGTTGAGACGCCGGCTCCGCCGAAAAACACGATATTGTCGCTCTCCTCCACCCATTTTTTCAGGGTGCGTACCGCATCGGTCATCACAGTCCCTCCTTTTCTGCCGTTCGCCGCGGATCGTCGCCGTCAGCGGCGGATCGGTCCTCACTGGTTGCTGAGCGTCTTTTCCTTAAGGATGACGTCGTGGGCGCCGCCCTCCACGATGGAGGTCGCGGAGACCAGGGTCAGTTTTGCCTTCTGCTGCAGCTCCGGGATAGTGACGGCGCCGCAGTTGCACATAGTGGAGCGCACCTTGCCCAGGGTCAGCGCCACATTGTCCTTCAGGCTGCCGGCATAGGGCACGTAGGAGTCCACACCCTCCTCGAAGGAGAGCTTTTCGCTGCCGCCCAGGTCATAGCGCTGCCAGTTCCGGGCGCGGGCCGAGCCCTCGCCCCAGTATTCCTTCATATAGCTGCCGCCCACGCTGACCTTGTTGGACGGGCTCTCGTCGAACCGGGCGAAATACCGGCCCAGCATGAGGAAGTCCGCGCCCATGGCAAGGGCCAGGGTGAAGTGGTAATCATGGACGATGCCGCCGTCGGAGCAGATGGGCACGTAGACGCCCGTCTCCTTAAAGTACTCGTCCCTGGCTGCCGCCACCTCGATGACGGCGGTAGCCTGTCCGCGGCCGATACCCTTCTGTTCACGGGTGATGCAGATGGAGCCGCCGCCGATGCCAACTTTAACAAAATCGGCGCCCGCCTCGGCCAGGAAACGGAACCCCTCCCGATCCACCACGTTGCCGGCGCCCACCTTCACGGTGTCGCCGTAGTTCTCGCGGATCCATTTCAGGGTACGCCGCTGCCATTCGGTAAATCCCTCGGAGGAGTCGATGCACAGCACGTCGGCCCCGGCTTCCAGCAGGGCGGGGACACGCTCGGCATAGTCGCGGGTATTGATGCCCGCGCCGACCACGTACTTCTTGTGACTGTCCAGCAGCTCCAGAGGATTCTCCTTATGGATGTCATAGTCCTTGCGGAAGACCATGTGCATGAGCCTGCCCTCGCCGTCGATGATGGGCAGCGCATTGAGCTTGTGGTCCCAGATGATGTCGTTGGCTTCCTTCAGCGTGGTGCCCGCGGGCGCAGTGATGAGCTTTTCGATCGGTGTCATGAAATCCCGCACCTTTTCGTCGCCGGTCATGCGGCTGACGCGGTAATCCCGGCTGGTGACGATGCCCAGGAGCCTTCCGTTGCAGGTGCCGTCGTCCGTCACCGCCACAGTGGAGTGATCCGTTTTCTCCTTCAGGGCAAGGATATCCCGCAGGGTGGCGTCGGGGCTTATATTCGAATCGCTGACCACGAAGCCCGCCTTGTAGCTCTTGGCGCGGGCGACCATGGCCGCCTGACTCTCAATGGTCTGGGACACGAAGATGAAGGATACGCCGCCTTCCTTTGCCAGGGCTACGGCCATCCTGTCGTCCGACACCGCCTGCATCACGGCGGAGACCATGGGGATGTTCATGGACAGCGCGGGCTCCTCCTCACCTTTCCGGAATTTCACCAGAGGCGTTCTGAGGCTGACATTGTCCGGACGGCAGTTCTCGTCCGAATAGCCGGGAACAAGGAGATACTCACTGAAGGTGCGGGAGGGTTCGCTGAAAATATAAGCCATATCAAGCTCTTCCTTTCTTCCAAAAATATTAAGCATCATCATACTGCGCGCCGGACCGCTTGTCAACGTACAGTACCGCTTTGCCGACGCAGCCTCTCGGTGCCCGGGGCGCGGCGGCAGGCCGTTTTAAACCATGTGCTCCGTGCGGGTGATGAAGTCGTCCTGCACGGCCTTGGGCAGCTCCACGAACACGGCGGAGAAGCCCGCGATGCGGACGATAAGGTTGCGATAGTCGTCCGGCTTTGCCTGGGCGTCGTGCAGCTCGTCGGCGGAGACCACGTTGAACTGCACCTGCATGCCGCCCAGATCGAAGTAGGTGGCGATCAGGTTTTTGATCTGCTCCGCGCCCTGCTCGTTGTTCATAACGGAGCGGGAGAACTTGATATTGAGCTGGTCGCCGTTGCCGATATCCACATGGGGCAGCTTCGCGGCGCTCTTGATATAGGCGGTGGGGCCGTTGGTATCCAGGCCCTGCTTGGGAGAGATGGCCTCCGCCAGCGGGTCATGGTCAAAGCGGCCGTCCGGCGTGGCGGCGGTCATGGCGCCGAACATCACGTTCATGGTCATGGTGAACGTGCCGGGCTTCCAGGTGCCGCGGGGACCGGTGGCGTTGTTCACGATGTCGCAGAACAGGTTCATGGCCCAGACCGCGTACTCGTCCACATAGTCGTCGTCGTTGCCGTAGTGGGGGCAGACGTTGGTGATGTACTCCCGAAGCTGGCCGTGCCCCTCCCAGTTGTCCATCAGCGCGTCATACAGCTCCCGGGTGGTGCAGACCTTCTTATCGAAGCACAGGTACTTCACCGCAGCCAGGCTGTCGGCCACGTTGCCGATGCCGCAGCAGGTAACGCCGGTGGAGTTGTACTTGGCGCCGCCGTAGGTCACGTCCTTGCCGGATTCCATGCAGCCGTCCATGGTGGAGGAGGCCAGCGGGCAGGGATAGACCATGCGGTAGACATATTCCGCAATGTTGCAACAGGTGACATGCCAGTTTACATAAAATTCAGTCTGCTGCTTCAGGGCATCCAGCACCTGATCCATATTCTCCATCTCATAGAGGTAGCCCGTGGCGGGGCCTCCCTGATACCCGTTCAGGGGGTTGATGCCATTGTTCATGGTCAGGGCAACGGCAGCGCCGTAGTTCCAGAAGCTCTCCACACCGGTGGTGCCGCAGCAGGGCCACTCGTTGCCGCAGCCGGCGGGCTCCACACAGCCGATGAGGCAGTAGTCCCTGGCGTCATAGAGGTCATAGCCCTTCTTCAGCAGAGACGGGATGATGATATCGTCATTCTCGAAGGTGGGCATACCGCCCGCGCGGGAAGACGCCTCAATGGCGATCTTCCACAGATCCTCCGGCGTGCCCTTGTGGATGCGCACGGAGAGGGAGGGGCTGTACATATACAGCCGGGCGTAGCACTGCACCAGGGTGTAGGTCAGCGCGTTGGTGGCGTCGGTACCGTCCTTCTTGATGCCGCCCACCGAGAAGTGCTGGCCGGACTCGATGGTGCCCGCCTGGTGCTTATAGGTGACGGTGCCGTCGGGGTTCTCGATGACCTCGGGGGCGCCGCGGGTCTCGCTGCGGGTGTACTCCGCGGTCTTCAGGATGAAGCTGTCGCAGATCTCCTGGGCGAAGTCGATGGTGATGGTCCCGTTTTTGAGCTCATCCTCCAGGAAGTGGCCGGCGTACTGGTCGATGCGGCCGAAGGTGACGCCGTGGTTCTGCCCGTCAATGCACAGGCAGAGCATATAGAAGTTGATGGCCTGCATGGCCTCCCAATACGTTTTGCAGGGGTATTCGATGATGCGGGAGAACATCTCCGCCATGGTCTCGAGCTCTTTCCTGCGCCATTCGGGGAAGCGCTCCTCCCTGGCCATGCGCTCGCACTCCCTGCCGTAGCGCTTGGCCAGCAGGCTCATGGCGTCGCAGATGATGGTGACGGATTTGTAGAAGATGTACTTCTCCCCGTCCTCGCCGTAGCAGTGCCCCTCCAGGGCGCGCATATGCTCCAGCGCCTCCTCCTTGATGGCGTGCATGCCCTTGTGGACCACCTTGTCAAAGTTGGCGCAGAAGTGCCCCTGGCACCGCATGCCCACCATGCCCCGGGATTTGTTCATCCCGCGGGAGCTGCCGAAGTCCAGGGCGCCGCTCTTGTGCAGGTCCCACATGCAGTCGGGCATCACGGCGCTGACCTTGTCGGCCAGGCTGCGGCCGTTCCAGTAATCGGCCACGCTGCGGAAATACTCCCGGTCCTCGTCGGTCATCTTCTGGCGGGCGCCGTCGGTCTGCCAGGTGATGCGGAACAGGTAGTCGTCGCCGCAGACGGAGTCAAAAAGCGCCTTCTCATACCAGTCCACGTAGGGGGAGAGGGC
Source organism: Oscillospiraceae bacterium (assembly GCA_017515345.1). Lineage (GTDB taxonomy): Bacteria > Bacillota > Clostridia > Oscillospirales > Oscillospiraceae > RGIG5705. Next base: position 39,457 of record JAFWFZ010000049.1, on the reverse strand, counting down.
CCGGTAGGTACGCCCCTGGTTGCCCACGATGAGCTCCCAGTCCTCCACCCGGACGGTCATCTGCTCGCACAGATCGTAGAAGAATTTTGCCCGCTTGACAAGGGGATAGTCCGCCTCGTTCCGCTGATAGGATTCCGTCAGGATCCGGGTACGCTCCGAATCGCAGTAGATCTCCTTATACTCCACCGCCTTGAATCGCTCGCGGATCCGTGCAATGCGCTCGGAGACCGGTCTGACCATTTCTTTTCCTGTCATAAAAGAAGCTCCTTTCCGTAAGAGGATGCTATTTTTCCTTATTATAATAGTTTAATGCCGCAGTGGCTGTCTGTCAATAAAAAAGGACGCAAAAAGCCCCGGAACACGGTACTGTGCTCCGGGGCTGTCCTTTACATTTCAAATGACTTTCTGTCGATATTCAGCATCCGGCAGACGATGGCTGCCACTTCGCTTCGCTTGATGGTATTGTCCGGATAGAAGTTGTGCTTCGCATCGCTGCCGGTGAGGATGCCGGCACGGTAAAACAGGTAGATATCAGAGGCGTACTTGGCGCCGGCAGACACATCCGGGATGGCGCCGTCCGCGATCTCATTGATGAAAGCGTATTCGCTGTCCGGCATGGCGGCCCGGAAAATGTGCACGAAGTCCCGGCGGGTGATGGGCGCGTTGTAGTCCGGGAAGTCGCAGGGGATTTTGTTCGCCTTCGCATAGGAAACGTAAGTTTCATACCAGGGTGTGGTCTGGGTAAAGACGGCGTTCTTGTCCTGTCCCCGGTAGAATGCGCGGATCCTGGCGGCCAGGGTGATCGCCTGGGCGTAGGTGAGGTTGCTGTCAGGCGCGTACTTCCCGTCGCCCATGCCGTTCACGAGCCCCATGCGCACAGCATCAGCCACGTAGTCGCTGTACCACATGCCGGAGGGCACGTCGCTGAAGGACATATCGCTCACTTCCGCGTCGCCGTAGCGGAAGAATGCGCTGCCGCAGTAGACGTCGCCGCCCGGCCCCTCCACATACATAACGGCATAGTAATCGGCGGAGTTCTCCAGCACCTCCACATAGACCGCTTTGGCATCCCCGAAGCTGACATTCACATCCGCCGCGCCGGAGGAAACGGCCCGGAACGCGATCGTGTTCTCCGTGCTGTTCCCGTCACCGTCCACCAGTGTACAGCGGACGTAAGGCCGACGCGCCCGCACAAGAGCAGACAGCTCGCCCGAGCTGATATCGTCCACAGAGCCCAGATGCACCGATATGCCCGTATCCGTCTCGTTGAGGTCCGCAGTGAACGCGAACCCGGCGGAGCGGTAACGGGAAAGGAGCGACTCCTTCACCCGTGAGGCGGAGCCGGAAACGGTGAAGCTCCTGAAATCCAGGTAGTAGGACCCGTCTTCTCCCAAGTAGCAGCCCAGATCTCCGTCCCGGTCCACCAGGCAGATCTCATATTCGCCCGGCGTCTCAAAGACTTTGGAGAAAACGGCGGAGTCCCCGTCCGGTTCCAGATAGTACCGCCCGTATTCCTGGTCGCCCCGGGAGACGTAGATATAGGGCTCCAGCTCGGAGACCAGCTCGGAGAAATCGTCCTCGTCCTCCCCGTTCATGCCGGTGACAGTCACTGTCACAAGGGTGCCGTTCGAAACGTCCTCTGTCTCGATATCCGTGACAAAACCGCTCTCCGTCCTTGCGGACGCGGTGACGCACAGTACCTGCATTATGATCAAAGCTGTGAGTAGCACAGCGAAAAAGCGCTTCAGCCTCATGTTTTCCTCCTAAGAACCCGTGCCTTCATCGAGAAGGTCAAACATGGAAAAAACAAAAAGGTAACAAAATCGTTACTAAAGGTATCATACAGGAAACCCCCGTCTTTGTCAACCGTTTTATTCCGGCCGGCTGGAATAACGGAGGCGCTCGGCTACGGCCAATTCGTCGCAGCGGTTGTTGAGCTCGTTGTCCGCATGGCCCTTGACCCAGTTGAAGTCCACATCGTGCAGCTCCAGCAGGCGGACCAGCTCCTGCCACAGGTCGGCGTTCTTCACGGGGCCGCCCTTTCTGCGCCAGCCGCGGCGCACCCAGTTCGTGAGCCAGTGCTCGTTGATCGCGTTGGCAATGTATTGGGAGTCGGTGTAGAGCTCCACTTGACAGGGCTCCTTCAGGGCGTTCAGGGCGGAGATGACCGCGGTAAGCTCCATCCGGTTGTTGGTGGTCATCTCCTCGCCGCCGGAGAGCTCCTTTTTCCTCTCTCCGTACATGAGCACGGCACCCCAGCCGCCTGGGCCGGGGTTGCCGCTGCATGCGCCGTCGGTATAGATTTTAACCTTCTTCATGTTCCGTTTCCGGCTCGGCCGCCTCCTTCTCGGTGCGGGCAATGGAGATCACGCGGCTGCCGTCCGCCACGCGCATGAGCCGGACACCCTGGGTGGCGCGGCCGTAAACGCTGATCTCGGCCACATCCATGCGGATGATCGTGCCGTCGTCGGAGATGATGAGCAGATCGTCCTGCTCGTCCACGACCTTGCAGTCGGCGACATGGCCGGTCTTTTCCGTGCAGTTATAGCTCTTTACGCCCTTGCCGCCGCGGTGCTGCGGTTCGCCGCCGCCACGGATGTATTCCTCAACGGGCGTGCGCTTGCCGTATCCGTTCTCGGTGACGGAGAGGAGCATGCCGCCCTCTCTGGCCCTTGCCGCGCCGACGACGAAGTCGCCCTCGCGCAGCCGGATGCCCCGGACGCCCACAGCCTCGCGCCCCATGGGACGGATATCCGTCTCTGCGAAGCAGATGGCATAGCCGTCGTGGGTGGAGATGAGGATGTTCTGGCTGCCGTCGGTCTGGCGGACGGAGATCAGCTCGTCGCCCTCCTCCAGATTCAGCGCGCGGATGCCGCTGCTGCGGATATTTTTCAGCGCGCCCTGGGACAGACGCTTGACCGTGCCGTTGCGGGTGACGAAAACCAGATAAGCGTCTTCGTCGAAATTGCGGGCGTGGATCATGGCGGAAATACGCTCCCCCGGCTGCAGGGGAAGGATGTTGACAATGTTGGAGCCGCGGGCACTGCGGCCGGCCTCCGGGATACGGTAGCCCTTGCGGACGTAAGCACGGCCGGCGGAGGTGAAGAAGAGGATATTGTCATGGGTGGAGGCGGTGAAGACCGTTTCCACATAGTCCTCCTCCTTGGTGGCCATGGCGCGCATGCCCTTTCCGCCGCGCCCCTGCGCCCGGTATTCGCTGGTGGGCAGGCGCTTGATATAACCGCCGTGGGTCAGGGTGTAAACGCAGTCCTCCTCGTCTATGAGGTCCTCGATGTCGATCTCGTCCTCCACGTCCTGGATCTCGGTGCGGCGCTCGTCGCCGTACTTGTCCCGGATGGCGGCGAGCTCGTCCTTCAGGACGCCGCGCAGCATCTCCTCGCTGTCCAGAAGCTGCCGGTAGTACCGGATGCGCTCCTCCAGCTCCCTGTATTCGCTCTCCAGCTTCTCGCGGTCCAGTCCCTGCAGGGCCTTCAGCCGCATATCAAGGATGGCCTGGGCCTGCACGTCGTCCAGTGAAAAACGCTCCATGAGTTTTTCCTTGGCGTCGTCGTAGGAGGTGCGGATGATGTGGATGACCTCGTCGATGTTGTCCTGGGCGATCAGCAGCCCCTCCAGCAGGTGGGCGCGCTCCAGCGCCTTCTTCAGGTCGAAGCGGGTACGCCGGACGATCAGCTCCTCCTGGAAGGAGATGTATTCGTCGATGACCTGGCGCAGATTCAGCACCCGGGGCTGCTTCTGGTCGTTCACCAGCGCCAGCATGATGACGGAGAAGTTGCTTTGAAGCTGGGTCTGCTTAAAGAGCTTGTTCAGGACGACCTGGGGCGTTGCGTCGCGCTTCAGCTCGATGACGATGCGCATGCCGTTCCGGTCGGACTCATCGCGCAGGTCGCTGATGCCGTCCAGCCGCTTGTCCTGCACCTGATCCTTGATATTCTTGATCAGCAGGCTCTTGTTCACCTGATAGGGCAGCTCGGTGACGATGATGCGCGTGCGGTCCTTGTTGAACTCCTCGAATTCCGTACGGGCGCGCACCACGATCTTGCCCCGGCCGGTGGCATAGGCGGCGCGGATGCCGCTGCGGCCCATGATGATGCCCCGGGTGGGGAAATCCGGCCCCGAAATATGCTCCATCAGGTCCGAAAGCTCCGCCTCCGGGTCGTCCAGCACGCAGATGACCGCGTTGATGACCTCGGTGAGGTTGTGGGGCGGGATGTTCGTCGCCATGCCCACGGCGATGCCGGAGGAACCGTTCACCAGCAGGTTGGGGAACCGGCTGGGAAGAACACGGGGCTCCTTCCGCGACTCGTCGAAGTTGGGATCCCAGTCCACCGTCTCCTTGTCGATGTCCCGGAGCATCTCGTCTGCGATGCGGGACATGCGGGCCTCCGTATACCGGTAGGCTGCAGGGGGGTCGCCGTCCACGGAGCCGAAGTTGCCGTGGCCGTCGATGAGCATATAGCGCATGGAAAAATCCTGCGCCATACGCACCAGCGCGTCATAGACGCTGGCGTCGCCGTGGGGGTGGTATTTGCCCAGCACGTCGCCGACGGCAGTAGCGCATTTCTTATAAGCGTTGGAATGGGTCAGGCCGCTCTCATACATGCTGTAGAGGATTCGGCGGTGGACAGGCTTCAGACCGTCCCGCACATCCGGCAGGGCGCGGCCGACGATCACGCTCATGGCGTAATCGATGTAGCTGGTCTGCATCTCGCGGACCAGCTCGTTTTCCGTGATCACCTGGTCCGGGAACGCGATATCCTCCGGCTTGTAGCTTCTGTTGTGGGCCATGTCTGCGCTCCCCCCTTAAATATCCAGATTGACCACGCGCTTCGCGTTGGTCTCGATCCAGTCGCGCCGCGGCTCGACCTCCTCGCCCATGAGCAGCGAGAAGATCTGGTCCGCCTCGATGGCGTCGCCCAGGGTGATGCGGCGCAGCGTGCGCTTCTCCGGATCCATGGTGGTCTCCCAGAGCTCATCCTTGTTCATCTCGCCGAGGCCCTTGTAGCGGGAGATATCGATCTTCGCATTGGGATTGTCGCCCCGCATCTCGGCGCTGATCCGATCGCGCTCGGCGTCGGAATAGGCCACGCGCTGCTGCTTGCCGCGGGTCAGCTTGTAGAGCGGAGGAACGGCGGAATAGACGTAGCCGTTTTCGATGAGCGGCCGCATATAGCGGAAAAAGAAGGTGAGCAGCAGGGTGCGGATATGGCTGCCGTCCACATCGGCATCGGCCATGATGATGACCTTGTGGTAGCGGAGCTTTTCCACGTTGAAATCCTCGCCGATGCCGGCGCCAAGCGCCGTGATCACCGGCTGGAGCTTGTCGTTTTTATAGATCTTGTCGACCCGCGCCTTTTCCACGTTCAGCATCTTGCCCCACATGGCCAGCACAGCCTGGAACCGGGAATCCCGCCCCTGGTTGGCGCTTCCCGCGGCGCTGTCGCCCTCGACGATATAGATCTCGCAGAGTGCGGGGTCCTTTTCGTTGCAGTCCTTGAGCTTTTCGGGCATGCCGCCGGACTCCAGCCCGCTCTTGTTGCGGATGGATTCCCTGGCCTTCCGGGCGGCCTCCCTGGCGCGGGAGGCGGTGATCGCCTTTTCGATCACGGCGCGGCCCACTCCGGGATTCTCCTCCAAAAACTCCGTCAGCTTCTCCTGAAGGATGCTGTCCACCAGGGTGCGCATTTCGCTGTTGCCCAGCTTATCCTTTGTCTGTCCCTCGAATTGGGGATCCGTCAGCTTCACGGAGATCACGGCTGTCATGCCCTCGCGGCAGTCCTCGCCGGAGAGGCTGTCCCCGTCCTTCAGGACGCCGATCTTTTTTCCGTAGGCGTTCAGCACCCTGGTCAGCGCGGTCTTGAAGCCGGTCTCGTGCATGCCGCCGCCGGGAGTGTGGATGTTGTTGGCAAAGGAGTCGATGACCTCGCTGTAGCCGTCGTTGTACTGCAGGGCGATCTCGGCTTCGCTGTCGGCGCGGACGCCGGAGACGTAGATCACCTCGTCATGCAGGGGGGTCTTGCTGCGGTTCAGGAAGGAGACGAACTCCCGGATCCCGCCCTCATAGCACATCTCGTCGGAGGTCTCCATCCCGGGCCGCTCGTCCACGGTGCAGATGCGCAGTCCCGCGTTCAGGAACGCCTGTTCCCTCATACGCTGGTGGAGGATGGAGTAGTCATAGACCGTATCCTCGAACATCTCCGGGTCGGGCTTGAAGGTGACGGTCGTGCCGATGCGGTCTGTCCTGCCGACTACGGTGAGGTGCTGGGTGATCTCACCCCGGGAGAAGCGCATCTCATAGATCTTGCCGTCCTTGCTGACCTGCACGGTGAGCCACTCGGACAGCGCGTTGACCACCGATGCGCCCACGCCGTGTAGGCCGCCGGAGACCTTGTAGCCGCCGCCGCCGAACTTGCCGCCGGCGTGCAGCACGGTGAAAACCACCTCCAGGGCGCTCTTGCCCGTTTGGTCCTGGGTATCCACGGGGATCCCGCGGCCGTCGTCGATGACCTGGATGATATCCCCCTCCTTGATGATGACGGAGATATTTTTGCAGTAGCCGGCCAGAGCCTCGTCGATGGAGTTATCCACGATCTCATACACCAGATGGTGGAGACCGGAGGACGAGGTGGAGCCGATGTACATGCCCGGCCTTTTGCGGACGGCCTCCAGTCCCTCCAGCACCTGGATCTGCGAGGCGTCGTATTCCTTTGTGATCTTATCGGTGATATCTGCCATACCATACTCTCCGGATTCTGCCCTTAAATCGGGCTGATTTGATGGGATCACTGTTTCAGCGCTTTATTCGATCACTTCAACAGGGATGGAATGCTCTTTGATATAACGCAGGATCTCTTCTTTACGGCCTGGATCTATTGAAAACATCATGCCGGTTTTCCCCATGAAACAAAACTCCTGCTTAAACTGGCGTAAAAAAGCCACATTGCTCCATGCCATGTGCATGGTGTCTTTATTCTCTGATATAAGGGAAACGCCCTCCTCATCCAGCTGCAGGATTTCCTTTTCTTCCTGTTCTGCCATTCTTTTTATGATCCCATTGTTCTTCCGGATGGCATAAATGTTTCTTACCATAAAAGCCACACAAAGAAGAGCGTACAGGATCTGGACTTTCCGCGCACCATACAGAAAAAAGAGTACGATGTCGATCACAAGAAGAAGGGCAAAAGCCGCTAAATAGCAATATGGCCTCATAAGGAGATTTTTAAGTTTTTTGCGCGGGTTTTTCAGCAGCTGCCCGTATTGGACGGAAATATTGAGGATCTCCGAGAAAAACTTCTTATCTCCTTTATGATCGATCTCAATTCTCATTTAGGATCCTCCCGATGCCGACTACAGGCTGCGGCCCGATCGCTGGTTCTATTCCTGAAGACCTGACCCGCCGCCCTCGCTTCTCTTCAAAAGCGTCGCCGTGGTGAGCTGGGAGAGATAGATCTTCTGTTCCCCGTTTTCGCTGCACAGCACAAAGGACCGCGGGAGCTCGCTGGTCACGGTCTCGACCCGCCCCTCCCGCTCGGCCCGGCGCAGAAGGTCTCTGGTGATCCGGGAGCCGGTGGTATTGTCCAGATCGAACACGCCGACGACCGAATCAAACGGCACCACAACGCTTTGTCCCAAATGGAGATACATACACTTTACCTCACGATGAAAGGACGGTCCCGCCGGAAATGCGAATGATCCTGCCGCCGGTGCGGGCCGCGATATTTTCGTCCTCGCAGCAGGTGAGGAGCACCTGACCTGTGAGGATGCGGTTGAGGACGAAGCTCTGCCGTTCCCCGTCCAGCTCCGAGAGCACATCGTCCAGCAGAAGGATGGGGTAGTCCCCCCGATCCTCAAAATGGATGTCGCGCTCCGCCAGCTTGATGGAAAGGGCGGCCGTTCTGGCCTGTCCCTGGGAGGCGTAGCTCCTTGCGGGCATGCCGTTGATGGTGATCTCAATGTCGTCCTTATGGGCGCCGGAGAGGCACATCCCGGATTCCAGCTCCGCCCGTCGATGGCGCTGCTGATGCTCTACAAGGAGCGGGTAAATCTCCCTGGGCTTCATTCCCGGCTCCCCGGGAACGCCGGAAACGGTCCGGTAGGTGAGGGAAAGCTCCTCATGCCCGCCGGAGAATTCCCGGTGGATGTCGGCGGCTTTTCCGCTCATATTCTTCACTAGGGCTGCCCGGTAATAGATAAGGATGGCGCCTGCGCGGGCCAGCCGGTCGTTGAAATCCTCCAGCGTATCCAGCAGGGACGGTTTTTCTCTCCAGTCCCGGAGGATCCGGGTCTTATGCTCGTACAGACGGGTGAACTCCGCCAGCGCCTCGGCATAGCGGGGACGGAGCTGACAGAGGCAGAGATCCATCATGCGCCGCCGGACGGAGGCCCCCTCCCGCACAAGCATCAGGTCATCAGGACAAAAAAGAACCACGGAGAGACGCCCGGAAAGCTCCGAGGCTTTTTTGAGCCTCACTCCGTTGACGGTTATCTCTTTTTTTCTGCCCCGGAAAAGGCGGATCCCGATATCGTGATCCCGGCCGTCGGAAAACGCCTCAGCCAGGATGACGGCGCTGTCCCGATCCCGGCCGATGACTTCCCTGTCGCCCCGGGTGCGGAAGGATCTCCCGCAGCTCAGATAAAACACTGCCTCCAGCAGGTTCGTTTTTCCCTGGGCATTTTCACCTGTAATGACGTTCACGTGCTCGGAGAATTCCGCTGTGGAGGGGGAATAGTTCCGGAACCCGTCCAGATAGATCGAACGAACGAACATCAGTGCGCGTCCGCCACGGCGTACTTCACGCCGCCGACCTCCACACGGTCGCCCGGTCTCAGCTTTTTCCCTCTCTGGGTGCAGACCTCACCGTTCACCAGGACCCGTCCCTCCTGCACAAGCAGCTTCGCTTCGCCCCCCGTCTCGGCGGCCATGGCAAACTTGAGGAATGAATCCAGCTTGATGAACTCGCTTTCGATGGGTATCCGCTCCGCTTTTTCGACACGCTTGACCTTAACCTTCATAGGATTTGAGCCTCACCGGCAGGATCATGTAGATGAAATTATCCGACCCGTCCGCGGGCACGATGACGCAGGGGGACACGCTGGAGGTGAGCATCAGCTTCACAGTATCCGCCGGGGCGGCCTTCAGCGCCTCGCTGAGATACCGGTTGTTGAATCCGATTTCCAGCCCCTCGCCGTCGCCGCTGACGCTGCACTCGTCGCTGGCCTTGCCGATGGCGGTGTAGGACAGCATTTTCAGCACGCCGTCTCCGAAGGTGCAGCGGATCGGACTCTTGAGCTTCTCGTTAATGATGAGAGAGACTCTGTCAACAGATTCCGCCAGGCTCCGCCGGTCAGCCTCGATGATATACTTGCCCTCCCTGGGGATAGAATTCTTATAGTTGAGGAATTCACCCTCGAGCCTGCGGGAAATGAGTACGTTCCCGCCGGAAATGAACATGATGTGCTTATCGCCCTGGCTGACTGTGACCACGTCGTCCCCGTCGCCGATGATCTTTTCGACCTCGCTGAGGGCGGCCCCGGGCACCACAAAGCTGCACTTGTCGCTCAGCTCGGATACCTGCTCTCTCCTCAGGGCGAGCCTGAAGCCGTCTACCGCCACGACAGTAAGGATACCGTTGTCCACCTCGAAGAGAGAACCGGTATGTATGGGTCTGGATTCATCGTAGCTGACTGCAAAGTTCGTCTGGCTGATCATGCTGCGCAGCTTTGCCGCCTCGATCTTCAGGGAATGCCTGGTATCCACGGAGGGCAGCTCCGGGTAGTCCACGGGGGACATTCCGAGAATGTCGAACTCGCTCATCAGGCAGCTGATATGAGTCATGAAATTCTCGCCTGTGGCGATCGTCACGTCGTCATTGGGCAGCCGACGGATGATCTCGCCGAAAAGTCTGGCATTCAGCACGATGCTGCCCTGCTCCTTGACCTCGGCGGGGAAGACGGTGACGATGCCGGTCTTCAGGTCGTAGCCGGATATCTTGACGCTGTCTTCAAATGCCTCCAGCAGGAGTCCCTCCAACGCGGGGACGGGGCTCTTCTGTGCCGCTGCTCTTGACGCGGTGCTCACGGCTGTGAGAAGCTCATTTTTGCTGCAGATAAGTTTCATTTTCACAGATCCTTTCGCTGTACGTGCTGTCTTTCAGAATAATAAAGATTATTTTATTCCAGCAGTATCAGTAGTAGTACAAAAAAATGTGGAAAACGTCTTTGAGGTGCGGTATCATGCTGTTTTTCAAATGGGCTTAATGTGGAAAAAAAGAGTTGATTTTTACCTGTCAGAAATAATAAACAGTTTTCAAATCCGAGTTACCAGCTTTTGCACAGTGACTGTGGAAACCGTCAGTTTCTGGAGTTGATGTTGGCGGTGATATCGCGGATCGTCTGGGCAAACTCTCTGTTGTTTTTGATTTCTTCCTCCACCTTTCGGATGGAGGCGTGCACTGTGGAGTGATCCCGGCTCTCGTAGAATTCGCCGATGTCGTTCAGGGAGAGAGTGGTCAGCGTACGGATGAGATACATGGAGATCTGCCGTGCCTGGGCGGTATTTCTGGTCCTTCTCTGGCTTTTGATCTCCTCCGACGAGATGGAGAAGTATTTCGCCGTCTCGTTGATAATGTCTCCCGGTGTGGGGGTGTATTCGTTCTGCTTTTTGAAGAGCTCGGCAATGATCTTCGCCATATCTGCCGCGGTCAGGCTGGAGGAATCCTGATCCATGATCTCACAGTATGCCATGGTTTTTTTGACGGCGCCCTCGATCTGCCGCACGTTGGAGGTCAGATTCGTCGCGATGTAGTTCGATGCCTCGTCCGTCAGCTTCAGGTGGAGCTGCTGGGCCTTGTTGCGGATGATGGCCATGCGCGTTTCATAATCCGGCGGCTGTATATCTGCGATGAGGCCGGACATGAACCTGCTGTTGAGCCTGTCCTCCAGCTTTTTCATCTCCTCCGGCGGCCGGTCGGAAGTGAATACGATCTGTCGGTTCGACTCGAACAGGGTATTGAAGGTGTGGAAAAACTCCTCCTGCGTGGAGGCCTTGCCGGCGATGAACTGCACATCATCCATGAGGAACATGTCAGCCAGTCTGTATTTTTCCCTGAATTCCACATTTTTACCGAGCTGAATGGCGGTGATCAGCTCGTTGGTGAATTCTTCGCCCTTTACCAGGACAACATTGTAGTTCGGGTGCCGTGTCAGCACCTCATGGCGGATGGCATGGAGCAGGTGGGTCTTGCCCAGACCGGAGTCGCCGTAGATGAAGAGGGGATTGTATTTTCTCTCCTCACTGGTGGCCACGTTCATGGCGGCGGCGTGGGCGAATTTATTGGAGCTGCCCACCACGAAACGCTCGAAGGTGTATTCGTCGCAGGGGCTGGCCGCCTTTTCATCCCCGGGCTTGGCGCGATAGCGATCAAGCTCGTCCCCGCACAGGAGCCTTACCTCCATATCGGAGGAGAGGAGCTCCCGCAGCGCTTTTTTGATGTTGTCGGTCAGTCTGCTTTCGATGATGTTTTTCTTGAATTCTGACGGAGTGTAAAGGATCAGCTCGTTCTCCAGCAGTTCCACGGCGGTGCAGTCGTCGAACCAGGTGGAGATCGCCGTGCTGGTGAGCTCGGCCGAGAGCAGATCCAATACCTTGCTCCATATTTCTGAAGCGGTGTTCATATCTTTCCTTCCCCTCGCTCCCGCCGGAGGAGACCGGCGGCGTCAGACCTGTTTCACGCGATCAGATCGCGGTTTCTGTGTTATCGGATAGTTTATACATTATAACAAAATAACAGGCTGTTTGCAAGGTTTATGAGGATATTTGAGGGACTTTTCCGCACCTTTTTCTCCCGGTGCCGCTGGAAGAAAAAAGAAAAAGCAGAGGCAAACGCCTCTGCTTTGATCGCTTGTTGAATTACTCAGCCATGCCGTTGAGCTTGACTGTGAGAGAGCTCTTCTTGTGAGCCGCGTTGTTCTTGTGGATCAGACCCTTGGCTGCCGCGCGGTCAACTGCCTTGACAGCAACTTTATAGGCACCTTCGGCTGCTTCACGGTTGCCCTCGGCCACTGCCGCGTCGAACTTTTTGAGCATCGTCTTGACATACGACTTGCCGGCCTTGTTCTTCTGGTTGCGCGCTCTGGAGATCAGGACTCTCTTGGATGCTGATTTGATATTGGGCATATCTCTGGCCACCTCCTCCTATAAAGTCACATTGCTGTGCGGATGGTTATTCTAACACCGCCATGTGGAAAAATCAAGTACTTTTTTAAAAAAATAATTATTTTTCAAATTATCGCATGTTTTTTCCGCTTTTGAACAGACTATCGGGGAGGAAACGGACCATTCCGGGAAAGGGGCAGACATATGCCGGGGAGGACAGACCTTGCCTGCGAGGCGGCGCAGCTTTACAGGAAAAGCGTGGGCGAACTGACGGAGCTCAATGGGGTGATCTCAGCGAGAGAGACCGTCCGGGGCTTTGCGGTCGAAGAGGTGGAGATTACGACAGAGGACGGCGCCGGGCGGCTCGGTAAGCCTATCGGACGGTATGTGACGGTGGAAATGCCGCGGCTGCCGCGCCGGGGAGACGAGGCGTTTGCCGCCGGAGCGGCGACCGTGGCGGAATTTGTTGGAAAATTATTACATTTGCGGGACGGAGACAGCGTCCTGGTGGCGGGACTGGGCAACGATGGGATCACGGCCGACGCCGTGGGTCCCCTGACGGTTAAAAGCACCCTGGTCACCAGACATCTGAAAGCACGGGGAGCGCTGTTCCCGGGACTGCGGAGATCCGTCTCCGCAGTGGAGGCCGGGGTGAGCGGAAACACGGGCGTCGAGAGCGCGGAGCTTATCTCCGCCGTGGTGGAAAAAACGCGGCCGGACCGGGTCGTGGCGGTAGACGCGCTGGCCTCCCTCTCCGTGGGGCGCATCTGCCGTACGGTGCAGCTTTCTGATACCGGCATCGTTCCTGGCTCCGGCGTCGGCAACGCGCGAAAGGAGCTGAGCCGCAGGACGCTGGGCGTACCGGTGCTGGCCGTCGGCGTACCCACGGTAGTGGACGCGGTCGCCCTTGCGGAGGAGCTGTCCGGTACGACAGTAGATGAAAAGAAGCTGAAAATCCTGGGAGACGGCATGATCGTCACCCCCCGGGAGATCGACAGACAGGTGCGCGATATCTCCCGGCTCATTGGATACGGTCTCGATCTGGCGTTCCACCCTACGCTGACGGTGGAGGAGATCACCATGCTCCTGGAGTGAACAATGGGTGTTTCACGTGAAACACCCGCCGGCCCGGGCGTTTTTTCCTGATTTCACTTGAAAAGAGAAATTCATATGGTATAATAATCTTCATGTTAACGGCGGACGCCGTTTGCAAAGCGAGGTGACGGAGTGAAGATCATTGCGGTGTCGAACCAGAAGGGCGGCGTCGGAAAGACAACGACGTGCGTGAATCTCACCTGCGCGCTGCGCGAAGCGGGAAAGCGCGTGCTCCTGTGCGACCTTGACCCGCAGGGGAATGCCACCTCCGGCATGGGGATCGACAAGAGCGCCGCATCTCCCGGCATCTATGAGGTGCTGGTTTCCGGCGCTGAGGTGAAAAGCGCCGTCAGGAAGACCCGCTTCGGGGATGTGCTCCCCGCCAACAGCGGCCTTGCGGGCGCAGGCATCGAGCTCGTTTCCATGGAAAACCGTGAATTCGTGCTGAAAAACGCGCTGGAAAAGCTGAGGGACGACTACGATTACATACTCATCGACTGTCCGCCGTCGCTGGAAATGCTGACGCTCAATGCGCTGACGGCTGCGGACTCCGTGCTCATTCCGGTCCAGTGCGAATACTATGCGCTGGAAGGGCTCAGCGATCTGATGCTCAGCATCCGGCTCACGAAGCGGAGCTTCAACCCGGATATCCGGGTCGAGGGGGTGCTCCTCACCATGTACGATTCCAGAACGAACTTCTCCGCTCAGGTGGCGTCCGAGGTGAAGCGGTACTTCAAAGACAAGGTCTATGGAGTCGTTATTCCCCGAAACGTCCGGATCGCGGAGGCGCCCAGCCATGGCCAGCCCGTGCTGACGTATGACAGACAGTCCCGCGGCGCCGCGGCCTATCGGCAGCTCGCCGCTGAGCTCATCGCGAAAAACAGCTGACGGGAAGGAGGCCGAAAAATGGCTTCAAAAGGATTGGGAAAGGGGCTTGGCTCCGGTCTGGGGGCCATGTTCGGCGAGGCGGCCGACGGCTCCAGGGATTTTGAATATGTCCCCATCTCCCGCGTAGAGCCCAGGGAGGCCCAGCCGCGGACGGAGTTCGGCGAGCCGGAGCTTCAGGAGCTGGCGGATTCCATCGCGGAGCACGGGATCATCCAGCCGCTCACCGTGCGCAGCATGGGGGACGGATACTACCAGATCATTGCCGGGGAGCGGCGTTGGCGGGCCGCCAGAATGGCGGAGCTGACCCAGATCCCGGTGCGCATCATTTCCGCGGACGACAGGAAGGCTGCGGAGCTTGCCATGGTGGAAAACCTCCAGCGGGAGGATCTTGGCGCCATAGAAGAGGCGCGGGGCTACCGGCAGATGATGGAGGAGTACGGCATGACGCAGGCCGAGGTAGCCCGGCAGGTGAGCAAATCCCGGCCCGTGATCGCAAACGCCCTGCGGCTTCTGACCCTGCCGGAGGAGGTGGTCTCCCTGGTGGAAAAGGGGGATCTGTCCGCCGGTGCGGCTCGGGCGCTTCTCTCCATCGAAGATGAGACAGAGATACCGGCCGCGGCGAAGCGCGTGGTGAAGGAGGGGCTCAGCGTCCGGGAGGCGGAACGGCTTGCCAAACGGCTCAACCGCCGCGCCGTGCCGGAGAACCCCGATAACCGCGCGGTCAAGGTCGATTATCTGGACCGGGTGGCCACGGAGCTCACCCGCGCCCTGGGACGTAAGGTCCGGATCTCGGGCGGTGAAAAGCGCGGCAGGATCGAGCTCGAGTACTACGACAGGGATGATTTTGAGCTCCTGTGCCGTACGCTGGAAGCCATCAACAGGAAAAAGGAGAAAAAGAAATGAAGAAACGCTCCGAGGCAGCGCCGATCGTTGCAGAGGATCCCGTGGAGGAGACTCGTCAGGAGCATGGCTCCGGCCGCAGTCTGACTATATACGCGGTGCTGCTGGTGATCGTGGTGGTGCTGTGCATCGTGCTCAGCTACTTCATCCAGAACCGCAACAACCGGGTGATTGACACTCTGAACGAGCAGAACATCTCCGCGCAGCAGAAGATCGAAAACCTGCAGAGCACAAACGTTACCCTCACCGAGGAAAACGGATCTCTCAAGACAGAGAACCAGCAGCTTCGGGATCGGGTCTCCGAGCTGGAGACGGAGGTGCAGGACGTGCACGCCCAGTGGGACGCCGATGTGGCCGGCGTGCGGGAGGCATACGAGGAAAAGTACAACGAGCTCTGGAAGCTGTACAAGGCGCTGGCAGATGAAAAAGCCGCCGCCGAGAGCGCCGCGGCAGACGAGACGGCCGGTGAGACGGCAGAAAACACAGCAGCGACAGAAAATGAGGACGGGGGAACAAACCATGCTTGATATCAAACTGATCCGTGAGGATCCGGAGGGCGTAAAGGCCCGGCTCCTGAAAAAGGAGGCCGACTGCGGCGATGCCATCGACAGGATCCTGGAGCTTGACAAAAAGCGCCGGGAGCTCATCATGAGGACCGAGGCCGACAAGGCGGAGCAGAACAAGGTCTCCAGGCAGATCCCGCAGATGAAAAAAGCCGGGGAGGACACGACGGAGGTCTTTGCCCGCATGAATCAGCTCAAGGAGAGCATCCGGACGACCGACGCCGCCCTTAAGGAGGTGGAGACCGAGTTCACCGACCTGATGCTCGGCCTTCCCAACCTGCCGGACGAGGACCTGAAGGCGGGCGGAAAGGAGAACAACGAGCCCCTGAAGTACTTCGGCGAGCCCCATAAATTCGACTTTGAGCCCAAGAACCACGTGGATCTGTGCACGGCGCTGGGACTGATCGACTATGAGCGCGGCGTCAAGCTGGCGGGCAGCGGCTTCTGGATCTACAAGGGGCTGGGCGCGAGGCTGGAGTGGGCGCTGCTGAACTATTTCATCGAGACCCACATCGCGGACGGGTATGAGCTGATACTGGTGCCCCACATGCTGGAATACCAGTGCGGACTCACGGCGGGGCAGTTCCCCAAGTTCGCGGATGAGGTCTACAAGATCGAGAATCCCACGGACGATCGGATCCACTACATGCTTCCCACGGCGGAGGCCGCCCTGGCTTCCCTGCACCGGGACGAGATCCTCACCGAGGCGGAGCTTCCGAAAAAGTACATCTCCTACACCCCCTGCTTCAGGCGGGAGGCCGGCTCCTACCGCGCGGATGAGCGGGGCATGGTCCGCGGCCACCAGTTCAACAAGGTGGAGATGTTCCAGTATACGAAACCGGAGGATTCCGACGCCGCCTTTGAGGAGCTGGTGCACAAGGCCGAACGCCTCGTCAGCGGGCTGGGCTTCCACTTCCGCACCGTAAAGCTCGCCGCGGCGGACTGCTCCGCCTCTATGGCGAGAACGTACGATATCGAGATCCAGATCCCCTCCATGAACGGATATAAGGAGGTCTCCTCCGTGTCCAACGCCAGGGATTACCAGGCCCGCCGGGGCTCCATCCGCTTCCGGCGCGAGGCCACCGGCAAGACCGAGTACGTCCATACCCTGAACGGCTCCGGCCTTGCCACCAGTCGGATACTGCCCGCGCTTGTGGAGCAGAACCAGCAGAAGGACGGCAGCGTCGTTGTCCCCGAGGTTCTGCGGAAGTACATGGGCGGGATAGATATCATAAAAACAAAAAAGTGAGGTAAGGTAAAGTGAAAAAGCTCGCAAAGGAATTCCGCGAATTCATCATGCGCGGCAATGTCCTCGACATGGCCATCGGCGTGATAATCGCAACGGCGTTCGGCAAGATCACCACATCCCTTGTCAGCGATGTTTTCATGCCCTTCATCGGCTGGATCATCGGCGACGTGGATCTGGCCAAGCTGAACATCACCCTCCGGCCTGCCGTCATGGAAGGCGAGGAAGTGGTGAAGGAGGCCCTTGTCATGGGTATCGGCACCTTTGTCGCCGCCATCATCGACTTCATCCTCGTGGCGCTCATCGTGTTTGCAATCGTGAAGGCCTTCAACAAGCTCCATAAGAAAGAGGAAGCGGCCGCCGAGCCGGAGCCCGATCCCGAGCCCTCCAACGAGGAGAAGCTCCTCACCGAGATCCGCGACCTGCTCCAGGAAAAGAAATAAAATTGTCGCTCAGGAATATACTTAAGAACGGGGCCGAGTCACTCGGCCTCGCTCTTTCAGACGGCGCGCTGCAAAGCTTTGAAGCGTACGCCGGCCGTCTGACGGAGAAAAACCGGGTCATGAACCTGACCGCCATCACGGAAGAAGACGAGGTGGCGCGGCTCCACTTTCTGGACAGCCTCTCTCTTCTGCCTCTGGCGGATTTCAAAAAAGCATCCGTCATCGACGTGGGCTCCGGCGCGGGTTTTCCCGGCTTGCCCCTGAAGCTGGCGGAGCCCACTATCTCCCTCACGCTCCTGGATGCGCAGCGGAAGCGGGTGGACTTCCTTCGGGAGCTGTGCGGCGAGCTGGGGACGGACGTCGCCTGCGTCCACGCCCGGGCGGAGGAGGCGGCGGAGCTGCGGGAGAGCTTTGATTACGCCCTCTCCCGGGCCGTTGCGCGGCTCAACGTGCTGTGTGAGCTGTGCCTCCCCCTGGTGAAAACGGGCGGGCTGTTCATCGCCATGAAGAGCGTCTCCTCCGATGAGGAGACTGCGGAGGCGGCGCGGGCCATACGGCTTTTGGGAGGCGAACCGGCGCGCGCAGCGGACTACCGCATCCCCGGTACGGACGTGACCCACCGGGCGATCCTCATCCGGAAAGTATCGCCGACCCCCGCGAAATACCCCCGCCGGTTTGCGAAGATCCAGAAGGAGCCCCTGTAGACGGAAGCGTTTCACGTGAAACATCCGACCATATCCGACACCCCGGTACATCCCGTACCGGGGCAATGCCGCGTGTGCGGCACGGTGAAATAATCTTTCATTTCCATTCGGAGGTAGACATGATCTCACTTTCCCACGCCATAACGGAAGAGCCGGAGGTGCGGAAGCTCCTGTCCTCGGTGGAATCGGGCAGATGTCCCGCCGTGATCTCCGGCCTCTCGCTGATCCACCGGGCCCATCTGGCGGCGGAGCTGTTTTTCGCCGCCGGGCGGCCGCTTGTGGTCGTCTGTGCCGATGAAATAGAGGCAAAGCGCCTGGCGGGCGACGTGGCCGTACTGTCCTCGGAGCGGGTGCGGACGCTGTTCGGCAGGGAATTTGTGTTCCACAATGCCGAGGGCGTGTCCCGCCAGCTTGAGAATGCCCGCATCCGCACGCTGAGCGCACTGCGGTCCGGCGCCTCGCCGGTCACCGTCGCCACGGTGGACGGCCTCCTGCAGCGGACCCTGCCCCCGACGCTTTTCGATTCCGCGGCGCTGGAGCTGTGCCTGGGGGGAGAATACGATCTTGAGGCCGTTGCCGGGACGCTCGCCCGCTCCGGCTATACCCGCGCCCAGCAGGTGGAGGGCCCCGGCCAGTTTGCCGTCCGCGGCGGGATCCTGGATTTCTTCTCGCCTGCCCACGACGAGCCGGTGCGGTGCGAGTTTTTCGGGGATGAGATCGATTCCATGAGCTTTTTCGACATCTCCAGCCAGCGGCGCACCGCCATGTGCGAGAAGGCGCTTGCCCTCCCGGTGAGCGAGACCCAGCCGGGGCTATATTCCTCCCCGCTGGGGGAGGGCGCTGTCGGCCTTGCCGCGGCGCTGGAGGAGATGGGCAGAAGACTTGCGAAAAAGCGCAGCACAAAGCCGGAGCTCATCCAGAATCTGGAATCCGATATCGACCGCCTGCGGAACGGACGGACGCTCCCCGCGGCGGATAAATACATGGAGCTCATTTACCCCATGGCCACAGCCATGGACTACCTGCCGGAGGACGCGATCGTCCTCATCAGCGACCCGGGGCGTGTATCCGAGCGTGCGAGAAACTGGACCTGGCAGCAGGAGGAGGACGTGAAATCCCTGCTGAGCGCCGGTGTTCTGGACGCGGCGCTGGTACGGTTCAGCGAGAGCTGGGAGAATGCCTGCGCCAGATTGTACGATTATCCCGTCATCATGGCGGACAGCTTCACGGTGAGCAGGTATCCTCTGGAGCCGCGGGCGATTATGAGCGTCACCGCAAAGCAGCTCCCCTCCTACGGGGGGAGCATGGACACGGCGGTTTCCGATATATCCCATTATCTGGGAGAAAAATACAGGACCGTGATCCTCTGCCGCGACGCCCGTCGGGCGGAGATCCTGCAGGATTACCTGGCGCAGCGGGGCATTTCCGCCGCCATGGATCCGGAGCTGGAGCGGCTGCCGGAGCCGGGGAAATGCGCCATTGCCCTGGGCGCCCTCTCTGCGGGGATGGAGTACCCCGCGGCGCGGCTGGCCGTCATCACCGAGGGGCAGCTCGTGGGTCAGCCGGAATACAAAAGAAAGCGGAAAAAGCTCCCCTCGAACCGTCAGCGGCTGGAGAGCTTTACCGACCTGACGCCGGGGGACCTGGTGGTCCACGAGCACCACGGCATCGGCCGGTATGTGGGCATCTTCAAGCTTACGGTGGACGGGGTGGAAAAGGATTATGTGAAGATCGCCTACGCCGGGACCGACAGCCTGTATGTCCCGACCACGCAGCTCGATCTGGTCTCGAAATACATCGGCGGCGGCGAGGACGCGCCGGTCCGCCTGAGCAAGATGGGCGGCGGTGAGTGGCAGAAGACAAAGCTCAGGGCCAAAGGCGCAGCGAAGGAAATGGCCCGGGAGCTCATCCAGCTCTATGCGGCCCGCAGTCGGACGAAGGGACACGCCTTCGCGCCGGATTCCATCTGGCAGACGGAATTTGAGGAGCGGTTCGGCTATCAGGAGACGGACGACCAGCTCCGCTGCGTGGAAGAGATCAAGAGCGACATGGAACGGGAGATGCCCATGGACCGGCTCCTCTGCGGCGACGTGGGCTACGGCAAGACGGAGGTTGCCCTGCGCGCGGTGATGAAATGCGTGCTGGACGGGTACCAGGCGGCGATCCTGGTGCCCACCACGGTGCTGGCGCAGCAGCACTACGTGACGGCCATGCAGCGGTTTGCGGGCTATCCGGTGAATATCCAGGTCCTGTCCCGCTTCACCTCGCCCGCCCAGTCCAAAAAGGCGCTGCGGGAGCTGGAGACCGGGGCCCTGGATCTGGTCATCGGCACCCACAAGCTCCTGCAGAAGGACGTGAAATTCAAAAAACTGGGCCTTCTCATCGTGGATGAGGAGCAGCGGTTCGGCGTCAGCCACAAGGAGCGGCTCAAGGAGATCTCCCGCTCGGTGGACGTGCTGACCCTGTCGGCCACGCCAATTCCCCGCACGCTGAACATGGCCCTCTCCGGCCTGCGGGATATGTCCACCATCGAGGAGCCCCCCAGGGACCGCCAGCCGGTGCAGACCTATGTGCTGGAGCACGACTGGGGCGTGCTGGCGGACGCCATGCGGCGGGAGGTCTCCCGCGGGGGACAGGTGTATTACCTCCACAACCGGGTGGAAAACATTGAACGCACCGCCGCCCGGATCCGCGATATGCTGGAGGGCGTCACCATTGGCGTGGCCCACGGCAAAATGAACGAGGACGAGCTGGGCCGGGTCATGGAGCGCATGACCGACGGGGAAATCCAGGTTCTTGTCTGCACCACCATTATCGAGACAGGCATCGACATCCCCAACGTGAACACCCTTATTATCGAGGACGCGGACAGAATGGGCCTTGCCCAGCTCCACCAGCTCCGGGGCCGGGTCGGCCGTTCCCCCCGGCGGGCATTCGCCTATCTCACCTTCCGCAGAGGGAAGGTGCTCACCGAGGTGGCGGAAAAGCGGCTCTCCGCCATCCGGGAATTTGCGGAATTCAATTCCGGCTTCAAAATCGCCATGCGCGATCTTGAGATCCGGGGCGCGGGCAATCTCCTGGGCGCGGAGCAGTCCGGCCATATGCTCAGCGTAGGCTATGACATGTATCTGAAGCTGCTGGAGGAGGCCGTGCTGGAGGAGCGGGGCGAGAAGGTCCGGCGCCCGGCTGAATGCTCGGCGGATATCTCCGTTTCCGCCAATATCCCGGAAAAATACGTTCCCTCACCGGAACAGCGGATGGATCTGTACCGCCGCATCGCCCATATCCGCACGGAGGAGGACGCGGACGAGATGATCGCGGAGCTCATCGACCGGTTCGGGGATCCCCCCTCGGAAACGGTGGCGCTCGTCTCCATCGCGCGGCTCCGGTCCGAGGCGGCGGAGGCCGGCGTATCGGAGCTGACCCAGAAGGCGGGGCATCTGCGGCTCAAGCTCTCGGAATTCGACTTCGACGACGTGTCCCGGCTCTATGAGCTGCCGGCGTACCGCGGCCGGGTGAAGATCGAAGCGGGCGCGGCGCCGGTGCTGTCTCTGCGGCTCAGGAGCAAGCGCCCCCTGGATGAGGCCGTCCGCTTCATTCAGGATTTCAAAGCCATAAAAAGTAAAAAAACAGTAAACGATGGCTGAGCCGCTTGCCTTTGGGCGAACGGAAGTATATTATAGGAGCTGTTTCAACGGAACATCCTGATCGGGCACGACCCGTTCACGGGAACGGAGGAAGAAAATGAACATCAGAAAACTCATCACGGCGGCACTCTGCGTCGTCATGCTGCTCGCCGTACTCACAGGCTGCCGGAATTCGGCCGTCAGCGAACCCGACGCCGCTTCGGCGTCTCCGGCGTCAAGCGCCGGCACGGAGGAAACGACCGCCGGCCCCGATGCGTCCGGGTCCCCGGCCGCCGCTGAGGACAATGCGGCCTCCGGCGACGAAACGGCCCCCGAAGGCGAGATCGCCACGTCCCTTGGCGCCAATGCCGCAAAGGCCGCCGCCTACTTCGAGCCTGACGAGGTCATCATGACGGTGAACGGCGTCGATTATGACTGGCAGAAATTCTTCTACCTGAACAACTATTACGTCAATTACCTCGAGTACTACAACGGGGCGTTCGCCTCCTGGGACGACACGGTCCAGGACGGGGCCACCGTGAAGGAATATGTGCTGGATTCCAGCAGGGACTGGGTGCTCTATGACGCCGCCATCCGTACCAACGCCGAAAAGCTGGGTGTGTCGCTGTCTGAGGAGGATAAGGCGGAGATCCGCGATAACATCCAGGAGACGGTGGAGCGCTACGGCGGGGAAGAGGCGTTCCAGGAGCAGCTTGAAAAGAACTTCTGCACCATGGAGCTTTACACGGATCTCTCCGAGACCACGGCTCTGGCCAACAAGGTATTCGCGGAGCTCTATGGCGAGCATGGCGAAAAGCTCTCCGACGAGGAGGTGGCGGAGTATACCTCCCTGGACGGGTATCTTATGGCGAAGCACATCCTCATTCTGAACTCCAAGACGGACGACGAGGGCAAAGACGTTGCCCTGGAGGGAGAGGAGCTGGCGGCTGCCCGCGCGAAGATCGACGAGATCAAGGCCCAGCTCGACGCCTGTCCCCCCGACCAGATCGCGGCAAAGTTCGATGAGCTCATGGCCGAGTACAGCGAGGATCCCGGGACAGAGATGTACCCCGGCGGTTACCTCTTCCAGGACGGCAACATGGTCCAGGAGTTCGAGGACGCCACCAAGGCCCTGGAGATCGGACAGTACAGCGACGTGGTGGAGACGGATTACGGTTTCCACATCATCTATCGCCTGCCCATCGACTTCGACGCCGTCCCCAGCGCCTACTCCTACTACGTGCAGTCGGGGGAGGATCAGTACACCCTGCGCTATATCACCGCGCTGGGGCAGTTCGATTCCGTGGTCGCCTCCTGGCAGGATTCCCTGGATGTGACCTACGGCAAGGCGTATGAACAGATCGACTTTGAAAAGATGTTTGCGTAACGCTTTGCTTCAAATCCGCGCTGCAGCTTGATTTTTTCCGGGCCGCCCGAAAAGGGCGGCCCTTTTGGGAGGAAGCATGGACATTCTCTATGAGGACGAATATCTCCTGATCTGCCAAAAACCCTCAGGGGAGGTTTCCCAGGGCGGAGAGGACGACATGACGGCCCGGGCGTCGGCCTATCTGGGCGCGGCGTGCTATCCCGTCCACCGGCTGGACCGGGGCACAGGCGGCATCCTGGCCCTGGCGAAGACGAAAGAGGCGGCGGCGCGGATGTCGGCGCTTTTCAGGGACCGGGCGGCGGAAAAGGAGTATCTGGCCGTAGTCCGCGGGGCGCCGGAGGCGGAGGAGGGGGAGTACCGGGACCTCCTCTTCCGGGACGCGGCGAAAAACAAGAGCTATGTGGTGAAGCGCATGCGGAAGGGCGTGAGAGAGGCGGTCCTGCACTACCGGACATTGTCGTCCGCCGGGGGCATGACCCTGGTGCGCGTCCGGCTCCTCACCGGGCGCACCCACCAGATCCGGGTGCAGTTCGCTTCCCGGGGCATGCCCCTCGTGGGGGACAGGAAATACGGCGGCGGCCCCGGCGGGGCGATCGCCCTCTGGAGCTGCGCCCTCCGCTTCGTCCACCCCTTCACGGGGGAGACGGTGGCCGTTGCTTCCGATCCGCCCCGCGCCTGGCCGTGGAGCGCGTTTGATGACTGATGCGGCGCCGGCTGATGCACAGGACGACCGGCAGCCGGCGCTTTGCCGCTCCGCAGTCGGCGACGGCCGGCCGAGGCTTGAAATGTATAAAAATGTATGCTACACTGCGGGAACAGGCGATTTTTGCATGGACATGCGGACATAGAGGCGGATCATGAAAAAAACACAGTTCAAGGGCGTCGCGATGCTGATGGTCACGGCGATCATATGGGGCAGCGCCTTCGTTGCCCAGAGCGTGGGGATGGAGAGCGTTGGCGCGTTCACCTTCAACGGGATCCGGACGGTCCTGGGCGGGCTGGTGCTGCTGCCCGTGGTGCTGGTGCGCGACAGGCGCGAAGCGGCGGCCATGGATGATGCGCAGCGCGCGGAAAAACGGCTCCGCGACAGGCGGACGCTGTTATGGGGGATCCTCCTGGGCATCGTGTTCTGCGCCGCGGGCAACGTACAGCAGTTCGCGTTCCGATATTCCTCCGCCGGTAAGATCGCGTTCATCACGGCGCTCTATATGTTCTTTGTTCCGCTTTTCGGCCTGGTGCTGAAAAAGCGGGTCGCCCCCATCACCTGGGGCTGTGTGGTGATGGGCTTCGTGGGCCTGTATTTTCTGAGCATCGGGCCCGGCGGGCTGGGGGCCGTCAACAGGGGAGACGTGCTGACCGTGATCTGTGCGGCGCTGTTTGCCGTCCATATCCTGATGGTGGAGCGCTTTTCACGGGAGGCGGACGGCGTGCGGCTCTCCATGATCCAGTTTTTCACCTCGGGCATCATCTCCTGCCTTCTGATGCTGGTTTTCGAAACGCCGAGGCTGCCTGATATCCTGACCGCCGCCGTGCCCATCCTCTATGCCGGCATTCTGAGCTGCGGCGTGGCCTACACCTTTCAGATCCTGGGGCAGCGGTATACCGAGGCCACGGTGGCCTCCCTCCTCATGTGTACGGAGGCGGTGTTCGGAGTCCTGTTCGGCGCATTGATCCTCCATGAGCGGCTCACCGGGCGGGAGATCCTGGGCTGCGCCATCATGTTCGCCGCCATCCTGCTCTCCCAGCTCTCGGACACGGTCACCGAGCGGCTGAGACAGCGGAAAAGAGTATAAAAAAACAGCGTCCCCCGGCGGCCGGATTTACCGGACAGCCGGGGGATCACTGCGGAACGGGAAAAGACGAAACGGGGATTATTCGCGGGTCAGCCGCCTATACTGCGGGCGATATCCTCGTGGGTGAAGGGGGTGTCCGGCGCGCCCTCCTGAAGGTCCGGGGGGATCCAGACCATCTCGTCCAGAGCGGTGACCACCTCGCCCAGCTTCTGATAGGGGATGGAGATGATGTGCCGTCCGGCGGGATAGAGCTTTTTCCGCTTCAGCCCGTGGTGCATCCCGGTGATGAGGGTGTTCACCTTGCCGGTGAGGTAGGGATAGGCGTAGGTCCAGGCGCAGCTCATAACATAGGAGCTCCTGCTCTCCCACAGATCGCCGGAGATATAGCTGGTGGCCCGGAGGATGAGCTGGGCCTGCTCCGTCTCCGCGATGCAGATCACAAGATCCGGGTCAAAATCGCATTCCGCCAGGGGGCAGAACTCCACGAAGTTGATGGCGCCAAGGCTCACCGTGGGGTAGCTGCAGTGGAGCCGCAGGTTGGGCGCGGCGTTGCGGTAGAGCTTCATCTCCGCCCCCACGCAGCCGCTGACGGTGGCCGCGTCCTTGGGGGCCATGCCCAGGGGGATCTTGCCGCAGCAGTTTTCGTTCTCCGCGGCGATGCAGAACCGCGCGCCGTCCTGCGCGCGCTTCAGGAATTCGCAGAAGGCCGTGACCTCCTTCGTCTGCTCGATATGCTCCGGTCGGCGGAAGTGGAACTTGATCGCCACCGGCGGGATCTCCATCCCGATTTTTGCAAACAGATCCTTCGCTTTCTGATCGAACATGCCGTGCTCCTTTCTGTGGAAAAGCCCCGCGGACGCGTGGGCGTTGCTCTTTCCCGACGGAAAAACTCTATCATGTCGCCGGTGCCCTGTCAACTGAGAAGCCGCGCTCACACCTCGGCGGGCTCCAGCCCCGCCTCCGTGAGGCGGAGGACCCGGTCAAAGGATTCCCGGATGAACTTCCTGTCGTGGGAGATGGCGATCACCGCGCCGGGAAAGCCGCGGATGAGCTGCCGGATCTCCGGCCCGGAGAGGGGGGAGAAATTTCGTGTGGGCTCGTCCAGTATGAGGACGCCCGCGCCGGAAAAGCCCATTTTCAGCATCAGCAGCTTGGCCCGCTGACCGCCGGAGAGCTCCGAGACGGGGTGGGCCATCTCATCGGCGGTGTATTTCATGCTGCCCAGGAATGTCCGGGCCCTGGTGACATCCTCCTTTTCCCCGGAGGGAGCCAGGTACGAGATCGGGTCCGCTTCCATGTCCAGCAGCTCCCCGTGGTCCTGCGGCATATAGAAGACGGACACATCCTCCCGCCCGGAAAACGCGCCGTAAATCAGCCTGAGCAGCGTTGTCTTGCCTGCGCCGTTGCGTCCGATGATGCAGACCTTCTCCGGCCCGCGCACCGTGAGATCCACGTTCCGGGCGAGGACCCGCCGATCCTCCCCGGCGCTCGTGAGCTCCGGAAGGGCGAATTCCAGTACCGTCTTCCCTCTGGGGATCGCTGCCGCATCGGAAAAGCTGACGCGGATGGCGGACTCGAACTCCGGGAACTCCGTCAGGCTCTCATGCTCCCGCTCATACCGTTTTTCCATGGCCTTGACGGAGGCCATTTTCTTTTTCAGCAGCCTGCCCCCGTGGGGATCGCCGCGGGAGACCGTGTTCTGGGCGTGCTCCACGCTCTGCTGGATGCGGCGGAACCGCTCCAGCGCTTTTTTCTCGTCCCGGCGCTCACCCGCGGCCACCTGGGCCTGCTTTTCAAAGCCCGCCGCCCGTTCCTCCATGAACCGGCGGAAGGGCATGTTTGCGACTGTATACCGGGGCACTGTTTTGCGCCGGAGCTGCTCCAGCAGGATCACCCGGTTGGCCGTGGCTTCGATCAGCGCTTCGTCGTGGGAGATGTACAGTACCGCCTCCCGCCCGTCCCGGATCAGCGTTTCCAGCCATTCCAGCGTCTCGATGTCGATGTCGTTGGATGGTTCGTCCAGCAGCAGCACGTCCGGCGTCTGGAGGAGGAGCCCCGCCATCTGGAGCTTCACCTTCTCCCCGCCGGAGAGGCTGCCCATCCGCTGGTCGGAGTAGAATACGTCGGCAGGGAGGCTCAGACGGGCAGCCAGGGAGGCAAGTTCCCGCGGCGGGCAGTCGAAAAACCCCGGGAGCCCCGAGAAATAGCCGTAAACCGATTCGTCCCGCAGCGCCGCCGGCAGCTCCTGGGGCAGATAGCCCAGCTTTTCTCCCGTGTCGGTCCGTTCGCCGCTCCAGTCCATATAGTCCTCGATGAGCCGGGGATCGTAGATCCATTTCAGAAGGGAGGATTTTCCGTTGCCCTCTTCCCCGATGACCACGGCCTTGTCGCCGGGATTCAGCACCAGGTCGAAATCCCGCAGGAGCGTCCGCAGGTCCTTGCGGTGGGTGAGAGTGAGTTTTTTGATCTGCAGCATAGCCGTCTCCTTTCGGGATAAAAGGATCGGCCCGCCCAGGCGGCAGGCCGCTTTGCAGGTTTATTTCTCCGCCTGGGGCAGGCGCCGCGCCAGCCGCCGCCGCATGACGATCAGCAGTATGGCGGTGTAGACGACCATGATACCGGTGACAAGAGGGGCCACCCGGCCGAGCATGCCCAGATCCGAAGGGTAATGGGCGCCCACATACCACAGCCCCGGGATCCGGAGGCACAAGGCGCTGAACGTGTTGGAGCACATGGTCCACACGGTCTTCTGGCAGCCGTTCAGATATCCGTTCATGACAAATACCATGGCCACGAACAGATAATCGAAACTGCAGGAGCGGAAATAGGGCACGCCTACCCGAATGGTTTCCGGATCGTCGGTGAACACGCCGATCATGCGCTCCGGCGCGATCTGGGCCCACAGGAAGAATACCGCTGCCACGGCCACGGCACAGGTGAGGGCGTAAACAAGGGAGCGCCGCGCCCGTTCCGGCTTGCCCGCGCCCAGATTCTGGGCGGTGATGGCGGCGGTGGCGGAGGCCAGGGAGGTGCCGGCCAGCATGGAGAAAATATCGAATTTCGCCCCGATGCCGATGATGGACGCCGCATGGACGCCGCTCCGGTTCATGACCACCATCAGATAGAGGAACGAGATGCGCACCATGAGCTCCTGGAACGAGATGGGCACGCCGACCGTAATGAGCCGCTTCACCAGGTACTTATCCGGAATGAAGCTCCGGGGCTTGAAATCAAAGAGGAAATCGTGCTTTTTCAGATACGCCACCGCGATGAACATGCTTGTCGCCTGGGCGATAACGGTGGCTGAGGCTGTGCCGGCCACGCCCATCCGGAGCACGCCGACGAAGAAGAAATCCAGGATGATATTGAGGACGCAGGCGATACCCACGAACATCATGGGGCGTTTGGAATCTCCGTATCCCCTCAGTACGGCGCTGATGGCGTTGTATCCGCAGATGAAAACGGTGCCGCAGGCGCAGATGGACACATAGACGACGGTCAGCTCGAAGGACTCCGCCGGCGCCCGGAGCAGCCGCAGCAGCGGCCGCCGGAAAATGAGCAGCATCGCCGATACGATCACCGCGAACACGGCGAAGCAGGTCAGCGCGGTGCCGATGGTGCGCTTCACCTTCTCGTAGTTCTTCGCGCCGGTGTATTCCCCAATGAGCACGGTGCCGCCCAGGGTGAGCCCCGCGGCCAGACTGGTGACGATCTGGGTCACCTGGGTGCCGGTGGATACGGCGGCCACGCTTTCCACGGAACAGAACTGTCCCACCACGAACAGGTCCACCGCCCCGTAGAGGGACTGGAGAATGTTGGCGATCACGAAGGGGATCGCGAAATAGATCAGGGCCTTCAGCACGCTGCCCTGTGTCAGATCTCTGTTTTTCATAGTCACTGTCCTTACCCTGTCTGCCCACGTGTCTGCCCGGCATATCTGACAGCATTATACAGGATGACGGCCGGGGAATCAATCGCTGATCGCGCGTTTGCTTATTACTCACGGGGCGGCATTTCCGGCGTGAGCGACGGCAGCCGAACGGAGCGCGGATCGGTGGATACGGACAAAACCGGGACCGGCGAAAACGCCGATCCCGGTTTTTCGGGTACAACACTCATTCCGCGGGTTCGCCGATCCCTTTCCTGTGGGCGCGGAGGTCGAGAAGGATCAGGATCAGGCAGCCAAGGCGAACGGCAAAGCCCGCGATGGCGGCGGCAAGCCCGAAGGCCAGGTTGAAATGCAGGGGAATGAGCCGGATCAAAAGATCGACGGCGATCAGCACGGCCAGCACGCGCCGCGTCCACAGGGCGGTCGACTGCTTTTTCAGCAGGCGCATGACCACGAGGCCGAAAACGAAGGCGAAGACCAGCAGCCCGAAGTGGACCGTCAGCTCGCTGGAGGTCAGCCGGTAGACCCAGGAGAGGAGCAGCGCCTCCGCCCGGGGGATGCAGGAGTATCCCAGATCGGCGAGGACGGAGAAAACTCCCGTCCGGGAGATGATCGCCATATACCCGGAGACGAGGAAGATGTAGACGGGCGTCAGCAGCGACGCGAGCTGAAACACGCGCACGTAAAGCCCCGCCCCGGTCATGCGGCGCTTGTCGTCCAGTCCGAAGGTCATCCCCTCACCTCCTCCAGCGTGCGGGCCAGATAGCGGCCGTCGAAGCTGTCTTCCAGCGCATCTTCGTCCCGGATGCTGTACAGCACCTCGCCCGTCTTCGGGTCGAGGAACAGGACAAGAGCGCCCGTTCCCTCCGGCCGGAGCTGCGGGGAGGACATGGCGTAGATCCGGCAGAGGGAATTGCTATCCGGATAGATGGAGGGCAGCAGGTAGTCGCCGAGGCAGACGAGCTCGCCGGAAGCGCACCGGCCCCGCAGGATGGTGTTGCGGAACAGGACCTCTTTATCATAGGTCTCCAGATCCACCCGCACCACGTCGCAGAACGCCAGCCCCAGGGAGGTGGATCTGTATTCGTTCAGGTAGAGATCATCGCCCTCCGCTGCCGCGCCCCAGTCGTGGCCGAAGTCCCCCTCCAGCCGGAGGGTGCCCTTCTCGCCGGTGTAGAGCCCGTTGGGGTACAGGGAGGAGTAGCGCACACCGAGATTCGTCCCCTCGATGGGGAAATAATCGTTCACCGCCGAGTGGTCTGACAGTTCCGGCAGCAGCACGGTGAAGAGAAACCCGATGACGGAAATGATGATGGCGAGCAGCAGCAGCGATGTGACCGTAAACCGGGAAGTGCTCATGCCGTCCCTCCTTTCGAAATAGCTGTCCCAACTATACCACAACTCCGTTCTTTTGACAAACGGTATAAAACCGCCCTGAATACAGGGCGGTTCAAGTCACGGTCATTTTCTTTTTTTCGGCGCCGGGAGCTCGTCTGCCATGGCGTTCAGCAGCGATTCCAGAAACGCCCGGTCGTCGGCGTCATCCACCGGCAGCATCTCCTTTGCCCCCTCATACGGCAGCTCCCCCGCTGCGGAGGGCATCATGGCCTCGGCAGACTTCGTTTTCTTGACGAGGAGGCGGTCATCATAGATGCCGCCGATGATCTTCCCGCGGTAATAAAGGATATACTCCCCCATCATCGCGCGCCAGGACACGCCCTCCAGCCCGGAGAGCTGATCCTGGATGTATTCGAGATACGATTTGCTTGACGGCATAACGCGCCCTCCTTCTCCGGGTACCGGAAGCCGGATCATAAGATCCTTCTGACTGTCACCGCGCCGTCGTCCTGACCGGATGATCGTCTGCGGCGAACTCGTCGTGCAGCGCCGATATCCCGTTTTCCTTTGCCGCGTCACAGAGCGATCTGAGCCCGGCTGTCCCCCCTGTTCCTGCGGACCGCCGGGACGAGCCCATCGCAGATGGGGAATCTGTCAGAGTGCGGTCAACCTGCTTTTCAGCAGAGGGATTCCCTTTTCCATCCACCATTCGTTATCAACGCCGCCGGAACTCATTCCTCCGTGAGCAAACTGTGCAATTACGGCAAAATCGCCGTATTCGTCGGTCAAAGCCTTGCCTGAAAGCGAAAAGTATTCCTCTTTTATCCACTTTTCCAGTTCGTCAGGAGTCAGTATAGCCAAATCCTCCGCAAGCGCTTTCAGGTGATCCCAAAAATACGGATCGCCCCTGAATCCCCAGCTTTCGGGTTTTTCTTCGAATATCGTCGCCAGTTTCAAATCCCTGCGCCTCCTCAGACCACCGTTTGCTGAGGTCATTATACTATAATCAGTTGGCGCAAAACAACAAAAACCTCTCTTGCCCAGGCGGGCAAAAGAGGTTTCTTTCATGGTGGACGATACAGGACTTGAACCTGTGACCCTCCGCACGTCAAGCGGATGCTCATACCAGCTGAGCTAATCGTCCGTCAGCAAAAGATATGTTACAACAACCGAAAAGGTTTGTCAACCATTTTCTTTTGCTCAGCGCGGATTCTTTGCAGGGCGCCGCGCGGCTCACTCCGTTTTGGGAAAATGCAGATATCGTATCCGCAGCCGGTAAGCGGCCATGGCGAACAGGGTGCCGAGGATAGCGCCGACGATCACGTCCGAAGGGAAATGAACGCCTTCATAGACCCGGCCCACGGCAATGAGCGAAGCCGGGATGTATACAAGCCATGTCTTTCCCCGGAAGGACTTCCGGATGCCGTAGGCTGTGGCGAAGCAGGAGCAGGCGTGGCCCGAGGGAAAGGAACTGTCCGGGGGCAGGGACCCCACCGTCTCCAGCCAGGAGAAAAGTTCATAGGGGCGCGGCCGGTCGATCAGGTTTTTCAGGATGATATTGTTGAAAAGGAACGCGAGGCCAAGGCAGCACAGCACGGTGATCCCCCGGTAGCGGGTCTTTTTCACCGCGATCAGCACCAGACAAACGGCGATGCAGAGTATCCCGCGGTCGGCGAGAACGGTGAGGAACGTGAGGATCAGGCTCAAGAAGCCCACGCGCACGTGCTCCTGAAAGAACAGGAGGATCGCCGCCTCCAGATTCAGGAAGGCGTCCATCAGAGCCCGGCGGCCTTTCGCAGCGCCTCCCGCATCTCCAGCGCCGCGTCCCGCGCCGCGCCGTCAAAGGAGCCGCCGCGTTTTTTATACGCGCAGATGATGCCCCGGGAGGAGTTCACCACCGCTCCGCCGCCGTTTTTGTCGAAGGCGCCCTTCACATCGTCGGCGGAGCCGCCCTGAGCCCCGTAGCCGGGGACGAGGAAGAAGAGGGAGGGGAACGCCTTTCGCAGGGCGCTCAGCTCCTCCGGATATGTGGCGCCCACCACCGCGCCGATGGGGCCGTAGCCGTATCGGCCCGCTGCGCCGACTGACAGCTCCGTCAGCCGCTCCGCCGCCCGCTCATAGACCTTTTTCCCGTCTATTGCCAGGTCCTGCAGCTCGCCGGAGGATGGGTTGGAGGTTTTCACCAGGGCGAAGATGGCCCTGTTCCGGGCGAGGCACGTCTCATAAAACGGCTTGATCCCGTCGGTGCCCAGATAGGTGTTCACTGTAAGCGAGTCGCAGCCGAAGGGCTCCAGCGTTTTGCCGAATACCTCCACCGTGCCCAGATACGCCCGGCTGTACGCCTCTGCCGTGGTGCCGATGTCGCCGCGCTTGGCGTCCAGGATCACGTACATGCCCTTTTCGCGGGCGTAGTCGCAGGTGTCCTTCAGAACGGCATAGCCGTCCGGGCCCAGCGCCTCATAATACGCCGCCTGGGGCTTCACCGCGGGCACGACGTCCCACAGCGCGTCGATCAGGCCCTTGCCGTACAGGCGGTACGCCTCCGCCGCCGCCCGGAGCGTGGGGCCGTATTCCGCCTCGCATTTTTCCATGATATCCGCCGGGATGTATTCCGGCTTCGGGTCCAGCCCCACCACCGAGGGGTTGCGCAGAGCGAAGATTTTTTCCTGCAATATGTCGATGGACATGTTCTTACCCCCTGTATACGATCTCGCCCCCGAGGAGCGTGTATTTGACCTGTCCCGCCACACGCATGCCGTCAAAGGGCGTGTTGCGCGCCTTGGAGCGGAAGCGTGACGCGTCGATCCGGAAGTCGCCGGTCCGGAACAGCACGGCGTTTGCCTTTTTCCCGATCGCCAGCGTGCCCCGGTCGAGTCCGAGGAGCTTCGCGGGACCGGCCGACATGAGCCGCGCGATGTCCGAAAGGGAGAAACCCTCCTGCTCCCACAGCACCGTCAGCGCCAGGGCAAGGCTTGTTTCCAGCCCCACCATGCCGCTGGGGGCCTTCTCCAACCCGGCTGCCTTTTCCTCCGCGCTGTGGGGCGCGTGGTCCGTGACGATGGCGTCGATGGTACCGTCCCGCAGGCCGCTGATGATTGCCCGCCGATCCCGCTCGGTGCGCAGGGGCGGATTCACCCGCGCCAGCGCGCCCTTTTCCGGCACCAGCTCCTCGGTGGCGGTGAAATACTGGGGACACGTTTCGCAGGTGACGGCGACGCCCTCGGCCTTTGCCCGGCGCACGAGATCCACCGTTCCCTCGGTGCTCACGTGGCAGATGTGCACCCTGGCCCCGGTCTCCTTCGCCAGCATCATGTCCCTGGCGGCCATCAGCTCCTCCGCGACGGCTGGCCGGCCGGGGATGCCCAGCTTTTCGGAGATCCGCCCCTCGTTCACGGCGTAGTTCTTCACCATATCGCCGTATTCGCAGTGGGAGCAGATGAGCATGCCCGCCTTCTTCGCGGAGAGGAGTCCTCTCCGCATAGTGTCTGCGCTGTCGATGGGGACCCCGTCGTCGGAGAGGGCGACGGCCCCGGCGGCTTTCAGCGCGGCGTGATCCGTGAGCTCCGCGCCCCTCTGCCCCGCCGTTACCGCGCCGAAGGGCAGCACCTCCGCAGACGCGGTCCGCGCCCGCTCCAGCACGTACGCGACCTGTTCCGGCGTGTCGATGACGGGGCGCGTGTTGGGCATGCAGATCGCCGTTGTCACGCCGCCCGCCGCTGCCGCGGCCGCCCCGGTGAGGATATCTTCCTTATACGTAAAGCCGGGATCGCGGAAATGGACGTGCATATCCACCAGCCCGGGGAACAGGATCAGCCCCGCGCCGTCCAGGATCTCGTCCGGCTCCCCCGGCGGGGAAAACAGGCCGTTTTCGATAAAGACATCCCGCGTTTCGTCAAGCCCGTCCTCCGGGGACACCACGCGGGCGTTTTTGATGAGAAGCATGTCGCCACCCTTTCTCAAAAGATAATCGACGGTCACAGGCGTTTTTATGATCGATGAGACCATTATATCGGAATAATCGCCGTTTGCAAGCAAATACTATCGCCGAGATCACAAGGCAGGAGGAGCAGAATGAAAAACAGCGGCGTGATGAAGGGCATGTGCATCGGCCTTGCCGCGGGCGCGGCCATCGGCATGCTCATTTCCCCTATCCGGCGGAAGCCGAAAAACCTCATGTGCAGGCTGACGAAGGCGCTGAGCGAGCTGGCAGACAGCGCGGCAGCGCTGATCTGGCCGTGACCGCGGCACGCCCCCGGACGATGTCCGGGGGCGTCGGCGCGTCAACCGAGCCGCCGTGCGCCTGATCGAAAACGCTCGGCTGTTTGCGGACAGTCCGGAATTTTCAAAAGTTTAATTATTTTTAAGGTGCGCATCCTGTGATATTATGCTACAATACTGACAAAATAACGAAGAGGAGGGGTATGATCTTGTCGAATGGAGGAAGACCGGCGCCGGTCAGGCTCAACAAGGTGATCCCCAGGACAGAGACGAGCGCAGAGGTCGGCCTGAGCGCCGAGCAGGCGGAGGAGCGTCTCCAGAACGGCTACGGCAACACGAGGCCGGACCCGCCCACCAAAACGGTGGGGCAGATCATTAAGAGCAATGTCTTTACATATTTCAACCTGATCTTTTTCGTACTGGCCGCCTGTGTCGTCGCCGTGGGCTCCTACAACGACCTGACGTTTCTGCCGGTGGTCATAGCGAATATCCTCATCGGCATCGTTCAGGAGCTGCGCTCCAAGCGCACCATGGATAAGCTCAGCTTTATCGCCGCGCCCAGGGCGACAGTCATCCGCGGCGGGGCGGAGGCCGTCATTCCCGCGGAGGACGCCGTCCTCGACGACGTGGCCGTGTTCCGCGCCGGCGAGCAGATCTATGCCGACGCCGTCGTCCTCGCCGGCGAGTGCCAGGTGAACGAGTCTCTCATCACCGGCGAGGCGGATGAGATCACAAAGCAGCCGGGGGATGGGCTGCTCTCCGGCAGCTACGTCGTCAGCGGCGAATGCCGCGCGCGGCTGGACAAGGTCGGGCTCGACTCCTTCGTCTCCCGCCTCACGCTGGAGGCGAAGAAGACGAAGAAAACGCAGCAGTCGGAGATGATGCGTTCCCTCACCCGGCTGGTGCAGATCATCGGCATCATCATCATTCCCCTGGGCATCGCCATGTTCCTTCAGCAGAAGGTGGCGCTGGGCCGGGAGATGCAGGAAAGCGTCGTCTCTACCGTGGCTGCCCTCATCGGCATGATCCCGGAGGGGCTGTATCTTCTCACCTCCATCGCCCTCACTGTGGGCATCATGCGTCTTGCCCGCAAGCGGACGCTGGTGCATGAGATGGGCTGCATCGAGACGCTGGCCAGGGTGGATACCCTCTGTGCCGACAAGACCGGCACCGTCACCGAGAACAAAATGGTGGTGAAGGACGTGGTCCTGCTCTGCGAGGACCGCTTCAATGACGCGGATATCCGCATGATCATGTCCGACTATGTGGGCAACATGGGCGCGGACAACGATACCATGGCATCCCTCCGCAAATATTTCTCCGGCGAGATCCGCCAGACCGCGGTGAAGACGATGCCCTTCATCTCCGCGCGGAAATACGGCGGCGTTTCCTACGCGCCGGATGAGAGCTACCTCCTGGGCGGGCCGGAGATGATCCTGGGTGACAGCTACGAGCTCGTTCGGGAGCGGGTGGAGGAATTCTCCGCCCAGGGCTGCCGCGTGCTGCTGCTGGCGCTGTACGACGGAGATATGGAAAAGGAGCTGGCGGCGGAAGGGCTTATGCCTCTGGCGCTGATTCTCCTGGCAAACAAGGTGCGGGAGGAGGCGCCCGATACCTTCGCGTTTTTTGCCGGTCAGGGCGTGAACGTAAAGGTCATCTCCGGCGACAATCCCATCACCGTTTCCCATGTGGCGCAGGAGGCGGGCATCCCCGGCAGTGAGAATTATGTGGATGCGCGCGAACTGAACACGGAGCGGAAGATCCAGCGGGCCGTGCGGGAATACACCGTGTTCGGCAGGGTGACACCCGACAGGAAGCGCCGCCTGGTGCGGGCCCTGAAGGCGGACGGCCACACGGTGGCCATGACCGGCGACGGCGTGAACGATGTGCTGGCCCTTCGGGACGCGGACTGCAGCGTGGCCATGGCCTCCGGCAGCGATATCGCCTGCCGCGTCTCACAGATCGTCCTTCTGGACTCCGACTTCTCCGCCATGCCCTCTGTGGTCATGGAGGGGCGGCGGGTCATCAACAACATTGAGCGTTCGGCGTCTCTGTTCCTCGTAAAGAACATCTTTTCGCTCATCCTGTCGCTGCTGACGATTATCTTTGCCCTATCCTATCCGCTGACGCCGTCCCAGCTCTCGCTGGTGAACGTCATGACCATCGGCATCCCGTCCTTCGTTCTGGCGCTGGAGCCCAACAGGAGCCTGGTGAAGGGGCACTTTTTGCGGAACGTGCTCAGGAACGCCGCCCCCGCCGGTTTGACGGACGCGATCGTGATCCTGGCGGCCATGTTCGTATGCCCGCTCCTGGGCGCCACGGAGGAACAGATCTCCACCATGGTAACGATGATCATGGGCTGCGTGGGGCTGATGATGCTCTTTAAGGTCAGCA
Source organism: Oscillospiraceae bacterium (assembly GCA_017515345.1). Classification (GTDB taxonomy): domain Bacteria; phylum Bacillota; class Clostridia; order Oscillospirales; family Oscillospiraceae; genus RGIG5705. Next base: position 2,798 of record JAFWFZ010000049.1, on the reverse strand, counting down.
GGCCGTTCAACCGGATGCGGCTCGCGCTCATTATCCTCATGGCCGTGGGCTTCTTCGGCGCCGCGGTCCTTCTGCCGTCGCTGTTCAATCTGGTGAAGCTCCCCTTCAAATACGTGGCGCTCACAGCGGGCTTCGCGGCGGTCTCCGCGCCGATCATGCTCCTGCTCTCCTGGCTCCTGAGGCCGAGGCAGCGGAACGTGAAAAAGGATCGCCGCAAACAGAAAAACGACCCCTATTCCTTCTGAGACTGTATTGCGTGAGCTGCGATTCTGTGATAAAATAAACTTCAATTCAATTGTAAGGATGGTCACACATGTTCAGGAGAGACAGAAACAAAGAGAGAACGCCCCAGGAGCTGGCCCAGCGCGCGATGCTCAGCACCATCGCCAGGCTCGGCGCCTGCGGCTATCTGATCTACCTCATGATAAAGCTCATCCGCGAGACTGACCGCAAGCCGCTTACCATGGTCATAGCCATCGTATTTCTGGCAGCGGCCACGGTGGTCATCATCCTCACGCTGGTGGAGTTCGTCAAGGGGATCAAGAACGGCGTTTATAAAGAGAGCACCTATTATACCGAGGAGTATCTGGAAAAAGTCCGCAGGGAGCAGGAGGAATACCGCCTCGCACATCCGGAGGAGTTCCTCGACGAAGCGCCGGAGGACGGAGCGGAGAGCCCCGATGAGGACGAATCGGATGACGGAGAATACGATGACGAGCCGGAGGAGCTGCCGAACGAGGCCGAGGGATCCGACGGCACAGGAGAATGATCGCGCCGCATCGGAGGCGTTTGAGGAGAGAAAAGGCGCCGCAGACGCGGCGCCTTTTTATAGGGAGAAAAGATGGAATTCAGAAAAAACAGCGTATTCACGGCGAGGATCGACAGCGTGACGCTCACCGGCGACGGTGTGGCGCGCATCGACGGGCACGTGGTATTCGTGAAAGGCGCCATCGACGGCGAGCTGTGCGAGATCCGGCTCCTGAAGGTCACGGACCGGATCTCCTGGGGGAGGCTCGAGCGCGTTCTTGAGCCGTCGCCCCACCGAAGGGAGCCGGAGTGTCCCCATTACAAAAAATGCGGCGGCTGCTGCTTCATGCACATGAGCTATGAGCACGAGCTGGAGATCAAGCGCGCGGCGGTGGACGACGCCCTCCGCCGCATCGGCGGTCTTGAACTGAAAGCCTCCGCCATCACCCCGTCTCCGAGGACGGAACGCTACCGCAACAAGGCCATCTATGCCGTGGGAGAGGCGGACGGGCGGATCGTCACCGGCTTTTACCGCAGCCGCAGCCACGACTTGACGCCGGCGGAGGACTGCCTTATCCAAACAGAATTCTCCGCTCGTGCGGCGGCGGCCGTGCGCCGGTGGATGGAGGAAAAGCGCATCGCCCCCTACGACGAGAGGACCGGCCGCGGCCTGGTGCGCCATGTGTTCTGCCGCTATGGCGCGGGCACGGGACAGGCCCAGGTGACGGTAGTGGCAGCCGGCGATGTGCCGGAAAAGGAGGCCCTCTCCGCCCGCGTCCGGGAAGCGTGCCCGGAAACGGAGAGCATCGTCCTCAATATCAACAGGACCCGGGGCAACACGGTGCTCTCGGGAGAGTTCCGCACCCTCTGGGGAAAGCCGGCCGTGGCGGACACCCTCTGCTCCCTGCGGTTCGAGCTGTCGCCCCGGTCGTTCTATCAGGTGAACCGGGATCAGGCGGAGCGGCTCTATGAAAAGGCGCTGGAGCTGGCCGAGCCTGGGCCGGAGGATACCGCGCTGGATATGTACTGCGGCGCGGGCACCATCACCCTGTGCCTGGCAAAGCGGGCCGGTCAGGTCATCGGCGCGGAGATCGTGCCGGAGGCGGTGGAGAATGCCCGCCGGAACGCAGCGGCAAACGGCGTACGAAACGTGCGCTTCCTCTGTGCCGACGCGTCCGACGCGGCAAAGACCCTGTCGGAGGAAGGCGTGCGCCCCCGCGTCATCGTGGCGGACCCGCCGCGGAAAGGGCTCGCGGAGGGCGTGGTGCAGACCCTGGCGGGCATGGATGCGGAGCGGATCGTCTACGTCTCCTGCGATCCCGCCACCCTGTCGAGGGACCTGAAGCGCTTTGCGGACCTTGGCTACGCCGCCGCCCGCGCCGAGGCCTTCGATATGTTCCCCCGCTGCGGCCACGTCGAGTGCGTGACATTGATAACACATAAATAGACAAATCGGGATTTATGGAGAAAACAGAAATGGTTTTCGACATGATACCTTGCTCAGAAGACGACAGGGAGTTTCTCTTAGAACAGGCGGACAATGCTTTCAACACGATCGCACAGCCGGAAGAGGACGCAGACGAAGAGCTTGTTTTTGTCGTCACCGATGAAAACGGGAACCTCCTTGGCGGATGCATTTTGTCTGTAGACGGGCTGAGGACGGCATCGATCTATGACCTGTGGGTGGCAAAAGTGTTTCGCCGGCAGGGGATGGCCTCTGCACTCCTCCGGGAGGCTGAACGTCAAGCAAAGAAACGCGGTTGCTATCTTGCAATGGTCGGAACCTTTGACTGGCAGGCAAAACCGTTCTACGACAAACACGGTTATATGCTCAACGACACCATGACAGGCGTGCCGAAGGGACATGACCACTTTTTTATGACAAAGCGGCTCGACTGCACTTCCGAGGGATATTGCCCATCGGCTCACAAAGGATATGAGATCAAGTGCGGCGACGAAAAGGACGTGGAGCTCCTTTCCGCCAGATTGCACGAATATGACAGCGTCATTGCGCCTCGTGAGCATGAATACATCTCTCTGAGCAAGAAAAT
>JAFWFZ010000048.1 GCA_017515345.1 Oscillospiraceae bacterium | reverse complement strand
TAAAAGACTCTCTGCTGACATCGCCAGGGGGATCCGCAGTAACGATGTAATCGACAGAAGTGTTGCAAGAATCAACATGTATCAAATACTTGACACCATAAAAGTGGATACAGTCAATAAGAACGTTTGTGAAATCGTGAGAGAAATACTGACGCTTTGATATCAACAAATTCCGGCTTGTCGGGGTAAACGTGTACTTTTTAGGCGTACTTACCTTGATTCTGTACCTTTCGGGCGTTCTTTTCTTTTTGTGTTATGATGAGCGCGGACAAGGCCGGGGGCTTTCTTGGATTCTGGATGCTGAATGGAAAACGGGCAGATAGATCGTGATTCGGGGACTGCTGCTTTCATTCCTGCAATGATACGGAGAATGATATGAAACTTACAATCGCCTTTTTACAGCTGCTTCCAACGGGAAGTCTGAACGGAAACTTGGAAAAAGGGATCGCAGCCTGCTTTCAGGCGAAAGAAAAGGGTGCGGACATAGCGATCTTTCCGGAAATGTGGAGCTGCGGATATACTTTTCCGCATGATGAAGCGAGCCTGCGGCAATGCGCTGTTCCCTGTGACGGCTTTTTTGTGAAACAGTTTTCGGAGTTGGCGGCAGAGCTGGATATGGCCATAGCCATCACCCTGTTGGAACAGCATGAACCGAAACCGAGGAATACGGTTTGTCTTTTCGACAGGCATGGAAAAATGCGATATCGATACTCCAAAGTCCATATCTGTGATTTTGGAGAAGCGGATGACGAAGGAGTCCTGGACGCCGGCGATACCTTTTTTGTAGCAGATCTGGACACGAAAGACGGGACCGTAAAGGTCGGTTCAATGATTTGCTATGACCGGGAGTTCCCGGAAAGTGCCCGAATTCTGATGTTGAAAGGAGCGGAGCTCCTTCTGGTTCCAAATGCCTGCCCGATGGAACTGAATCGCCTTGCGCAGCTTCGCGGCAGAGCATATGAGAATATGCTGGCCATCGCCACTTGCAATTACCCGGCTCCTCATCCGGATTGCAACGGCCATTCTACCCTGTTCGACGGTGTTGTATATCTTCCGGAGCTTTCCGGTTCGAGGGATACGTGTGTGTTTGAGGCGGATGAGGCAGAAGGGGTGTACATGGCGGAACTGGATGTAGACATGCTGCGGGATTATCGCCGCCGTGAAGTATGGGGACTCAAAAATCGCCGCCCGGAACTGTATGGAGAAATATCAGATAAAAACTACATATAAGAGTACAGCTCCCGGTTCGTCAGCGCGCCCCTGTCGTTCACAGTGAACCTCCCGCCACCCTTGCTCCCGGCTGCATCCTCTGAACGGGCGGTGCACACCCCTGCGGGAAACTCTATGAAACAGTGCAGCAAGTCCAGAAAAGCACGGTGATTCGGTTTGAATTGACGTGCTTTTCTTTTGCGCTGGTGTATCGTGGTTATAAGTGGGGACAGTAGTACGATACCAATGAGTGTTTCATACAGAAGACGCTTTTGCATTTCCGGTATGACAAACGGTTGAAAAGATCGCCCCATGCGAGTAAACTATGGGGGCAATGGGCCGGATCAACAAGCGGGAGGTATCCATCCATGGAGAAAAGCGGAAAAAGTATTCTGAAGCGGCTGACGGATAAGCTGTACGGCGGGATCAGGATGAGCTGGATCACCGTGATCCTTTTTGCCGTGGGGACAGCGATCCTGACAGCCGTGTTTCTGCTCTTGCCGATCTTTGAGAATACGTCTTTTGAACGGATGGGCGTGACCTTTGAGGCGTGGATCTTCTTTGCCGTCATTATCATGGCGAACTGCAAAAAACCGCTGGAATCCGCGCTGAAGACCTTTGTCTTTTTCCTTGTCAGCCAGCCGCTGATCTATCTGATCCAGGTGCCGTTTTCAGACATGGGGTGGGGGCTGTTCGGCTATTACGGATACTGGTTTATCTTGACGCTGCTCACCTTTCCCGTGGCGTTTGTCGGCTGGTACATCAAAAAGAAAAACTGGCTCAGCCTTTTGATCCTCGCGCCGATCCTCTTTTTCCTGACCAGCAATTACGTCGACGGCTTTCGGGAGACGTTCAGAAATTTCCCGCGCCTGCTCGTGATGGCGGCGTTCTGCCTTGCCCAGGTGCTGCTTTACCTCTATGCGTTCACCTCGAACCGCTGGCAGAAGCTGCTGGGCCTCATCGTTCCTCTGGCGGCCGCCGTCCTCATTCTGTTCATCCGTCCCCAGGTCGATATCAACGGTACGCAGTTCCTGCCGGGCGATCCGGTTTTGACCGAAAACGCCGTCGTGATAACGGGGGATGATCCCGCCGCGGTCATTACGATCGAACATACCGGCGAAGACAGTATGGTCCGTGTGCAGACGAAGAAGTTCGGTGTTACGGATTTTTCCATTCAGGACGGCGGGACGGAGTATCGGTACACACTGGAGGTCTATGAAGATGACGCCGGGTACACGCAGGTCCGCATTACCGGAAGATAGAACGGACGTGCCCGCCCTCTCCGAAGGGAGAGCGGCGGGCAGCATGAAAACAGTGGCGCGGCGCGGAACGTATGATGGAGGAGGAGAAGCGGAGACGCTTCCCCTCTTTTCTTCCTGATACTTGAAAAAGGGGAGAGGGCATGCTATGATGGACGCAATGGATTTGCCCGCAGGCTTGCGGGCTTATTTGCTTTTAGGAGAATGAGAGATGGAAAACTCCCGTTACGAAGCCTTTGCGAGCTGGAGCGTTCCCCGGTCCCTGTTCAAATTCATCGCCCCCGCGGTGATCAGCAACCTCGCCACCATGATCTTCAACCTGACGGACGCCTTCTTCGTGGGGCGCACCGGCGACACGTTTCAGATCTCGGCCATGACCATCACGCTGCCCCTGGTGCTCACCATGTCGGCAGTATCCATGATCTTCGGCGCGGGAGGCAACGCCAACGTGGCGGCCTGCCTGGGCGCGGGGCAGGAAAAGCGGGCGCGGCACTTCTCCGCCTTCGCCCTGTATACCGCTCTCGCGGCGATCCTGGTGATATCCTGCGGGGTCTGGCTCTTTGAGCGGCCGCTGCTCCCGCTGCTGGGAGCCAACGAGGACTCCTACGTCTACTGCAAGGGCTATCTCTTCTGGGTTTACCACGCGGCGTGCATCCCCATGGTCTTCTCACAGGTGGTGTCCCAGCTTTTCTCCGCCCAGGGCGACACCCGCATCGCCAGCATCGGAATCACCGGCGCGGGGCTCCTGAACGTGGTGCTGGATCCCGTTATGATCTTCGGGATGAGGATGGGCATCATCGGCGCCGGGCTTGCCACCTGCATCTCCAACTACAGCGCCATGATCTTCTTCCTCATCGTGTATCTCAGGAAAAAGCGCGGCTGTGCCATCAGCCTGGATATCCGGGACTATCGGGCGTCCGACGGGATCGCGGGACGCACACTGGCCATCGGCGTGGCAGGGGCGCTGAGCATGCTGTTCATGAACTGCGTGGACTTCCTGCGCAACTATCTGTTCGGCGTACACGGCACGCAGGAGAGTCTGGCCGCCTGGGGCGTGGTCCAGCGGATCGGCAATTCCCTCCTCCAGATCTGCATGGGCGTTGCCTTCGGAGCGCGTCCGCTCTACGCCTTCAATTACAGCGCCGGGAACCTGCGCCGCACCAGACGGCTGATCCTGGGCGACGTGATCGTCATGCTCGCCTACAACCTGATCATCCTGTCCCTGGTGCAGATCTTCCCGGCGGCCTTCGTGCGGGTATTCCTGCCCATCGAGGAGATCGTGCCCACCGCTGTCCGGTTTATCCGGATCTACGTGTTCTTCATCCTGGGCGTTGGGATGCAGGAGATCTTCAATTCCGTGTTCCAGGGCGTTGGCGCGTGGAAGCAGTCCATGGCCAGCATCATTTTCGGAAAGCTCATCGTTACAGTGCCGCTGCTGCTGCTCCTCACCCGGGCTATTGGCGTCACCGGCATCATTGCCACCCAGCCCATCGCAGATATGGTCACCTTCCTCACGATGCTGATCCTGTATCTCATCTTTGTGCGGAAGCAGCTCCTGGGCAGCGACAGACCGGCTCCCGCTCAAACGGAGGGTTGACGGCCGGCGATCGCCATCTGCTCCTCAAACGGTGATCTATACCATGCGCCGGTTGATGACAGCACGCATATCGTGTGCTACAATAAAGAAAAGACAAAGCCGCCTGCGTTTATTGAAAGAAAGGATGATCCCATGAAGGTTTGCAAATACTGCGGCTCCTCCGTACAGGACAGCGAACGTCTCTGCCCCCACTGCGGAGCGGCGGAGTTCGATCACCGCTGCGAGCAGTGCGGTACGGTTTTCTCCACGCCCTGCTGCCCCCAGTGCGGGCTCCGGGCGGGCTCGAAGGCCAACGTCTGTCCGCGCTGCGGCAGGACCTATTTCTCCAACGCCTGCCCCAACTGCGGTTATTCCGCCCTGCGGGCCGGTTCTTCCGGCCCTGTACAGCAGGTGCAGCCGATCCGGCCGGCAAGTCCCGTCCCGCCGGCGTCGACCTTCATCCGCTCTGCGCCGACTGAGTCTGCCGCCTCGCCCAAAAGCCGCGTGGTGGCGCTGATCCTCCTGCTCCTGGTTGGCTGGCTTGGCGTCCACCGGTTCTATGTGGGCAAGATCGGCACGGGGATCCTGTATCTCCTGACCTTTGGGTTTGTAGGAATCGGCCTGCTGGTCGATCTGATCCTGATCCTCATCGGTACGTTCAGGGATAAACAGGGGCTGGAGGTCAGAAACTGGTAGGTGCTTAGTTTACATAATATTCAAACTTCTTATTGCATGATTAGGAGGTGCCGCCATGGCGCAGGCGCTGCTGTTCAATATCAGCGGGGAAAAGAAAAAGAAGCTCTGCGTTCAGCTCGTGAAGCAGGGCATCGCCCCCAGAGACGTGCTGGCCGTGGACCAGGGCAGACCCCTGGACGTGCTTTTGCACCCGGAGAGCTTTTCCGGGGAGGAACCGGAAGCGGCCGAGCCCTTCGACGATGAGATGCTGGTGCTGGACGGGCTCAGTCCCCAGCAGCTCCGCGGACTTCTGGACGGGCTGCGGCAGGCAAAGGCGTCGGTGGCGCTCAAGGCCGTGGTCACGGAGGAGAACATCCGCTGGACGCCGGTCCGGCTCCACCGGGAGCTTCAGGCCGAGCACGAGGCCATGACCGGCGGCGGAAAGAGTATCCACGGGGCCGGACGACGTTGAGCCGGTTAGCGGAAAAAGGAGCCGACGCCGGGAGACAGCGCGAGCCGGGGATCGATCTGCTCCGGCTGCTCGCCATGTTTTTCGTGATCCTTCTGCACAGCCTGGGCAGGGGAGGCGTTCTGGAGGGGGCGGAGCCGGGCTCCGGTATGTTCAGGGCCGCTTGGGCGCTGGAGACGTTGGCGCTCTGCGGTGTGGATGTGTTCGCCCTCATCAGCGGGTACGTGTCCTGGTCGGAGGAGCCCCGGAGAACGAAGCTCTCCTCCTGGCTCCTGCTGTGGCTCCAGGTCGTGTTTTACGGTCTGGCGGTCGCCCTGCTGTTCCGGCTTCTCCTGCCGCATCACACGACCGCGGCCGGGCTGCTCCCGATGCTGCTGCCCGTGAAAAACGGGCTCTACTGGTATTTTACCGCTTATACCGGACTGATCCTCATCAAGCCGGTACTGGATCTCGGGCTCCGTGCCATGCCGGACCGGACGGCGAGATTGCTGTTCGCGGCGATCATTCTTGGCTTTTCCGTGTATGAGGCGCTGTTTCAGCGGTTCGTGCTCAACGGGGGCTACAGCTTTGCCTGGATCGCGCTCCTCTACCTCATGGGCGGGATCGTGAAGAAGTGCCGACTGGGGCAGCGGCTCCGCACCCGGACGGCGATCCTGCTGATCGCGCTCCTGTGGGCTGTTTCCTGGCTGTGGCGGCTCTATGGGGACGCGCTCCCCGGGCCGCGGGCGGGCGTCCTCGTCTCCTATGTGTCGCCGTCCATGCTGGGCTCCGCCGTGCTGGCCCTCGTGCTGTTCTCCCGGCTGAAGACGGGCACGTCGGCGGCGAAGATCATCGGCTTCGCCGCGCCGGGCACGTTTGCCGCATATCTGATAAACACGCACAGGGACATGTGGGCCTATGGACTGGCGTTCCGGTTCACTTATCTTCTGAAGAGGCCCGTCATCGTGATGGTCGTTACCGTGGTGGGCTTTTCTCTGGCGTTCCTTATCGCCTCGGTACTGATCGACAGGCTCCGGCAGATGCTGTTCCGCCTGCTCCGGCTGCGGGAAGCCGCCCAATGGGCGGAGGAGCGAATCCGCCGATGCGTCGGACGGGTCATGGAGCTGTTCTGAAAGAGAAATGCGCGGACACGGCCCGATCCCGGTGAAGAAAGTGTAATGTTTCAGAAAACAACGGGATTTTTCCCTGTTTTTATCAAAAAGTCCCAAGGAACGGTTGCGTTTTTTGCGGTAATGAAGTAAAATATGTCCAGCGTCATTCAGTTTGAATCTCAAAATGAGAGGGGCTGTAGGAGATGAACAATCAGAGAGAGAGACTGGGCAGCCGGCTCGGCTTCATCCTGCTCAGCGCGGGATGCGCCATCGGCTGCGGCAATGTGTGGAAATTCCCGTGGATGACGGGTCAGTTCGGCGGCGGCGGATTCGTGCTGGTGTACGTGCTGTGCCTCATCCTGCTGGGACTTCCCTCCATGATCATGGAGTTTGCCATGGGGCGCGCGTCCCAGGCGAGCCCCGTCAGAATGTATCAGAAGCTGGAAAAGCCGGGAAACAAGTGGCACATCCACGGGTATTTCGCCCTGCTGGGCAATATCGCGCTGATGGCATTCTACACTGTTGTCACGGGCTGGATGATCTACTACTTCGTCCGTTTCCTCATCGGCAAAACCGCCGACATGGGCTTCGTGGGCATGATCACCAATCCCGGCGTCAACGTGCTCTACCTGGCCATCGCCGTGGTGCTGGGCTTCCTGATCCTGAGCTTCGGCCTGCAGAAGGGACTGGAGCGGGTCACCAAATACATGATGACCGCCCTGTTCATCCTGATGATCGCGCTGGCCATCCACAGCGCTACCCTGAAGGGCGCGGGCGAAGGGATCAGGTTCTATCTTGTCCCTGATTTCTCCAAGATCAACGGCAAGGTCGTGGTCGGCGCCATGAACCAGGCGTTCTTCACCCTGAGCATCGGCATCGGTTCCATGGCCATCTTCGGCAGCTACATCGGCAAGGACCGCTCCCTCATGGGCGAGTCCGTCAGCATCATCGCGCTGGATACCTTTGTGGCGATCATGGCCGGCTTCATCATGTTCCCCGCCTGCTTCACCTACGGCATCGAGGTCAACGCGGGCCCGTCCCTGCTGTTCGATACCATGGCGACCGTGTTCAACAACATGACCGGCGGCCGGATCTGGGGCACCCTGTTCTTCCTGTTCATGGTGTTCGCCGCCTTCTCCACAGAGCTGGCCGTGTTTGAGAATATTCTGGCCTGCGTCCGCGAGCTCACCGGCTGGAGCCGGAAGAAGGGCTGCCTCATCTGCGGCATCGGCATCTTCATCCTGGGCCTGACCACGGCCCTGGGTTACAGCGTGTTCCACTTCCAGCCCTTCAAGGAAGGCACCGCCTGGCTGGATTTCTGGGATTTCATTGTCAGCACCAATCTGCTGCCCATCGGCGCGCTGATCTTCTCGCTGTTCTGCTGCTACAAGATCGGCTGGGGCTGGGATCAGTTCATCGCCGAGGCAAACGCCGGCAAGGGCATGAAGGTCAAGAACTGGATGAAGCCGATCTTCAAATATGTGGTGCCCATCTGCGTCCTCGGCCTGTATATCTATGGCCTCGCCACCTTTGGCTGGAAATAACTCGTGCGCCGGTCTCCGCTTGATCGTAACAACCCGTGGGTTTGACAGCGCCGCTACGCCCGGAAGAATGCGCCGCTGCGCCGTCTCCCCATGACTGGAATATTTAACAGAAGGAGAGATCTGACATGGCAATTACCCCGAAGGAAAACTATTTTATGCTGCTCCGCGGAGAGATCCCGGAATACATCCCGTCCTTCATGGAGCCCCGTATGAACATGATCTCGGAGGATCTGCTGACCCCTGTGTCCGCGCCTGACGGCCCTGTGTATACGGGCTGGGGCGTTAAATACGTGGGCAGCGCTGACATCCGCAACGGCGCCATGCCGGAGCCGGGCTTTATCCTGCTGGACGACATCACCAAGTGGCGGGATGTGATCAAGCGTCCCAGCATGGACAGAGACTGGGAGCAGTATTACAAAAAGCAGCTCGACACCTTTGACAGAGAGAACAAGGCGGTCGCCTGCGGCGGCGCGGACTATTTCCTGACACTGGTCAGCTTCATGGGCTTCGAAAACACCCTGATGGCGCTTTATGAGGAACCGGAGGAGGTCCACGCCCTCCTGGACTATGTGTCCGATTTCTATGTTGACATGATGAAGCAGGAGCTCTACTACTGCAAACCGGAGATCTACTCCATTATGGACGACGACGCGGCTTACCGCGCCCCCTTCTTCTCCGTGGAGATGTATCAGGAATTCTTCAAGCCCTGTCATAAAAAGCACACGGATCTCTGCAACGACAACGGCATTTATATCACCCGGCACGACTGCGGCAAGTCCGAGCAGTTCATCGACGACTGGCTGGAGCTGGGGATCCGGGAGTGGAACCCCGCCCAGGTGTCGAACGATCTGAAGACGATCAAGAAGAAGTATCTGGGCAGACTGGCGCTTTCCGGCTGCTGGGACAACCAGGGAGCCATGGGTCGGCCCGACACGCCCAACGATCAGTTCATCGACGCCATGCAGGAATATGTGGACACCTTCGCTCCCGGCGGCGGATTCACCTTCTGCGCGCTGGTGGAGGGCGACCACGACGATCCGAACACGAAGGAGAAGTTCGAGATCATCAACAAGTTCTACGAGGAGAACGTCAGGAATTACTACAAGACCCACCATTGATCATTCCCGCTGATAAAACACAGGCGGCAGAGCGTTCGCTCCGCCGCCTGTGTTTTTTGCTTTATGGGATATCGCGCGGCATGCCGCCGCGGTCAGCGGTATACCGTCTGGTTCTCATGGATGCTGAGGGTGATGAAGACGGAGGGGCGGTCCACCTTCGTGTAGGTCAGGGGCAGATGGGGAACGCCCTTCGGCATGGCCATCACGGTGGCCTTCGTGAGCAGGCAGTGCTCCTGGTCATCGCCGTCGTCGCCCACGCAGAAGTCGGCCGTGCCGTGGAGCTGGGTCAGATCATCCTGATCCAGGCTCAGGAATATGAGGGCCTCCTCAAAATCCTCGTGGGCGTGGGGGTGGTGCAGCCCGTCCTCCCGCCACGGCCCCAGATTGTGGGGCAGCCGGACGACCGACCAGGCGAAGTTCAGCGGCAGGCCGCACTCCGGCCCGATGTGGACGGAGACGCCGCCGCTGGGCTGGCTGCGCTCAGAGCCGTAGTGGTACGGGTCATTGGCCGCGAAGGTCAGTTCACGCACCCAGGCGGGATACTGGGTGAGGAATTTGTTCCAGGGGCCCGTCTCCGGTTCGGCGTTTTCATCGCCCGGCGCTGCCTTCAGCTCGCCGGAGAAGCTGATGGAAACATAGTAGAAAGGCCGCTCCAGCCTGTGTACGACGGGGGAGAAGTGGGGCACGCCCTTTGGGATGATCACCGCCTTGGGTACGGCGATCCGGAAACGAACGCCCTCCGCCCCCAGGTCCACCTCCAGCTCCGCGCCCAGGTGGAGCATATCGTCCGGTTCCGAGCTGATGAACAGGATGACCTGGTCGTAATCGTGGACGTGCTGCTTTTCCGTCTCCTCCGGGATCACACCGCAGGCGTCTACCAGCCCGTACCGCAGGGAGAAAGCGTCCCACCCGAAGAAGCTCCCGTCCAGCACGGCGCTCTGCCTGAAAACTCCGTTTCTGCCCTGGAAGGGGATCTCCTTCCTGCAGCCGGCATACTTTGACTCCATAGTAGTCCCTGCCCTTCTGTATCGAATTTGCGCGGCAGACTGCCGCTGATCCCATTATAGCAAACAGTCTGCGGTTTGCAAGGTATTCCGCGCCCAGGTTGACGAACAGTGAAGGCCATGGTAAAATCGGGTTTGCCGCGGAGGTGGTTATATGAAAAAATGCAGGATCACCGTGATGCGCGTCGCAAGCTACGACGACCTCATGGAGAAATACGAAAACCCCATCGAGCACGCCTGCTCCATGCGGGAGGGGCAGACGTTCCTCACCAACGGCTGGGAGCGGCCGGCCGACTTCTGCGAGAGCGCGTGGGAGAGCCTGTCGCCCTTCGTTCTGGCGCTCTCCTCCGGAGGAAGCAATATCTACGACGGCTGGATGAAGGACCCGCGTTCGGCCATGATCTCCTGCAACGACGGGTTCCGTCCCGTGAGCTTTTACATTGAGGCGACGGACGAGGACGCGGACTAGCGTTTCCTCAAATCGCCCATGAGGAAAGAATAATGCGGCGCCCCCGGACTGACTCTGGTCAGCCCGGGGGCGTTATTATGTCCGATGATCCGTTCAGAAGCTCCGTCCGCCGCCGGAGAAGCTGTGTCCGCTGGAGGAGGAGCTGTGTCCGCCGTAGCTGCCGCCGCCCCCGCCGGAGCTCCGCTCCGTCTGGCGCAGGGTGCGGGTCACGTTGCGGTACAGGAAGGTGTTGTTCTGCCGCGTCAGGTTGAAGCTGCCCCTGGCGAGATAATCGGTGGCGCTGACCGCCTGCGCGACAGTCTTCATTTTGGCGCGCATGCTGAGCGTAACGATACCCGCCACGATGAGGCCCGCCACGATGCCGATGACCGCAGGGATCGCATAGTCCGCCGTGGTCTTGGGAGCGCGCCCGGTGCGGAACAGGGTGTCGATGGAGTCGAGGTAGTCCAGCACGCCCTCCCCATACCGTCCGCCGACCATATAGGGCTCCAGCCGGTCGTCGATCTTCTCGATATTGGTCATGTCGAACAGCCGCTGGCAGGAGCCGGTGGCGTTGGTGTACCAGCCACGGTTGCCGGGCTCCATGCACAGGAAGAAGACCATGCCGTTCAGGTCGTCGCCCACGCCGTGGCGGTTGAAGATGTAATAGTCGGCGCTGTAAGTGGCGTGGTCGAAGCCGTAGGAGCTCTTGTCGGTGAAGACGCAGAAATCCGCGCCGTATTTCGCCCGGAGCTCCCGGAGCTTTGCCTCGATGGCGGCCTCCTCGGCCTCGGTGAACACCTCGGCGTCGTCCCGGAGGGGAGCGGCGTTGGGATCGGCGTACTCCTGGAAGGAGGCCACGTCCTCGGGATACCAGTCGGGGAGCTCCCGCTTGGCGGGGGCGTTCCCGCTGTCGGAGCCCTTCTCAGCCCGATAGGTGCGGACGGTGTCGGAGGCGTTGTCAAAGAAGTGGTTGAGTGCGTAGTAGAGGCCGTCCCGCTGATAGGCGCCGACCAGTTCATTGGTGAGCGCGGTCAGCTCCTCCTCGGAGAAGATGGTCCTGGCCTCGCCGTAGGTGGAGAGATGATAGTCATTGGTGTCGTTGTCGATGGTCAGCATGATGCCGGTCCTGTCGCTGCCGTAGCCCATGCCGTTCGTCTCGTAGATGACATCGTTGTACTCGTCAAGGGTGGAATCGCCGCGCTTCTCGGTGGGGATCAGGCAGAAGACAAAATCGCATTTCAGCTCATCGATCGCGCTGCAGATGCGGGTATCGAACTCAATGACCTCATCCTCCGACAGAAGCTCGCAGTAGTCGTTGATGCGGTAGAGGGAGGCGTTCCATTCCTCGCCGTCGGAGCCGGGGGCGATGAGCGCGTCTTCCGGCGCGGGGGCGGTAGGCTCGTCGCCTGCAACGCCCCGATAGAGGGCGGCGTCGCGGGACGCTTCGTCAAAGAACGCCCCCAGAGCGGGATACAGACCGTCCTGCCGATAGGCGGAGATAAGTGTCGAGCCAAGAGAGTCCAGTGCCTCGTCGGAGTAGATGGTCCTGGCCTCACCGTAGGTGGAGATCCGATAGTCGCCGGAATCGTTGTCGATCAAGAGCATGACGCCGGTCTTGTCGCCGCCGTAGCCCATATCGTTGCCCGCGTAGACGGAGTCGCCGTAGTCCTCGAGGCTCTGTCCGCCCTTCATCTCATCGGTGACGATGCAGAAGAAATAATCGCATTCAAGCTCGTCGATCACACTGCAGATCCGGTCGTCCAGCTCCTTCACCTGATCGTCCGTGAGCTGGCCGGTATAGTCGTTGACGCGGTAGACCGCGTTATTCCACTCACCGGCGGCCAGCGCCGGGACGGTGAGAGCGGCGAGGAGGACGATCGCCAGCAGAAGTGCAAGCAGTTTCTTTTTCATGGTCATCGCCCCCTTTACAGCAGGTAGAGGAACGTGGCTACCACCGCGGCCACCGCGGCGAAGGTGCCGAAGAACCAGGCCAGGGTCTTGCCCTTGCTGATGGGCAGGTCGCCCACCACCTTGCCCGTCTGGCCGTTGACGGCGTAGCGGTAGTCCTTGCCGCCGTATTTGCAGGTGAAGAGGTAGACGGGGAGCATCACGTATTTGACCGCCGTGTCGTGCAGATTCAGGTTGCGGTGCGTCACCTGCACGTCGCCGAATTCGGCGGCGGTGGAGCGGAAGACCTCGTCGGCGCTGTTCATGACCCGGTTGGTGGCCCGGGGGAGACAGTCGTCCGGATCATAGTCGAACCGATCGGCCACATAGCCGGCCAGATACCGGTGGTCAAAGGGGACAAGCTCGGAGTAGTCGAAGGGCTCGATGGAGTCCATGAGATCGTCGGGCATCTTTTCGCTGCCGTCCACCGGGATGCGTTCAAAGGCCATGCCGCCCTCCCGGTCCAGCTGGTAATAGGAGGTCTCGGTGCAGTTGTACTGCCCCTGGGTGTAGTGGCGGACGGTGGTGCCCCGCATCTCCATGCTCCCATCCACCCGGCAGTTATACATCCAGAAGGGGACGTATACGCCCTGGACGTTCCCCAGCTTGTTGGCGGAGAAGAAATCCCGGGGGAGCAGGGGCTTGTTGCCGTAGAAGCGCTTGATGGCGTCCGGCAGGGATTTGGGATCGATCTTGAAGGGGATGACGCCGTTGGGCTTCAGCCCGCCCTTGATCCGCTCGTTGAGGACGATGTTGTTGTCACAGTATGGGCAGCGCATGGCGGCCGTGGTGGGCTCGGCCATGATCTCCGCGCCGCAGGAGTTGCAGTTGTAGACGGCGATCTCCATCTGCTCGTCCTCAAGCTGATCCTTGAAGCTGCCCCAATCAAATTCCTCGTTCCCGGCTTCGGCGGGCTGTTGACCGGCGGCCGCTTCCTCTTTCAGGGAATCCTCAATATGCTCGATGGTGAAGGCGCTGCCGCAGAATTCACATTCCAGAAGTCCGCTCTCCGGCTTGAAGACGAGCGGAGCGCCGCAGGCAGGGCATTTTTGCTCGGCAATATTGTCCATGATCGTTCTCCTTTTCAGGGTATGGCCTGCCGCAGGCAGGCAGCGGTGGATCCTATACCAGGAATTGTATCATATCCGCGGGAAATATAGAAGCACTTTTTCTTATTCGACGTCTTTTTTTCTGTGTGTCACCGGATTCTGCACGGGCGGCAGGGGATCCGGCTGCCAGGTCTTTTCCAGAAAGGCGCGGATATCCCGCAAAACCCCGTCCACCTCCGCCTTGAAGGCGTCGGCAGGGACCCGGAGGGCACCGCTGCCCAGAATGATAAGCTGCTCCATCCGGTCGGAGGTGGCGACCCGGACGGAGTGCTTTTTCCCCAGGTCGTAGGCCGCTTTTTCGATGTACATATCCGCCGTCTCCGCCTCCTTCGTGTAGACGACAGTGAGGCCGCCCAGCTTTTCCATGCTGCCCGTGCCGTCTTTCACCTTATAGGCGTCGAACACCAGGATCACCGGGCACTGGCGGAAGCCCTGATAGTTGCGCATGATGTTGATGAGCCGGGCGCGGGCCGCGTCCAGGTCCGTTTCGGAGAGCTTTTTCAGCTCTTCCCAGGCAAAGATGATGTTGTATCCGTCCACCAGCACGTATTCCACGCCGTCCCCCTGCCGGGGACGGGGTGGCCGACTGGCGGGGGCGTCGCCGCGCTTTTCCCTGGGGCGCATGGCCCGGCCCCGGTCGTGGCGGATGGGACCGTAGGTGCGCTCGAAGATGGCCATGAGCTCGTCGTCCGATACGGCGGCGTCCACCCGTCTGCGGGGCGCGGGCGCCTCCTCCCTCGGCTTCTCCGGATGCAGGACGGAGGGAATATGCATCATGGATGGCACGTCGTACCACTTGACGATATAACCTGCTCCGTGGGCGCAGAACACGCTGTCCGGCGGGTTTTCCACATCGGCCTCGGGGTCGTAACCCGCGGAAGCGACGGCGCTCTCCTGATCCCGACAGGGGGCATAGCCGCCGGGGGAGCAGTACAGCCGCCCCTCCCCGTGGGTGTAGGCGGTGAACTCCCGGTGGTAGTCGCCCAGGGATGCCACGGGCACCCGCCCGGTGATGACGGCGGCCTCGCCGTCCGTTTCCGGCTGGGCGGTGTCGGCCCCCATCTGCCCCAGATCGGTGACCGCCCGGCCAACGGCGCTCTGGGGGAGCTCCAGCCGGATATCGTACCAGGGCTCCAGCAGCACGTTGTCCGCCTGCATGAGCCCCTGACGGATGGCCCGGTAGGTGGCCTGGCGAAAGTCGCCACCCTCCGTATGCTTCGGGTGCGCGCGCCCAGCCGCCAGGGAGATATGAACGTCGGTAACGGGGGAGCCCGTGAGCACGCCGGCGTGCTGCCGCTCCAGCACGTGGGTGAGGATCAGCCGCTGCCAGTTCCGGTCCAGCACATCCTCGGAGCATTGGGAGGAAACGGTGATCCCGCTGCCCGGCTCCCCGGGACTGAGGATCAGATGCACCTCCGCATAGTGCCGCAGAGGCTCGTAATGGCCCACGCCCTCCACCGTGTTTCGGATCGTCTCACGGTACAGGATGCGGCCTGCGCCGAAGCCGATCTCCAGCCCCCAGCGGTCCAGGGCCGTCTGCCTCAGGACCTCGAGCTGGACCTGGCCCATGAGCTGTACGCTGACGGTCTGGCTCGCCTCGCTCCAGATCAGGTGGAGCTGGGGATCCTCCTCGTTGAGCTGGGCGAGCTGCATCGCCGCCCGGTGGGCGTCGCACCTCTCCGGCAGCAGCACCGTGTAGGTGAGCACCGGCTCCAGAACGGCGCCCGGGCTGTCCGGCTCCGCTCCCAGACCGCTGCCCGCCTTCGGCTTCGTGAGGCCCGTCACGGCCACCACGTCGCCCGGCACGGCCTCCTCTGCCTGGGTGAAGCGCGCGCCGGAGTAGACGCGGATCTGCGTGATCTTTTCCCCGCCGATCATATCCCGCACCCGCAGGACGCCTCCCGTGACCTTCAGGTGAGTCAGCCTTGCGCCCCGGTCGTCGTGGGTGATCTTGTATACCTTCGCGGCGGTTTCCGCGCCGCCGGTGAAGCCGGGGGCGAAACGCGCCAGCGCACGGAGGAACGCTTCCACCCCCTGCATCTTCAGCGCCGAGCCGAACCAGCAGGGATAGAACGCACAGCGGCGGATGGCATCCGCCAGGGAGCCGTCCGAGAGGGAGCCTGTGTCCAGCAACTCCTCCAGCAGCGCCTCGTCGCACATGGCGGCAGACTCCGGATCGAATTCGTCCATGGGAACGAAGGCCCCCTCCAGCCTTTCCAGAGACCGGAGCGCAGCCGCCCGGTCGGCGCCGGGCTGATCCATTTTATTGATGAACAGGAAGGTGGGGATGCGTCGGCTCCGCAGGAGCCGCCAAAGGGTGCGCGTGTGGCTCTGCACCCCGGCGGGGCCGCTGAGCACCAGCACGGCGCAGTCCAGCACATCCAGCACCCGCTCCGTTTCCGCGGCAAAGTCGGCGTGGCCAGGGGTATCCAGCAGCGAGGCGCGCATATCTCCGTATTCCAGCAGCGCCTGCTTGGAAAAAATGGTGATGCCCCGCTGCCGCTCCAGCTCAAAATGATCCAGAAAGGCATCCCCGTGATCCACCCGGCCGGGGGATCGGATGGCGCCGGCCGTGTAGAGCATCGCCTCGGACAGGGTGGTTTTGCCTGCGTCCACGTGGGCCAGTATCCCGATGACAGTTCGCTTCATATGGCTTCCTTCCGCGGTCTTGTCCGCATTGTGGGATCGTTCTTGCTTATGGATCCACTATAACACCGGCGGTGTCTTCTGTCATGCTTTTTCTTCAGCTGTCGGAAAAGAACGGGAATACTTTGGATAAGTATGGGAGAATTGTTGAATAATGGGAATCGATCCCGAATAAAACCGGGCAAAAGTTTGCAAATTATTCAAAATTCGCCCCCGGAGGAATGATATAATGAACCAACTGGTGCAACCGAAGAGAAAAACAGCCGTGGGAAGAGGAAGCAGACCGCATCGCGCAGCGACCGGCGTCAGCCGCTGCTGCCGTGCGGCATTCGTTTATCTGCACATCGGAAAGGAGGGGACCGTGGCGGAACTGAAGCTGACGCTGCCGGATAAAAGCGGGAGAGACCATACGTTCAGGCTGATGCGCTGCGGCCCGGCCGACGCGGCCAGGATCCTGGCGCTGCAGGAGGAGGTCCTGTCCGGTATGGAAGACCGGACCCTTTTCGCGCGCACTTCGGTGGAGGAGCTTGTGGAATCCCTGCGGGAGGACTGGTGCCTTGCCGTTCTGGACGGAGAGGAGATGGCGGCCTTTACGCTCATGGTGGTGAACCGGGTGTCGCCAAGAAGCGCAGGGACATATCTGGGCTATGATGAGGCGCAGCTCCTGAAATGCGTGACCTATGACACCACCTTCGTTCACCCCCGGTTTAGGGGGCTGGGGCTTCAGCGGGAGCTGGGGAGGCTCAAGGACGAGGCGGCGCTCGCCCTGGGCGCGGCGGAGGCGCTCGCCACCGTCTCTCCGGAGAACGGGCCCAGCCTGCGGAACATCCTGCTGCGCGGGTTTGAGATCTGCGGCGATCAGCTGCTCTATTCCGGTGTTCGCCGCTACATCATGCGAAAAAAGCTGTAGGGAAAGGGGGACGAGATGGAACGAGGAACATTTCTTGAAGTGGACTTGAAAAAACTTGCCGAGAATTCCCGGAGGACCATGGAGCTGTGCGCGGCGCATCACATCGAAGTGCTGGGCGTCACCAAGGGGTTCTCCGCGATCCCGGAGATCGTGCGGGCCATGGCGGACGGCGGCATCACAAAATTCGCGGACGCACGGCTGGAGAATATCAAGCTGCTGCGCGCCAGCGGCTTCCTGCAGCACATGACGCTGCTCCGAATCCCCATGCTCAGTCAGACGGACGAGGTGGTTTTCTACACGAACGCCAGCCTCAATTCGGAGTATGAGGTCATCGAGCAGCTCAGCAGCTCGGCCGCCTCCGTAGGCAGGCGGCATGACATCGTGCTGATGATCGAGGTGGGCGACCTGCGGGAGGGCCTGCTGCCGGAGGATGCCCGCGCCGTCATGCGGAGGGTGCTGGAGCTGCCCGGCGTCCGGGTGGCGGGCGTGGGGACAAACATGGGATGCTACGGAGGCATCCTGCCCACGGACCGGAACCTGACGGCCCTGTGCCGGGTGGCGGAGGAGCTGCAGAACATTGCGGGCTATGATTTCGATGTGGTTTCCGGCGGCGGCACCTCGTCGCTGATGCTGGCGGCCTCCGGGGAGATGCCCGCGGGGATCAACCAGCTCCGGGTGGGGGAGGGTATCCTCCTGGGCACCGACACCACCCACAATATGGACATCCCCTGGCTCAATCAGGACGCATTCGTGCTCCATTCGGAGATCATCGAGGTGAAGGAGAAGCCCTCGGTCCCCTATGGGGAGACGGGGCTGGACGCCTTCGGCAACACGCCGGTGTTTGAGGACATGGGCGTGCGGCGGCGGGCCATCGTGGCGCTGGGGAGGCAGGATTCGCCCCCCGCGGGGCTGACGCCCTTCGATCCCGGCGTGAAGATCCTGGGCGCCAGCAGCGATCACATGATCCTGGACATCGAGGACGCGGAAAGGGACTATCGGGTAGGGGGCCTTATGGATTTCCGGCTCAACTACCAGGGGCTCCTGAACATCTGCTCCTCCAAATATGTGAGAAGGATCTATAAAAACAAAGCATGACAGAGGCGGCGACCGGAGCGGTCGCCGCCTTGACGTTATATGAGGTTTACAGGTGTTCCCGGTTCAGCGCGACAGCTTGCCCCACGAGCCTGCCGAAGCAGATGCTGCGGCCGTGGCTTGAGCCGGGGAGGGTGACGGGGTAGGAATTGGCGAAGAAGTCCCCCTGCATGTTGCCCACGGCCCAGAGGCCGGGAATGGGCTCGTCCTCTTCCGTGCAGACGCGGGAATCGTCATCCACGTGGAGACCGTAGGGGATGTTCAGGAGCCAGGCGCTGAGGCGGCACGCCAGGAAGGGCCCCTTCTTCACCGGGGAGAGGAACCGCTTCGGCACGCCGAAGTCCACATCCTCGCCGGCGTCCCACATCTCGTTGTAGCGGGCCACGGTCTTTTCCAGCGCGCCGGCGGGGACTCCGATAGCGTCGGCCAGCTCCGCCAGCGTGTCGCGGCGGATATAGGTGCCGTCGGCCACGCAGGCTTCGATCTCCTCCTCCGCGTTATCCGGCAGGGCGGAGAATTTCAGAGGCTCCTGGCGGCGGAAATGCTCCATGTAGTCGGCGTCGCAGATCGCCCAGGCCACGTTGCCGGGCGCGTTCATGCGGGCGTTGGTGACGATGGGCTCATAGGCCGTCTCATTGCAAAAGCGGCGGCCGTTCCTGTCCACCGTGAGCCAGCTTGTGTTCATGCCCTGCCCCAGCGGCG
Source organism: Oscillospiraceae bacterium (assembly GCA_017515345.1). Classification (GTDB taxonomy): domain Bacteria; phylum Bacillota; class Clostridia; order Oscillospirales; family Oscillospiraceae; genus RGIG5705. The sequence continues at coordinate 13,440 of JAFWFZ010000048.1, read as the reverse complement.
AAAGATTCACGGGGTGGATGATGGGCGCGGGGTAGCACCGGGAAAAGGCCGCGCCGACCCATTTGCCCATCACGTGGCCGTCGCCGTTGTTGCCTCCGCGGGGGAAGTTTTCGTTCTTGTCCGCCCGCAGGGCAATGGGGCAGAAGCATTCCTTCATCTCGACGGAGTCGGTGATGCCGCCGGAGGCCAGGATGACGCCCTTTCCCGCGCGGATCAGCTTATGGCCCCGCGCATCCTTCACGATCACGCCTGTGACCCGGCCGTCCTCCTTCACCAGGCGCACCGCCGGGGAATCGAACAGGAACCGTACGCCCAGCTCCTGGGCGGAGGTGTAGACCACCTGCATGTAGTAGGCCGCGTGCCACCGCTCCTTCGGGTGGCCGGAGCCCTCCGGCGCGTCGAAGATGTGGGCGGTGCGGAACATGCGGTATTTCTCATCCAGCTTGTCCCAGTCCGCCCGGGCGGTGAGCTCGGAGTTGAGCTTCACGGTGTAGCCCCTGGCTTCCGCCATGCGGATGTAGTGATTCAGTACCTCGCCGCTGCGCTCCGTGTAGGTGCGGATCAGATGATAGTTTGCCTGCTGCTGGCTCCAGGCGTATTCCAGCCTGGCCGCCTCCAGCGGGTCGATATGGACGCCCTCCCGCTCATGCACCAGGGTGTTGATGGAGCCGATGTCGGTGCCGTGGGCCGTAGGCCGGGAGAACTTTTCCACGCAGATGACCGAAGCCCCTGCCTCCGCCGCGGACTGGGCTGCCGTGACGCCGGATGAGCCGGCGCCGACGACCACCACATCCGCGTTCTCTTCAGCGTAAAACTCCGTGATCGGCTCCGGCTCTGTCTGCCAGATGTGGGCCGCCACGGTCATATCCTCCCGATGTTGCGGGCGATGGAGAAGGCGGCCGCGGTGGCGCTCATGATGTTCCTGGGGCCGATGCAGTCGCCCAGCTGATAGAACTCCGGCGCGCTGCAGCGCAGCTCCGCCGCCTCCTCATACAGGGGACGCTGGCCCACGGCATAGATCACCGTGTCGCCGGAGAAGATCTCCTCCCCGTCGGGACCCTGGCAGCGGACGCCGCTTTCCGTGATCTCCAGCGCCTTGGTGTTGAAGTGCATGTCGATGCCGTACTTGTCGATCTCCACGTTCAGGGCGCGCACGTGCAGGTTGTTGCCGCCGTGGTTGATGCCGTCCAGCATCTCCACCACGGTGACCTTGCGGCCCAGCATGCCCAGATAGATGCCAAGCTCCACGCCCACAAGGCCGGCGCCCAGGATCACCACGTTCTTTCCCGCCTTGTCGGGCTCCACATAGACCTCCTCGGCGGAGAAGACGTTCTTTCCGTCGATGCCGGGGATGTTCGGCTTCACGGGCCGGGCGCCGAAGGCGGCGACGATCACGTCGGGCTTCAGTTCGGCGGCAAGCTCCGTTGTGGCGGGGGTGTTCAGCCGGACCTCGACGCCGTTCTTTTCGAGCTGCTTCTCCTGATACTCGATGTACTCCCTCAGGCGGGCCTTGAAGGGCACCTCATGCTCGCAGAGGAGCGTGCCGCCCAGCCTGCCGGACTTTTCGCAGAGGATAACGCTGTGCCCGCGCTTTGCGCTGTCAATGGCGGCCTCCATACCGGCGATGCCGCCTCCGGCCACCAGCACCTTTTTCTTGTGGGCGGGGGGCAGCTCAAAGCGGTACTCCGCCTCGTGCCCGATCTCCGGGTTGATGGCGCACTTGAACTGACCCTCGTTGAGCAGGTTGGAGAAGCAGGCCAGGCAGCGCATGCACTTCCTGATCTCGTCCTCCCGGCCGGAGCGGGCCTTGAGGGGGATATCCGGGTCGGCCATGAGGCCGCGGGCAATCTCCACCACGTCCGCCTTGCCGGAGGCAAGGATCTCCTCCATGAGCTCCGGCTCCACCAGGGCGCCCACAGTGGCGACGGGAGTCTTCACGTGCTTTTTGATCTCGGCGGCGTACTTCACGTTGCAGCCGTCGGAGAGGAACATGCTGGGATGGGTGACGGTGAAGACCTGCTCCACCTCGTGGCTGCCCGCGGAGACGTGGATCAGGTCGCAGTAGCCGTCCATGGCCTTGGCTGCGGCGATGCCCGTTTCGATGCCGAAGCCGCCGTCATAGCACTCGCTGCCGGAGATGCGCACCTCGATGGGGAAGCCGGGGCCGACCTCCTTGCGCATGGCCTTCAGCACCTCCACCAGGAGCCTGGCGCGGTTTTCGTCGGAGCCTCCCCACCGGTCGGTACGGGTGTTGATGAAGGGGGAGAGGAACTGATGCAGCAGCCAGCCGTGACCTGCGTGGACGATGGCCATCCCGAAGCCGCAGGCCTTGACGCAGCGGGCGGCGTTGGCGTACATTTTGATGACTTCCTCGATCTGCTCCTCGTTCATGGCGTGGATGATGCGGCCGTTGTCCTCCGTGTCCACGGGGCCGTAGCCGTCCTCCAGGGTCTGGGCCATACGCCCGGCGTACATGCCCGCATGGGTCAGCTCCGCCGCGCAGACGGCGCCCTGACGCCGCACGGCGTCCGCCACCCGGGCGAGGCCGTTGCGCTGCATGGGATCGTCCAGGCTGATGTGACGGGAGGCGCCGCTCACGTTCTTGGAGATGACGCACTCGCCCACGGCGATGCTGGCCGCGCCGCCCATGGCTTTGCGCTCATAATAAAAGGCGGCCTCCGGCGGCAGGGCGCCGGAATAATCGGTGTCCAGGAAGCCGGTGGGTGAGGCGAAGATGCGGTTGCGGAACCAGGTGTTGCCCAGCTTGATGGGCGTGAAAAGACGCGGGTATTTGAATTGATCCATGGAATGATCCCCCTTTGACTTTTTTTGTGTTTCTGACATCACTATACCAAATCGCCGGCGCGATTTCAACACCATGCGTTGCTTGACAGCGGTATATGTGAACTATATAATAAAGAAAAACAGAAGCGGAGGCACAGGGGATTGAGCAGCACGTTTGTATCGAATATCCAGAACTACTCCATCCACGACGGGCCCGGGATCCGCACGGTGGTGTTCCTGAAGGGATGCCCCCTGCGGTGCCGATGGTGCGCCAATCCCGAGAATCTGACGCCGGGTACTGTGCTCGGCTTCCTGAGTCGGCTCTGCCAGAACTGCGGCCGGTGCCTGCGGGCCTGCGGCCACGGAGCCATCGTCCCCGGTGAGGGCGTATACCGCATCGACCGGGAAAAATGCGTTTCCTGCATGAAATGCGCCGAACTGTGCTTTGCCGGGGCGCTGACCGTATATGGTAAGGAGATGACCGACGAGGAGACGTTCCGCAAGGCCGCCCGGGACAAGATCTTCTATGACGAGTCCGGCGGCGGGGTTACCGTCTCCGGCGGGGAGCCGCTGACGCATCCGGAATTCGTCTCCGACCTGTTCGGCCGCTGCCGGGAGGCGGGGATCAGCACCTGTGCGGAGACCTGCGGCTGTGTGCCGTGGGAGAGCTTTGAGGCAGTGCGGGAAAAGACGGACCTGTTCCTCTTCGACATGAAATTCGCGGACAGTGAGCTTCACCGGGAATACACCGGCGTGGGGAACGAGCGGATTTTGGAGAATGCGCGAAAGCTGGCGTCCGCCGGAGCGGAGATCCTGTTCCGCCGGCCCCTGATCCCCGGCGTGAACGACGGCCGGGAGGAGACGGAGCGGACAGCGGCGTTCATCCGTTCCCTGGGGCGGGACATCGGCCTGGAGCTGATGCCCTACCACCGCATGGGCGCCGCGAAATATGAGGCGCTGCGCATGGAATACGCCATGGGCGACCTGCCGCCCCTGCCCCCTGCGGAGGCGGAGAAAACCGCGGAAGTATACAGACAGCTCGGTGTGGACTGCCGGGTATCAAAATAAGGAGAGTGCTGAAATGGAAGTGAACAAAAAGCTCCTCAGCGAAATCGACGGGCTGGAGCTCAGCGCGTCCAACATGAAGTGGCGGGCGGCCATGAAGGCGGCGGAGTGGAGCCTCTGCGCCGACAGAGACAAGCTTGCCATCAAGAGCTGGAAGGAGACAGTGGGCGAGGATATCCAGATCAGAAGGGCGAAGCTCTTCAAGGAGGTCGTGGAAAATCTGCCCATCTCCATCCTTGAGTTTGATCAGCTGGCCGGCCGGCCCACCAGAAAGGTCATCGGCTGCTGCGCCGCCATCGACGTGGCCGGCGACTATATCCCCGATCTCTGGGACGATACCGAGGTGCTGGGCGTCACCATGGACGCCGCCGCCCGTGTGGACCGGGACACCATCGAGACCCTCAGGGAGAGCGTGCGCACCTTCAGCGGCCCCACGGCGCCGGAGATGACCTACAAGGCATGGGAGGCCGCCATGGGCGCATGGCCGAAGCAGGCCGAGGCCGCGAAGCTCAAGGATCCATCCCTGGATTCCGCCATCTTCGGCCAGTGCACCTCCACGGTGAACTTTAAGAAGATCCTGGCCGTTGGTCTCCGGGGCATCATCAACGAGGCCAAGGGGCACATCGAAAAGTGGCACGCCGAGAGCTGCACCGATATCGACCGGCTGTACTTCTGGCAGTCCACGGTCATCGTGCTGGAGGCGGCCATCAACCTGGCCCACCGCTACTCCGCCCTGGCGGCGCAGATGGCGGAGGAGGAGCACGACATGACCCGCGCCTCCGAGCTGCGCGAGATCGCGGAGACCTGCGCCAAGGTCCCTGAAAACCCGGCGGAGAGCTTCCACGAGGCGCTCCAGTCCATGGCCATCATCGGCGTGTGCAAGTGTCTGGAGCATCCGCCCCACGCGAATCCCCACTGGGGCCGCGGCGACCAGTATCTGTACCCCTACTTCATGAACGACATCCAGAGCGGGAAGCTCACCCTGAAGCGGGCGGGCCAGCTCCTGGCGGATCTGATCGGCCGCTGGGGCACCCAGACCATGGTGGAATCCGCCAGCCAGAAGGAGTCCCACCAGATCAACTTCTGCATCAACAATATGATGCTGGGCGGTCTCAACGTCGAGGGCGAGGATATGTCCAACGAGCTGAGCTACCTCATGCTCCACATGGTCGGGCTGCTGAAGCTCTCCTCTCCCACCGTGTGCCTCCGCTGGAACCAGAAGACCCCGGACTGGCTCATGGAAAAGGCCATCCGCACGAATCTTGAGACCCGGGGCGGGATCCCCCTCTTTGAAAACGACGAAAAGGTCATCGGCAGCTACGTGCGCGACGGCATTCCTCTGGAGGAGGCCGTAGAGTGGTGCGGCCTGGGCTGCATCTATCCCTGCCTGCCCTCCCGTGCCGAGCACTACGGGGCCGAGGGTGTGGCGGCCTTCAACATGGGCGCGCTGCTGCATATGACCCTCCATGACGGTCTGGACATCAACGGGGTGCAGACCGGCCTCCGCACCGGCGACCCCAGGAGCTTTAAGAGCGTCGACGAGCTCTACGACGCCTTTATGACCCAGCTCAAGGCGCTGGTGAAGAAGATCTTCGATCTCGGCGCCATCGCCCGGAAGGTGGAGCCCAAATACATGCGCCTGCCCTTCCTGTCCTCCATCAGCGTACAGGGCTGCATGGACTTCGGCCAGGACCTGGTGGATCCCATGCCCGACTACTCCATGTACGGCATCTCCGACCGGGGCATCATCGACGTGGCCGACTCCCTCAGTGCAGTCAAGTCCCTGGTATTCGATAAGAAGGTCCTCACCATGGATGAGCTCCTGACCGCCCTGGATTCCAACTTTGAGGGCGAGCGGGGCGAGGAGATCCGCCAGCTCTGCCTCCAGCAGCCCAAATACGGCAACGACATTGAAGAGGTGGATGAGCTTGCCCGCCGTATCAGCGCCGACTCCGCCGCCGCCATCACCAGCTACGACAACTCCCCCTTCCGTAATTACATCGTGGCGCGCGAAGGCCTGGCCTGGCATTACTACGGCGGCCTGGGCGCAGGTGCGCTCCCCAACGGAAGAAAGGCGTTGGAGCCCCTGAACGACGGCGCGCTGTCGCCCATGCGCTGCTGCGACAAGTGCGGCCCCACCGCGGTGCTGCACTCCGCCCTCACCGCCGGTTTTGACGACAGCTATGCCTCCGTGCTGAACCAGAAATTCTCCTCCACCATCCTCCAGAGCCCGGACAGCATGCACAAGCTCATCGACTACACCAACGCCTTCATGAAGGCCGGCGGCACCCACATCCAGTACAATATCCTGGATACCGAGCAGCTCAAGGACGCCAAGGTCCACCCGGAGGAGTATCCCGACCTGATCGTCCGCATCGGCGGCTTCTCCGCCTACTTCGTGCAGCTCTCCTCCGACATCCAGGACGACGTCATCAACAGAAGCGAGTTCATGATCTGATCCGGTCATTTCGGATCACAGAAACAGAACAACGGCAGCCGCCGCACCGACCGGGTGCGGCGGCTTTATTGTGAAAACAAAATAATTTATTGTAAAACGATAAATTATCATTGACAAACGATGATTTGCGTGGTATCCTTCGGGTGTAAAACAAAATCGGAGGTGCGATATGGAACAAAAAACGCTTGCCCGATGGATCAGAATGGCGATCGTACTCGTGGGGATCTGCGGGCTGTTTGTTTACGCGGTGCTGCTGCCGCTCTACGGGCAGTCCATCGTGGGGCAGGAGCCGGACCATGCCTATTGCTACTGGCCCTGGCTCATCTTCCTGTGGGTCACGGGGCTGCCCTGTTTCGGCGTATTGTATATGGGATGGCGGGTCGCGGGGAACATCGGCCGCGACAGGAGCTTTTCCCAGGAGAACGCCCGGTTTCTCAAGATCGCGGCATTCCTGGTCGCCTTTGACGCCGCGCTGTTTTTCGTAGTGAACGTGGTGTACCTTTTCCTGAATCTGAGCCATCCGGGCGTGACGATCCTGTCCCTGGTGGTGACGCTGGCGGGCGCGGCTATCTCCGTGGTGCTGGCGTCCCTGTCGAGGCTCGTGCAGAAGGCCGCGCTCCTGCAGGAGCAGAGCGACCTGACCATATAGGTGACGCCATGGAAGACGAGATCATTTTCAATATCGACGTGATGCTGGCGAGGCGCAAGATGAGCCTGACGGAGCTGGCGGAGCGCGTGGGCATCACCGTGGCCAATATGTCCATCCTGAAAACGGGCAAGGCCAAGGCGATCAAGGTATCCACCCTGGCGAAGCTTTGCTCCGCCCTGGACTGCCAGCCGGGGGACCTGCTGGAGTTCCGGCGGGGAGGCGAGGACGCATGATTCGCGTGTGTATCGCGGTGCTGCTGATCCTGGAGCTGCTGGGCATTCAGATGCCGGGGTTCCGGCTATTCGGATGGCAGGAGGACGATTTCGTGCTGGAGGCTGTCACGGAGCGGGACGGCAGCGGAGTGAAGGAGTACTGGGCCCGCAGCCGGGACGGCTCCACCGGCCGGCTTGCGGACAGCTTTGACCCGGACGACGCAGAGGTCTATACGGCGGCGTTCGACTGCTTTTCCTGCCGGCTTGAGGATGAACGGGTGGTCAATACCCTGGTGAGCACCGCCCTTACCGACGGAGCGGGGGAGACCGTCCGGGCAGATGAGACGACGGAGCGGCTCCTCCGGACACTGGCGGGGGAGACCGGGCACGCGATCCTGGAGGTCCGCATTTTTGTGGACGGCGGGACGTACTACGCTGCAGTCAAGGAAAACGTGAACTGGTCCGATCCCTGCCTCCTGTATCTCTGGGAGCGGGAGACCGATTCGCTCCAGCTCGTTTTCCGCTGGGACGGCGTGACGGTGGTCGGCATCCGTCAGCCGTAGGAGGAAAGGAAATGGGCTTTATGGCGGGCTTCATGCTGCCCGGCACCGCCGCGGTGCTGATCGCCGCGGGCGCGCTGGTCTACATGGGCAAAAAAAGGCGCAGGAAGGCGTATTACGTTGCCTCCGCCGCGCTGGTGACAGTTCTGACGGGGATGTATCTCCTGTTCATGCGGTTCATCGCGTGCATGTGAGCCGGGCGCGGCAGGAAAAATGCCGTTTCCCTGCGGAAACGGCAAAATGACGGAGCTTTCCTTGTTGAAATCCTTGGAAAAGCATAGTATAATCAAGCCATGGAACGGCAAACGCCCCGCGCCGCGGGGACAACACGCATATAAAGGAGGATTCCACATGGCTGACGAGACGATCCACATGAATCACGTTGAATTTTCGGTTCCCCTGAGCGGTTCACAGCTCTTTGATATCCATGCCTACGTAACGGCAAAAAACCTGTGCACCCAGTTCCCCGGACTGGAGTGCGACTATTCGGACAAAACGAAGATCCGCATTTTCGGAGACCTGAACGACTACTGGTTTGAGCAGTACAACAAGACGGTCTTTGAGTCCCTGGTGAAATAAGCGAACGGAGAAAAACGCGGCGGTCAGGCCATGGTGCCCGACCGCCGCGTACTTTTGTTTATCAACGATCTCACAGAGCTCGCGCCGACAGGCACAAGTGAAATGAAACCTGTTTTTTCCGCAGCATTGCCACGGGAAAAAACATCCGGATGAGCTGCGCGAATCCCCGCTTCGACCGGCCGGGGCCAGGTCTCCCGCGAGCAGAGGGCGATGAGAAGCGAGCGGTCGCTCCCGTCCTCTCAAATCGCAAACCAGCGAAGTGTTTGTGATTTGATCAGACCTTTTCGTCCAGACTCCTGGGAAGCAGGAGCATGAAGAGCGCACAGATGATCATGCCGGAGCCGCAGACGATGAAGTAGACGCCGTATCTGCCGCCGGCGATGGGGTTCGCGATGTAAGTGGGGATCAGCACGCCGCCGATGAGCTGGATGGTGGCGATGACGCCGCCGGCGGTGCCGGAATAGACGGGACCCACGCCGGGCAGGCGGATGTTGATAGCCATGAGCTGCGGCAGCACGCTGCCCACGCCCAGTCCGGTGAGGAACAGGGCGACATACAGGCCGACGCCGAAGGGAGCGCGCCATGAGAAGGCGGTGCACAGCGCGGCGATGATGCTGAAGATGATGAGAACCAGACGGGTCTTGCCGGTCCTGGCGGCCAGGGTGGGGACCAGCAGGCTTCCCACCAGATTGCCCACCAGGGTGAAGCTGCTGATGGCGCCGGCGGCCGTCTCGGTCATGCCGCGGCTCACCAGAGCGGCGGAGATCAGGGAATTCATGCCGACCATGGCGCCGTTGACGCAGGCGAGGCCGATGGCCACATACCAGACGTACTTGTTTTTGAGCACGGTGGCGAGGCACTTGCCGATGCTGGGACGCGACTCGTCCGCCGTGCCCTTGATGAGCACGTCCTTGTTCTTCGGCCCGAGGACGAACCAGACGATAAGATCCACGGTGACGAATACGGCGGCGATGATGAACGCCGTTTTCGTGGACATCATGGCGGTGGTGGCGGAGGCGATAATCATAGTCGCGGTGCCGATCGTCACCGCATAGCCCACGAAGACGCCCACACGCTTCATCTCATAGAAGGAGCCGATGATCTTGGAGCCGGTGGCGGTGACGCATCCGGCGGAGGTGCCCAGCAGGATCATGCAGATATAGAGCTGGGTATAGTTGGTGGCGAACAGACGCCCGTAGATGCCGAGGGCAGTCATGATGATGGCGCCGGCGATGACATATTTGTAGCCGAGTTTATCCACCAGAACGCCGCATATCAGGCTCAGGAAAATGGCGGGGAGCATAGGTGCGGAGAAGATAGACGTGAACTGAGCGGGGGTCAGGTTCAGGTCGTTCATCAGCCGGGTGGCCAGGGGCATGAGCTGATACTGCGAGAAGTTCGGAACTGCGAAAGCGATGGTATAGGCGATGAAAATGCAGATCTGGAGTCGTTTGACTCTGCGGGCTTCGGTGTCCAACGGGATCCCCCCAATTATTCAAAATTTACACAACAGTAAAAAATATTTTAACGCAAAAAGACAGCATTTGTCAACTGTTCAGTCCCGATCTTCGACGTGTCCCGCGAAGGGATACCGGCGGCCGCGGATCCGGCACCAGACCTTGATGGCGTCGATGATCAGCGCCACGCAGCCCTCGTCGTCGAAGCGTTCGCTGTCCAGAGTGAGGTTGTAGTTCATGGTACGGCCCCAGGCCCTGTTGGCAAATATCTCGTAATACCGCTTGCGGGCGGCGTCGGCATGGGTCATCTCATAGCGGGCGTCATCCAGCGAGCTGCCGCGCTTTTCGGAGATGCGCCGGGTCCGGTATTTGGGATTCGCGTGGATGAAGACCCGGAAGCTGTTGGGATCCTCATAGAGGATGTAGTCGCTGCAGCGCCCGAGAATGACGCTGGACTCCGGCTGCGCGGCAATGGAGCGCTGGATCTTCATCTGGGCTGCGAACAGCCGCTCCAGCGGGGGCATGTTCTCGCTGTCCAGAGCGTAGTTGGCGGTGGTGAGATCGTAGATCACGCCCCGGCTCATATTCTGCTCGTGGGCGGTGATGTACTCCTCGCTGAGGCCGCTGACCTTGGCCTCCAGCGGGATGAGCTGGTTGCCGTAGAAGCGGATGCCCAGCTTTTTCGCCAGCCTTTCCGCGATGGCCTCGCCGCCGCAGCCCAGCTCCCAGCTGATGGTGACGATGATCTTGTTCTCGTCGGCGGGGGAGACGCCCTCGGCGTCCTCCAGGGCGCGCTCCAGCTTCGACTGCCGCTCCACGAACCGGAGGATCGGCGCCTGGCAGAGCCTGATGAAGTATTTCATCACGATGCCCACGGTGAGGGCGGAGATGACCGTGCCCTCCCGGATGCCGTTGAGCTTCCGGAAAAAGAGGAGGGACAGGATCACGGAGAGGGCAACGATGCCGCAGTCGGTGATGATCTTGCAGTTGGGCACTGGTCTGTCGATGCGCTTTGAAAGGGAGAGAGGCAGCCCGTCGCCCGGTGTAGGCCAGATCTGGGGCGAGAGGTAGAGCATCACGCCGAAGGCGATCAGCGGGATACTGATGAGCAGGAACACGAAGCGGAGGAAGTAAGTCTGCGGCGCGGGGATGAAGCCGGTGAGCCGGGTGGCCAGGGATACCAGCGCGCCGAACAGGAAGGAGGCGATGAGCTGCAGCAGCATATCCGGCTTAAAGTCCTTCCGCAGGATGACGAGTTCGATGATGAGATAGAAGACGTACGATAAGGTGGTGCAGATACCCAGGTCGATGCGGGTGATGAGGCTCACCACGTGGGCGAGGCTCGTCACGGGGCTCACGCCCAGAGCGGATTTGACGGAGAAGGTGACGCCCAGTGCCATGATGAAAAGCCCCAGACAGTACACGAGCCCCCGCTTGATCCAGACGAAGACCTTTTCGAACAAAAGATCACGACCTTTCCAGAGCCGCCCGAGGCGGCGCGCTCAAACGCTTACAGGATAAAACGTAGCAAAAAAAGCGGCGGATGTCAACGCGCAGGTCATAGCAAATCCGGTGGGGGAAAAGGCTGAAATCGTGATATGACCGATCGCGCCACTGCTGCCGGTCAGCGCATGAGGTTGAAAACGGCGGAAGAATCGCTATAATGGGATCGGGCATACAGATCCCGGCACATAGTGATTGAACCGACATAGAGAAACTGCGATCAAGATAGAAGGGTGATACATGAGCAAGCGATCCATAAAGATAATACTGAGCATTCTTGTCTGCGCCCTGTGCAGCGTCATCCTGCTTGCGGGCTGCGACGCGGCGCAGAGAGAGGAGGGACCGGGCAAAAAGCCGCAGGCCCCGAAAACTGATCCTGTTGAAACGGCAGCGCCGGAAGCGGCGGCGGAGAGCCCCGAACCGGTCCTGCTCGCGGCGCCCGCGGGCTCGGAGAGCCTCAGGGGAAAGACGCGCGACGAGGTGATCTCCGAGCTGCAGGGAGCGGGCTTTTTCATGATCTTTCCCACAGTCGTCGACGATCTGACCTCGGACAGCGCCATGCCGGACGGCACGGTGGAATCCGTCACGATCAACGGGCGGGACGTGTTTGAGGCCGGGGAGGAGTTCCCGCCGGACGCGGAGATCGAGATCGTGTATCACATCATCCCCAAGTCGACCGTTCCCATCTCCGCGGCCGATATCCAGACGATGAAGTGCAGGGAGCTGGCGGCGCTGTTCACCTCGGCGGGATTTCAGAACGTATCCGTGCAGGAGGTATATGACAAAGACCCGGATGAGATGGATTCCGAGTACGTCAATGAAGTGACCGTCAGCAAGGCCGCGGCATTTGAGAAGGGCGACCAGCTCCCGTTTGACAGCGAGATCGTCGTGACGGGGCATTTCCCGTATGAGAAGTTTACCGTCAGGCTCCATGTGGATTTTGTCTCCAATTTCCTGTTCAGCAGATACAACGTGGATCTGACGGTAACCGGTGAGGAGCCGGAGACCCTTGCCCACGGGAGGGGAGGCGTGTTCGAATACCGGCTCCGGGAAGGGGACTACACGGTCGGCTTTGCCAACACGGGCTCGCCGTCCGTCCGGGGCGAAGCGGCGCTCTCCGTCAGCTGCGATATGGACGTATACTACAGGATCAACTGTTATCACGATAGAGTCGCCGTGACGGAGCTCTCCGTGGATTATCATTGAACGCGATCCTCGAAGAGAACGCTGGTTCCGTTCCTTTGAGCTGCGAGCATGATGGATCATGAAAAACCGCCCGCCGGGAAACCCGGCGGGCGGATCGTTTTATTCGCAGTTGTCAGGATTCCAGGGCAAATCCCAGGTCGCGGGCGGTGTATCCGCTTCCCGCGAGCAGATACGTCTGCATGTCATATACGATAGTGGTCGTATTGGCGATCAGGAAATCATTCAGGGATGCTGTGTCGATCCCCCCGTCATAATAAGCCAGCGAGACGCTGCCCGGTTTCCCCACCTGGTCGGGGTACAGCTCGAATGTTCCGGTATCATACAGCTCGTCGTACAGGTAGATATCGAACGCGCCGTCCATTTGCTGCGCGGGCGACCGTGTGAGAACGATCATCACAAGGCTGTCGTAATCCTGTGCGGGAAGAGATGTTAACAAGAGAGCGAAAACCGCGTCCTCCTCGGCATTGTAATCGATGAAGGTGGTGAAGGTGCCCCCGCTTTCCGCATCGGTATGATACGCGATCACATACCGATAGTAATCGTCTTTTATCATTTCGCCCTCGTTGACCGCTGTACTGACCAGATAATCAAATGCGGCGGGATTCACCTTGGGAAGCAGGGTAAACGTTTTTCTCAGGCTCGGGTCTGCCATTCTGGTGACAATGGCCGCGACCTCGCTGCGCTTGATGTTGTTTTTGGGATTAAACGTTCCGTACCCGTCACTGCCGGTGAGGATGCCCGCGTTGTAGAGCTTGCACACGTAGGGAGCATAATACTCTTTCCCCGTAACATCGGGAATGTCGTCATAGGTAATATTGTTGATCTTCTGCAGCGCGGAATCGGGGAGAGCCATCGCCAGGATACAGGCAAACTGCGCCCGCGTGGCCTTCGCGTCGTAATTGGAATACTCATTTGCCCCGATGATCCTGTTTTTCACCGCGTAATCCACGTAGACCTGATACCAGGG
>JAFWFZ010000047.1 GCA_017515345.1 Oscillospiraceae bacterium | reverse complement strand
TACCTCTCCGTGTTTATCTCAACATCTGACCCCCGAAAATCGGTCAGGATTTTGGGGAGAACTGATGGGGAGAACATATTTGATTTTCAGCTTTCGAACCCTCCGAAAACCCAGTAAAATCAAGGGTTCCGGGGAACGGAGGGTACATAAAGGACATACGATTTCGAGTCAGCCCCGTTATGACCACTTCGATAACCCTCCGTGAACAGCCCGCGGGGTCGCCTGCGGGCATACATAAGATACACGAAACTTTGCGGTTTGTCAACCGATACCACGGAAGGAAAGACGCCGCCTTCTCGGAAAAACTCATCTTATATTGTTGCCGCATCCCCTTTCTCCGTGGTATACTGGGCGCAGCGGAAAGGAGAGATCCCTATGACCGAATGCCTGGCGCGGGGCAGGACGCTGCCCGAGGCGTATCATAACTCTTTGAAGGCGCTGGAGAAGGACGGCGCCGTCATCCCCTGCACGGATTACAACACCATGCAGAAGGAGGTCAGCATGACCATCTGCGTGGACGAGCCCCTTTCCGAGCCCATGATCAGTCGGCTCTTTATCGGCGGGCCCCATGAGCTGGAGCAGTACCGCCAGGAGATGCTGGACGGCATCCTGGACTTCGAGGTGGAGCGGGGCAACTGGGAATACACCTACCACATGCGCATGGAGGAGCAGTTCGACTTCATCCTCAGGGAGCTGAAACGCAATCCCGAGAGCCGACGGGCTGTCATTGACATCCGCGACTGGCGGGCAGACAGCAGGAAGGATTCCCCCGCCTGCCTCCAGCATATCCAGTACTTCATCCGGGACGGCGCCCTCCACGGGAAGGTGCTGTTCCGATCCAACGACGCGGTGAAGGCCACGTTTATGAACGCCTTTGCCCTCATCATGCTGCAGAAGCGGTTTGCCGACCAGCTCGGCGTCAGGATGGGCACCTACACCCACCGGGCCAACAGCTTCCACGCCTATGAGCGGGATTTTGAGCTGCTCCGGGGCTACGTCAGGCGCATCGAGGCCGGGGAGGACATCACCTTCGATTACGAGGGCGAGTGGCAGGAGCTGATGGAGGACGAAAAGCCCGCCATCGCGGAACTGGTACGGGAGCTCAGGGACGAACGATGACGATGAGGATGTGTGTGCCCTGCCTCTTCGGGCTGGAGGGGCTCGTTTCCGACGAGCTCAAGCGGCTGGATATGCGGGAGGTAAAGGCCGAGAACGGCCGGGTGCTTTTCTCCGGCGATCAGGCGGACATTGCCAGAGCGAATATCGGGCTCCGATGCGGCGAGCGGGTGCTGCTCGCAGTGGGCAGCGGAGAGGCAAAAACCTTCGACGCGCTGTTCGAGCTGGTCCGCGCCATGAACTGGGAGGATTATATCCCCAGGGACGGGGCGTTCCCCGTAAAAGGCCACTGCCTGGATTCCGCGCTCCACTCGGTGCCTGATTGCCAGCGTATCGTGAAAAAGGCTATCGTGGAGCGGCTGAAAAGCAAATACCGGGTGGACTGGTTCAAAGAGACCGGAGCGAAATATCAGGTGCAGTTCGCCCTCATGCGCGACACCGCCTGGCTCTATCTGGATACCTCCGGCGCGGGGCTCCATAAGCGGGGCTACCGGCAGGTGGGCAACGCCGCCCCCCTGCGGGAGACGCTGGCCGCCGCCATGGTGAAGCTGGCCCGTTACCGGGGCAGGGAAGCTGTCTGTGATCCCTTCTGCGGCAGCGGCACCATCGCCATCGAGGCGGCACTGGCGGCGCTGAACCGAGCGCCGGGGCTCAACCGCACCTTCGACGCGAAAGCGTGGCGATGGCTGGATAAGCGTGTCTGGGACGCCGCGGCAACCGAGGCCAGGGACCGGGAATTCCACGGTAAATACGATATCTGGGGCGGGGACATCGACCCCGCGTGCATCACCGTGGCCAGGGAGAATGCCCGAAAAGCCGGGGTGGCGGAGCACGTCCGCTTTGAGCGGGCCGACGCCGCCGGCTTTAAACGAGATACGCCCAACGGACTCATCATCACGAATCCCCCCTACGGCGAGCGGGTGATGGAGCGCAGCGAAGCGGAGGATATCTACCGGAAATTCGGCAGGGCCGTCTCCTCACTGGAGGGCTGGAAGCTCTATATCCTCTCCTCTCACACGGAGTTTGAGCGCACCTTCGGAAAAACGGCTGTAAAAAAGCGCAAGCTCTATAACGGCATGATCAAGTGCGACCTGTTCATGTACTATTGACGGAGCGGGAAGCTGAAGGGGTAGAAGCAGTCACTATGAAGCATCTTTTTATCATCAATCCCGCGGCCGGCGGCAAAAGGAACCGACCCGAGGACACGGCCGCCCTTATCCGCGGGACCGTGACGGCAGACGAGGACTATGAGATCTACGTTACCAAAGAGCCCATGGACGCCTGCGAAAAGATCCGCGCCGAAGCCGCGAACGGAGGAGAGCTCCGGGTCTACGCCTGCGGCGGAGACGGGACGCTCAACGAGTGCGTCAACGGCGCTGTGGGGCTGCCCTGCGTCAGCGTTACCCATTTCCCACGGGGCACGGGAAACGATTTCATCAAGATGTTCGGCAAGGAAAACGCAGCCCGATTCAGCGACCTGCGGAGCCTGATGGACGGAGAGATCCGGCGGCTGGACGCCATCGACTGCTGCGGGCGGTACGGTATCAACATCTGCTCCGTGGGGATCGACGCCCGCATCGGTGCGGATGTTCACAAGTACAGCGCCATTCCCCTGATCGGCGGCGCCACCGGTTATGTGGTATCCCTTGCGGCGAATCTGCTGCGCGGGATCAACCGTCACTTCATAGTCAAAACGCCGGAGCGGACCGTGGACGGCCGATTTGCCCTGGTGTGTGCCTGCAACGGCCGTTTCTACGGCGGCGGCTTCAACCCGGTGCCGGACGCGGTACCCGACGACGGCCTCATCGACTTCCTGGCCGTGGGGCCGGTGTCGCGGCTCCAGTTCCTGCACTTTGTGGGCAAATACGCCGCGGGACGCTACAGGGAGCTGGGGGACCTGGTGACCCATCTCCGGGGCACAGAGATGGAGATCGACGCCGACGAGGAGCTGCGGGTCAACGTGGACGGAGAGGTGCTCCGGGAAAAGCATGTCTCCTTCCGTATGGCGCCGGGAACGGTGGATTTCATCCTTCCGAAGGGGCTTGAATTCTGAATCGGAAAAGGAGAAATCCGCAGTAATCCGGAGAAAACGGACGCTTCCGCCCGCAAGGACGCGATAACCCGCAAAACCGGAGAAATTTAAAAATGAATAATTTGTAAATAGTAAAATTGGGGCTTGCATATTGGAAGCTCATAGACTATTATAATAACTGGTTTAGCACTCTGGAAGTTTGAGTGCTAAACCAGTTAAATTGTTTATAAAGATCAACATATCAGGAGGTAATATATCATGACACTCAAACCACTGGCAGATCGGGTCATCATCAAGCAGATCGAGGCCGAGGAAAAGACCAAGAGCGGTATCATCCTCTCTTCCGCAGCTCAGGAGAAGCCCCAGGTTTACGAAGTCCTGGAGGTTGGCCCCGGCGGCATCGTCGACGGAAATGAAGTCGTGATGATGGTCAAGAAGGGCGACCGCGTCATCACCGGCAAATACAGCGGCACCGAGGTCAAGGTGGACGGCGTTGAGATGACCATCGTTCGCCAGAGCGATATTCTCGCGATCGTGGAATGAGCATTGCTCAATATATAAATTGGAGGTAGAACATCATGGCAAAGCAGATCATCTACGGTGAAGACGCCCGCAGGGCGTTGGAAAAAGGCGTTAATCAGCTGGCCGATACGGTCAAGCTCACCATAGGCCCCAAGGGCCGCAACGTGGTCCTGGAGAAGAAATACGGCTCCCCCCTCATCACCAACGACGGTGTGACCATCGCCAAGGAGATCGAGCTGAAGGACGCTTTTGAGAACATGGGCGCGCAGCTGGTGCGCGAGGTCGCTTCCAAGACCAACGACGTGGCCGGCGACGGTACCACCACCGCCACCGTGCTGGCCCAGGCCATCATCCATGAGGGCATCAAGAACGTGGCCGCCGGCGCCAATCCCATGATCATGAAGCGCGGCATCCAGAAGGGCGTCGACGCCGCCGTCGCCGCCATCAAGGCGAACTCCCAGCCCGTGGCCGGCACCAGTGACATCGCCCGCGTGGGCGCCGTCTCCTCCGGCGACGAGACCATCGGCAACCTGATCGCCGAGGCCATGGAGAAGGTCTCCCAGAACGGCGTTATCACCGTGGAGGAGTCCAAGACCGCCGAGACCTACTCCGAGGTCGTCGAGGGCATGCAGTTCGACCGCGGCTATATCACCCCCTATATGGTCACCGACACTGACAAGATGGAGGCCGTGCTGGACGATCCCTATATCCTCATCACCGATAAGAAGATTTCCAACATCCAGGAAGTCCTGCCCGTGCTGGAGCAGGTGGTGCAGGGCGGCAAGAAGCTGCTCATCATCGCCGAGGACGTGGAGGGCGAGGCTCTTGCCACCATCATCCTGAACAAGCTGCGCGGCACCTTCGTGTGCGTGTGCGTCAAGGCCCCCGGCTTCGGCGACAGGCGCAAGGAAATGCTCCGCGACATCGCCGCGCTCACCGGCGGCCAGGTCATCTCCTCCGAGCTGGGTATGGAGCTCAAGGAGACTGACGTCTCCATGCTGGGCAGCGCCCGCCAGGTCAAGGTCTCCAAGGACAACACCATCATCGTGGACGGTGCCGGCAGAACCGAGGATATCCAGGGCCGCATCCACCAGATCACCGCTGAGATCGAGATCACCACTTCCGATTACGACCGCGAGAAGCTGCAGGAGCGTCTTGCCAAGCTGAGCGGCGGCGTGGCCGTCATCAAGGTCGGCGCTGCCACCGAGACCGAGATGCGCGAGAAGAAGCTCCGCATCGAGGACGCGCTGAACGCCACCCGCGCCGCAGTGGAAGAGGGCATCGTGGCCGGCGGCGGCACCGCCTACGTCATGGCTGCCAAGGCTGTCGAGGCGCTGATCCCCGGCGCTGAGGGCGACGAGAAGACCGGCATCACCCTGCTGGCCAAGGCTCTTGAGGCTCCCATCAAGCAGATCGCCAAGAACGCCGGTCTGGAAGGCCCCGTGATCCTGGATAAGGTCAAGGGCAACGAGAACGTGAACTTCGGCTTCAACGCCGCCACCGAGGAGTACTGCGATATGATCGCCGCCGGCATCGTCGATCCGACCAAGGTCTGCCGCAGCGCCCTTGAGAACGCGGCCTCCGTCTCCGCCATGGTGCTCACCACCGAGTCCCTGGTGGCCGACATCCCCGAGCCCCCCGCAGCGGCGGCTCCCGCCATGCCTGACGGCGGCATGGGCGGCATGTATTGATCCGGAAATCGGAAAACCGCATAGAGCAAACGAACCCGGCGTCCGAAAACTCGGACGCCGGGTTTTTGTATACGGTTGTACGGTTTACGCCGGTTTGATGCTCAGGGACTTGACCCCGTTATACTCCCAGTCCCCATAGATCCAGATATCAACAAGATAGGTTTCCCCGCCCGCGGTCACCTCGGCGGAGAGCGTCGTATTGGTTACCCCGTTTTCCGACTGCTTGGAGAAGGATCGTATCTTCACGTCCTCCACCGGCCCGGATAACCGGACGCCCGACTCATTCATCGTCTGATACAGGCGCTTGATGGTGGTGATGTCAGCGTCGCACTTTGGATGGATCACATCGAACCATGCGAGCTCGTCCTTGGCGATGGCTGTTTCCATGATGTTCTCCACCGTATGTTCCAGGTTTCCGCGTATACCGTAGACCGCGGCATAGGTACCGAGGATTAACAGGATCGGTATCACAAGGATGACGATCCGGACCCAGATCCGCCTGTCACAGGCATATTCACAGCCCTTGCATCGGAAATACTGAATCACCGCCAGGGCAGCGAAAAACAGGTAGTAAGCCAGTGGCGTCACGGGATTCGGCAGAAGCGCGAGCAGAATACCGCTGGGGATCAACGACACGGGGATGGCCCAGAGATAAAACTTCCTTTCAGTTTGCGCAAACAGGAAATTGAAGATCAGATAAAGAACGTGTACCACGGGGATCAGCGCGAAGGCCACAGACCAACTCCGATCGAGGATCGATTTTACTTTTGACATGGCTTATGCTCCCTCACATTTGATTACAGTAAACACGGAATCGCGGTTACGACTAGTGTTGTATCCGGCTATCTGTTATTGCATAACCTGCGGATCAAACAGCAGAATAGATATTATGTAAACTGATTTGGTGCTGCCCGTGTACGCTTATTGCCGTGTATCATTCCATCCCCTCGATCGCTGTGCCGCCGGCCTTGACGCCCGCCAGGTAGCCGGTGCGGGTGGCCTGATCCACCTTTGAAGGACGGATGGCGTCGCCGATGACCGTTGCCGGTATGTCCCCGGCGGCATCCAGGAGCGCCTGGACCGGCACGGACTTCATGCCCAGGGCATAGAGGACCGTATCCCCCTCCAGCGTTTTCTCCATTCCGTCCGGGAGCAGTACCCGCACGAAGCCAGCTCCGATCTCCAGGCACCGGGTGTTCTCATACAGTGCCACGTGCTCCTTCTCCAGCTCCCGCATAAGCGCCTCCCGGTACATACCGTAGGCCTCGTTTGCCACCCGGGGCAGCATCTCCACCACCGTTACGTCGTGGCCTGTCCTGGCGAGGTGCAGCCCCTGCTCGGAGCCGATCAGCCCGCCGCCGACCATGATAACGCGTTTGCCGGGAACAACGTTCCCGCGATAGACCTCCAGCGACTGGACCGCGTTCTCGATGCCGGGGATGGGGGGACATGCCGGGAGGGAGCCGGTGGCGATGATGAGCTCCTCCGCCCCGAAGCCGCGGAGATTTTCCGCCGTGACCTCGGTATTCAGCCGCAGGTCGATGTCCCGCCGCTCCACCTCGCGGATCAGCATATCACGGAAACCGCGCAGGTCGGGCTTGTCCACGTCCGTGTCGGTGAAGAACAGCAGGCCGCCCAGCCTGTCGCCGCGCTCCGCCAGGATCACCTCATGTCCCCGGTCGCTGGCCGTGATCGCCGCCTGCATCCCGGCCGGGCCGCCGCCCACCACCAGTATGCGCCGCTTCTCCGGCGCCGGCGGGAGCGACCAGGGATCGAAGGGCAGGTTCGCCGTGGGATTTATCGTGCAGGCTCCGACGACCTTCGCCAGCTCGTTGCTGGTGAAGGGCAGGTCGGTATAGCCCTCCTCCGGGGATCCGGGGAAGCATTTGAAGCACCGCAGGCAGCGGCGGATGCGGTCCTCCTCGCCGCGCCGGGCCTTATTCGCCAGCTCCGGGTCGGCCAGGCTCTGCCGCCCCAGGGCGATGTAATCCGCCTGTCCGCTCTCCAGGATCTGCTCCATGAGCTCCGGGCTGTTGATGCCGCCGATCACGCCCACCGGGATGGAGGTATATTGCTTCACGATGGCGGCGATGGGGGCGTTGACGCCGTGGGGCACGAACATGGAGGAGAACTGGTGGGTCTCAATGGCGTCGTAGTAGATGCCCACGGAGACCTGGATCAGATCGACGATCCCCTCCAGCATGTGGGCGAATCGGCCCGTCTCCTCCGGCGTGACGCCGTGGCGGTCATCGCTGTACAGGTCATCGCCGCTGATGCGCAGCTCAATGATAAAGTCCTTTCCCATATGCTCACGGATCGCCCGCAGGATCTGAATGGGGAACCGGGCGCGGTTTTCCAGGCTGCCGCCGTACTCATCGGTACGTTTGTTGTAGGCGGAGGAGAGGAACTGGGTAAAGATGAAGCCGTGTCCGCCGTGGATCACCACGCCGTCAAAGCCGCAGTTTTTCACAAATCCCGCCGCCTTTACGAAGTCGCCCGCTACCCGGTCCATATCCGCCTTCGTCATAGCCCGGACCCGGACTCCGTTGAGGCGCACCTCATCATTGGGGCCGATGGCCTCCTGGGTCTCGTCAAAGGGCATCTTTTCCGCCCCCGGGTGGGCAAGCTCGCAGAGGGCAATAGCGCCGTGGCGGTGGATACGCCGGGCGTATTCGCCCACCCGCTGTACCGCGTAGCTGTCCTTCTCCGTAAAGTCCACCGGCGGCAGAGGAATACGGACGGCGTCCGTGAAATTCACGTCCAGCTCGCCCACGCTGACCATAGCGTCCCCGCCCCGGGCAGGCGCCTCCAGCTTGCGGAAGGATTTTTCGCTCGCCTCCGGGTCGCAGGCGATCAGGGCGAACGCCATCGGCGCGCAGGTGATGCGGTTTTTCATCGTGTAGGCGTCATTGATCTTCAGGGGCTCGAAGCATTTCGGAAATCTGTTCATCGCTGTCTCCTCCGTTCTTTGATCCCTTCTATCATATCGCAGAGGGGGCCGCTTGTAAACCGCGTGTCCCGCGAAACGCCTGCCGATTTCATCGGTGTAGCGTCCGTCCGCGGCCTACGGGACGACAAACACACCACGTTCTTCGTGGAACACGGCCGAATCAGAACAGAATAATGAAAGCTGCTGCCGCCGGACTGTGTCATGCCTCTCACAGAGGAGTAAACAGCCGACTTGGGCGCTCTCACCCGGGGATCATGCTGCCGCGGTGGTTTTGCGTCAGAACAAGCTGACCGGCACAGGGACATCCTGACGGATACCCTGTGCCGGTCGTGCAGTTTCGGCGGAAAGAGCCGCGAGAAACCAATATGAGCCTTACGTGAGAGCGCCCTTTATGAAGGCGCTTTGTTTGTCAGTCTGAACTATGAGTACCGTTCACATTTTGAAAACAGAGTTCCCTCCGCTTTACGGACATCAGGGTGCGCAACCGGCTTTGCCGACAGCGCCGGGCATGCAATTTGCCGATCACTCTTTGGGAGCCTCCTCCGTCTTCTTTTTCTTCCGAAACACAAGGAATTTGCTGAAAAAATAGTTTGAGACGATGACGAATACCTGCATGATGAGCTTGCCGACGGTGGCGTCCATCTTCCACCGGTTCACCAGCAGCTCCACGCCCACCAGCTCCAGGAGCATGGCGAGGCCGCGGCCGCAGAAGAACCCGGCGCACTCCGCACACAGGGCCTTGAAGTTCGGACAATGGCTGCGGAATACGAACAGCTTGTTCGCCACATAGGCGAAAAGGATCGAGAGCACGATGGAGACGGCGTTCGCGATGGTGACGCCCCGTGCCATGCTCTCGAACCCCATGAGCCTCATCATGACGGTGAATACGCCGAAGTTCACAAGGGTGGTGCATCCGCCGATGATCACATAACGGATCGCCTCCCCACCCACGGAGCGGTAAAAAGCAATCAGCTTCTGTTTCATTTCTTCCTCCGGGCGGGCTTCTTATCCACCGTCCTGACCGGGTCCTTATACACAGGCGAATTGGTGATGGGATCTATATAGGAGATATTCAGGTAGTCCGCCGTGGCGGTGGGAAGATCCCGCTCTATGAGCCGGCGGGTATTGATGTTGCGGATGGCCGCATAGATCACCGCAAAGACCGGCACGCCCAGCAGCATCCCCCACAAACTGAACAGGCCGCCGAAAAGCAGGATGGCAAACATGATCCAGAAGCCGCTGAGCCCGATGCGGGTGCCCAGGATCTTGGGGCCCAGGATATTCCCGTCGATCTGCTGCAGCACGATGATGAAAATGATGAAGATGAGACATTTCATAGGGGATTCCAGCAGGATCAGCAGCGCAGACGGCACGGCGCCGATGAACGGCCCGAAAAACGGGATGATGTTCGTCACGCAGACAATGACCGACACCAGCGCGGAATAGGGCATTTTCAGGATCGTCAGCACGATGTAGCAGATGATGCCGATGATCAGGGAGTCGATCAGCTTGCCGATGATAAATCCGCCGCAGGCGCGATCCACGAATCGGATGCTTGACAGCACCCGGTTCGCCCGCCGGGGCTTCACGCGGCTGTACAGCAGCTTCTTTGCCTGGGCGGAGAACGTCTCCTTATGGTACATGATGTAGACCGAGGCCACCACGCCGATAAGGATGTTGAACATCTCCCGCACGACGCTGAACACGCCGCTGGTGATGTTCGTGATGATGACCTGAGTCCTGGGCAGGATGCTTTCCTGCACCCACTTCGTCAGATTATCGGAAATGTTGCCCACCAGCGTTTTCGCCATGGCCTCCAGCTCAGGGTTGGAATCGAAGAACCGGTCGATCCACGTGATCACCGTGCGGTAATACGTGGACATATTGTTGACGAGGCCGCTGAGGCTGTAGTAGATCTGGGGCATGATAAGCCACATGATCCCGCCGAACACCACGGCAAAGGACGCCAGCGTCAGGATGATGCTGAAGATCCTGCCGGCCTTGAAGGCCCGCACGGCGTTTTTCGGGAACAGCCTTTCCCCCAGCCGGTGCAGGAATGCCCGCTCAAAGTAGTTGACCACCTTGATGAAAAGGTAGGCGAATACGCAGCCGTAGATAAAGGGGGAAAGCGCGCGCAGGATCGCGGTGAGCGCAGCCTTGATCCCCGGCCACTTGGAAAGGAGCAGGTAAAAGGCGATGCTGCCCGCGATCACCGCGAAGGCGGTGATGCCCCAGTATAGGTATTTTTTATCCCACCTGTATTTCCCGGACAATGGTCTGCCCTCCCCGATGTCAGACGATCTCCCTGTACATGGCCGGCGCGTCAGACTTCGACACGTGCTCGCTGACTGTCAGCACCTGTGCCTTCAGTGTCCGCTCGCCGAAGCGGATTTCAAGGACGTCGCCCTCTTTGACTTCATAGCCCGCCTTGGCGGGTTTTCCGTTCACCGTGACCCGTCCCGCGTCACACGCTTCATTGGCCACGGTGCGCCGCTTGATGAGCCGCGACACTTTTAAATATTTATCCAGTCTCATGATCCCTCACCGTTTCAGCTTTCGGAGTGAAAAGCAGGCCGTGCGCCGTCTGCGCGCGGCCTGGTATATTTCGGTCCGCGTCGCCTGACGGCCGGAGCCGTACCATCCCTCCGCGTCTGTTCAGCGCTGTCCGCGCTTCTGCTCCTCGTAGAGTTTGTCCATCTCCCCGAGAGACATTTCCTCCAGCTTCAGCCCCCGCCGGGCAGCCTCGCTCTCCAGCCCGTCAAAACGGCGGATGAATTTCTCGGTGGAGGCGGTCAGCGCCTCCTCCGGGTCGATACCCAGGTGCCGGGCGGTGTTCACAGCGGAAAACAGGATGTCCCCCAGCTCCTCAAAGGCTCCCTCGCCCGAGGCGACCGCCTCCCTCAGCTCGCACAGCTCCTCGCCCAGCTTGTCCATGGCGCCGCCGGCGTCCGGCCAGTCGAAGCCGACCTTCGCCGCCTTCTTCTGCACCTTCTCCGCGCGCCAGAGGGCCGGCAGGCTCTTTGCCACGCCGCGGAGGGTATCCGCCGCCGTTTCCTGGTGCTTCTCCGTTTTTTTCAGCGCGTCCCAGTTCGTCAGGACCTCTCCCGTGCCGCTGACCTTCGTATCCCCGAACACGTGGGGGTGCCGGTAGATAAGCTTCCTCACCACCATGTCGGCCACATCGTCCAGCTCGAACCGGCCGGCCTCCCGCTCCAGCTCGGCGTGAAAGACCACCTGGGTCAGCACGTCGCCCAGCTCCTCCCGGAGGTGCTCGCTGTCCTGCTCGTCTATGGCCTCGACGACCTCATAGACCTCCTCCACAAAGTTGCGCCGGATACTCTCGTGGGTCTGCTCGGCATCCCAGGGGCAGCCTCCCGGCGCCCTGAGTATCCGGATCAGCTTCACCAGATCGTAGACGTCGTAACGGGGCTTGTTTTCAAAATCTATCATACTTTTCACCTCAGCGCAAGGATTTTGAGAATAGCCAGGTGTCACTGGATCCGCAGGAGCCTGGCGATCTTATCCCCCTTGGGGAAAAACTTGAGGTCGTTGCGGGATATGGCGCCAATGAACACCACCAGCACAGCGTAGACCGCGACGCCCACAAGGACCGCGATCACCAGCAGGGCAAGGGTCCCCACGCGGGAGGCGGAGAGGTTCGGCAGGAGCCTGCCCAGTATGCCGTAACATGCCCAGGCGGCAACGCCCATGACGATGCTGCAGAACAGGGGCTTGATGAAGGTCCGCAGCATCCGCGGCGCCACGGGGATCCGCTTTTTCATAAACCAGATGTTCAGCGCGGAGATCAGCACATAGCAGGTGGTGGTGCCGATGGAGGCGCCGATGATGCCGATGCTGCGGATGCCGGTAAGGATATAGACCACGACCACCTGCACGATGCAGCCCACGGGGAGGGTCAGCATACTCAGCCGCTCGTGTCCCGCAGCCTGGAGGATGGCGGTGGTCATGAGCTGAAGACAGATGAAATAGGCGGCAAAGCCCAGGATGAACATGAGCTTCACACCGATCTGGTTGTTGCCCCAGTAGAGCCCGTTGAAGATGGGATTCGCCAGGGCGGCGATGCCGATGCCCGCGGGCATGGCCAGCAGATTCGTCAGCTTCAGGGCGGACTCCATGATCCGCCGCGCCCCCTTTGGCCTCCGCTCTGCCAGGGCGGCGGAAATGGCGGGCACCACGCTTGTGGTGATGGGCACGATGAAAGCCGAGGGAAGGTTGAAGAGTGTCATTGCCATGCTCCGGACGCCCTCCAGATCCTTGGCCTCGTCATAACTGAAGCCGCTGCCTGTCTGAAGCCGGGCGATGATGACCTTGGTGTTGATGAGCAGCACCACGTTCAGGATCAGGATGCTGGCCGTGATGGGAATGCTCACCTTCATGAGCTCCCTGAGCGTATCAGCGGGAGCGGCCGGCTGGTCCGTCGGCTCCCCCATAAGGCGCAGGGCGTTATCGCTGCGCTTTTTGTAGTACATCATGGCCGGGACCGAGAGTCCCATGCCCACCACCGCGCCCACGATGGCGCCGGCCGTGGTGGTCGCCTCGTCAAAGCCGCGCCTTACGAAGATATACACCACGCCGAGGCCGAAGATCATCTTGAAGATGACCTCGATGACCTGGGACACGGCTGTGGGCGTCATATCCTCGAACCCCTGGGTGTAGCCCCGGTATACGGCCACCACGCAGGAGAAGAACACGGCTGGAGCCAGCACCCGTATGCCGGGCTCCGCCTCCTTGACTCCCATGAACGCGGCCATCTGCTTGGCAAACAGCAGCATGACGACCATGCACACGATGCCGATGAGGATGAAGGCGGGCATGGCAACCTTGTAATAGCGCTTCGCCTGAGCCCGCCGATCGGTGGCGATGGCCGCCGACACCAGCCGCGACAGGGCGATGGGGATGCCCGCCGTGGCAATGGTCAGCAGGAGGGAATATATGGTATAGATGACGGTGAAGGTGGTGGTGCCGGAGCTGCCCAGCATGTTGTACAGCGGCAGCTTGTAAACGGCGCCCACGACCTTGCTGATGACAACGGCGGCGGCCAGGATCGCGGCGCCGCGGACAAAGCTTTTTTTGTTGGCAGTATCTTCCACTCTTGTTCCTTTCACTGATCGTTCGGCCCTCGTACTCAATAGTATTCGCAGGATAAGGATTTTACACCGACAGGCGCCAAAAATCAATATTTTGGTCTCATTTCAGGCGTTATACGGCAAAAATGAATATTCCGCGGTCCATTGTTGACATAACGTATGTGGAAAAACCTGTGGAGAATGTGAAAAACCTTCGATTTTCCGCACTTATTTCCCGTGGGAAATCTTTTTCCGCTCCGTTATGCTTTATCCAAACGCATTCATTTTCTCTTCAGTCAGCTGTTTGCCGCCTTCTGGCGGCGGATGTCCTTCCCCACAAACAGGAGCGTCTGGTACTCTCCCTCCAGCCGGGAAACGATCTGGGCGGAGTACCGCTTCCGCAGCTCCTCCTGGGTCAGGTTGGAGCTGATGATCGTCTTTCTGCCCGTCGTGAGCCGGGTGTTGATGAGCTCATACATGGCGCTTGCGGTGAAGGAGTTGGTGAACTCTGTGCCCAGATCATCCAGGATGAACAGGTCGCACTCCAGAAAACGCTTCACGTCCTGCCGCGCCTCCTCCGGATCGTCACACCGCCCAAAGCGCGCCTCCTCGAACCGGTTCATCACCGCCGAGGCGGTGTCATACACCACGGAGAAGCCGTTTTCCGCCACCACCCGGGCGATACACGCGGAGAGGAAGGTCTTTCCCAGCCCTGTGGCGCCGCTGAAAAACAGATTCGTGGATTTTTCCCCGAATCGTCTGGCGTATACGACGCAGGTCTCGTACACGAACTCCATATGCTGCCGGTCGGTGATGCCCGTCCTGGGGTCCTTTTCCTCCCCGTACCATTTGAGATCAAAGCTGTCAAAGGTCTCGTCCCCCAGCTTCAGCAGGCTGGAAAGGGACTTTTTCTGTTCCTCCCGGTACAGCTCCATCAGGCAGGAGCAGTATCGGGTCCCGTCGTAGCCCGTATCCCGGCATTTTTTGCAGAAATACTCATCGTCCAGGTAGTCGGGCTCAAAGCCGGCTGCCATGATCTCCTGGATCCGCTCGGATTGGAGGTCAAGGTTCTCCTCCCGGAGCTCCTCCAGCGCCTGGGCGGGGTCTTCCCCGCGGGACATGGCGCGGCGCACCGCCTCGGCGACAGTGGAGCGCATCCGGCTGTCCAGCTCCCGCACCCGGGGATTCCGGCTGTAGACCCGCTCCAGGCGTTCCGCATATTCCCGCTCCCGCTCGTGTCTGCGCTCATCCAGGGCGATCCGCGCCCTGTGGAGCAGCTTTCTGTCAAGAGCCATGTCTACTCCTCCTTCAGCTTCGCCAAAAACCGTTTCATTCTCTCCACATCCTCGGCGCTGGGCGACGGCCGGCCGCCGGTGGGCTGCTGCGCCCGGCGCTGGCCGCGCGGCGCGTCCTTCATCCCGATCTCCTCCGGGGTGTGCAGCCCCTTCATGTGCCAGTTCATAATGATGGAATCCATATACCGCCAGGCCAGCCGTCCCGTCTGGTCCACCGTCCGCTCATAGGCAATGGCAATAGCGCCCGGCGTGAAGCCCATAGACAGCCAGGTGTTGACGTACCTCTTCTCTGAAGCGGAGGGGGCCCGATCCGCGATGCCCATGGCGCGCCGCACCTCGTATGCGGCGCTGCGCCGCTTCTCCATGGCGCGGATGTAGTCCTCGGCCGCCTCGAGGGAGAAGATCCCCTGCCGCTCCCACTCGTAAGCAGCCTTTTCGATGTAGCGCATGGTGGGCAGATGCCCGCCGCCCGTGCGCCGCCGGCTCTCCGCGATGCAGTAGTTCACCAGCTGGAGGATCACCTCCGGCGGAAGGCCCAGGCTGTCGTAGATGCCGAACAGCTTCATGAGATCGTCGCTGCTCAGGAGCTTGCCCAGGCATTTCTGCACCTCGTCCGCGAGCACGGCGAATTCCGAGCCGTTTTTCAGCTCCCGCCGGATATCCTCGGCGGTGTACTCGGGGAGCTCGTCCTTCTGCACCGGCGGAGGCGTCTCCGGATCGCCGCCCATGACAAGGCCGATGGAGCGCAGCACCCTCATGGAGCTCTCGATCTCCTCCGGCGTCCTGCCCAGGGCGGCGGCGGCCTCCTCCAGCGAAGGCACGGCCCGCGTTTTCAGTATGTAAATGTAGAGGAGCGCCGCGTCTCCGTCGCCCCTGCGGACGAGCTTGTCCACAACAGCGCCCGTCAGGGTGACTGTTTCGGCGCCGGGAAGGTAAAAGCGTGAATCGGGCATGTTTTTCTCCGTCTGCTGCGCTGTGGCGCATGGTGTTATTGATCAATGTATTATATCATCTCAGGCCGTCCGACGCAATATCGGCGCATTGCGACAAAAAAACACGAAAAGATTTCCTTTTTTCCTCTTTACAAACGGCTGTTTCCATGCTAAAATTTAAAAACTGCGCAGCCCCTGCACCTGGTTTCGGGATAAAGCCGCGATGCGGGACCTTTCCGCCCGATACTATGTCAGCGGGTATGAAAACAAGAAAGGATGATTTTCCATGATCACGAAAGAGCAGAAGACCGCCATTATCGACGCCAACCGCACCCACGAGAGCGACACCGGCTCCCCTGAGGTCCAGATCGCCATCCTCACCGATCGCATCGCCCGCCTCACCGAGCACCTGAAGGTCCACAAGAAGGACAATCACAGCCGTCTGGGACTGATGAAGATGGTCGGCAAGCGCCGCAGCCTCCTCGACTACCTCGCCAAGAAGGATATCGAGCGCTACAGAGCCTGCATCGCCAAGCTGGGCATCAGAAAGTAACATAACCGGGGCCGGTCCGCTTCCGCGGGTCCGGCCCCTCCCTGCGAAAAACGGCGCATCCGTGTCCGCGCAGGACAAAAAAGCAGCAAAAAAGCGGGAAGTCCGGTTTCATAGCAGTTGAAAAAACGTCCGAAGGCTCAGGCGAAGTCGAGCCCGTTTGATGTGGTTCGGGCGCTTTTTCAAGTGCTAAGAGGCCGTACTTCTCCAGAGAAAGGAGAATACGAATGATTATCAAAAAGAGAGAATTCACCGACCACAAGATCTATTCCATGGAGCTCGCCGGGCGCACCCTGTCCCTTGAGGTGGGCAAGTACGCGGAGCTGTGCAACGCCGCCGTCATGGTCCATTACGGCGACACCACGGTCCTGGTGGCCGCTACCGCCTCCGCCAGGCCGAAGGACGGCATCGACTACTTCCCCCTCTCCGTGGACTTTGAGGAAAAGCTCTACTCCGTGGGCCGTATCCCCGGCGGGTATCTCCGGCGTGAGGGGCGTCCCTCCGAGCGGGGCGTGCTGGCCAGCCGCATGATCGACCGGCCCATGCGTCCCCTGTTCCCGGGCGACCTGCGCAACGACGTGGTCATCACCTGCACCGTCCTTTCCGTGGATCAGGACAACTCCCCCGAGATCGCCGCCATGATCGGCGCCGCCGCCGCGGTCTGCATCTCCGACATCCCCTTCAACGGCCCCATCGCCGGCGTTGGCCTGGGCTATCACGACGGGGAGTACTTCATCAACCCCACCATGGCCCAGCGCGAGGTCTCCGACATGTACTGCACCATCGCCGCCTCTGCCGGGAAGATCGTCATGATCGAGGCCGGCGGCGACCAGATCCCCGAGGACATCATGCTGGAGGGGATCCGCCAGGCGCACGAGGCCATCAAGGGCGTCGTCGCCCTCATCGACCAGATGGTGGCGGAGATCGGCAAGCCCAAGTTTGAATACGCCAAGGCCTCCTTCAACGAGGAGCTGTTTGCGAAGATCGTGGACCGGTATCTGGACGACGTCAAATACTGCATGGATACCGACGACAAGAACGTCCGCGAGGAGCGGTACAACGCCGTGGTGGAAAAGATGATCGCGGAGTTCGGCGAGGAGTACCCCGAGATCACCGCCCAGCTTGAGGAGATCACCTACAAGATCCAGAAGAAGGTCGTCAAGGCCTGGCTGATGGAGGGCAAGCGCGTGGACGGCCGCGCCATGAACGAGATCCGTCCCCTGGCCTGCGAGGTCGGCGTGATCCCGCGCGTCCACGGCTCCGGCCTGTTCACCCGCGGCCAGACCCAGGTCCTCTCCGTGGCCACCCTGGCCACCCTCTCCTCCTCCCAGAAGCTGGACACCATCTTCCCCGAGGAAGAGAAGCGCTACATGCACCACTACAACTTCCCGTCCTTCTCCGTGGGCGAGGCCAGGGGCGCTCGCTCCACCTCCCGCCGGGAGTACGGTCACGGCGCTCTGGCGGAAAAGGCGCTGGAGCCCGTCATCCCCTCGGTGGAGGATTTCCCCTACGCCATCCGCGTGGTCAGCGAGGTGCTGTCCTCCAACGGTTCCACGTCCCAGGGCTCCATCTGCGGCTCCACCCTGGCTCTGATGGATGCCGGCGTGCCCATCAAAGCCCCCGTGGCCGGCATATCCTGCGGCCTCATCTCCGACGGCGACGACTGGACCACCTTTATCGACATCCAGGGCGTGGAGGATTTCCACGGTGAGATGGACTTCAAGGTCGCCGGTACGAAGAAGGGCATCACCGCCATTCAGATGGATCTGAAGAACGACGGTCTCACCATGGAGATCATCAAGTCCGCCTTTGAGATGACCCGCGAGGCCCGCATCCAGATCCTGGACGAGATCATGCTCCCCGTGATCGCGGAGCCCAGGAAGGAGCTGGCCGCCACCGCCCCCAAGATGATCTCCATGAAGATCAATCCCGACAAGATCCGTGAGGTCATCGGCTCCGGCGGAAAGGTCATCCAGAAGATCTGCGCCGACACCGGCGCCAAGATCGACATCGAGGACGACGGCAGCGTGTTCATCGCCGCCATCGATATCGAGGCCTGCCGCGCCGCCAAGAAGATCATCGACGATATCGTGTTCGTTCCCGAGGTGGGCAAGCTGTACTACGGCAAGGTCGTCCGTATCATCCCCATCGGCGCCTTTGTGGAGCTGGCCCCCGGCAAGGACGGCATGATCCACATCTCCAAGCTGGAGAACCGGCGCGTTGAGAAGGTGGAGGACGTGCTGAACATCGGGGACATGACCTGGGTCAAGGTCACCGACATCGACGACCGCGGCCGCGTGAACCTCTCCCGCAAGGACGCTATCAAAGAGCGGGAGAAGATGGGGCTGAAGGACTAAACCTCCTCTCTATACACTGACAGCATTTCAGGGCCGCGCCCACCGGCGCGGCCCTGCTTATTACCGGCAAAGGGTGATCGCCTATGTATGAAAAACTGACCCTGCCCAACGGGGTGCGGATCGTCACGGAGCACATCGATCATATGCGCTCCGCCTCCCTGGGTATCTGGGTGGGCAGCGGATCCCGGTTCGAGCCCGCGGGCAGGAACGGCATCTCTCACTTCATTGAGCACATGCTCTTCAAGGGCACCGAGACCCGCTCGGCGGAAGAACTGGCCGCCATGATGGACGCGGTGGGCGGACAGACAAACGCCTTTACAGCCAAGGAGTGCACTGTATTCTACGGGCGGGTACTGGACTCGCACCTGGCCCGGCTGGAGGACGTGCTCTTCGACATGTTTTTCTGCTCCCGCTTCGACGAAGGCGATGTGCTCAACGAGCGCGGCGTCGTTTTCGAGGAGATCGACATGTACCGGGATACGCCGGAGGATCTGGTGAGCGAGCGGCTGTTTTACGAGTGTTTTCGTGGCAGCGGCCTGGCCCGCCCCATTCTGGGAACAAAAGCCACCCTGAACCGCATGACAGGCCAGGGGATGCGGGAATACATGCTCAGCCACTACATACCCCAGCGCGTGGTCATTGCCCTGGCGGGCAGCTTTTCCGACCGGGACGTGCGGGACATCGCGGAGCGGTTCTCCGCCATGGTCCCCGGCCGCGAAAAGCCGGTCCGAGCAGCGGAGTATACGCCTGTGTTCACCGCGAAGCGGAAGGCCATCGAGCAGAACCATCTGTGTCTGGGCTTCCCGGGCATCAGCCGCAGCGATCCCGACCGCTATGCCATGTCCCTGTTCAGCTCCATTCTGGGGGGCGGCATGTCCTCCCGGCTGTTTCAGCAGGTGCGGGAGAAAAACGGCCTCTGCTACAGCGTTTACACCTTCGTCTCCTCCTACAGCGATATTGGCACCTTCAATATTTACGCCGGTGTGGGCGAGGAAACGGAGGAAAAGGCTCTCCGCCTCATTCTGAGCGAGCTGGAGCGTATCCGGCAGGACGGCGTCACGGCCGATGAGCTCTCCCGAGCCAGGGAGCAGGTCAAATCCAACACGGTCATGGAGCTGGAATCCACCGGCGCCCACATGAACCGCCTGGGCAAGAGCGAGCTGCTGTTCGGGGAGGTCCCCGACACCGACGAGGTCATCGCCGCTTACGACGCAGTGACGGCAGAGGAGATCCGCGCCGTCGCACAAAAGGTCCTGGATCTCACCCGTGTCTCCCTCTCCGCCGTGGGGCGGGTGCGCGACGCCGACCGCTACCGGGAGCTCATGGGCTCCGAAAAGAGCTGAAACCGATCCGATCATAACAGCGCCCCTCCGGCCGGAGGGGCGCTGCTGTGATTTGTTCTTTATTTCATGTAGCTGTATTTGACCCGGAAGATCTCTCCCGTTTCCTTGCGCTTCCACGCGATGCGCTGATTCACCGGATGATTCAGCCGGCAGGCGCCCTTGGGGCAGTCGGACACGCACGCGCCGCAGAACCAGCACTCGTCGGGATACATGACGATGGGCTCCTTCCCCTTCTCCGGATTCGGCATCAGCACGTCGCAGCGGCACACGTCCACGCACGTATTGCACCCGATGCACTTCTCCGGATCGAAGGTGATGCACTCATTGGGGGTCATCGGGCTGGGCAGAAAATAAGCGTTATACATGACTGTCACCCTCCTTTACAAGCAGCAGTGCTTTTCATATGCCTCGCGGCAGCTTCCTTCCTCACGCCAGTAGTAGAACGGGAGCTCCTCCACCACCGTTTCGCCGTTTTCCTGGCGAAGCGTCTGGTAATAACCGCAATTGTCGCCGTTTTCGGGATAATCGAGCCGCACGGTCCCCATCCTGGGGCTGGACGCCTTCCGGGAGAGGGATTGGGTGATGACGATCTGGTCGACCGTCAGGCGGTTGTCCACATCGAGGATCTTTCCGAGATCGTGGGGATTGGCGGCCACGGCATTGGCCAACTCGTTTTCACGGATGGAGTTCAGCCACCAGAGGCCCATCTCCATGACCTCGCCGCTGCGGTAGTCGCCGCAGTAATCCTGCATGATGCGGCAAAGGCCGAACTGGATCTCCTTCCAGCCATAGCCCTCCTGCCGCTGAACGAAAGCGTACACGCGCTTCTTTTCCTCTGCGATCTGCTCCTCGGATACGGGGAGCTGCTCCACCTTTCCTGCCGCAACAGCGGCGTTGCGCCCGGCATATCTGCCGGTGGCTGCCGCGTTGGAGGCTCCGCTGAATCCTGCGATCTGGTTGCCCGCGGCATACAGCCCGTCCAGCGACGTCTTCAGGCTCCAGTCCACCACAAGGCCGCCGCCGCCGATGAAGGAGGTATCGCGGATATTCGGGCCGCCGATGCCGGGATACTTCACATCCCACCAGGGCTCGTCCTTGCCCATGTACTCCGGCGGCAGGACGTTTGCCTGGAGCATATCCTTCTCCGGATCGAAGCCGGAATTCCTCAGCGTCTCCACCACAGGGACCTTCGTTTTGCCCTCGTTGCCCAGCATCAGGCCGAACACCGCGCGCCGCTCCTCATCAGGCAGATTGGTCATATCCGCATAGAAAGGCATTTTGTACTCGCCGGATTCGATGCGCTGCTGCAGATCGTGGATCAGCGTGGGCGCCCGCATGGCGTAGGGCACCTTGCTGCCGCCTGCGCTCATCATCTTCTGACCCTCGCCCACCTTGTTGCGCTCCTCCACGGAGGTGAGGATGTTTCCGTCCCGATCCTCCCAGGGGATCTCCTTGCCTGTGGCGTCCACGATGCTGGCGGGCCGCCAGGTGTTGTCCATATTGCCGGTCATGTACGCGGGATAGCGTCTGCCGGCCGAGGTGGAGTGGGTACGGTCCATCATCATCAGCTTCGCGCCGGCGCGCCAGGCCATCACATCGCCGTCGCCGGCGCTGTTGGGATCGTCGTGGTGGGCGTTGGAACCCACCAGCTCCGTGGCGAAGTCCCAAAGGCGCAGGGGCTTGCCGGTGGAGAGGATGGTGGATTTCGCGCTGAATACATAGAATTCACCCGTGCGGGTGTTGACGCCGGTGGCGCCGATGACGCGGCCGCCCTGCTTCCCGTCCTCCGTCAGCAGGGAAGTGGTCATCACACGGTCGAACATCTTGATGCCCAGCCGCTTCATTTCTTTATAAAGGACCGGCTTCATCTGCTCGCCTCCCGGCAGGCGAAGGGTATGCTTGTTCTTGTAGTCGTAGGCAAACATGAGCTTCGTCTCTTCATCCCGGAAGGGCGCGCCCTTGAACTCGTCCTTCTCGTCCCGGATCGCCATGCCGTAGGACTCCAGCTCCAGCGCCGCCTCATACGACTCCTTCATGCCGATGTAGCGGGCGAATTCCGGCGAATAGGGATCCCCGGGCGAGGTGAGCATATCGTCCGGCGTGTTGGTGGAGCAGGGCGACGTGAAGGCGTTGCCCCAGTGGTCGATGCCCGTGCCCGCGCATCCGCTGCGCACGATGGCGCCCTTGTCCGTCACGATGACCCGGGCGCCTTTTTTTGCGGCGTTGATGGCGGCGAAAGCGCCGGCCAGACCGCCGCCAACCACGAGCACATCGCACTCCTCCCGGTTCTCCTTTTCATAGTTCACCGGGTAGGGCCACTTGAATTGCGTTTTTTCCATGAGAAACCGTCTGAAATCCATAGAATACCCTCCTCTAGCGCTGTTCTGCTTTGCATCCCGCGGCGCGCCGTGAAGCGCCGTCGGATGCTTGCCATACTTATCTATGATAGATTATATCACGCGTGATCCGGATTGCATTGTGCCATCAATACAGTTTTAAACCGCTAAAATCGTCAAACAGCGCTGCTGCCGCCTGTTCCGCCGGGCACGGTTTTTTCCGATGCTTCTTGCAAACTGATTTCTGCTCCTGTATAATTATCTCATCAAACGGTCCCGGCGCGGCGCCGTTGGACCGGAAGAGAAAAGAGGTCATCCCATGAAGAAACGACTCATCGCGCTGCTGCTGGCGGTCGTAATGGCCTTCGGCTTTGCGGTGCCCGCGCTGGCGGACGCCGTGCTGGATTCGGATTTCTATGTCCAGGATCCCAACGGATCAACCGCATACCAGTCCTATAACAAAGACGCCAAAGGGGCCGGCTGGTCCTGGAGCGCGTCCGCAAGGACCATGACCCTCAGCGGCATTGATCTGCGGGACAAAGGCATGTGCTGGGGCATCGCATTTGAGAATCCCCCGTATGACATCAAGGTCGTGGTGAAGGACGGCACCACCAACTACTGCAACATCACCCTGATCGACTATTATCAGAACAAGAACCGTACCCTCACTCTCACCGGCAAAGGCACGATCTACGGCAACGTGGGCAACATGACCAGCAGCCTGAAGATCGACGGCCCCCGCGTTGTCGTGGACGGCGGCCTCGGCGTCCTGCGTCTGAACATGCGCTCCGGATCCCTGTCGGCAAGGTATCTTACGGTCTATGCAAACCGCGCCGACGCGCTGACCGTCACAGGCGGAGCCGTTTCTCTTGACCGGGCCGACCTGGATTCGTGGTACAAGACGCTCCAGTTCGGCGGATATGCCAATACGGACTTTACCCCCAACACCAGCGGATACGACATCAAGGACGGCTCCGGCAGCAAGGTGGAACTGATCAAGGAGACTTATTCAAACGGTAATGTCCGTTACTATTCGGAGGCTGCGAAGATCACCATCAAGGCCAAGGGCAGCTCGACCGAGCCTGACCCCTCTCCCAGTCCCTCTCAGGAGCCCGAGCCCTCTCCCAGTCCGAGCCCGTCCCAGGAGCCTGAACCCTCCCCGAGTCCCTCTCAGGAGCCCGAGCCCTCTCCCAGTCCGAGCCCGTCCCAGGAGCCTGAACCCTCCCCCAGTCCCTCTCAGGAGCCTGAACCCTCCCCCAGTCCCTCTCAGGAGCCTGAACCCTCCCCCAGTCCCTCTCAGGAGCCTGAGCCTTCCCCCAGCCCCTCTCAGGAGCCCGAGCCTTCCCCGGAGCCCAAGCCCGAGGATATCCCCTCCGAGTGGGCGGCGGAGGAGGTCGCCGCTGCTATCGAAGCGGGACTGGTGCCCGAGAAGCTGCAGCATAACTACCGTGAAGGCGTCACCCGCGGCCAGGTGGCAGAGATGTTCGTGAATCTCATCGAGCTGGTGGCGGAGAAGCCGGCCCTGCAGGTCCTTGTGGATGAGGGTGCCACCATCAAATACGGCGTCTTTGATGACACCAACGATATCGATGTGCTGATCGCCAACGCCCTGGGCATCATCAAGGGCACGACGCCTACCACCTTCAAGCCCGACAGCCCTCTCACCCGCTGCCAGATCACCGCGATCCTGAAGCGGACCGCCGACATCTTTGACGTGGAGACCGAGGGTTATACCCACCCCTTCACCGATGTGGAGAATCACTGGTGCGAGCCCGAGCTGGGCTGGCCCTACTATGCTGGCATCATTAAAGGCACCACGCCCACCACATTCACCCCGGACCGTCCCATGAAAACGGAGGAGGCTATCGCCATCACCTACCGCGCGTATCTTGCTTTGAAGGATATTTCTGCGGAATAACAGGCAGTGATCATGACCGGCGCGTCCTTGGACGCGCCGGTTATTTGTCTTCACTGGAGCGGAATACTGTGCTATAATGATTCCGGAACGATCACAAAAGCCTTCTCCCCCAGGGGAAGGCTTAATACTGTACGATATATTTGAAAGGAGAAACCATGGAAAACTGGACTTTTGCGGAGCTTCAATATGAACGGCCGGATATGGATAAGGTGATGGCCCTTCTCCGCGCGTACACGGAGCGGGTGAGATCCGCCTCAAGCGCGCAGGAGGTCATCGACGCGGTGCTGGAGCAGGATCGGGAGACGGCCCCGGTCATGGATATGGCCACGCTTGTGATGGTCCGTCACACCCTGGATACAACGGATGAGTTTTATGACGCGGAGAACGCCTGGCTCGACCAGACGGTACCCACCCTGATGCCGGATTCGGTCGCCTTCACCGCCGCCCTGGAGGAGAGCCCCTTCCGCAAGGAGCTGGAGGAGCGTTTCGGAAAGGAATTCTTCGTCAGCGCGGAGCTCCAGCGCAAGAGCTTCTGTGAGAAAAACATCCCCCTGATGCAGCGGGAGGCGGAGCTGACCAACGAGTATCAGAAGATCATGGCCGCCTGCCAGGTGGATTTCGAGGGGGAGCCCCGGAATCTCTACGGACTGCAGAAATTCTTTGAGCACGAGGATCGGGGCGTGCGCCGCCGGGCGTTCAGGGCCTACTCCGATTTCTACGCCTCCCACGAGGCGCGGCTGGAGGAGATCTGGTCCGAGCTTATCGACATCCGCAACGAGATGGGCCGCAACCTGGGATTCGAGAACTTCATCCCCCTGGGCTATATGCAGCAGGGCCGCACCGATTACGGCCCGAAGGAGGTGGCCGCCTATCGGGAACAGGTGCGCCGGGAGATCGTTCCCCTGTGCGAAAAGCTCTACGCCGCCCAGGCAAAGCGGCTGGGCATCGACGCGGTATACGCCTTCGACGAGAAGCGTGTCTTCCCCGACGGCAACGCCGTGCCCGCGGGGGACGATGATTTCATGATCGAAACGGCCAGGCAGATGTACCATGAGCTGAGCCCGGAAACAGGGGAGTTCGTGGACTTCATGATAGACCACCGGCTCATGGATCTGAAAAACAAGCCGGGCAAGGCGTCCACCGGTTACTGCACCTCTCTTTTCGGCCGCAAGGCGCCCTTCGTCTTCTCCTGCTTCAATCAGACGATCTTCGATATGCAGGTGCTCACCCACGAGCTGGGCCACGCCTTTGCCTTTTACCGCGCCATGCGCCATCAGGAGCTCTCCGAGCTCGCCAACACCAGCACCGATATCGCGGAGATCCACTCCATGAGCATGGAGCAGTTCGCCTACCCCTGGGCGGAGCGATTCTTCGGGAAGGACGCGGACAAGTTCCGCTTCGCCCACCTGCAGGAGGCGCTGACCTTCGTGCCCTTCGGCGTGGCGGTGGACGAGTTCCAGCACATCTGCTACGAGAATCCCGGTCTCACCCCGAAGGAGCGGACCTGGGAATGGCACAAGTTGGAGGAGAAGTACATGCCCTGGCGCAGATATGAGGACGACGAGTTCATGGCCAGGGGCGGCTACTGGTACCACAAGCTGCACATCTTCCTCTACCCCATGTACTATATCAGCTACACCCTCACCACCATGGGCGCCATGGAATTCAAGAAAAAAGCCATGGAGGATTGGGCTTCCGCCTGGAGAGATTATCTCGCTCTCTGCGACATCGGCGGGAAGCTCGGCTATCTGGAGTCGCTGAAGCTGGCCCACCTCTCTGTCCCCTTTGAGGACGGCGCCGTCGCCCGGGTCATCGCCCCGGCGAAAGAGATCCTGGAAAGAGGCCTGTGACCGCCATGGACAGGGAGCTTATCGGCAAAACAGAGTCGTTCCTGCGGGACAAGCTGGCCGGCGGCGCATACATGGCCGCGCACCCCGCTGAGCTGCGCTATCGGCTTGAACACTCCTTCCGGGTCGCCAATATCTGCCTGCTGATCGCACGGCGGGAGGGCTTTGAGGAAACGGAGGCGGTGATCGCCGGTCTCCTCCACGACATAGCCTACTGTGAGGAGTTCGGAGAAACCGGCTGGAAGGAGCACGGGCGGCGCTCCGCCGCGATCGCCCGGCCGTTTCTCCGGAGTCTGGGACTCCGGGAGGACCGGGTCGGAGACATCTGCTATGGGATCGCCATCCATGTGGACGATGAGGCCGACTTCCCCGGCGAGAGGACGCCCTTCGCCCTTTCCGTGGGGGACGCGGACAACATCGACCGGTTCGACGTCTACCGCATCCACGAGACGCTGAGCCGCGACGGATTCCTGAGCATGAGCCTTTCGGAGCAGCGGCGGACCGTGGAGGAGCGGCTCCGCAGGCTGCGGTCGCTGTACGATATGGAGCTGGGGACGCGGGCCGCGGCGGAGTTATGGCGGGAGCGGCTTGATTTTACCGTCGCTTTTTTTGAAAAGCTCGCGGCGCAGCTTGCGAGCAGCGAAAACGTTATAGATGCCTGACAGGACTGCAGGCAGAGCTCGCGGAGGCAGAAATCGAATGAACGGAGGAAACAAATATGGAACGCCCGATCGTGAAGGATCCCATTTTTCTCGCTCAGAAGTCTGAACCGGCCACGGCGGAGGATATAGGCGCCGCGGAGGATCTGCTGGAAACGCTGGTCGTGCACCGGCACGGCTGCGTAGGCATGGCGGCGAACATGATCGGCGTGCTGAAGCGCATCATCGTATTTGATGACGAAGGGAAATGCATGACCATGTTCAATCCGGAGATCATCAAATGCGCCGAGCCGTACGAGGCCGAGGAGGGATGCCTTTCCCTGACGGGACTGCGCAAGACGACACGATACCGCACGATCAAGGTGCGGTATCAGAACGAGCGCTTTCAGGTCCGGACCCGGTCCTATTCCGGCTGGACGGCCCAGATCATCCAGCACGAGATCGACCACTGCAACGGTGTGCTGATATAAAAAAATGGCAGTAAAAATCGGCGGAGCGCTGCTTCCGCCGATTTTCATCGTTTAAGACAGGATACTGGCGGGCGATCATTGCCGCCGGATGCAATTCCTTCAATGCCTCGATCAACTGCCTTATCAGCGCGATTCCGGACGGCGACAGATGGTCGAGCCGATTCACCGAAGGAAGCGATTGACCTGCACGAGGCTGAGTTGGATGCTGAACTGACAGCCGGACTTTGGGGCGCATTCAACGCCTGCCTGCATGATAAAAACCTATAATGGGGGCAATGTCTGTTTGATCCGGCCGAAAGCAGTGAAATAAGCGAAAAGATCATGATATAAAAAAACCGGAGAGCGCCGAACGCTCTCCGGTTTTTTATGCGGTTTCTTATTTTGCCTTTTCCAGGGGGATATCGCCCAGGTTCTGGCACTCAGTCTTCACGTCGACCTTCTCAAACACCTTGTACTCGTAGCCCTTCGCCTGGATCACCACGTCGTACAGGCCCTTCGCCAGATCCTTGAACCAGAAATCTCCGTACTCGTCCGTTACGACCTCCACGGTCTTGCCGCCGTTCGTCGCACGTACCCGCGCGCCGATGACGACTTCCTTCTCCTCCGGATCGTACACCGTGCCCGCGATGAACTGGCCGGGAATGTTCCGGTAGTACACGCGCGGCTTGCAGCCCGTCTCAGGCTGACGCACCACCGCGCCCACGATCACATCC
>JAFWFZ010000046.1 GCA_017515345.1 Oscillospiraceae bacterium | reverse complement strand
TGTGACGATCCCGAGCAGCGTAACCACCATCGGGAGCCAAGCATTTTTCGACTGCAGCGGCCTCACCAGCGTGACGATCCCGGACAGCGTGACGAGCATCGGGTACGGTGCGTTCTCCGGCTGCAGCGGGCTGACGAGCGTGACGATCCCGGACAGCGTGACGAGCATCGGGCAGTCAACATTCTCCGGCTGCAGCAGCCTGAAGAGCGTGACGATCCCGGACAGCGTGACGAGCATCGGGCAGTATGCGTTCTCCGGCTGCAGCAGCCTGACGAGCGTGACGGTCCCGGACAGCGTGACGAGCATCGGGGAGAGCGCGTTCCGTAACTGCAGCAGCCTTGCCGACTTGTATTACGGCGGTACGCCGGAGGAGTGGGCCGATGTCTCCATTGGCAGTGACAATGAGCCCCTACTCAGTGCAACCTTCCACAACGGTAGGGTGCAGTGGGTGCTGGACGGCAACGGCGTTCTGACGGTTTTCGGCTCCGGCGCCATGGACAACTACGCCAGTGGGAACCGCGCGCCCTGGTATTCTGTGCGGTATCAGATCGTGTCTGCGGTCATTGAGGAGGGCATCACCAGTATGGGGAAATACGCATTCTCTGACTGCACCAAGCTCACTTCTTTCACCATCCCCGACAGCGTTACCTCCATCGGGGACAGCGCGTTCTACGGCTGCAGCAGCCTGACGAGCGTGACGATCCCGGACAGCGTGACGAGCATCGGGCAATATGCGTTCTATAACTGCAGCAGGCTCCAGAGCGTGACGATCCCGGACAGCGTGACGAGCATCGGGAAGTCAACGTTCTACGGCTGCAGCAGCCTGACGAGCGTGACGATTCCGGACAGCGTGACGAGCATCGGGGCGAGCGCGTTCTACGGCTGCAGCAGCCTGACGAGCGTGACGATCCCGGACAGCGTGACGAGCATCGGGGACAGCGCGTTCTACGGCTGCAGCAGCCTGACGAGCGTGACGATCCCGGACAGCGTGACGAGCATCGGGGGCAGCGCGTTCCGCGGCTGCAGCAGCCTGACGAGCGTGACGATCCCGGATGGTGTGACGAGCATCGGGGACAATGCGTTCGACGGCTGCCGTGGCCTCACGAGTGTGACGATCCCCGACAGCGTGACCACCATCGGGGCGAGCTCGTTTCGTGCCTGCAGCAGCCTGACGAGCGTGACGATCCCGGACAGCGTGACGAGCATCGGGGACTACGCGTTCTCCGGCTGCAGCAGCCTCGCCGGCGTTTACTACGGCGGTACAGAGCGGCAATGGAACGCGATAGTAATCGGCTCTGACAACAATCTGCTACTCAACGCCGCAATCTACTATCCCACCAGCGGTGAGTGCGGCGCGGACGGTGCAAACGTCACCTGGACGCTGGATGACGAGTGTACACTCACCATCAACGGTGAAGGGGCAATGGCGAATTATTATTTGTTTTTAAACGAAGCGCCTTGGTATTCCTACCGGGCGAACATCCAGACTGTCGTTATCGAAAGCGGCGTAATCTCCATCGGAGGCGTCGCGTTCTCCGGCTGCAGCGGCCTGACGAGCGTGACGATCCCGGACAGCGTGACGAGCATCGGGGGCAGCGCGTTCTCCGGCTGCAGCGGCCTGACGAGCGTGACGATCCCGGACAGCGTGACGAGCATCGGGGGCAGCGCGTTCTCCGGCTGTAGCGGCCTGACGAGCGTGACGATCCCGGACAGTGTGACGAGCATCGGGGGCAGCGCGTTCTACGGCTGCAGCGGCCTGACGAGCGTAACGATCCCGGACAGCGTGACGAGCATCGGGTACCAAGCGTTCCGTGACTGCAGCAGCCTGACGAGCGTGACGATCCCGGACAGCGTGACGAGCATCGGGGAGAGCGCGTTCCGTAACTGCAGCAGCCTTGCCGACGTATATTATTCCGGTTCTGAAGAGGACTGGAATGAGATTACCATTGATAATTCCAATGAATATAACAATCCCCTGCTCAATGCCACGATCCACTTCACATCCTTCCCACCCGTGATCACGGGCCAGCCCGCGGATTCCTCCGTGCTGGCGGGCGAAAAGGCCACCTTCACCGTGACCGCCACCGGCGCGACGAGCTATCAGTGGCAGTACAGCAAGGACGGCGGGAGCACCTGGCTCAACAGCACGAGCTCCGGCGGCAAAAAGGCCGCGTTCAGCTTCACGGCGACAACGGCGATGAACGGCCGGATGTACCGCTGCGTGGTGACGAACGCCGACGGCGACGCCACCTCCAACCCGGCGACCCTCACCGTGAACGTGAAGCCCACCATCGTGATCCAGCCCGTGACCACCGTCGTTTCTGCGGGCGAGGAGGCTGTCTTCGCCGTGATCGCCGACAATGCGGACAGCTACCGGTGGCAGTTCAGCAAGAACGGCGGGAGCACCTGGGCGAACTGCACCGGCAAGGCGGCCGTATTCCGCTTCACGGCGGCGGCAAAGTACGACGGATGGCTGTACCGCTGCGTCGTGGCGAACGCCTATGGCAGCGCCGTCTCCAGCCCCGTGACGCTGATCGTGATCTCCACGCCCATGATCTCCACCCAGCCCGTAAGTCAGTCCGTGGCGGCGGGCGCAAAGGCGTCCTTCCGGGTCGTGGCCGTGGGCGGTGAGAGCTACCAGTGGCAGTACAGCAAGAACGGCGGCCGCACCTGGCTCAACAGCACGAGCTCCGCCGGCAAGAGGGCCACGTTCACCTTTACGGCAACGACGGCGATGGACGGGCGGATGTACCGCTGCGTGGTGACGAACGCGGATGGCAGCGTGACCACCAATGCCGTTACTTTGACCGTAGTGTGACAACGCACATAACAACAAAAACCGCAGGCGCCGCGTCCCATGGGACGCGGCGCCTGTTACTGCATCATCTTTTTGATCCGGTTGATGGCGCCCTTTTCCAGACGGGAGACCTGGGCCTGGCTGATGCCGATCTCGGCGGCCACCTCCATCTGGGTGCGGCCGGAGAGA
This sequence comes from Oscillospiraceae bacterium, assembly GCA_017515345.1. Taxonomy (GTDB): domain Bacteria; phylum Bacillota; class Clostridia; order Oscillospirales; family Oscillospiraceae; genus RGIG5705. The sequence continues at coordinate 24,611 of JAFWFZ010000046.1, read as the reverse complement.
TAACGGAGGGCAAGGATGCGCTTCTCCCTGGGCTCCAGCCCCGCGATGGCGTCCGTGAGGGCGATCTGCTGCAGCCACGCCTCGTCGTTGTTCCGCTCATCCCCCACCTGGTCCATAATACAGACGCTCTCCTCCCCGTCGGTGTACAGCGGCTCGAAGAGGGAGACGGGTTCCGCAATGGCGTCCATGGCGTATACCACCTCCTGACGGCTGAGCCCCAGCCGCGCGGCCAGCTCCTCCGCTGTGGGCTCCCGCTGGGTCTCGCTCATGAGCTGCTCCCGCGCCTGCATCACCCGGTACGCCGTGTCCCTGATGCTGCGGCTCACCCGGATGGCGCTGTTGTCCCGCAGATACCGCCGAATCTCCCCCACGATCATGGGAACGCCGTAGGTGGAGAATTTCACGCCCAGAGCCACATCGAAGTTGTCCACCGCCTTCATGAGACCGATGCAGCCCACCTGGAACAGATCGTCCATATTCTCGCCCCGGCCCGTGAATTTCTGGATCACCGACAGCACCAGCCGCAGGTTCCCCGCGATCAGCTTCTCCCTTGCCGCCTTGTCGCCCTGTCTCGACCTGCGCAGCAGCTCCGCCGTCTCCGCCCCTGTCAGCACCGGGAGCTTCGAGGTGTTTACCCCGCAGATCTCCACCTTTCCCAGCATAAAAAACGTCCTCCGTGGGTCTTCATACTGCTTTAAGTATTGCCCCATGGAGGACGTTTCATGCGCTGTGAAGTTTTGGAAGGCGCACGCGCCGCCGCTATTTAAGCAATGATATGCTCACTCTTCCGCCTTGCCGGATCGAAGTGTTCCGACTATGAAATACTTTTTCCGTCAAGTTTTAAGACAGGGTCTCAACGGAAGTGCGCGGAACATACTGACCGATGGCTGTCTGCCCGGTCATCATGGTGATCTCCCCGCTGTCAGGAGCGTTCACCGTATCGGCAAAAGCGGAGAGCATTTTTACTCCGAGAGATTTTGTCACATACAACGGCATCACATTCGGAAGAGCCGCCTCCGCCGGAGGCGGCTGACGCCCGTTTTTTCCGTATCCTGCGGAAAAATACCAGAACCACTGGAAAAGCGGTCGGGAAAGGAGTATCATATAGAATCAGGTGCGGGGTGCCCCGACTTCCCGCGCCACTTTTCTGCGTGCCTCAGGAGGATAGGATGAGCACCTCAGTTACCATGCGCATGACGGAGGGCAGGCCGGAGCGGGTCATCGTTTCCTTTGCCCTGCCCATCTTTATCAGCCAGCTGTTCCAGCAGCTGTACAATACGGCGGACGCCTGGATCGTCGGCCACTTTTTGGGCACCGAGGATCTGGCGGCCGTAACCTCCAGCGGGAGTCTGGTCTTTCTCCTTGTGAGCTTTTTCTTCGGCACCTCCATGGGGGCCGGGGTGGTGATCTCCCGGTATTTCGGCGCCGGGCGGCTCGACAAGGTCTCCCGCGCTGTGCATACAAACGTAGCCCTTTCACTGATTCTGGGCCTGGCGCTGACGGCCTTCGGCGTGCTGTTCACCCCCACGATCCTTGGCTGGATGAAGACGGATCCGGACGTGATGGACAGCGCGGTTTCTTACCTGAGATATTACTTCGCCGGAGCGCTCGCCATGATCATGTATAACTCCCTCAAGGGCGTCATGAGCGCAGTGGGCGACAGCCGGAGGCCGCTGTATTATCTGATCATCTCCGCCCTGACGAACATTTTCCTGGATTGGCTGTTCATCGGCGTGCTGAAAAAGGGCGTAGCCTGGGCCGCGATCGCCACTACGATCTCCCAGCTCCTCAGCGCGATCCTCTGCCTGGTCCAGTTCCTGAAAAAGGGCACCGTCTATACCCTGGCGCTGAAAAAGCTGCGCATCCATGGGGACATGCTGCGGGAGATCCTGCGATACGGGCTGCCTTCAGGCGTGCAGAACTCGGTCATTGCCATGGCCAACGTGCTGGTGCAGACGAATATCAACACCTTTGGCAAATATGCCATGGCCGCCTGCGGCAGCTACTCCAAGGTGGAGGGCTTTGTCTTCCTGCCCATAATGAGCTTCAGCATGGCGCTCACCACCTATATCAGCCAGAACCTGGGCGGCCGGGAATACGAGAGGGCGAAAAAGGGCGCCGCCTTCGGCATCCTGGTCTCGCTGATTATGGCGGAGCTCATCGGGCTCGCGACTTTCCTGCTGGCCGATAAGTTGATTGGCTTCTTTAACAATGACAGCGAGAACGCCGCCCGGGTGATAGAGATCGGCGCTCAGCAGTGCCGGATCGAGGCGTTTTTCTACTGTCTGCTGTCCTTCAGCCACTGTGTTGCCGGGATCTGCCGAGGCGCAGGTAAGGCCACGGTCCCTATGGTCGTCATGCTGACGGTATGGTGTGTGCTGCGCATCGTCTACATCACTGTGGCCATGCGCATATCCCACGATATCCGGCTGCTTTTTACTGCGTATCCGCTGACATGGACCATCAGTTCCGCGATCTTCCTGATCTACTATCTCAAATCGGACTGGGTCCACGGATTCGAGCGAAAAGCATAAGCGCTGACGGCCGCGCCGCAGATGGCACAAAGCACGAAAAACCGGCCTCCGGATACTCCGGAGGCCGGTTTGGTATTGTCTGCGGCGCGCATGGGCAGCCTCAACCGCCCAGATACGCCTTTCTCACGGAGTCGCTCTCCAGCAGCTCCTTCGCGGTGCCGGAGAGGGTGATATTGCCAGTCTCAAGCACGTAGGCGCGATCGGAGATGGACAGGGCCATCTTGGCGTTCTGCTCGACCAGGAGGATGGTGTGACCGTCGTCCCGGAGCTTTTCGATGATCTCGAACACCTGCTCCACAATGATGGGGGCGAGGCCCATGCTGGGTTCGTCCATCATCATGAGCTTCGGGTCGCTCATGAGCGCGCGGGAGATGGCCAGCATCTGCTGCTCACCGCCGGAGAGAGTGCCTGCGATCTGTTTTCTGCGCTCCTCCAGCCTTGGGAACAGGCGGAAGGCCCGCTCCTTGCCCGGTTCCACGTCCTTTTTGTCCCGGAGGAATGCGCCCATCTCCAGATTCTCCTCCACCGTGAGCTGGAGGAAGATTCGCCGCCCCTCGGGCACGTGGACGAGTCCCTTGGCCACGATCTTGTGGGGCGCCACGCTGGAGATATTCTCCCCCATGAACTCGATGCTGCCCGTTTTGCTTCGGATAAGGCCGGAGACCGTGTCCAGCGTAGTGGATTTTCCCGCGCCGTTCGCCCCGATCAGAGAGACGATCTCACCGTCATACACGTCGAAGGAGATGCCCTTTACCGCGTGGATAGGGCCGTAGTAGACGTTGATGTCACTGATGGAAAGTACTTTGTTCTTTTCCATGCTCACTTCCCCTTCTCTCTGCCCAGGTATGCCTCGATGACCTGGGGATTGGACTTGATCTCCTCCGGGGTTCCCTTGGCGATGATCCGGCCGAAGTTCATAACGGCGATGCCCTCGCACAGGCCCATGACAAAGCTCATATCGTGCTCGATGAGGAAGATGCAGATCTGGAACGTGTCGCGGATCTTGCGGATGTTTTCCATGAGCTCCGCCGTTTCGGAGGGATTCATTCCGGCGGCGGGCTCGTCCAGCAGCAGGATGGTGGGATTCGTGGCCAGGGCGCGGACAATCTCCAGCCGGCGCTGGGCGCCGTAGGGCAGGCTCCCCGCCTTGTGCTCGGCCATATCCTGCATATTGAAGAGGGAGAGGTATTCCATGGCCCGCTTTTTGGCGATGCGCTCCGACTTGTAGAAGCCGGGGAGGCGCAGCAGCGCCTTGGGAAAGCCGTAATCCATCTCGTGGTGCAGGCCCACCAGCACGTTGTCCATGACAGACATATTGTTGAACAGGCGGATGTTCTGGAAGGTACGGGCGATGCCCAGGCGATTCACCTGGAATGTTTTGAGCCCGCGGGTATCCTTCCCGTCCACGATGATGGTGCCCTCCGTAGGGGCGTAGACGTTGGTGAGGAGGTTGAATACGGTCGTCTTGCCCGCGCCGTTGGGGCCGATGAGGCCGCCGATCTCGGTGCGGCCAAGGGTCAGATTGAAGTCATCCACCGCTTTCAGACCGCCGAAGCTGATGCCGAGATGGATCGTCTCCAGCGCAAGGGACTTATCGGCGTCCCGCTCGGGAATGATGCCCCGGCTGGGGGCATTGACCATTTTGCCGTTCATTCGGACGCTCCCCCTTTCCCGCCGTTCCGTCCGGAGAAGGGAGCCTTGATCCGGCTCACGATCCCGTTGACCACGTTATTGATGTAGTTTTTAAGGACGGTGCTGTTCCGCGCCAGCATGACAAGGATCAGCACGATGGCATAGACCAGCATCCGGTAATCCGCCACACTGCGGAGGAGCTCCGGCAGCAGTGTCAGGATAGCCGCGGCGATGATGGAGCCGCGGATGTTGCCCATGCCGCCCAGCACCACGAATACCAGGATGAGGATCGAGGTATTGAAGTCGAATTTCTTCGCCGCGACCGTGGAATAGTTCATGGCATAGAGCGCGCCGGCCATGCCCGCCAGCACGGCGGCCACGGTAAAGGCCAGCAGCTTGCACCGGGTGACGGAGATGCCAACGGAATCGGCGGCGATGCGGTTGTCCCGCGCGGCCATGATGGCACGTCCGTGGCGGCTGTTGATGGTGCCCAGCACCACGAACAGGGTGAAGATGATCAGCACTACGCCCATGGTGAAGCTGGCGAGCTTCGTGATGCCGGTGGCGCCCATGGGGCCGTTGATGACGACCCTTCCGCCCTCGCTGAGGTTGAAGCCGTCGGCGCTGGTCATGCTGAAGTGGAGCCCGCGGGCGTCCACCGCCACATAGAGATTGTTGATGATGTTCTTGATGATCTCGCCGAAGGCCAGGGTCACGATGGCCAGGTAGTCGCCCCGGAGCCGGAGCACCGGGATACCGATGATGAGGCCCGCGATCCCCGAGATGACGCCGCCCACGATCATGGAGATGATCAGGATCGGGACCCCGCCCATACCGGAATCGCGCAGGGCGGCGGCCACGATGACGCCGGAGAAGGCGCCCACGCTCATGAAGCCCGCGTGGCCGAGGCTCAGCTCACCGGAAACGCCGGAAACCAGGTTCAGAGAGATGGCAAGGCTGATGTACACGCAGATGGGCACAAGCTGGCCGCGGATCTGGTTGGACAGGCCGCCCGCCAGCACGATGCCCTGCACAATGAGATAGGCTACGATAACGATCCCATAGGTGGACAGGTTGTAAACCGTGTTCTTCGATAGCTTCTTCATCCCGCTCACCTCAGACTTTCTCCCGGATCTTCTTGCCCAGAAGACCGGTGGGCTTGATGAGCAGCACGATGATGAGCACCGCAAAGACGATGGCGTCGGAGAGCTGGGTGGAGATGTAAGCGTTGGAGAATATCTCGATAATGCCCAGCAGGATGCCGCCCAGCATGGCGCCGGGGATGGAGCCGATACCGCCGAATACCGCCGCAGTAAACGCCTTGATGCCCGGCAGGGAGCCGGTGGTGGGGGAAAGGGTGGGGTACGCGGAGCAGTAAAGCACGCCCGCGATGGCCGCCAGCGCCGCGCCGATGGCAAACGTCATGGAGATGGTGCGGTTGATATTGATGCCCATGAGTTGGGCGGCGCCCCGGTCTTCGGAGACGGCGCGCATGGCCTTGCCCATTTTCGTGCGTGAGGTAAAGATCGTCAGCGCGGTCATGATGACGACGGCGGCGATGATGGTTACGATCGCCTCACCGGTGACGGTGAGACGCCCCGCGGCGAGCTGAATGGGCTCCAGCGCCACCACGGAGGTGAAGCTCTTGGGATTCGACGACCAGATGAGCAGCGCCGCGTTCTGGAGATAATAGCTGACGCCGATGGCCGTGATGAGCACTGCGAGGCTCGGCGCGCCGCGCAGGGGCCGGTAGGCCAGCGATTCGATCAGCACGCCCAGCACAGTGCACACCACCATGGCGATGAGGATACCGACGACAGGCGGCAGGCCAAGATACTGCATGGCGCAGAAGCACATATAGCCGCCGATCATGATCACATCACCGTGGGCAAAGTTCAGCATTTTGGCAATGCCGTAGACCATGGTGTAGCCCAAAGCAATGATGGCATACACGCTGCCCAGGCTCAGGCCGCCGATCAGATTGTTGAGGACCGACATAGATTTCAGCTCCTTATTCAGGGAGTCCTGCCCGCTGCCTGCGGGAAAATACGCCACAAAACGTGAGTCGGAGAGGCTCACGTTTTGTGGGTGTATGTTATGTGTGTGTGGTTACAGGGGATCTCTTCAGAAGCCCACGTACACGCCGTTCTGGATGACGACGGCCTTCGGGGCCTTGGTGACAGTGCCCTCCTTGGACCACTTCATGCCGGCGCCGGTAACGCCGTCCACGGAGAAGCTGCCGCCGGAGAAGGTGGCGATGAGCTTTTCGCAGGCGTCGGCGGCGGAAGTCTTGTCGTTGATCCCGGCGGCCTTGGCGGCGTTCCACAGAGCATAGATCACGTCGTAGCCGTCAGCGGCGAACTGGTTCGGCGTCTCGCCGAATGCCTCGGTGTACTTCTTCACGAAGCTGGCGGTGCGCTCGTCCTTGGCGTCGGCGGAGAAGGGGGTCAGCAGCATGACGCCCTCGGCAAGGCTGGCGTCAAAGCCCTCCAGGGTGAGGATGCCGTCCATGCCGTCCACGCCGAAGAAGACGGGCGCGTAGCCGATGGACTTGGCCTGACGCAGGATCAGAGCGGCGGGCTCATAGTAGATGGGGAGGAACACCACGTCCGCGCCGTTGGACTGGGCGTCGGCGACCTGAACGGAGAAATCGGTGGTGTCGTCGGTGAAGGTGGTGGTGGAAACGACCTCCAGATTCAGCTCGGCAGCCTTGGCCTTGAAGGTCTGATAGATGCCGGTGGAGTACGCGTCGGCGTTGTTGTAGATGATGGCGACCTTCTTGCCCAGGTCGTGGTCCACGATGTACTGGGCGGAGGCAAGACCCTGGTCAGGGTCGGTGAAGCAGAGCTGGAAGACGTTGTCGTAGTCATAGGCGCCGTTCTCACCGTGGTTCACCAGGGGGGAGGAGGCGGAGGGGGTCAGCATGAAGACCCGGTCGGAGTTGGCCTCGGCAGCCACGGCGATGCAGGGGGTGGTGGTGACGGTGCCGCAGATCATCTGCACGCCCCAGTCCTTCAGCGCGTTGTAGGCGTTGACAGACTTCTCGGCGTCATGCTCGTCGTCCTGGAATTTGTATTCGATCTGCAGACCGCCCATGGCGTTGATCTCGTCAACGGCGATCTGTGCGCCGTTCTTCACGGCGGTGCCGTACACGGCGGCCGCGCCGGTCGTGGGGCCGATGCCGCCGATCTTGATGGTGCCCGAGCCGCTGTCGGAAGCGGCGGGCGCGTTGGATGCGGGCGCCGGGGCGGCGTCCTTGCTGCCACAGGCAGTGAATACAGCCGCCATCAGCAGTACAACAAGAAGGATGCTGATTACTTTTTTCATTTTTACTCCTCTTTTCTTTTTCTCCCGCAAACAGGAAAGACCCTGCGTGAACAGCAGGGCCCGGATCTGCGTATCAATGCACGCCTGCCGGAACGGTCTTTCCGGTTTCGCGGACGCGAGCCTGATGCGGGTTCATTAACCACATAAATATACCCTCTCGGAAGGTTTTTGTCAATGTTTTTCATAGCTGCCTTCGGGCGAACACGCGCTTTTTCAGGCTCGGCGCACGATGCGTCCCCCCGTCATGACGAGTCGGATATCCCGGGTGCGGCCGATATCCTCAAAAATATCGCCGCCGACAGCGGTAAGATCCGCTTTTTTACCCGGAGCCACCGCCCCGATATCGCTCCGTCCTATGGCCGCAGCGCTGCCCGAAGTGGCTGCGGCGACAGTCTCCGGCACCGTAAGGCCCGCCCTGTGCATGAGCTCCATCTCCTTGTGGAGAGCGGCTCCATGGTCGATAAAGGGAATCCCGCAATCGGTGCCGGCAGCGAGGCGCACACCGTGCTCATGGAGGTATGCCACCATCCTTGCCTGGGCATCCATGATGGCGTCGCCGCTTTTGAAATAAAAACCGGAGACAATGGTAGGCACCGCTATGGCGTTCCTCCTGCGGAACAGCTCCGCCGTCCCCGGCCGGATGGGCTTGAGCGCGTGAGAGGCGCACATGAGATGCTCAACGGTGTCGCACCCCGCCTCCAGAGCCTCGATCACAAAATCCGGCTCCTGGCAGTGGACCATCACGCGCAGCCCCGCGCGGTGGGCGGCACTCACCGCCGCCCGGAAGACCTCCGGTCTCAGCCTCGGCACCGGGACGTCGGGACGGGCAAGGTTTTCATCCGCCAGAAAGGCTTTTATGTGATCTGCACCGAGCGCCGCCTGGCGCAGGATCTCCCGCTCAGCGTCCTCCGGCGTCTCCGGAAAGGCAAAGGCATTCTCCGCGATCTCCGGGTCGCCGCCGTAAGCGGTAAAGGCCGGATGGCCGCCGTATGACTGGAGCCCGCGGCCGGGCGTGAAAATCCGCGGCCCCTCCAGCTCTCCGCTGTTGATCTTATCCCGCAGGGCAAGGATATCCGCTTCAAAATCGCCCCCGCTGCGCACCGCGGTGACGCCGTGATCCAGCGTTTTCCTCCGCGCTTCGGCGTACCAGTCGGTCTTCGCCGCGCCGGCCAGGGGCGGCTCGCCGGGATCGGCACTGCCGCCGAAATGGACGTGGGCGTCGATGAGCCCCGGCAGGAGCGTCAGTCCGCTGAGATCCAGGATCTCATCCCCCTCCTCCGGCTGCGCGTCGCCCACAGCGGTGATGAGGTCGCCCTGCACCCGCACGTTTCCCGTAAAGGGCGCATGACCCAGACCGTCCAGGATCCGGGCGTTCAGAAGGGTCGCGGCCATTATTCCACCGCCTTCCCGCGGTTGAATACGCACTCCACCCGGCCCATGCTGTCGGCATTGGCCGGCTTTGGCTGACACATGACGGCATAACCGCTCCCTCTGCCGCACGCGTGGCAGGTGATGCACTTCGCCGGGCTCCTGTCCCCGCTGAGCCAGCGATTCGGCAGGTCCGGCTCCCGAATAAAGGGCATAGCCATGGATATCCCGGTGATCCCGCTCTCATTGAGGCAGCGCTCCATCAGCTCCGGGTCGCGCCAGCCCGCGACAGAATAGACGGGGATATCCACCCGTCTCGCCAGCTCCGCGGCGGAGGCATAGAACGGCGGCTCCCCCTCTCCCGGGGGATAGTCCAGGCTCCCGTGCCACTCAGCGCCGGGGATGAGCCCGCCGGAGAGCTCCACATAATCAAGGCCCCTCTCCCGAAGCGTCTGCACAAGCCAGGCGCACTCGTCAAAGGAAATGGTGGGCTCGATCATATCGGAGCAGTTTGTCTTTATTCCGATAATAAAGTCGTCCCCCACCGCCTCGCGCACCGCCTCGTAAACCTCCAGCGCGAACCGGGCGCGGTTTTCCGTGCTGCCGCCGTATTCGTCCCGGCGCCGGTTGGAACAGGGAGAAAAGAATTCGCTGAGGAGATACCCGTGGGCATTGTGGAGCTGAACGCCGTCCGCCCCGGAATCCCGGACCCGCCTGGCAGCCGCGGCAAAATCCGCCGTCACCGCCCGGATCTGTTCCCGGGTCATCTCTCTCGCCTCTACGCCGGGCACGCCGGAATAATCGGACGGCGCATAAAGCGGATTGGAGACGGCCCGCGCCTTGAAGCCGCTGTGAACGAGCTGCACCACAAAAACGGCCCCGTTTTCATGCATCGCCTCTGCGGTGGGACGCAGCTCCTCCGCCAGGTCCTCGTGCCAGGCAACCGCGGCCGATGGCACATACAGCCCTGTGGGAGATACCTCGCGCATGCCGGAGCAGACGAGACCGGCTCCGCCCGCGGCGAGCCTTTCATAAACTGCGTACAGCTCCGGCGTCGCGCGGCCGTCCCGGCACATACCGTCCTCCGTGGCGCTGCGGCAGATGCGGTTCTTCACCGTGACACGCCCCAGGCGCACCGGGTCAAACAGAGTTTTCATGCGCTGCCTCCTTTCTCAGGCGATGCCAAAGAAACGTTTCCCGTTATCCAGGGCGAGATGCGCCAGCTCCTCCGGAGCCATGCCTCTCGCCTCCGCGATCCGCGCGGCGATGTACACCAGGTTCAGAGACGTGTTCCGCCTGCCCCGCACCGGCTCCGGCGCCAGATAAGGGCTGTCCGTTTCGATCATCAGCCGGTCGGCAGGCATGTTTTTCACAACCTCCAGGCTCTTGCGGGCATTTTTGAAGGTGACGACCCCGGTGAACGACAGGTTCCAGCCCATGGCGAGGATCTCTTTCGCCGTCTCCCAGCTCCCGGAATAACAGTGGTAGACGCCTCGGACGCCGGGGTGCTGCCGGATGATATCCAGTACGTCCCTGCAGGCCTCCCGCTCGTGGATGATCACCGGGAGGGCGACCTCCTTCGCCAGCTCGAGCTGCTCGTGAAAACGCCTCTGCTGCACGTCGCGGGGGGAGAGATCGTAGTGGTAGTCGAGCCCGATCTCCCCGATCGCCACCACCTTCGGGTGGGCGGACAGACCCTTCAGATACTCGCAGGAGCCATCGTTCATCTCCTTGGCGTCATGGGGATGTACGCCCACGGAGGCATATACGAAAGGGTACTTCTCCGCCAGGGCGATGGAGCTGCGGGAGGTGGCGAGGCTGCACGCGGCGTTCAGGACCAGCTCTACGCCGCCCCCCGCCATGGAGGAGAGCACCGCGTCCCGGTCCTCGTCAAACCGCTCGTCGTCGTAGTGGGCATGGGTGTCAAAATACATATCCGATAACCTCGATCAAAAAAATATAAAAAAAGCTTGCATTACCCGGTTTCCTATGTTACTATACGCATTACGGTAATAATCGCCAAGTGCGTTTTCCGAGGGAAAGATCGTTTTTCCCCAGCTTTCAGGAAAGGAGAGGATCATCTTGACACTGGCCATCACGATTCTCCAGCTCATCACCTGCGTTACCATCATCTGCATCGTTCTCCTGCAGTCCGGCAAAACAGCCGGCCTTTCCGGGGCCATCGGCGGCGGATCGGAGACGTTCCTGTCGAAGAACAAGGGTAAATCGCTGGATGCCAAGCTGTCCCGCGCCACCAAATGGGTCGCCATCGTGTTCGTGGTGCTGACGCTCATCCTGAATATTTTCAAATAACGAAAACGGTCGCCGCCCGGCGGCCGTTTCCTTTTTGTAATTGACCGTGGCCGGGTGGCCACGGTCAATTCGTTACCGGAACTAAAAACGGGCTCGCGCCGTCTTTTGTATCCGCTTATTTGACGATCTCGCCCATGGGATCCTTTCCGAACAGGGCGGCGGCGTTGAGCTCATCGTAATCGATGTGGCAGAAGGTGGCGTATTCGGGGGAGACCCTGGCCACGACCTCGCCGAAGGTCAGGGCGCGCTCGCCGCCGACCTTGATGCCGATGATCTGCTTGTCCTTGAGTCCGAATTTCTCGGCGTCCTCGGGGCACAGATGCAGGTGGCGCTTTGCGATGATGGCGCCCTCGGGGATATCCACCTCGCCCTCGGGCCCAATGATCTTGCAGGGGGCGCTGCCCTTCAGGTCGCCGCTCTCCCGGATGGGGCACTCAAGACCCAGCGCGCGGGCGTCGGTGAAGGAGAGCTCCACCTGATCCGCCTTGCGGCAGGGGCCGATGATGGACAGATTCGTCTGGCCTTTGGGGCCGACGACCGTCACCTTGTGGGGCGTCGCGAACTGACCGGGCTGGGACAGCATCTTCTTGACCTGGAGCTCAAAGCCCTTGCCGAAGAGGATGTCCAGCGTCTCTCTCGTCACGTGGCAATGCTTGCCGGAACCTTCGATGATCACCATATCTGCCATTTTATCTTACCTCCGTATCAGCATTAAGTGGATCCGCCGGGGCGGACAGCCCCGCTTTTCCGCCTTTTCAATGATTTACCTGTTTACTTTACCACTTATGCCAAAAAAGTGCAACATCCCAAAAAACATATTTACAAAGCGGCCGCCTGCGGATATACTACCCGTATAACTCTAACGGGAAAGGCGTGACGCCAATGAAGTCGCTGCTTGCCGACATGCTGTCCTATCTGCGCCGTGAGAAAAGGATCAACCAGCGCCAGGCTGCCCATGAGCTGGGCATCTCCCAGGCGCTTTTAAGCCACTATGAAAACGGAGTGCGGGAGCCCAGGCTGGAATTCATTATCCGTGCCTGCGATTACTACGGCGTCACCGCCGATTATCTTATCGGCCGCACCGCCTCCCGCGGCGCGGGCACGGAGGAAACTGGCGCGGCGGCGGAGCTGAAGCGTGCGGTGGATGCCCTGGGCAGCCAGGAACTCAGTGCAGAATTTGATAATTATTTTAACCTCTCCCTTGCCCGCGCGGCGGATATGATGAGCGGCGGCGGGCGCAGCGGGGAATTCGGCGCTGCCCTGGCCCTCTCCGAGCTCCGGCTCCGGGAGGCGGCGGAGAAAACAGACGGACTGCGCGGCGGCAGCGTCATTCTCTCTTCCTGTGAAGATGCGCTCCGGGAACTCTCCCGGCTCATACAAGCGAGGTGAAACAGTTGATCGACCGGAACAAGATCAGGAATTTCTGCATCATCGCCCACATTGACCATGGAAAATCCACCCTGGCCGACAGGCTCCTGGAAAAATGCGGCGCCGTCAGCGAGCGGGACATGGAAAACCAGCTCCTGGACAACATGGAGCTGGAGCGGGAGCGGGGCATCACCATCAAAGCCCGGGCTGTCGGCCTCAGCTACAAGGCGCAGGACGGGGAGACGTATACGCTGAACCTCATCGACACACCGGGCCATGTGGACTTCAACTACGAGGTATCCCGTTCTCTCGCCGCCTGCGAGGGGGCGGTGCTGGTGGTGGACGCCGCCCAGGGGATCGAGGCACAGACACTGGCGAACACCTATCTGGCGCTGGAGCACGATCTGGAGATCCTGCCCGTCATCAACAAAATCGACCTGCCCGCGGCGGAGCCCCAGCGGGTCAAAACGGAGATTGAGGACATCATCGGCATCCCCGCCCAGGATGCGCCGGAGATCTCCGCCAAGAAGGGACTCAATATCGACGCGGTGCTGGAGGATATCATCGCGAACATCCCCGCGCCCCGGGGCGACGCCTCGGCCCCTCTCCGGGCGCTCGTGTTCGACAGCCAGTATGACAGCTACCGGGGCGTCATCGTCTACATGCGCATCATGGACGGCGAGATCCGGCAGGACATGAACGTGCGAATGATGGCCTCGGGCGCGGAATATAAGGTGGTGGAGGTGGGGCACATGCGGCCCATGGGCCTCGACCCGTGTGACCGTCTCTCCGCCGGGGATGTGGGCTACTTTACCGCCAGTATAAAAAATGTGGCGGACACCCGGGTGGGCGACACGGTGACAAGCTCCGACCGCCCGGCGGCGGAGCCGCTGCCCGGCTACCGGCCGGTACAGCCCATGGTATTTTCCGGTATCTACACCGCCGACGGCGCCAAATACCCCGACCTGCGGGAGGCTCTGGAGAAGCTCAAGCTGAACGACGCTTCTTTGAGCTTTGAGCCGGAATCCTCCGTGGCGCTGGGCTTCGGCTTCCGGTGCGGTTTCCTGGGGCTCCTGCACATGGAGATCATCCAGGAGCGGCTGGAGCGGGAGTACAACCTGGATCTCATCACCACCGCCCCCAGTGTCATTTACCGGGTGACGAAGACGGACGGGACCGTCGTCATGGTGGATAACCCCCTGAACTACCCGGACCCCGCCTCCATCGAGATGGCGGAAGAACCCTTTGTAAAGGCGTCCATCATGTGCCCCACGGAGTTCGTGGGCAACATCATGGAGCTGTGCCAGGACCGGCGGGGCGAATACAAGGATATGTCCTACATCGACACCGACCGGGTAGAGCTCCACTACGAGCTGCCCCTCAACGAGATCATCTACGACTTTTTCGATGCCCTCAAATCCCGCAGCCGGGGATATGCCTCCCTGGACTACGAATTCCTGGATTACCGGAAATCGGAGCTGGTGAAGCTGGATATCCTCTTGAACGGAGAGATCGTGGACGCCCTGAGCTTTATCGTCCACAAGGAGAAGGCCTATGCCCGCGGCCGCCGGATCGCGGAAAAGCTGAAGGAAAACATCCCCCGCCAGCTCTTCGAGGTGCCGGTGCAGGCCGCCATCGGCGGCAAGGTCATCGCCAGGGAGACTATCAAAGCCCTGCGGAAGGACGTTCTGGCCAAGTGCTACGGCGGCGACATCACGAGAAAGAAGAAGCTGCTGGAAAAGCAGAAGGAGGGCAAAAAGCGCATGCGCAGCCTGGGCAGCGTCTCGGTGCCCCAGGAGGCGTTCATGGCAGTGCTCAAGCTGGATGAGTAGCTCCGTTGTCAGGTTTTTAACTAAAGAAAAAGGCCACCTCTTCCGAGGCGGCCTTTTATTATGCTGTTTTGGGAAGCTTACATGTTGGCGAGCTCGACAGCCTTGACGGCAGCCGCGCCGGCATCGGGAGTATAAGCGTCCGCGCCGATCTCATCAGCAAACTCCTGGGTGATGGGAGCGCCGCCGACCATGATCTTGACCTGATCCTTGCAGCCAGCCTCGATCATCGCCGCGACGGTGTTCTTCAGGGAGTCCATGGTGGTGGTCAGCAGGGCGGAGGCGCCGACAACCTTGCAGTCGGGGTTGGCCTTGATGGTCTCGACAAACTTCTCGGCGGGCACGTCCACGCCCAGGTCGATGACCTCGAAACCGGCGGACTCGATCATCAGAGCGACGAGGTTCTTGCCGATATCGTGGAGGTCGCCGGCCACGGTGCCGATGATATACTTGCCGTACTTGCCCACGCTGTCGCCGGACAGATGGGGACGGAGAACGTCAACGCCCTTCTTCATGGTCTTGGCGGCCACGAGCATCTCAGGAACGAAGATCTCGTTGTTCTGGAACTTGGCACCGACAACGCCCATGGCGGCGATCATGCCGTCGTTCAGAATGGCGTTGGGATCATCGCCCTCGTCGAGAGCTTCCTGGACTAGGCCCTGGATGAGTTTAACCTTACCGTTTTCAACAGCAGCAGCGACTTCAGTGATCTTAGACATTTCAATTTCCTCCTATTATTTTATATAATCCCTTTATATGCAATCTGTTCTTTTGCCGTTAAGAACAGTTTTGCCCGATATTGTGCCGATTATTTCGCGGCATTGGGGCCGTACAGACCCTCTCTGAATCCGGTGATATATTCCATGCAGTAGTCGTCCAGACCCAGCAGAGCCTCGGTAGCATAGATAATGCCGAGCAGGTCGCGGTTCGTGGGGTCGAGGACGGCGCTGTCCATGCCGGCGTTCATGGCGAGAACGGTGAACGCCTGGTTCACGATCTTGCGGCCGGGCAGGTTGAAGGAGATGTTGCTGACGGCGCCGGAGATGTGGATGGTAGGATACTTGCTGCGGATGTACTGCATGACCTCCACGACCATGGCGATACCATCCTCAGAGGTGCAGAGCATCTCGATCAGGGGATCGATGTGGATGCGGCTGGGGGAAATGCCGTATTCCTTGGCCTTGGCCATGATCTTCTCAAAAACCTCGATGCGCTTGGCAGCGGTCTTCGGGATACCGGTATCGTCGCTCAGCAGGGCCATGACTTCCCACTTGGTGTCGGCGATGACGGGGAAGATCAGGTCGATCTTGTTGCCCTCACCGGAGACGGAGTTGATGAGGCCGGGGCGCTTGCAGAACTTCATGGAATCGACCAGAACCTGGGGATCGGGGCTGTCCAGCGCGATGGGAAGATCGGTGACCTCCTGGATCAGGTTGACCATCCACTCCATGACCTCAAGCTCACCCTCGTTTACGGAGGTGCAGCAGTCGATGAACGTGGCGTTGGCGTCGGCCTGCTTTTTGGCATAGGTGCGGATGTAGTCCGCATCGCGCTCGGCAATGGCCTTGGCGCAGGAGGGGATGGAACCGTTGAGCTTCTCACCAATGATGATCATATTCGAAAACACTCCTTTGATTTCTTAGGTTTGGGATTGCACAACAACAGCGGACACACGCACAAACGCCCCCGGATCGAAACGGGGACGGGTCGGCGCAGGCCCCCTCTTGTACTTGCTTATGATTTTATCACCTTCTTACGATGAAGTAAATGTTTTTTGCGGTACTTCAGCCACGAAAAAAACACTTTTTATTCAAAAATCCAAAAAACAAAGCAGAAAATACAAAAAAACAGAGCCGATCCCGTCAGTTAAATTTGGTTTTACGCTTGTATTCCTCAAAAAGCTGTGGCATGATAGATGAAACTCCGCGGCGGCAAACGCGGAGCAGGAAAAATGAACGGTACAGCGCAGACACGGAGGAGGAGCAAATGGTCAATTCACATCTGCCGAGGCAGCGGTATCTCACCTGCGAGAGATACTATATTTTTGAGCTGCTCATTTTCGCGGGGGGCATGCTGGGTGCCTATACGTATAACCTGAGGGGCGGCGTATTCTGCAACGCCCAGACAGCAAACGTGATGCTTATGGCCCTGCGCTTCGGAAAGGGCGAGTTCCGGGCCGGCCTCTACTACCTGATCCCCATCGCGGCATACCTGCTGGGCACCGTCGTTTCGGAGGTGCTGCCCGCCCGAGTGAGGAAGATCCGTATTTTTCGATGGGATACCTACCTGATCCTGTTTGAGATCGCCGTTCTGTTCTGCCTGGGCTTCGTGCCCCTGGACGACCGGGTCACCCAGGTGATCCAGGTGGTCGTGAATATCATCGCGTCCATGCAGTACAACACCTTCCGCCAGGCTGAGGGGGTCACCATGGCGACCACGTTCGTCACGAACCACATCCGGCAGACGGGCATCTGGTTCGTGGTGTTCCTGAAGAACGGCCGCCGGGAGGACGGGATCAAGTGCCTGCGCTACCTGGGGATGGTACTGATCTTCTTCGCGGGCGGCGCCGTACTCACGGCCTTCTGCGGGATTTTGAAAGAGAAGGCGGTCTGGCTCATCATCCTGCCGCTGGCCGTCAGCTTTACCCTGCTGGCTTATGCCGACCTGCGCTCCGAGCGGGGATTGCTGGACAGCGCGCCTCACGGCCACGGAAAGGGAAAGACCTCCCTGTAACAGAATGACAAAACCGCCGGCGGCAGTCAGCGGCAATTCAGTATCAAAAACGATGCGGCCCGTCCTTCCGGACGGGCCGCTGTCTCTCGTTTACGCAGGGGTGAAGGATGACTTGTCCAAACCGCAGACGGGACAGACCCAATCCTCCGGGATGTCCTCGAACGCGGTGCCGGGGGCGATGCCGCTGTCCGGATCGCCGACGGCGGGATCATAGATGTAGCCGCAGGGGCACTCGTACTTCATGCTCTATTCTCCTTTGCGGAAGGTCGTTTTGGAAATGCCGGATTTCAGGTCGTTCTTATTTGCCGAAATACCTCTCCAGCAGGCCCTTGAAGGCCTTGCCGTGACGGGCCTCGTCGCGGGCCATCTCATGGACGGTGTCGTGGATGGCGTCCAGATTCAGGGCCTTGGCGCGCTTGGCCAGGTCGGTCTTGCCGGCGGTGGCGCCGTTCTCGGCCTCAACCCGCATCTCCAGGTTCTTCTTGGTGCTGTCGGTGACGACCTCGCCCAGGAGCTCCGCGAACTTGGCGGCGTGCTCCGCCTCCTCATAGGCGGCCTTCTCCCAGTACAGGCCGATCTCGGGATAGCCCTCGCGATGAGCCACGCGGGCCATGGCCAGATACATGCCCACCTCGCTGCACTCGCCCTCGAAGTTGGAGCGCAGATCCGCGATGATATCCTCGGGCACGCCCTCCAGCTTGCCTACGCCGACCACGTGCTCGGCAGCCCAGGTCATTTCCGCGGACTGGACCAGGAACTTCTCGCCGGCGACGCCGCAGATGGGGCACTTATCGGGGGGCGTCTCGCCCTCGTAGACGTAACCGCAGACAGGACATACAAACTTTTTCATAGATAGATCCTCCTTAATAATATGTTTTCAGGTTCTATTGGTACAATCGGCGCAAACGCCGTAGAACACAAGATCGGTGCGGGAGACTGTGATCCCGTTGCGGCTCTCCACCGCGGCCGTATCCATCAGGAGCCGATCGTCCGCCAGATCGCTGACGCAGCCGCAGCAGTTACACACGAAGTGGGGATGATCGCTGGTGTCGCCGTCAAAGCGCTCGTTCCCGTCCACCACGCAGACGCAGCGGATCGTTCCCTCGTTCACGAACAGGGACAGATTCCGATATACGGTGCCCAGACTCAGGTCCGGGAACTCCGGCTTGAGCTGCGCGTAAATGGTGCCGGCGGCGGGATGCGAATGCGAGGAGCATATCGCGTTGTATATTGCCTCACGCTTGCGGCTGTACTTTCTCGCAGAAGGCATGGCCCAGCTCCTTTTTAAGAATAATTCCTATTATTATTATACTCCTCTTTTTCCGTTTGTAAAGACCTTTTTTCGCTGTAGGCAAAAGGCGATCGCCATTGACAATCCAGCCGCCATCACATACAATCGTGAAAAGAAAGAGGTGACTTCGTGCGCATAGGAAAGCTCGATATACCTGTCGGCGCGGCGCTTGCGCCCATGGCCGGCGTGTGCGATCTGGCGTTTCGGACCGTGTGCCGTGAGCATGGCGCGGTCCTCACATACACGGAGATGGTGAGCGCCAAGGCGCTGACATTCAACGATCAGAAGACGAAAACTCTCATGCGCCTGGGGGAGGCGGAGCATCCGGCGGGGGTGCAGATATTCGGCAGTGACCCGGAGTGCATGGCCGGCGCGGCGAAGCTGGCCTATGACGCGGCAAAGCCGGATTTCATCGACATCAATATGGGCTGCCCCGTGGGCAAGGTGGTCAAGAGCGGCGACGGCTCCGCCCTGATGCTGAAGCCGGAGCTGGCGGGGGAGATCATACGGGCCGTGCGGGACGCCGTCCCCTGCCCCGTGACGGTGAAGATCCGCAAGGGCTGGGACAAGGGCAGCGTAAACGCGGTGGGATTTGCCCGGATGGCCGAGGAGGCGGGCGTATCCGCCATCACGGTCCACGGCCGCACCCGGAGCCAGATGTATTCCGGCCTGGCGGACCGCAGCATCATCCGGGATGTGAAGCAGGCCGTTTCGGTGCCGGTCATCGCGAACGGCGATATCTTCTCCGCGGAGGACGCGATCAAAATGCTCCGGTACACCGGGGCGGATATGGTGATGGTAGGCCGCGGGGCTTTCGGCGACCCGTGGATTTTTTCCGAGATCCTGGCGGCGCTGGAAGGGCGGGAGATCCCGGAAAAGCCGCCCCTGCGCGACCGGGTGGAGACGGCGCGGCGTCAGTTCGAGCTGGCGCGGCAGTACAAGGGCGAACGCATCGCCTGCCTGGAGGCGCGGAAGCACTATGCCTGGTATCTGCGGGGCGTGGCCCACTCCGGCTATTTCAAGGAGCAGATCTCAAAAATCGAGACGATGGACGATATTGACCGCATCACAGAGGGGATCAAACGGGAATTGAGGTGATCAGGTGACCTCCGTCGAAGAACGGGAGCTTATCAGGCGCGTCCTCTGCGGCGAATCCGCAGCCTTTGAGACGCTGGTGCTTGAAAACGAGAAAAAAGTCTACAACCTGGCGCTGAAGCTCACCCGGGACGAGCAGGACGCCATGGATCTGTCGCAGGAGGCGTTCCTGAAGGCGTATCAGAGCCTGGACACCCTGCGGGAGGAGGGCAAATTTTCCCCCTGGCTCATGAAGCTCACCTATAACCTGGGGGTGGATTTTCTGCGCAAAAAGCAGCGCGCCAATACCGTTTCCATCTTCGCCGTGAAGGACGATGGGGAGGATACGGTGCTGGAGATCCCCGATCTCCGCGCTTTGCCCGAGGATGAGGCGGAGCGGCGGGAGACCCGGCGGGAGATCGCGGCGTGCCTCGACCAACTCCCCGAGGAGCATCGGCGCGTCCTTCTGCTTCGGGAGCAGGCGGACATGAGCTATGCCGATATTGCATCCGCCCTTGGCATCAGCGAGGGCACGGTGAAATCCCGTATCTCCCGGGCGCGGCAGAATCTTGCGCGTCTTTTGATCCGAAACGGAACTTTTCCCGACTCCGCTCGTCATAATGAACGAAAGGAGGCGCTGCGCGATGAATGACTGCGAAAGATACATCCCTATGATCAGTGCGCTGGCAGACGGCGAGCTGGATATTGCGGAAAAAGCGGATCTGCGGTCGCATCTCGCCCGGTGCGAGGACTGCGCGGCGCTTTACCGGTTCTACAGCGAGGTTTCCCTCGCCCTGGAGGAGGATATGGCCGAGCCTCCGGCGGCGCTCCGGCAAAACATCATGGATGCCGTTGCAAAAAAGCGGGTGAAAAAGCGCCGCAGCGGCAGGCGCTACGCCGGGTATCTGGCCGCGGCGGCCTGTTTCGTGCTCATCGTCGCCGTGGCGCCCCGGCTCTCCGGCCTGGGCTGCGGCAGATCCGGCAGCACCGTTCCGGCGGCGCCCATGGCCGCGGAATCCTCCGCTCCCGCCTATGACTCGTCGGCTGCCGCTCCGGCTCCCAGCGTCGCCATCATGAACGGCACTGCCGGGGACCGCGGTGAAAGTCGGGAGGAATACGGCGCAAAGACGGAGGAGTACGACATCTACGCCGCAGGCACGGAGGAAGTCATGGAAGAGCCGGCGGAGGCGGAGATGCCCATGATGGATGAGCCCACAGCCGCAGCCGACGACGGGGACGAGGCGGTCCCGTCCTACGCGCCGATGGAGTCGGAGAATGCAGCGTCAGCCGCAGCGGCGGAGCGGAGCGATGAGCTCCTGGTCTATTACAGCGTAGTCACCGTCCGGGGAGCGCTCCCCGAGCTCCTGAAAAATGCCGTGTTCTCCGAAAAGGACTATGGCACCGTATGCGAGATCTCACCCTCCTCCGCCGAGGAACTGAAAAGCCTCGGCTATACGGTGGAATACGTCAACGCCGATTCCGAGGTCTCCCTGGTGATCTGGGATAAATAACCGAAATAATGGCTGAGTGCCGATACTCAGCCATTATTTTTGTATTTTTATCCCCCCGTGGGGCTTGTACGGTATTGATCGTCTACTATAATCAAGGTGTGATATCGATCCGCTCACTTTTTCCCAAAGGGGCTGCGCGGCTGCCGTGCAGCCCCCTTCTCCCTGATATGCGCTCGCTGTCACCGTTTGGCGCCGGGACGCGCTTTTGCGCGTCTGGGGGCGACGAAATACAAAGGAGGAGAGATCAAAATGGCATGTTTTCTTGTACCGACAGGAGAAGCGATCGTAGTAACAGTGATCGCGCAGGGGCTGAAGCGCTCTGAAATGAAGGCGGAATCGGTCCGGCTCGCCCAAAAAGCAGAGAAAGAGCAGGAGCCGAAAGATTCCCTGCCCTGGAGTAAAAAGCTCATGCTGCTTACGTACCTTCTGTGGG
Organism: Oscillospiraceae bacterium; assembly: GCA_017515345.1. GTDB lineage: Bacteria > Bacillota > Clostridia > Oscillospirales > Oscillospiraceae > RGIG5705. The sequence continues at coordinate 3,198 of JAFWFZ010000046.1, read as the reverse complement.
GCGGCGCGTTTCTGCTCTGCTTTGAGCACATCTGGCACGGTGAAGTCGTCCCGTGGTTCCCATTCCTGACGGCGATGAACGATCCGGGGGATGCTGCGGAAATGCTCCACGAGATGGCGACCGTGGGAGTGACCATGGCGGTGATCGTGACGGTCGTGTGGGGCATTATGATCGCCGTGATCGACCGGCTCCTGAAGCGGCCTGACAACGCGAAGGCCGCAGCGTGACCGGAGGGAAATAACATGACGCTTCTGATCACTGTGTTTGCCGCGATCATCTGCACCGTAAAATGGTATAACCGCAAGGATGACACCATGCGTCTCGGCACCCTGTGTATCATCTACTGGGGCGCCTCCCTGATGTGGCTGGCAGATGCGATCTTTGAGTACGCCGAGCTCCACGAGGAGTATTTTGCTCCCGCCGCCGCCGATATGCTGAATGACGCGTTCTTGGGCTTTTCCGTGGTGGCGCTGGGCTTGATCCTCTGGCTGATCATCCTGCTCATCAAGGACCCGAAGGGCACCGTGAAAGCCGCCCTCCGGCGCCGCGCGGAAAAATAAACGAATTCGCAAAAAAGATACCGCCATGAACAATGGCGGTATCTTTTTTGACTCATGCTTTCTTCAAAAACGCGTTCGTGAATTGCTGTTTTTACGCTCTGCCGTCGATCTCCGTTCCGTGTTTCTTCTGGATGAGCGCCATCACCGTGAGGAAAACGGCGAACACCAGCGTGACGCCGGCAACGAACCGGTAACGGAACACAGTGGAATCGCCGCCCAGCGCCACGGTGAGGTTTGTGAACACCACCGGCGACAGGAAGCCGCCCAGGGACGGGCAGATGCTGGAGACGATCGCCGTGGCTGTGGCCGAGGTGGATTCGTTGACCAGTGTGGATACACAGAATATGCACCGGGGCATCATCAGACTCAGGGACATTCCGTTGATAAACACGCCCAGGTAAACGAGAGGCATGCTTTTGGCGAAGCTGATGATGGTCATGCCTATCACGATGCAAATTGCGGCGATGACCTGGGTAAAGTCCTTGAATTTCTGGGAGATCCTGCCGAACACGACGCCGGAGACCACGCCGCCCAGCATACCCGCAGAGGAGGCGAAGCCGGCGGCCACGGAGTCGCCAAAGTCCTTGATGTGGGTGGAAATATTGGCGCCGCAGACGCTGTAGATCATCATAAAGAACAGCACGCACAGGGAATAGTAGAACACACGGCCGGGCAGTCCGGCAAATATGCCGCGCTTTGCCGCCGTCTTGTCTTTCACGGGGGCCTTTCGGTTGGGCACGGCGATCAGGACCAGGATGCCGATGGGCAGGCCAAGCAGCAGAAGCAGATAGCCGCCGTACCACATGGCCTTGGCCAGGATGCCGCCCAGAATGCCCATGAGGATGCCGCCGATGTTGACGCAGGAGGTCTGATAGCCGGCCACCGCCTCCCGCTCGTTGGCTTCATAATAGTCGAATACAAGGCCGAAAGCGTTGGAAAGGAACAGTCCGGTGGCGCAGCCCAGCACGATGCTGAGCAGGATCAGGTGCCAGAACTGGGTGTGCAGCAGCATGGCAAGCACGCCGGTCGCCGCCAGGATGAACAGCCCGAGCGCCAGCACGTTGCGCTTGGAAAGCACACGCGTGTTCACAAGAATGGCCGATACGACCGCCATGCAGGGCGACACAAAGCTCGCCAGCGACATGGCTGTCTGCACCTGGGCCAGCGTGTACGCGGGGAAAACGTCCGCCTGGATCTGCTGGATGGCCGGATTCAGCGCCAGGGTCGGCATCTGGATGAGCGCGATGGCCATGACGGTCAGCGTCAGCAGCTTTTTATTTTTAACCACGTTCCCATTCCTCCTTTCGACGCGGCAGGACCGCGCCGCTTTTATTATTATAATGGAACTGGCAGAATTTGCAACGGTTATTTTTCTTTCCGGCCTGGCACGTTCCGCGAAGTCCCCGCCGGGAAGATGACGCACATAGCCAGCGATTCGGATCACGCAGCGCCCAGTCCGGAAAATCATAAGCGGCGCACTTTTCAGTGCGCCGCTTGTCGGATCGGTTGCGCCGGGGAAATCAATGGGTCCCGCCGTGCGCCCTGGCTGCGCTTCTGATGGAGAAGAAGTCGAACAGCAGAGCAATGATCAGCAGGAGGCCGGAGGCCACGGTCTGCCAGTACGGGTCGATGCCCATAACGGTCAGGCCGTTGTTGAAGCCGTTGATGATGAGCAGACCGATGAAGCAGCCCAGCATGCCGCCGGAGCCGCCGCCGAAGGAAATACCGCCGAGGATGGCAGCGGTGATGCCGGAGAACTGCATGGTCTTGATGCCGGCGGGAGTACCGGACTTCAGCCGGGCAGCCAGAAGGCCGCCGGCGAGAGCCGCCAGAGCGCCGCCGTTCATAAAGAGGATGTAGGACAGCTTCTTGGGATTCAGGCCGGCCAGACGGGCGGCGTTCCGGTTGCCGCCGCAGAGATAGATGGTACGGCCGAACTTGGTCTTTGCAAGGATAAGGCCGTAAATGATCAGAGCCAGCAGGGAGATAATGATCGAAACAGGGATCTGACCGAAGATACGGCCGGTGCCGACATAAGTGATGACCTTGTCCTTGACCGGAATGGCCAGGGCGCCGCAGATCACGTAGGTAAGACCTTCCGCAACGGAGGACATGGCCAGCGTGGCGATAAAGGGCTGGAACGCCAGCTCATTGATCAGGAACGCATTGATCAGGCCGCACAGAGCGCCGCTGACAAGACAGCCGATGACCGCCACGGGCCAGGGAAGGCCGAGGGTGGTCAGCAGGAAGGAAAGCAGCACGCCGGCCAGCGTGCCGACAGCGCCGGCAGACAGGTCGATGTTTCCGGCGATGATGAGCATGCCTTCGCCGATCGCCAGCAGGCTGACGAGCACCATGGAGTTCAGGATGTTCCTGATGTTCAGAGGCTTCAGGAAGGATCCCTTTGTCGCGATTGCGAAAAACACCACGATCGCTGCGAGCAGCAGGATCAGTGTAAAAATCTTCGATTTTAAGAACTTGCTTGTCTTGGTTGTCTTTTCCATGGCTTCCTCCTCTTAATCGAGCATAGCGAGCGCCAAAACGCCTTCTTCCGTCGCTTCCTGCCGTGTGACCTCTCCTGTGATATGCCCGTTGTGCATCACGATGATCCTGTCGCTTACGTTCAGTACCTCCGTCA
>JAFWFZ010000045.1 GCA_017515345.1 Oscillospiraceae bacterium | reverse complement strand
GATCTGAGCGTTGAAAACTATATGCGGCTGCTGGGCGCGAAGCAAAGGACCTGAGGGAAGCGCCCTTTGTGGGGGGCGCTCCCCCAGGTCTGACCGACCGCTCACTCATCGTCACCCGCGCAGGGGACTAAGCCGCCCTCCGGGGGGCTATCTTTTCCGTCGCTGGGGTGCGGGGCTTTTCCCTGCCGGGGGTGCGGCGGTGCTTATGATGCCCCGGTGAGGGGCGGGGTTTTTCCTCGGCGGGGGTGCCGCGCCTGTTTCTCCCCGGCGCCGGCCGGGAGGCTGTTATGCCTCCGGCGGCCCACTTTCCCCTCGCCGGGAAAGTGGGCAAAGGGGCGCTTAAGGGAAAACCGTTCCGCAGCGGTTTTCCCTTAAGAATTCCTTTCGCGCGGCCAAGGGGCCTGCGGGGCCCCTTGGATCCCCGGGGGCAGGACGGGAGAACGGGGGAACGGGGAAACGGAGCTTCCCAAAACGGCGACCCCCTCTCTGGTTCTCCTTTCTCGATCACGAGCCCAGCGAAGCGGGTCGGGATCGAAGAGGACGAGCAGCGGAGTGAGGTGAGCTTTCGCCGCCCCGGCGGAAGTGACGGATACGGAGCTTGCGAGGACGCGCCGCCGCACTGCGGCAGCAAAATGACAGCAGAGAGTATAAATCAAGGACATCGTCCCGAGGCTGTGCAGTTGCCTCTTAGGAGGGAGAGTCCAGAGAGGGGCGTCTCTGTAAAAAGCCCCTCTCTGGCGGCGTCTCTTTGATACTTTCTCTCCGCTGCTGGAGAGAAAGTATGCCCCCGCAGGGAAAAACCAGCCTCCCGGCCTGCGCCGGGGGAGAAATAAGCGGCAGCCCCCAGCAGGGACAAACAGCCCCCGGCCTGCGCCGGGGGAGAAATAAGCGGCAGCCCCCAGCAGGGACAAACAGCCCCCGGCCTGCGCCGGGGGAGAAATAAGCGGCAGCCCCCGGTCTGCACCGGGGAGAAACAGGCGCGGCACCCCCGCCGTGGGAAAAGTCAGTCCCCGCAGTGAGAGCCAGCCCCCGGACTGCGCCGGGGCAAAGAGAAACGAAAATTCGGCGGCTGAGGGCGGCAGCCCCCGTCCGGCGCGGACACGGCCCGGTGCTGCGCCGGGGCAGCAAAAAAGCACCGCCCCCGAACAGGCCGGGGGCGGCACAGCGGCGGCGATATTTGGCGCGCCGTCAGTCATCATGGATCTTCCGCTCGAACCGATGCTTCTCCCCGTTGGCGGGGACCGGGGTGGGATACTCCCCGCTGAAGCAGGCGGTGCAGAAGCCGGCGTCCCGGCCGGTGAGCAGCCGCGCGCTTTCCAGGCTGAGGTAGCCCAGGGAGTCCACGCCGATGATCTCCGCGATCTCCTCCGCGGTGTGGCGGTTTGCGATCAGGTTCTCCGCGCTGTCGATATCCGTGCCGTACCAGCAGGGCGCGATGAAGGGCGGCGCGCTGACCCGCATATGGATCTCCGCCGCGCCCGCGTCCCGCAGCAGGCGGATCGTCTTCCGGCAGGTGGTGCCCCGCACGATGGAATCGTCGATGAGGACCAGGCGCTTCCCCTCCACCACGGAGCGGATGGGGTTCAGCTTCAGTCCCACGCCGGACTCCCGCTCCCCCTGGGTGGGAGCGATGAACGTCCGGCCGATGTACTTGTTCTTCGTAAAGCCGATCTCATAGGGGATGCCGGAGGCTCTGGCGTAGCCGATGGCGGCGTCCAGCCCGGAGTCCGGGACGCCGATCACCGCGTCCGCCTCCACCGGGTGCTCCGCCGCCAGGAAGGCCCCGGCCCGCCGGCGCGCCCTGCAGACCCCGGCCCCATCGATCACCGAATCGGGCCGGGCAAAATAGATGAACTCGAATACGCACAGCCGGCGCGGCACGCGGCCGCAGCGGCTCCTGTCCGAGCGCACGCCGGAGGCGTCCGCCGTCACCACCTCGCCGGGCTCGATATCCCGCAGAAGCTCCGCGCCCACCGCGTCCAGGGCGCAGCTCTCGGAGGCGAAGACGATCATCCCGTCCTTCCGGCGGCCCATGCACAGGGGCCGGAAGCCGAAGGGGTCCCGGGCGGCGATCAGCTTCGCCGGGGAGGCGATCACCAGGGAGTAGGCCCCCTCCAGCTCGTCCATGGCGGCGGAGACGGCCTCCTCGATGCTGCCGCGGCGGAGCCGCTCCTGCACGATCATGTAGGCGATGACCTCGGAATCCGTGGTGGTGTGGAAGATGGAGCCCCGCTCCTCCAGCCTGTCCCGCAGCTCCAGGGAATTGGTCAGGTTCCCGTTGTGGGCCAGGGCCATGCGCCCCTTGCGGTGGTTGACCAGCAGGGGCTGGACGTTATGCCGGCTGTCGGAGCCGGTGGTGGCGTAGCGCACGTGGCCCACGGCGATGCTGCCCTGCCCCAGGGCCCGGAGCCGGTCCCCGGTGAAGACCTCGCTCACAAGGCCCGTATCCCGGAAGGAGCTGAACACGCCGTCGTCGTTCACCACGATCCCCGCGCTCTCCTGCCCCCGGTGCTGGAGGGCGTACAGCCCGCAGTTGACCAGGGGCGCAAGCTCGGCCCGCTCCGGCGAGAACACGCCGAAAACGCCGCACTCCTCCCGGAGCTTTCCGCAGGTCATGCCGTTATTCCACATCCTGGAGGGCGTCGTAGCCCTCCTCGCCGGTGCGGACCTTGACCACGTTCTCCACGTCGTAGACGAAGATCTTCCCGTCCCCGATGTGCCCGGTGTAGAGCACGCGCTTGGCCGTTTCGATCACGTCCCGCACGGGGATGGCGGACACCACGATATCCACCTGCACCTTGGGCCGCAGGTCGGTCTCCACGGCGACGCCGCGGTAGAACTCGGTGTGCCCCTTCTGCATGCCGTAGCCCATGACGTGGCTCACGGTCATGCCGGTGATGCCCAGCTTGTTCATCGCCTCCTTGAGGGCGAAGAGCCGCTCCTCCTTGAAGACGATCTCCACCTTGGTGAACTTGTGCCCGTCGCCGCTGAAGACAGGCTCCTTCTTCACGGGGATCGCCTCGGCCGCCGGCGTGGTGCCGGTGACGGCCACGATCTGGTCGCCGGTGCCGAATTCCGCGTACTTGTCCACGGCGGGCATGAAGTCCGCGTAGGCGCTGGGAAGGCCGTGCTCGCTCACGTCCAGGCCGCTCAGCTCGTCGGCGGGCTCCGCACGGAGGAAGTTCAGCTTCTTCAGCAACCTGAAGAACAGCAGCATGGTGACCGCCGCCCAGGCCGCCACGGCGGCGAAGCCCAGGAGCTGGAGCCCCAGCTGGCGGAAGGAGCCGGTGTAGAGAAGGCCCGACAGCCCGGCGGGCGCGTCGGGATTCGCCAGGAGCCCCACGGCGACGGTGCCCCAGACGCCGTTGGCGCAGTGGACGCCCACGGCGCCCACCGGGTCGTCGATGTGGAGCTTCAGGTCCAGCTTCTCAACGACGATCACCACCAGGATGCCGGACACGACGCCCACGACCGCCGCGCCCAGCGCGTCCAGCGCGTCGCAGCCCGCGGTGACGCCCACCAGCCCCGCCAGGGAGGCGTTCAGGCACATGGACACGTCCGGCTTGCCGTTCTTGACCCAGGTGTAGATCATGGTGGTGCAGGTGGCCACGGACGGCGCGATGGTAGTGGTGAGGAAGATGCTGGACAGCTCGGAGACCGAGGTCGCCGCCGCGCCGTTGAAGCCGTACCAGCCCAGCCAGAGGATGAACACGCCCAGGGCGCCCAGGGGGATGGAGTGGCCGGGGATGGCGTTGACCTTGGTGACTTTTCCCTTTTTGTCCCGGACGTACTTGCCGATACGGGGCCCCAGCACCGCCGCGCCGATCAGGGCCGCGATGCCGCCCACCATGTGGATGGCGCAGGAGCCGGCGTAGTCGTGGAAGCCGATCTGGCTGAGCCAGCCGCCGCCCCAGATCCAGTGGGCCTCGATGGGATAGATCACCAGGCTGATCACGCCGGAATAGACGCAGTAGGCGGAGAATTTCGTGCGCTCCGCCATGGCGCCGGAGACGATGGTGGCCGTGGTGGCGCAGAAGACCAGGTTGAAAACGAAATAGCTGGCGTCCGTGAAGCCCTCCGCCGGGGAGGCGATGAACTCCTTGAAGTGGGTGAACAGGTCGAGGTTCGGCACGCCCACCAGGCCGAAGAGGGCGTCCTCCCCCATCATCAGGGTGTAGCCCAGGAGGGAGAACACCACGGTGCCGATGCAGAAGTCCATCAGGTTCTTCATGATGATGTTGCCCGCGTTCTTCGCCCGGGTGAAGCCCGTCTCCACCATGGCGAAGCCCGCCTGCATCCAGAAGACCAGTGCCGCTCCTATCAAAAACCAGAATTCAACTGACATAGAGATCACTCCTTAAATAACCTCGCGGGGCGTCCCGCGGATGTGGATCAGCGCGCTGCGGCGGCGCTTCCGCCGCTTTCCCCTCGCCGGGGGCGGGTTTCCCCCTTCGGCGGGGGGTGCCGCCTCCTGTTTTCGCCCCGGCGCAGGCCGGGGGGGCTGGTCATGCCTCCGGCGGCCTACTTTCCCCTCGCCGGGATAGTAGGCAAAGGGGCGCTTAAGAGAAAACCGTTCCGCAGCGGTTTTCCCTTAAGAATTCCTTTCGCGCGGCCAAGGGACCCTGCGGGGCCCCTTGGATCCCCGGGGGCAGGACGGGGAAGCGGGGGACGGGGAAAACTGCGGCACCACGCCGCACAAAGGGTATATTTCGCCCTCACACAAAGCCCAGCGCACGGACGGCGAGGCTCCGCAATCGGGTACATGTCACATCGGGCACCGCACTGCGGCAGCAAAATGACAGCAGAGTGTATAAATCAAGGACACGGCTCCGAAGCTGTGCAGTTGCCGCTTAGGAGGGAGAGTCCAGAGAGGGGCGTCTCTGTAAAAAGCCCCTCTCTGGCGGCGTCTCTTTGATACTTTCTCTCCGCTGCTGGAGAGAAAGTATGCCCCCCCGCAGGGCCGGACCGGCCCGCCATTTGCGCCGGGGAAGGTCGAGTTCGCCGCAGGCCGCGAATGAGGCTGCGATCATTTTTCGCGGGGACATGCGCCTCGCGAAAAATACCTCTCGCAAAGCGGACTGTGCGAGCGCCGCTCCTGCGGCTGCGCTCACACGCCGAACAGCAGATCGCCGTAGGTGGGGAACGGCCAGTATTCCGCGGCGGTCAGCGTCTCCGCCTCGTCGCAGACGGCGCGCAGCGCCGCCATCTTCGGCAGGACCTCGTCCCGCACGAAGTCGGCCTCCTCCGTCACATCGGAAAGGGCGTCCAGGGCGGCCACCGTCTTCCCCAGCTCCTCTGCCGCCGCGTCGGCGCAGTCGGCGAGGCAGGAGAGCTTCTGGATGAGCCGTGTCTCGTAGCCGCAGGCCACCGTGGGCGCGGCCGCCTTCTTCCGGGCAACGCCGTCCGCCAGGGCGGCGGAATAGGCGGCCACGGCGGGCAGGATCTCCCTGCGGGCCATGTCCTCCATGGTCAGGGCCTCGATGTGCACGGTGCGGACATAGTTTTCCAGCTGGATCTCATAGCGGGAGCGCAGCTCGCTCTCCGAGAATACGCCGTGCCCCGTGAGCATGTCGACGTTCTTCTGCTCCAGCAGCCGGGGCAGGGCGTCCGCCGTGGTGCGCAGGTTCAGCAGGCCCCGCTCCTCCGTGGCCTCCCGGATCCAGGCGTCGTCGTAGCCGTTGCCGTTGAAGATGATCCGCCTGTGGGCGATGATCTGCTCCTTGATGAGGGCGTGGAGCCGCTCGTCGAAGTCCGGCGCCGCCTCCAGCTCGTCCGCGAACTGCCGCAGGGCCTCCGCCACGGAGGCGTTGATCATCACGTTGGCGCAGGCGATGGAGTCGCCGGAGCCCACCATGCGGAACTCGAACTTGTTGCCGGTGAAGGCGAAGGGGCTGGTGCGGTTGCGGTCCGTGGTGTCCCGGGTGAACCGGGGCAGGATATCCACGCCCAGCTTCAGCCTCTTCTTCTCCGCGCCGGCGTATGGCGTGTCGGTCTCGATGGCGTCCAGCACCGCGGAGAGCTCGTCCCCCAGGAACATGGACAGCACCGCGGGCGGGGCCTCGTTGGCGCCCAGCCGGTGGTCGTTGCCCGCGGTGGCCACCGCCAGCCGCAGCAGATCCTGATACTCGTCCACCGCCTTGATCACCGCCACCAGGAACAGCAGGAACCGGGCGTTTTCATAGGGCGTCTCGCCGGGCGAGAGCAGGTTCTCCCCCGTGTCGGTGGAAATGGACCAGTTGTTGTGCTTGCCGCTGCCGTTGACCCCGGCGAAGGGCTTCTCGTGGAGCAGGCAGACAAGGCCGTGCTTCCGGGCCACCTTCTTCATGATCTCCATGGTGAGCTGGTTGTGGTCGGTGGCCACGTTGGTGGAGGAATAGACGGGCGCCAGCTCGTGCTGGGCGGGAGCCACCTCGTTGTGCTCCGTCTTGGCCAGTACGCCCAGCTTCCACAGCTCCTCGTTCAGCTCCTCCATATACGCCTGCACCCGGGGCTTGATGGCGCCGAAGTAGTGGTCCTCCAGCTCCTGGCCCTTGGGGGGCTTCGCGCCGAACAGGGTCCGGCCGGTGTAGATCAGGTCCTTCCGCTTCAGGTACATCTCCCGGTCCACCAGGAAGTACTCCTGCTCCGGGCCCACGTTGGTGATCACGCGCTTCACCTCCGTATCGCCGAAGAGGCGCAGGATGCGCAGCGCCTGGCGGCTCAGCGCCTCCATGGAGCGCAGCAGCGGGGTCTTCTTGTCCAGCGCCTCTCCCCCGTAGGAGCAGAAGGCCGTGGGGATGCACAGGGTGTTCTCCTTAATAAAAGCGTAGCTGGAGGGGTCCCACGCCGTGTAGCCCCTGGCCTCGAAGGTGGCCCGCAGGCCGCCGGAGGGGAAGCTGGAGGCGTCCGGCTCGCCCTTGATGAGCTCCTTGCCGGAGAACTCCATGATGACCCGGCCGTCGGGGGCCCGGTTGATGAAGCCGTCGTGCTTTTCCGCCGTGATGCCGGTGAGGGGCTGGAACCAGTGGGTGAAGTGGGTGGCGCCGTTCTCCACCGCCCAGGCGCACATGGCTGAGGCCACGGCGTCGGCCAGCGCCGGGTCCAGCGCCGCCCCGCTGTCGATGGTGCGCCGCAGGGAGGCGTAGACCTTGCCGGGCAGCCGCGCGCGCATGACCTTATCGTCAAATACTCTGCTGGCGAACATTTCCGGTACGTTTGACATGGTGATCTCTCCTTTGCTGTCGGAAATAAAAAGGAGAGACACCGGCGCGCGGAAGCCCGCAAGACGCCGTTGTCTCTCGAATGAGGCCATGTTACACCGGAATTTGCATGATGTCAATAGCAAAATTGCAAAAAACGGGAGATTTTTCCCGCGATAATTTTCTGTTCTGCACGACTTGACAAAAACTCATGCACGGGTGTATGATGGCGTCAGAGCAAAGGCGCTCTGCGGGAACACTGTTCCCCGTGCGCCTCTGCTCTTTTTTCGTTTGGGAGGAGTGGTTGCAAATGCGTTTATTGGAAGGTCAGTTCCGGAACCCGTCCGGCTGCGCCATTTCGGCGGTGATCTCCAGGAACGGAGAGCGGATGAGCGGGAAACGGATCGTGGAGAGCATGAAGCCCATGCACGAGCGGTCCAACGGCCTGGGCGGCGGCTTCGCTGCCTACGGGATCTATCCGGAATATAAGGAGCTGTTCGCCCTGCACCTGTTTTTTGACGGCCGGGAGGCCCGCCGCGAGTGCGAAACGTATCTCCGCGGCGCGCTGGAGCTGGTGAAGGCGGAGGTGATCCCCACCCGCACCATCCCCGCCATCACGGACGAGCCCCTGATCTGGCGCTATTTCGTGACTCCGCTGCGCAGCGTGCTCGCCAACATGCAGATCGACGAGAACGAATACATCGCCCGGGCGGTCATGCACATCAATACGAATATTCCGGGGGCCTATGTGTTCTCCAGCGGGAAGAACATGGGCGTGTTCAAGGCGGTGGGCTTCCCCGAGGACGTGGGCGAGTTCTACCGGCTGGAGGAGTACGCCGCCTACGCCTGGACGGCCCACGGCCGCTATCCCACGAACACGCCGGGCTGGTGGGGCGGCGCCCACCCCTTCGCCCTGCTTGACAGGACGGTGGTGCACAACGGGGAGATCTCCTCCTACGACGCCAACCGCCGCTGTATAGAAATGTACGGCTACAAATGCACGCTGCAGACGGACACCGAGGTCATCACCTACATCGCGGACTACCTCATGCGGAAGCAGGGCCTCACCCTGGAGGAGACGGCCTCCGTCATCGCGGCCCCCTTCTGGAGCACCATCGAGCGGCGGCCGGAGCGGGAGCGGGAGCAGCTCCGCTTCCTGCGCACCGTGTTCCCCAGCCTGCTGATCACGGGGCCGTTCTCCATCATCCTGGGCTTCACCGGCGGGCTCATGGCCCTTAACGACCGGCTGAAGCTCCGGAGCATGGTGACGGCGGAGAAGGGCGACCGGGTGTTCATCGCCTCCGAGGAGGCGGCGATCCGGGCCATGGAGCCCGATGCGGAGAACCTGTACGCGCCGGCCGGCGGCGAGCCGGTGATCGTCCGGGTGAGAGAGGGGTGCTACTGATGAGCGGGATCGAATATCTGTATCCGGAATTCGAGGTCGTCCGAAACGACGACCGCTGCATCCGCTGCCGGGTCTGCGAGCGGCAGTGCGCCAACGAGGTGCACGTTTTCGACCCGGACCGGGACCGGATCATCTCCGATGAATCCAAGTGCGTCAACTGCCAGCGGTGCGTCTCCCTGTGCCCCACCCGGGCGCTGAAGATCGTCCGCAGCGACTGCCGCCTGCGGGAAAACGCCAACTGGGACGGGGACACCATCCGCGAGATCTACAAGCAGGCGGGGAGCGGCGGCGTGCTGCTGTCCTCCATGGGCAACCCGAAGCCCCTGCCCGTCTACTGGGACAGGCTGCTCATCAACGCCTCCCAGGTGACGAACCCCTCCATCGACCCCCTGCGGGAGCCCATGGAGACGCGGGTGTTCCTGGGGAAAAAGCCGGAAAAGCTCATCCGGGACGAGAGCGGCCGCCTGTCGACCGCGCTGTCCCCCCAGCTTGAGCTGAGCATGCCCGTGATGTTCTCCGGCATGAGCTACGGCTCCATCAGCTACAACGCCCACGCCTCCCTTTGCCGGGCGGCCCAGGAGCTGGGCATCTTCTGCAACACGGGCGAGGGCGGCCTCCACGAGGACTTCTACCGCTACGGCCCCCACACCATCGTGCAGGTGGCCTCCGGCCGGTTCGGCGTACACGAGGACTACCTGGAGGCGGGCGCGGCCATCGAGATCAAGATGGGCCAGGGGGCGAAGCCCGGCATCGGCGGGCACCTGCCCGGCGCCAAGGTGGGGCCCGACGTATCCCGCACCCGGATGATCCCGGAGGGGAGCGACGCCATCTCCCCCGCCCCCCACCACGACATCTATTCCATCGAGGACCTGCGGCAGCTTGTCTGGTCCCTGAAGGAGGCCACCGGCCACAGGAAGCCCGTGATCGTGAAGGTGGCCGCCGTCCACAACATCGCGGCCATCGCCAGCGGCATCGCCCGGTCCGGAGCGGACATCATCGCCATCGACGGCTTCCGGGGCGGCACCGGCGCGGCGCCCACCCGCATCCGGGACCACGTGGGCATCCCCATCGAGCTTGCCCTGGCCTCGGTGGACCAGCGGCTCCGGGACGAGGGGATCCGCGATACCGTCAGCCTGGTGGCGGGCGGCTCCATCCGCAGCTCCGCCGACGTGGTCAAGGCCGTGGCCCTGGGCGCGGACGCCGTGTATATCGCCACGGCGGCGGTGCTGGCCCTGGGCTGCCACCTGTGCCGCACCTGCCAGACGGGCAGGTGCAACTGGGGCATCGCCACCCAGCGGCCGGACCTGGTCAAGCGGCTGAACCCCGATGTCGGCGCCCAGCGGCTCGTGAACCTGATGACCGCCTGGAAGCGGGAGATCATGGAGCTCATGGGCGGCATGGGCATCAACTCCATCGAGGCGCTCCGGGGCAACCGGCTGATGCTGCGCGGCGTGGGACTCAACGAGACCGAGCTGCGCATCCTGGGCATCTCCCACGCGGGGGAATGAGCCTTCGCTTCCGCGGGGCGCGGGAGCGGCCGCAAAAGCGCCGCGGGCGTGCTTTTCCCGGGTCCCCGGCAAAATGATCTGATCTCTTTCCGCGCGGCGGCGCGGTACTCTGCGAGGCAACGGAGGGATTTTAATCGTGAAACGTGTCTATGTGAACGAGCAGTGGTGCCTGGGGTGCCATCTGTGCGAGTATAACTGCGCCTTCGCCAACTCCGGCGAGCGGGACATGGTGAAGGCGCTGAAGGGCCGGGCGATCCGGCCCCGGATCCGCGTGGAGGGGGACGGGGAGATCACCTACGCCGTCTCCTGCCGCCACTGCCGGGAGCCCCTGTGCGTGCGGAGCTGCATCTCCGGCGCCCTGAGCGCGGAGAACGGCACCGTGAGGATCGACCATGACAAATGCGTGGGCTGCCTCACCTGCGTGCTGGTCTGCCCCTACGGGGCGGTGCAGCCGGGGCCGGACGGCGCGGCCATGAAATGCGAGCTGTGCCTGGCGAACGCCTGCGGGGAGCCCGCCTGCGCCGCGGGCTGCCCCAACCGGGCCATCGTCTATGAGGAGCGGGAGGAGGAAACGGCATGAAGGAATACGTCATCATCGGCGGCGGCGCCGCGGGCGTGAGCTGCGTCGAGGGGATCCGGAGCAGGGACCCGGAGGGGAAGATCACCCTCGTCTCCGCCGAGCCGGTCTCCAACTACGGCCGCCCCCTGATCTCCTACTATCTGGAGGGGAAGACCGGGCTCGACCGCATGAGCTGGCGGGGCGCGGACTTCTATGAGCGGATGCGGGTTGACGCCCTCCACGGCGTGCGCGCGGAGCGGCTCGACCCGGAGGCCCGGCGCGTCACACTGTCGGGCGGGGCGGAGCTCCCCTACGACGCCCTGTGCGTCTGCGCCGGCTCCGATCCCTTTTCCCCGAGATTCGAGGGGATCGAGACGGTGGAAAAGCGGTTCTCCTTCACCACCCTGGCCGACGCGCTGGCCCTGGAGCAGGCCGTGGACGGGGACACAAGGGTGCTCATCGTGGGCGCGGGCTTCATCGGGCTCAAATGCGCCGAGGGGCTCCGCGACCGGGCGAAGAGCGTCACGGTCTGCGACCTGGCCCCCCGCGCCATGAGCGCCAGCCTGGACGGGGACAGCTCCCCCATCCTGGAGCGGCACCTGGAAAAATGCGGCATCCGGCTGATGCTGGGCAACACGGTCACCCGCTTCGACGGCGGGACCGCCCTGATGCAGAGCGGGGACACGGTGGGCTTCGACGTGCTGGTGATCGCCATCGGCGTGCGGCCGAACACGTCCCTCGTCTCCGATGCCGGGGGCGCCGTGGGCCGCGGGATCACGGTGAACGAAAAGATGGAGACCTCCCTCCCCCGCGTGTGGGCCGCGGGCGACTGCACGGAATCCCGGGAGCTCACCACCGGGGAGACCGGCGTCCTCGCCATCCTGCCCAACGCCTCCATGCAGGGGCGCTGCGCCGGGACCAACATGGCGGGCGGCGACGCGGTCTTCGACAAGGGGATCCGGATGAACTCCATCGGCTTCTTCGGCCTGCATATCATGAGCGCCGGGAGCTGCACCGATCCGGTCTTCACCCAGGTCACGGAGACCGGCTGCAAAAAGCTGTTCGCCAGGGACGGGGTCCTCACCGGGTTCATCCTCATGGGGGACGTGAGCCGGGCGGGGATCTACACCTCCCTGATCCGGGAGCGGACGCCCCTGGATACCATTGATTTTGACGCCGTCTGCCGGGAGCCTTCCCTGCTCCCCTTCGGGCGGGCCTACAGGGCAAAAAAGCTGGGAGGTGCGGTGTGATGCGCAGTATCTATGCGGGAGATATGGACTTTACCGTTCTCAACGAGCTCCTCCGGGAGACGGACGAGGACATGGAGCTGGAGGGCTGCCTGGGCCAGCGGTTCATCGGCGCGGGCATGGGAAAGCGGAAGCTCCGGATCCACGGCGTGCCCGGCAACGCCCTGGGCGCCTACCTGAACGGGGCGGACATCGAGGTATTCGGCAACGCCCAGGACGCCGTGGGCGACACCATGAACGCCGGGCGCATCCTGATCCACGGCAGCATCGGCGACACGGCGGGCTACGCCATGCGCGGCGGCCGGATCTACGTCCGGGACAACGCCGGATACCGGACCGGCATCCACATGAAGGCGTATCAGGAGCACGTGCCGGTCATCGTCATCGGCGGCCGGGCGGGCAGCTTCCTGGGGGAATACCAGGCCGGGGGCGTACTCATCGTGCTGGGCCTCCATGAGGATGGGCGGCCCATCGTTTCGAACTATCCCTGCACGGGGATGCACGGGGGCAAGCTGTTCCTGCGCTCCCGGTGCGAGGACGTGCTGTTCCCGGAGCAGGTGACGGCGCGGGCGGCCTCCCCGGAGGACAGGGAGGAGCTGGCGGGATACCTGGAGGAGTACTGCGCCCTGTTCGGGCTGGACATGCGCGCCGTGATGGACGCGCCGTTCACGGTGGTCACGCCGGACAGCGCCAACCCCTACCGGCAGATGTACGTGGCGAACTAGCTGCGCTGCGTCGTCGCGGACTGCGCATCCTTCGCTTCCTCGCAGGCTCAAAAGCTCACTCGCTCCGTCGCTCCTCCTTTTCGAACGCGACCCGCTCCGCTGGGCTCGCGTTCGATCTCCGAGGCAAACCAGCGGAGCGTTTGCCGAGGAAGAGGACGAGCAGCGAAGTGAGTGAGCTTTCGCCGCCCCGGCGGAAGTGAAGGATACGGAGCTTGCGAGGACGAGGTCGGCGCGAGGCCTCGCGCAGCTCGGCTGAGAGTGTTTTTGTTGTGGCAAAGCTACAACAAAAACGATTGGAAATTCTTCAAATTGAACCCACTCCGTTGGGCTTCAATTTGAGGGGACGGGGGTGACGACTCGTGCTTCATCGCGACCGGCGCAGCGGACTAAGCCGCCCTCCCGGGGAGCGTGTTTCCCTTCCGGGGCTGGTTTTCCCCTCGCCGGGGTGCGGCGGCGCTTTTGTGCTCCGGCACTGCACCGGGCCGGTCCGGCCCTGCCGGGGGCATATACTTGTTCTTTTCCGGCGCAGGCCGGAAGGCTGTAATGCCTCCGGCGGCCCACTTTCCCACGCCGGGAAAGTGGGCAAAGGGGCGCTTAAGGGAAAACCGTTCCGCAGCGGTTTTCCCTTAAGAATTCCTTTCGCGCGGCCAAGGGACCCTTCGGGGCCCCTTGGAACCCCGGGGACAGGACGGGAGAACGGGGGAACGGGGGAAACGGAGCTTCCCAAAATGACCCACTCTCCGTCTCCCGTTTCTCGATCACGAGCACTGCGGCAGCAAAATGACAGCAGAGAGCATAGACTAAGGACACGGCTCCGAGGCTGTGCAGCCGCCTTTTAGGAGGGGGTTTTTCAAGGGGGACGGCTTCTGAAAAGTCCCCCTTGAACGGCACTTCTCTTTGCAACCTTTCTCTTCTGCTGCAGGAAGAGAAAGGTTGAGAAAAAGGGACCCGCCCCCGGTCGGCACCGGAATAAACAAGCATGCACCCCCGGCAGGGGAAAACAGCCTTCCGGCCCCCGCCGAGGGGAACGGCGGCGGCAAACTCGCTGAGAACAATGAATCATAAGGAGATGGCAGACGATGCTGATTCCAAATACCCACTACGGTGAACTGAAGGATTCCTACCTCTTCGCCCGGATCGCGGAGAAGACGGCGGCATACCAGCGGGAGCACCCGGACGCCCGGATGCTGCGCATGGGGATCGGCGACGTGTCCCGGCCCCTGTGCCCCGCCGTGATCTCCGCCCTGCACGGGGCGGTGGAGGATCAGGCGCGGGCGGAGACGTTCCACGGCTACCTGCCCGAGTGCGGCGCGCCCTTCCTGCGGGAGGCGATCGCGGCGCACTACGGACGGCGGGGCGTGTCCCTGTCGCCGGAGGAGGTGTTCGTCTCCAGCGGCGCCAGCGACGAGCTGGGCCATATCCTGGACCTGTTCTCCCCCGAGAGCGCGGCCCTGATCCCGGAGCCGGCCTACCCCGCCTACGTGGACGCCAACGTGATGTCCGGCAGGCGGATCGTGCACCTGCCCACGGACCGGGCGGGCGGCTTCCTGCCGGAGCCGGACATGGCCGGGGACGCGGACCTGATCTACCTCTGCTCCCCCAACAACCCCACCGGCGCGGTGATGGACCGGGCGCTGCTGCGCGCCTGGGTGGACCACGCCAACGCCCGGGGCGCGGTGATATTGTTCGACGCCGCCTACGAGGCGTTCATCGAGGACCCCGCCCTGCCCCACAGCATCTTCGAGATCGACGGGGCGCGCACCTGCGCCATCGAGATCTGCTCCCTGTCCAAAACGGCGGGCTTCACCGGCACCCGGCTGGGGTACACGGTGATCCCGAAGGAGCTGGAGCGGCGCGGCATGAACCTGCGGGATATGTGGGTCCGCAACCGCACCACCAAATCAAACGGCGTGTCCTATATCCTGCAGAAGGGCGGCGCGGCCGTCTTTACGGAGGAGGGGCAGCGCCAGATCCGCGAGACCCTGAAGCTCTACAAAAGCAACGCGGCGGTCATGGGGTCGACCCTGGACCGGCTGGGGATCTGGTACACGGGCGGCAAAAACGCGCCGTATATCTGGATGGAGTGCCCCGGCGGGCTCGGGAGCTGGGCGTTCTTCGACCTGCTCCTCCGGGAGATCCGGGTGATCGGCACCCCGGGGGAGGGCTTCGGCCGGTGCGGGGAGGGCTGGTTCCGCTTCTCCGCCTTCGGCGGCCCGGAGGACACCCGGGAGGCCATGGCCCGGCTTGAGGAGCTTATTCGCCGCATGGGAAGGGAGTGATCGCCATGTGCGGCATCGTTGGATTCACAGGCGCCCGGGAGGCGGCCCCCCTGCTGCTGGAGGGGCTCCGCCGGCTGGAGTACCGGGGCTACGACTCCGCCGGGATCGCCGTCACGGGCGGCGGGACCATCCGGGTGGAAAAGGTCAGCGGAAAGGTGGAAAAGCTCTGTGAAAAGACCCGGGACGGCGCCGCCGTTCCGGGCTTCACCGGCATCGGCCACACCCGGTGGGCCACCCACGGCGCGCCCACGGATACGAACGCCCACCCCCATCTCTCCAACGACGGGCGCTTCGCCGTGGTGCACAACGGGATCATCGAGAATTACGCCGCCCTCCGGGAGGAGCTGACGGCGAAGGGCTACGTCTTTCAAAGCGAGACGGATACGGAGGTCATCGTCCACCTGCTGGAATACTTCGACACCGGCGACCCGAAGACCGCCGTCATGCGCACCGTCGCCCGGCTGGAGGGGTCCTACGCCCTGGGCGTGCTCTGCGCCGACCGGCCGGACACCCTGTTCGCCGTACGGGAGGCGAGCCCCCTGATCCTGGGGATCGGCGTGGGCGAGAACTACTTCGCCTCCGACGTGACGGCGCTGGTCTCCTACACGAAAAACGCCGTCTATCTGGACGACGGGGAATTCGCGGAGCTGACGCCCCGGGGCATCACGGTGTACGACTGCTCCGGCAGGCCGGTGGAAAAGCCCGTCACCCGGATCACCTGGGACGTGGAGGCGGCGGAAAAGGGCGGGTACGAGCACTTCATGCTCAAGGAGATCATGGAGCAGCCCGCCGCCGTCCGGGCCGCCCTGGCGCCCCGGATCAGGGACGGGGAGATCCTGCTGGAGGGCTTCGACCTGTCGGCGGAGGAGCTGGGGCGCTTCAACCGGCTCATCATCACCGCCTGCGGCAGCGCCTACTACGCGGGCTGCGCCGCCAAATACGCCCTGGAGGCGCTGTGCCGCATCCCGGTGGAGGCGGTCCTGGCCAGCGAGCTGCGCTACGGCGACCCGCTGATCGACGACAGGACGCTCCTCATCGTCATCAGCCAGTCCGGCGAGACGGCGGACACCATCGCCGCCATGAAGGAGTGCCGCGCCCGGGGCGCCAAGACGCTGGCCATCGTCAACGTGGTGGGGAGCACCATCGCCAAATCGGCGGACTGGACGCTCTACACCCGGGCGGGACCGGAGATCGCCGTGGCCACCACCAAGGGCTACACCACCCAGCTCGCGGTGCTGTTCCTGCTGGCCCTCAGCATGGGGCGGCGGCTGGGCCGCGTGGACGGGGACCGGTATAACGCCCTGCTGGGCGACCTGCTCCGCCTGCCGAAGCTCATCCAGAACGCCATCGACCTGAACCACGGCATCCCCGCCCTGGCAAAGAAGTACCACCGCTCCCCCTCCCTGTTCTTCATCGGCCGGAACACCGACTGGGCCTCCGCGCTGGAGGGGGCGCTGAAGATGAAGGAGATCAGCTACATCCACGCGGAGAGCTACGCCGCCGGGGAGCTGAAGCACGGCACCATCGCCCTCATCGAGGAGGGGACACCGGTCATCGCCGTCTGCTGCAACGAGGCGCTGGAGGACAAGACCATCAGCAACATCGTGGAGGTCAAGGCCCGGGGCGCCCGGGTGCTGGCCGTGGCCTTCCGGGGCGACCGGAAGATCGTCTCCCAGGCCAACGACGTGATCTATATCCCCAGGATCGGCACCCTCTTCTCCCCGGTGCTGGCCGTGATTCCCATGCAGCTGCTGGCCTACTACGTGGCGAAGGAGAACGGCTGCGACATCGACAAGCCGAAGAACCTGGCGAAATCCGTCACGGTGGAATGACTTCATAGCGCAGCCGCTTCGCCGGGCTCGCGCGGCGTGCGCATGCTTGTTTGTTCCGGTGCAGACCGGAGGCTGTTTTGTCCCTGCGGGGACTGACTTTTCCCCGTTGGCGCGCGCATGCTTGTTTTTTCCGGCGCAGGCCGGAAGGCTGTTTTGTCCCTGCGGGGCATACTTTCTCTCCAGCAGCGGAGAGAAAGTATCAAAGAGACGCCGCCAGAGAGGGGCTTTTTACAGAGACGCCCCTCTCTGGACTCTCCCTCCTAAGCGGCGGCTGCACAGCCTCGGGACGGTGTCCTTGGTTTATGCTCTCTGCTGTCATTTTGCTGCCGCAGTGCGGTGGCTGATGTGACGCGTACCCGATTGCGGAGCCTCGCCGTCGCTTCGCTGGGCTCGTGATCGAGGAAGGAGAACCAGAGAGGGGGTCGCCGTTTTGGCAAGCTCCGTTCCCCCCGTTCTCCCGTCCTGTCCCCGGGGTTCCAAGGGGCCCCGCAGGGTCCCTTGGCCGCGCGAAAGGAATTCTTAAGGGAAAACCGCTGCGGAACGGTTTTCCCTTAAGCGTCCTTTTGCTGACTTTTCCCACGCGGGAAAAGTCAGTCCCCGAAGGGATGACCAGCCCCCGGCCTGCGCCGGGGAACAATAGGGAGCGGCACCCCGGCGAGGGGGAATCCCCGCCCCCGCAGGGAAAACCCGCCCCCGGTGCTCCACCGGGGCAATAACAGGCAGAGCGCCCCCGGCCTGCGCCGGGGAACAAAAACCCCGCCCCCCGGCGGGGCGTCAAGGCAGAAAAACAGATCGCCCGGACAGCCTCCGGGCGATCTTCCCTTCGATTCAATCGGAAAGCGCCGCTTTGATGAATCCCCTGAACAGCGGGTGCGGCCGGTTGGGCCGGCTCTTGAACTCGGGATGGAACTGGACGCCCACGAAAAACGGGTGGTCCGAAAGCTCCACCGTCTCCACGATGCTCCCGTCCGGGCTCGTCCCGCTGAGGACGAGGCCCGCCGACGCCAGCGCGTCCCGGAAGTCGTTGTTGAATTCATAGCGGTGCCGGTGCCGCTCGTAAATGAGCTCCTCTCCGTAGCACCCGGCCATCCGGGTGCCCGGCGCGATGCGGCAGGGATACGCCCCCAGGCGGAGGGTGCCGCCCTTGTCCACCCCGTCGTTCTGATCCGGCAGGAAGTCGATGACCCTGTGGGCGGAGGCCGGGTCGAATTCCCCGGAGTTGGCGTCGCTCCATCCCCGGACGCCGCGGGCGAACTCGATCACCGCGATCTGCATCCCCAGGCAGAGGCCCAGGTACGGGCGTCCCCGCTCCCGGGCGTACCGGGCGGCCAGGATCATCCCCTCGATCCCCCTGCTGCCGAAGCCGCCGGGAACGAGGATCCCCCTGCAGGGGGCCAGGAGCTCATCCACCGTGTTTTCGTTCACCGTTTCGCTGTCGATCCAGCGGATATCCACCTCCGCGCCGGCGTCATAGGCCGCGTGGCGCAGCGCCTCCGCCACGGAGAGGTAGGCGTCGTGGAGCTGCACGTATTTCCCCACGAGGCCCACGGTGACGCGCTCCTTCGCGGTCTTGACCCGCTCCACCATGCGCTCCCAGTCCTCCAGCTCCGGCTCCGGCGCGTCCAGTCCCAGCTCCCGGCAGACGATCCCGGAAAAGCCCTGCCGCTCCAGCATCAGCGGCGCCTCATAGAGCACGGGCACGGTCCGGTTCTCGATCACGCAGTCCGGGCGCACGTTGCAGAACATGGCGATCTTCCGGAGGATGGACTCCTCCAGCGGCTCGTTGCAGCGCAGCACGATGATATCCGGGTGGATGCCCATGCCCTGCAGCTCCTTCACCGAGTGCTGGGTGGGCTTGGACTTGTGCTCGCCGCTGCCCTGTAGGTACGGCACCAGGGTCACGTGGATGTACAGGCTGTTCCCCCGGCCCTGCTCCAGCCCCACCTGGCGGATCGCCTCCAGGAACGGCTGGCTCTCGATGTCGCCGGTGGTGCCGCCGATCTCCGTGATGACCACGTCGGCCCCGGTCTTCTTGCCCACGGCGTAGATGAAGTCCTTGATCTCGCCCGTGATGTGGGGGATCACCTGCACCGTCTCCCCCAGGTACTCGCCGCGCCGCTCCTTGTTCAGCACGTTCCAGTAGACCTTGCCGGTGGTCAGGTTGGAGAACTGGTTCAGGTCCTCGTCGATGAACCGCTCGTAGTGGCCCAGGTCCAGATCGGTCTCCGCCCCGTCCTCGGTGACGAAGACCTCCCCGTGCTGGTAGGGGCTCA
This sequence comes from Oscillospiraceae bacterium, assembly GCA_017515345.1. Classification (GTDB taxonomy): domain Bacteria; phylum Bacillota; class Clostridia; order Oscillospirales; family Oscillospiraceae; genus RGIG5705. The sequence continues at coordinate 2,119 of JAFWFZ010000045.1, read as the reverse complement.
TGGTCCCGGGGTCCACGTTGATGTACGGGTCCAGCTTCTGCGCCGCCACCTTGAGGCCCCTGGCCTTCAGCAGGCGCCCCAGGGACGCGGCGGTGATCCCCTTCCCCAGCCCGGAGACGACGCCGCCCGTGACAAAGATATACTTGCTCATGTGACCGGCCTCCCATTCAGCAGAAATAAAAAAGAGACAACGGCGCGCGGAACCGTCCGCGAGACGCCGTTGTCTCATGACTGTTTGATTTTACGTCCTTTTGAGGGAAATGTCAATCAAAAATGAAAAAAACTTGCAGCCGGTGCCCCCGGGCGCTACAATACGATCAGGAATGCACGCGGAGAAAGGAGCGAGCAGCATGAATTACACGCCGGACGAGGTCATGCAGTATATCCTGGAGGAGGATGTGAAGTTCATCCGAATGGCCTTCTGCGACATCTACGGAAAGCAGCGGAACGCCGCCATCATGGCGGGGGAGCTCCCCCGCGCCTTTGAGCACGGCATCGCCTTCGACGCCTCCGCGGTCAGCGGCTTCGATATGGAGGTGCGCTCCGACCTGTTCCTGCGGCCCAACGCCTCCACCCTGAAGGAGCTGCCCTGGCGGCCCCAGCACGGCCGGGTGGCGCACATGTTCTGCGACATCGTCCATCCGGACGGCACGCCCTTTGAAGGGGACACCCGACGCCTCCTGCGGGCCACGGCCCAGCAGGCCGCGGAGCGGGGGTTTGAATTCCGCTTCGGCACGGAGATGGAGTTCTACCTCTTCCGGCTGGACGAGCAGGGACGGCCCACCAAGGATCCCTTTGACGAGGCGGGCTACATGGACGTGGCCCCGGAGGACAAGGGGGAGAACGTCCGGCGGGACGTCTGCCTGACGCTGGAGCGGATGGGCATTTTCCCGGAGAGCTCCCACCATGAGAGCGGCCCCGGCCAGAACGAGATCGACTTCCGCTACGCCGACCCCGTGGCCGCGGCGGACAACGCCGTCCTGTTCCGCAGCGTGGTCAGGACCATCGCGGCGCAGAACGGACTCTGGGCCGACTTTTCGCCGCGCCCCCTTCCGGATAAGGACGGGAGCGGGATGCACATCAATCTCTCCGCCGTGAAGGACGGAAAGCCCCTGCCGCCCCGGGAACTGATCCCCGGCCTGCTGGAACGGGCGCGGGAGATGACCCTGTTCCTGAACCCGACGGACAACTCCTATGAGCGGCTGGGCCGGGACAAGGCGCCCGCGACCGTCGCCTGGTCGGAGGAAAACCGCTGGCAGCTTGTGCGCCTTCCGGCCGCCGCGGGCGAGTACAGGCGGGTGGAGCTCCGCTCCCCGGATTCCATGGCGAATCCCTACCTGGCCTTCGCCCTGATCATCCACGCCTGCCTGGACGGGATCGAGCGGCAGCTCCCCCTGCCGGAGCCTGCGGAGTTCGGCCCCTTCCCCACGGACGTGAAGCGGGCGGCCAGCCTGGGCCGGCTCCCCTCGTCGCGGAAGGAGGCGACGCTCGCCGCGGCCTCCAGCACGTTCATCCGGGAGCACGTCCCGGAGCGGGTCCTCCGCGGATACTGCATCAAGCGGGACTGATCCCGATCCGAACCGAAGGGAGGGAAGGCGCGTATGGTCTTCCAGAGCGATACCTACAGCGTGCTGCTGGTGTCCGCGTCCGAAAAATTCAATACGGCCACGCTGCCCCTTCTCCCCCCGACGGATTACTGGCCCGTCACCCTGGCCGGCAGCGTGGGCGAGGCGCGCCGCAGGCTGGTGGACTCCTCCTTCGACCTGATCCTGGTCAACACCCCGCTGCCGGACGATATCGGCGTGGATTTCTCCGCCGAGGCCTGCGCCGAGAGCGACGCCGGCGTCCTGCTGCTGATCAAAAGCGAGCTCTATGAGGAGACCTATTACAGGGTGCTCCCCTCCGGCGTCATCACCCTCTCCAAGCCCACCACCGTCCAGATGATCTCCCAGAATCTCCGGGTGCTGTGCGCCATGCGGGAGCGTCTGCGGAGCATGCGCCGGCGGCAGGCCACGGTGGAGGAGAAGATCGAGGAGATCCGGCTCATCAACCGGGCCAAGTGGCTGCTCATCGAGAGCCTGCACATGACGGAGCCGGACGCCCACCGCTATATCACCCG